>NZ_JBXWNS010000009.1:0-182869 GCF_059610485.1 Ruegeria sp. CDSC081 | reverse complement strand
CAGTGTGTCACAAGCGCCTCAGCAGCGCCGGTGAAGGGGGTTCTAAGCATTACAAACATACACCGCAAGCAGAAAATTCCCGAAACTCTCGAAAATCTTCAAAACAATTATTTACTGAAATAAAACAAATGCTTACAAATAGAACCGCGCCCAAATACGGCGACCAACCGCCAAGATGCGTACGGAAAATTGTGTTTCGCACAGGCTTGCTGGCAGACTCAGGCCGAGTCGGGCGGAATCGCACCTCGGAATCGGCTCATCAGGGTCGAGATCGGTAGGCGCAAAGCAAGCAAAGCCAAAATCACGGACAAATAGATCAAGGGTTCGATCTGAAATCCTTTGGCCTGCATTACATAATGCACGCCCCCCAGAACTGCTGCCGGATAGACCAAACGCTGAAGCGCGCGCCAGCCCGGGCCAAGCTGCCGTACTGAAAAGTTGTTCGACGTCACGGCCAGTGGCAGCGTCAGAACAAATGCCGCCATACCCACAGTTATATAGGGGCGCTTCAGGATGTCCGCCCAGATCTGCCCGGGGGCCTGCACATCCAATACCAGCCAAACCAAAAGATGCAGACTGATATATATAAATGTCAAAACGCCCAGCGCCCGCCTGAACTTGATCAGGTTCACGCCGACAAACCTGCGCAGGGGCGATATAGCCAGAACAACAATCAAAAACTGCAATGCCAGTTTGCCGTACTTATGCTCAAGAGCCTCAATCGGGTCGGCACCCAAACCTCCGGTCAGCCCTTGATAGAACAGCCAGGGTGCCGGCAGGACCCCCAGCAAATAGACGGCCCAAACAGGGATCCGACGGAATATCTGGTTCAGCGCGCTCATACTCTCAATAATGCTTGGACAGATCCATGCCTTCGTAAAGCCCGGCGACCTCGTCCTCGTAGCCATTGAACATGAGCGTCGGGATGCGCTTGGCAAACAGCCCACCGCCGATTTGACGCTCCGAGGCCTGCGACCAGCGCGGGTGATCCACGTTGGGGTTCACGTTACTATAGAAACCATATTCGCGCGGACCGGCCATGTTCCAGCTTGTCGGCGGCTCAACATCTGACACCGTAATGCGCACGATCGACTTGATGGATTTGAACCCGTATTTCCACGGAACCACCAGACGCAACGGTGCGCCGTTCTGGTTCGGGATCGGCCGGCCATAAATACCAGTGGCCATCAGGGTCAGCGGGTGCATTGCTTCGTCCAGCCGAAGACCTTCACGGTACGGCCAGTCCAGAACCGGATACTGAACACCCGGCATTTCATCTGGACGATAAGCGGTTTCAAAGGCCACGTATTTGGCGCCTTCCTGAACACCGGCCATGTTCAGCAGGTCGGCCAGTTCAAACCCGTTCCAAGGGATCACCATCGACCATGCCTCGACACAGCGAAACCGGTATATCCGTTCTTCGACGGTCATTTCGGACAGAATGTCCTTGAAATTGTAATCGCCGGGCTTGTCCACCAGACCGTCAATCTTGATGCTCCACGGCTCAGTAACAAGAGTATAGGCGTATTTTGCAGGATCTTCTTTCCGCGTACCAAACTCGTAATAATTGTTATAACCGGTGATCTCTTCCCAGGTATTCGGCTCCAGCGCCTCTTGCGCGGCTGCCCCCTGCGCCAGCCCTGCCAATCCGACACCCGCCATCCCGGCCATCATCTGGCGCCGGTTCAGAAACGCCGCCCGGGGGGTGACGTCGGCATGTGTCAATGTGTTGGTCCAGCGATGCGCCATCTAAGTCTCCGTCTTCATACATCCTCTGAGGTGAGGTAGTCCGCTGATAGCACAGAGCCAAGGAAACAGGCCTCACGATTGAGCGACCAGTTTGTAACGTATCAGGGGGGGGGTGAGGCTGTTGTCGCGGCACCACCTGTGGTCACCACCTTTACAACGCAGGCCTCAAAAATGCAGGCTGGGCCGCAGGTATTACCAACAAGGGAAAAGATGGACGACCCATCCAACGATTGAAATCCACCAGTGGGAGAAGAAGAATGTGTGACATCTGCGTTATGAATGCCGTCAAAGACAGGATGCTGTCGCGGCGAAATTTCTTCAAGGCCGCTGCGGCCACGGGCGTTGCGGCAGCAACCACCGGAGCGATTGCCCCGGCAGCGTTGGCGGCAGGTCATGGCGGGGTCGAGGACATGACCCATACGCTCAGCCCAGACTTCCCCACCTGGGGAGGGGAGCCGGGCATTTCCGCCGAACAGGCGTTCAACTTCGCGGATCACGGCTTTAACCTGTTCAATCTGTCGATCAACGAACATACCGGCACGCATATAGATGCGCCCCTGCATTTCTCCGCAGATGGCATGTCGGTTGATGAGATCCCGGTGACCGATCTGGTCGCGCCGCTTTGTGTCGTCAATATCGCCGCCCGCGCCGCCGAAGACGCCGACACCCGCGTTACCCCGGACGATCTGAAGGCGTGGATTGCGGCCAACGGAGACATCCCCGACGGCGCTTGCGTGGCGATGCATTCCGGTTGGTCCGGCAAGACCGCCACGGACGGGTTCCGCAATTTCGACGGTGAGGCGCAGCACTATCCCGGGTTTCACGTCGAAGCGGCGCAGATGTTAATGGAAGACACCGGCGCGCGGTCGATTGCGGTGGATACCCTGTCGCTGGATCACGGCATGTCTGCTGATTTCGCCACCCACTATGCCTGGCTGCCCTCGGGTCGGTTTGGCATCGAATGCCTTGCGGGCCTGGATCGGGTTCCGGCCGCGGGGGCCACGCTGGTCATCGGCGCACCGAAACATGCTGGCGGCACCGGAGGTCCGGCACGGATATTCGCGTTGGTCTAAAGCCACGATGCACTAGTGATGCAACATACCTTCAAAGCACGGACCGATGCCCAAACCCATTGCCGAAATCACGCATCGTTACGATACAGCCGCGCCCCGGTGGCGGGACAAGATGCGCGCGCTTGGGTACTATGATGGCTACCTAGAATTCCTGACCTCGGGATTGCCTGTCGCTAACGACGTGACACATGTGGTCGATATTGGGGCTGGCACTGCGTCCTTCGCCGAGGCCTGGGTAGCGGTCCACGGAAAACCGGCCAGGATAACCTTACTTGAACCCAGCGCGGGGATGATCAGGCAAGGCCAAAAGGCTCTGCGGGCGCGGGGGGTCGAACCAGAACTAGCCCAAGGGGTGCTAGGCAATGTCAATCTAGACCCCGTAGGCGTAGCTCTTGCGGCCCATGTGATTGAACATTGCGCAGATCCGTCCCAAGCATTGCAAGACATTCACAGACTGCTGCGCCCGGGTGGTCGCCTGTTTTTGGTGGTATCAAAGCCACATTGGTGTAACGCCATCATCTGGTTGCAATGGCGACATAGAACGTTTCAGCGCGCGGAGATCTTAGAGCTGCTAGATGAAGCAGGTTTTGATTGCGAAACGGTCTATTCTTTCCCATCTGGCCCACCCTCTCGGACAAGCCGGGGGTTAGTCGCAAAAAAACGCGGGTAAATTCAAGAATGGACCCACCAGTCAAGCGGGTCCATTCAACAATCAGTTTAGGTTCAATGCACCACGGCATCATCCGGTCGTGGTCGCTCAGACGTGCCCAGCCGATCGCCTATGATCAGGCCCTCGGCCCCGGCGGTGACCGGAATAGACTCGCCATCCTTGATCTCACCCGCCAGCAGCGCCTCGGCCAGCGGGTTCTGCAAGGCGCGTTGGATCACGCGTTTCAGCGGGCGAGCACCGAAAACCGGGTCATAGCCCTCGTTGGCCAGCCATTCCTTAGCCCCGTCGTCCAGAACCAGCTCGATCTTCCGCGCAGCCAGACGTTTTTGCAGGCGTGCCATTTGGATATCGACAATGCCATCCATATCTTCCCGCTTGAGCCGGTCAAAGATGATCGTCTCGTCCAGACGGTTCAGGAACTCGGGCCGGAAATGCGCCCGGACCGCGTCCATCACATCACGCTTGGCTTGCGCGCTGTCCGCACCTTCGGGCAACTGGCTCAGCGCCTGAGAGCCGAGGTTCGACGTCAGGATGATCAACGTCTGCTTGAAGTCCACGGTACGGCCCTGACCATCGGTCAGAACGCCATCATCCAGAACCTGCAACAGCACGTTGAACACATCCGGATGCGCCTTTTCGACCTCATCGAACAGCACAACCTGATAGGGCCTGCGCCGCACGGCTTCGGTCAGCACGCCGCCTTCGTCATAGCCGACATAGCCCGGAGGCGCACCGATCAGACGGGCAACCGCGTGTTTCTCCATGAACTCGGACATGTCGATGCGCACCATCGCGTTGTCGTCGTCGAACAGGAAGTTCGCCACCGCCTTGGTCAGCTCGGTTTTCCCCACGCCGGTCGGCCCGAGGAACAGGAACGAGCCCAGCGGGCGGCCTTCGTCATTCAGACCGGCCCGCGCACGGCGCACGGCATTTGAAACAGCAGTGACCGCCGCATCCTGACCGATCACGCGTGAATGCAGATCGTCTTCCATCCGCAGCAGCTTTTCGCGCTCGCCTTCCAGCATCTTCGAGGTCGGGATTCCCGTCCAGCGTTCGACAACGCTTGCGATCTGTTCGGGGCGCACCGTCTCCTCGGCCATCATCTGGCTGCTTTCGGCGTTTTCGGCCTCGGTCAGCTTCTTCTCAAGCTCGGGGATGACGCCATAGGACAGCTCACCTGCCTTGGCGAGGTTGCCTTCGCGTTTGGCGATTTCCAGATCGGCCCGTGCCTTGTCGAGCTGTTCCTTCAGATCGCGCGCACCAGCCAGCTTGTCACGTTCGGCTTGCCACTGTGCAGTCATCTCGGCGGATTGCTCCTGCAGATCGGCCAGATCCTTTTGCAAGGTTTCCAGACGATCCTTCGAGGCCGCATCATCCTCAAGCTTCAGCGCCTGTTCCTCGATCTGCATCTGCAGGATCTGGCGATCCAGCTGATCGAGTTCTTCGGGCTTGCTGTCCACTTCCATCCGCAAGCGAGCCGACGCTTCATCGACAAGGTCGATAGCTTTATCGGGCAGGAAGCGATCAGTGATGTAGCGATGCGACAGGGTCGCTGCCGACACCAAAGCCGAGTCAGAGATACGCACACCATGGTGCAACTCGTACTTTTCCTTGATACCGCGCAGGATGCTGATCGTGTCCTCGACAGTCGGTTCCTGAACCACAACCGGCTGGAACCGGCGCGCCAAAGCCGCGTCTTTTTCCACGTATTTGCGATACTCATCCAGCGTGGTGGCACCGATACAATGCAGCTCACCCCGGGCAAGCGCAGGCTTGATCAGGTTGGCAGCATCCATCGCGCCGTCGGATTTGCCCGCGCCAACCAGCGTGTGCATCTCATCAATGAACAAGATGATTTCACCGGCGGCTTCGGTCACTTCGGTCAAAACCGCCTTGAGGCGTTCTTCGAATTCACCACGGTATTTCGCACCTGCGATCAGCGCACCCATGTCGAGCGCGAGCAGTTTTTTATCCTTTAGCGATTCCGGCACATCCCCATTGATGATGCGCAGGGCCATACCTTCGGCAATCGCTGTTTTACCCACGCCGGGCTCGCCGATCAGAACGGGGTTGTTCTTGGTGCGGCGCGACAGAACCTGCATCGAGCGGCGGATTTCCTCATCCCGCCCGATAATCGGGTCGATCTTGCCCTCAGCCGCCGCTTCGGTCAGGTCACGCGCGTATTTCTTGAGCGCATCATAGCCCTCTTCTGCCGAGGCGGTGTCAGCGGTGCGCCCTTTGCGGATGTCATTGATGGCTTCGTTCAGTTTCTGCGCCGTCACCGCGCCATCTTCCAAAGCATCCTTGGCTTTGGATTTCACCATGCACAGCGCCATCAGAATACGTTCAACCGGCACGAAACTATCGCCTGCCTTGGTGGCGATCTTTTCAGCTTCATCCAGAACTTTGGCGGTCTGACCATCCAGATAAACCTGGCCCCCATCGCCGCTGACCTTTGGAATTTTGGCCATGGACGCATCCAGTGCGTTAACGACACGGCTGGGCGCTCCGCCTGCGCGGGTGATCAGATTGCTGGCCAGCCCCTGATCATCGTCCATCAAGGCTTTGAGTATATGTTCAGGGGTCAACCTCTGGTGCCCCTCGCGCATCGCAATCGTTTGCGCTGCCTGCACGAAACCTCGTGCCCGCTCGGTGAACTTGTTCAAGTCCATATTTTGCTCCTTCTCTAAGCGCCCGGTTTTGACGCGCCCGCCTGGCAGCGCGCGTCGGTCTGGGCCTCACATTCAATCTGGGAAATATCTTGCCCGGTTCAAGGGGTCTGCCAACAGAATCCAACCTACCGACGCGGCACAGAATAAACTGTATACCCCCCAGTTTTCGCGACAGAACGCGCACCGTACATATCGACAAGCGATTGCGCCGCATCGCTGCCCGTCGGGCAGGAAACCAGATCGGCGGCGTCATCCAGAAAATCCAC
Organism: Ruegeria sp. CDSC081; assembly: GCF_059610485.1. Classification (NCBI taxonomy): domain Bacteria; kingdom Pseudomonadati; phylum Pseudomonadota; class Alphaproteobacteria; order Rhodobacterales; family Roseobacteraceae; genus Ruegeria; species Ruegeria sp. CDSC081. The sequence goes on along the minus strand of NZ_JBXWNS010000009.1, from coordinate 176,439 downwards.
GGTAAAGGCGGATTCCCCCGTAACCTGACAGTCATCATCCATCGAACGATAACCGCCAATCAGCCGGAGGTTGTCGTTTGTCGGAGACCTCAGGACTGTATCAGCAGCCTCTTTTTCCAGCGCCATGTCCTGACACCCGGCCAGCATCAGCCCCGCGCAGATTGCGATAGTGGGTTTCGTAAACTGTCTCATTCCGAATTCCGTCCCAGTTGCACAACGCGATAATAGCACAGTCGGAAACCTCTGCCGTGATCTGAATCACGCAAGGCGCGCATGGACAGATGCGCACGAAACCGTTAGGACGCAGACGTTTGCCAAAAAGGAGCCCCCAATGTCCGATGACCGCCTGATTGTAGCCCTTGATGTCCCCAACGCCCTGGACGGTCTGGCCTTGGCCGAGCGGCTGGGGGACAGTGTCTCATTCTACAAGATCGGTCTGGGAATGCTGACAGGGGGCGGGCTAGCCCTGGCGAACGAGTTAAAGCAGGATCAGGGCAAGCGCATCTTTCTGGACATGAAACTGTTCGACATTGGCAATACGGTGGAAAATGCGGTGCGCGGTCTGGCACAGTTCGATTTGGATTTCCTGACCGTACATGGTGACCCGCACGTGGTGCGGGCCGCCAAAGAGGGTGCGTCTGGCAAAGACCTCAAGATCCTGGCCGTAACCATCCTGACCTCGTTGAACCGGGATGATCTGGATGCCAGCCTGCTGAAAGCAGGCGATGTCCAGGACCTGGTTGTCGAACGCGCTGCCAAAGCGTTGGAGGCGGGTGCCGATGGCGTCATCGCAAGCCCGCAAGAGGCCGCGCTGATCCGTGCCCTGCCCCAAGCCGAAAACCGCTTGATCGTGACACCCGGCGTTCGGCCCGCCGGTGCCGCGTTGGGTGATCAGAAACGGGTCGCAACCCCGGCAACTGCCATCGGTGACGGCGCTGATCACATCGTAGTGGGACGCCCAATCTATCAGGCGCAAGACCCTAAAGCCGCCGCAGAAGCGGTGCTTGCAGAGTTAAATTCCTTATCCCGACACTAGGGCAATCCGGCTAAATCAGGCAAAATTATTGCAAGAATAACCCGCAAACAGTTGACCTAAGGTCACTTTTCGCCCGATCCGCGCCAAATCGTCCCTGTGCCCCAAAACACACATGCAAAACACGAGTTTCCACTGTGTGAACTGGGTTCTATCGAAAAATTCGATTTTGAGAGATTCTAAGTAGGTGATACTCCCCGCGGACCATCTCTTCCTGAGGTCCGTCACCTCCCCCCGCCACTTTGCGGGGGGCCTTCTTTTGGCAGATCTGGTTCCTACCCTCACTGTGCGGGTTTTGCCCGTGGCATGCGAATGATATAGTCACCGAACCTTACGGACCGCATGGAAGACGGGAAAAGAAAATGCCCGGCCTCTGCCGAGATTGCCTGACAGAACTGACGAAGGAACGCCGCTGCCCGGACTGCGGCAGCCCGCGCGTCAAAACGCATCCTGAATTGTTTGACCTGTCCATCGCACATATGGATTGCGATGCCTTCTACGCCTCTGTCGAAAAACGGGACAATCCGGAGCTGGCCGACAAACCCGTCATTATCGGGGGCGGCAAGCGCGGTGTTGTGTCTACGGCTTGTTATGTCGCCCGGATTCGCGGCGTCCGTTCGGCAATGCCGATGTTCAAGGCGTTGCAACTATGCCCCGACGCTGTCGTGATCAAACCGCGCATGTCGGTCTATGCCGAGGCTTCGCGCCAAATCAGGTCGATGATGGACGAGCTGACGCCGATTGTTGAACCGCTTTCCCTGGACGAAGCGTTCATGGACCTATCCGGCACGCAACGTCTGCACGGTGCGCCTCCCGCCGTGATGCTGGCGCGGCTGGTCAAGCGGATGAAGGATGAACTGGGACTGACCGGGTCAATCGGGCTGTCACATAACAAGTTTCTGGCCAAGGTCGCATCCGATCTGGACAAGCCGCGCGGATTTTCGGTGATCGGCAAGGAAGAGACATCCGCGTTTCTGAACGACAAGCCCGTGCGCCTGATCTGGGGCATAGGCCCTGCGGCGCAGGAATCGCTGGACCGTGCAGGCATACGCTTGTTCTCGGACCTACTGCGCTGGGATCAAGAGGATCTGACCGCGCGGTTTGGCTCCATGGGCTACCGGCTGTGGCATCTGGCCCGCGGTCAGGACAAGCGCCGGGTTTCGGCACATGAACCGATGAAGTCCATCAGCAACGAAACGACCTTTTTTGAAGATACGGCCAATGCCGACATTCTGGATGGGCACCTTTGGCGGATGGCCGAAAAAGTCTCGGACCGGGCCAAAGCCAAAGAACTGGCGGGGCGGGTTGTGACGCTCAAGCTGAAACGGGCCAATCACAAACTCATTACGCGACGCGTTTCTCTTCGCGATGCCACGCAGATCGCCGATCGGATCTATCGCACAGCAAGGGCGCTGTTCGATCAGGTTGGTGATCAGGGCCCCTATCGGCTGTTGGGGTGTGGCCTGTCGGATCTGTGCCCCGAGGATCAGGCGGATATTTCAGGGGATCTGCTGGATCCGGATGCCTCGCGCAGATCGCAGGCCGAACGCGCCACGGATGAGATTCGCCGCCGCTTTGGGACGGATGCCATCGTCAAAGGACGTGCCCTGCGCTGAGGTTATTCGGCTGCAAGCTGCAGCGGCTCAGGCCCGATCCGCGCAATATCCATGATGATTTCGCCCAGGGTCTCTTTGAAGGCAGCGAAATTGTCATTCGGCTCGATCCTGCTTTCATCCATATACAGGGATCTGTCGATCTCGATCTGTACAGCATGCTGGTGGCGGCTGGGGCGTCCATAGGTCTGGGTCACATAGGCCCCGGCAAACGGCGTATTTCGGGCCACGCTCAGACCCGCCGAGACGAAAGCGGCCTCTATCTGTTCGACGACCTCTGGCGCTGCAGAGGCACCGAACCGATCCCCTAGCACGATCTCGGGACGTCTGGAATTGACTGTGGACGCAAGGGCCACGGCTTCGTGCGGCATCGAATGACAGTCGATCAGAATCGCCTGCCCGAATTCCTGATGCGATTCTGCCAGCAACGATTTGATCCGGGCATGATAGGGGCGCCAACAGGTATCGATTCGCAGACGCGCCTCATCCATGGTCAGCTTACCGCGATAGATTTCTCGACCATTGGCGACCACACGCGGAATCACCCCAAGCCCGGACGCTACCCGCGGGTTATGACCTTGGCGGCGCGCGCCCTGAATAAGGGCTGGATCCAGCTCTTCTGCGCTGCGGTTCAGATCGACATAGGCGCGTGGCATCATCGCCGAAATCAGTGGCGCACCATGGTCCGCCGCTGATGAAAACAACTGATCCACAAAAGCATCCTCGGAAGAACGAATCACATCTTGGCTGAGAACCGACCGCTTCATCAGCCCATTTGGATAGTTTCGACCGCTATGCGGAGAGGAAAAAACCACACAGGACGTGCGCTTGGCAGGCATATCCAGTAGGTAAGCAGCGTTTTGCATGGCGACTCCTTGTTCGCACCAAACATAGACCGGAAAATAGTTCTACCAAACCCCTTGAACCCTTTTGCGACTCCTTTTATAGACCCCGCTACCGGCGCGGGGTTCCGCGCCCCATTTCGTTATGGGGTTGGCCACGCGACGGTTTCATGGGCGGTTAGCTCAGCGGTAGAGCACTTCGTTGACATCGAAGGGGTCACAAGTTCGATCCTTGTACCGCCCACCATGAACTCACTGCTTCGGATTTCCGGGGCACCCGCAAACCCAGGCGCTGGCCACGTCCTTGATGAAGGCGCCGCAGATTGGAGACAGACCCATGAAGGTCAAGAACTCGCTCCGCTCGCTCAAGAACCGGCACCGTGATTGCCGGGTTGTGCGTCGCAAAGGCCGCGTCTACGTGATCAACAAGACGCAGCGTCGGTTCAAAGCTCGTCAGGGCTAAGAACTGCACATACTGAATTCAAAGAACCGCGCCTTCGGGTGCGGTTTTTTTTGTCCGGCATTTCAACCAGATGTAATGCGGACGGAACTGCAGGAATTCGCTCAGAAAGTTCGGTTCTGAGATTCAACGTTGTGATAGGACGATCTCGTGCTACGCTTTCCGTGATTTTATGACGGGAGGTCGGATTGGCCAACGATGATCTGGACAAGATATTCGGAACAACTCTGACCGACATGGTAGCCGATATAGGCCGCAGTGTGGCCCAGGCGGCCGAACAGCTTAGCATTGATCAGCTGAAAGCGCTGAAGAACTATCCCCAGGAACTGCGCGATCTTGGCATCCCGCCGGTCTTTTATCACATGCAGGATGTCGATGTGGAACTGAAGGTTGTCATGGAGATGAGCAGTTCCACCGAAGAAGGCCAACGCAGCAGGATTGGCACCTTTATTTTTGGCCCGAAGCTGACTCAGACAGACACGCTCGATTCCAAAAGCGCGTCCACGATGCGAATGCGTTTCGCGCCCGGTCCCGTAGATGAGAGCAGATCTTTGGATGGCAATGATGGCAACTAAGAAAGTCAAAGCCCCCAAAAGAGCGCCCATAGATGTCCGCGTCACCGAGATGCCCGAGGCATTCACCACTCTGCTTCAGTCACTTGAAAACCGCATGACGGCAATGGAGGCGCGCGAAGTCGCGCTGCTCGAGACGATCAACGACCTGCAAGAACGGATCGACGATCTGGAAGAAGGCAGCGGCGGCATGTTGATGGGCGCGGGTAACCCGGTGATGAACCCGATGGCCGAGGGCCGCGCGACAATGGGAGCGGACGATCCTGACACACAGGTCGTCAACGCGCAGGAATTCTCGCAAGCCCTGGGTGAACAGATCCTCGCCGGGTCTGATGGCAGCAGTGATTTCACCATCGACAACGTCAAAGTCGAAGCGGTTGTTGGGTTGGGTCAGGACGGCACCAAAGCCCAAATCGCGACGAATGCCCGAAAGCAGGCGATCAGCCAGAACGCATCCAAAGTCACTTTTTCCGTCAGGAGGCGGACCGCCACGCAAATTATTGAGAAAGACTGAATTAACAGAGGAGATTGGAAATGAGTATCGGGCAGGAACTGCTAAACGTCCCGTTTGCGGAAATGGTTCAAAAGCTTGCGCTTTCCGTTGCCGAGTCGCAGACCGAGTTGGATCGACATTCTACAGATGTCGCCAAATATATGGCCGATCAGAAGATCCAGCTTCCGGACCTGTCCAACCCCAATGGCCCCCCCAAAGAATTCAGTTTGGTTTCCATGGGCTTTCTACCCGCATTCTACGCGGTGCAAGAAGCCGAAATTGAGGTCAAAATGGCGATCTCAATGACCAAGCAAACCGAAAAAGCGGGCAGCGCTTCGGTCAAAGGTGGTTGGGGCCCTGTCGCAGCGCAAGTCAATGCCAGCTATTCCTCGCGCTATGCGTACAGCCAAGAAGGCGCAAGCAGGCTGACCATCAAACTGGCCCCGGCCGATCCGCCGGTCTTGCTGCAGAAATATATGGAAGCTGTCACACAGGTCATGCTGAAAAAAGAACCGGTGTTGACCGACGATCCAGACCCTGAGCCGGCCCCCGCACCTGTCCCGGACCCGTCTCCGACTGAACCTGAAAAAAGACAGAGAAAGCGCTAAGCAGCATCTCTCGATCTTTCAGTTCTTAAATCAACACGACTAGGCCAGCCATGACGGCGTAGCCAGGATGGGCTTTGCCGACCCTCAGGCCCCGCTGTGCTGTACCACTTGGTCGGGGCCGGCGACATGTTGGCGGTGATTTGACCAACTAATTTTGTCGGAATTTCTTGCATCCCTCTGAGAATCGTTTAATTGACCATTTCAGTCGGGTTATTACCCGCGCCGATTTTCAATGTTGGGACACATGATGCTGAAATCCTCTACCTGCGTTGCCGCCGCCCTGACGGCCCTGATCGCGACCTCTGCCGCTGCCGAGGGCGAACTGAACCTTTATTCTTCGCGCCACTACGACACTGACGAACGCCTCTATTCCGATTTCGAAGAGGCCACCGGTATAACCATCAACCGCATCGAAGGCAAAGCGGACGAGCTGATTGCCCGGATGGAAGCCGAGGGCGCGAACTCACCCGCAGATATCTTGCTGACCGTTGATACCTCGCGTCTGGCGCGTGCCAAGAACGCGGGTATCCTGCAGCCGGTCGAAAGCGCAGTTCTGGAAGAACGTATCCCCGCTAACCTGCAAGACGAAGACAACCAGTGGTATGGCTTTTCGCAGCGCGCACGGATCATCTTCTTTGACAAGGTCGATGTGACCAACCCGCCCGCGTCTTATCTGGATCTGGCCAAGCCCGAATACAAAGGTTTGGTCTGCATCCGGTCGTCCAGCAACACCTATAACCAGACCCTGCTGGCCTCGATCATCACAAACCACGGCGCGGAAACCGCCAAGACCTGGGCCGAAGGCATGGTCGCGAACATGGCGCGCGAACCGCAAGGCGGCGACACTGACCAGCTGCGCGGCATTGTTTCGGGTGAATGCGAGATCGCCGTTTCGAACTCCTACTACTTTGCCCGTGCAATGCGTAAAGACGTCAAAGGCCTGAGCGCTGAGATTGACATGATCGGCGTCCAGTTCCCGGCGCAAGAAGCCGAAGGCGCGCACATGAACCTGTCCGGTGCCGGCGTGGCCGCAAATGCCCCGAACAAGGACAACGCGATCAAGTTCCTAGAATACCTCGCCAGCGATCAGGCGCAGGTCTATTTCTCGAACGGCAATGACGAATTCCCGGCGGTCGAAGGCGTCGCCCTTGCGGATAACGTGGCAGCGCTGGGTGAGTTCAAAGCCGACGAGATCAACCTGTCCGAGGTCGCCAAAAACATCCCCGAGGCACAGAAGATCTTTAACGAGGCCGGCTGGAAGTAATCTTTCATTCTATCGAGCAGAAGGGCGCAGTTTTCTGCGCCCTTTTTCTATTGTGAAGTTATGTTTTCCAGTCAATAATCTCATATACGAAAATGATTCCCATATACGAGCTATGCCTGATATCCTATCCGACCGCCTTGCAAACCACCTGAATCAACTTCGCCAAACGCGGAGATGGTCGCTGGATCAGTTGGCGGAACACAGCGGTGTCAGCCGGGCCTCTCTGTCGCGCTTGGAAAAGGGGGATGTCAGCCCCACCGCGGAAACTCTGGGCCGGTTATGTGCGGCCTATGGGCTGCCGATGTCGCGTCTATTGATGATGGTCGAGGACAGTTTCGCCCCCCGCGTTCCCTTCGAAAACCAACCCGAATGGCGCGACCCCGAAACCGGCTTTACCCGCCGATCCGTCTCCCCTCCGGCCGTGGGTCTTGGCGGAGAGGTCATGGAAGGCCATCTGCCCCCAGGCGTTGTGATCACCTATGACACGCCGCCAAAACACGGGCAGGAGCATCACCTGATCATGCTGGACGGTGGCCTGACCCTGACCGTGGATGGAACCGCGCATCATCTGACGAGCGGGGATTGCCTGCGCTATCACCTGTCTGGCCCGACACGGTTCGAAACCCAAGCCGACCGAGGTGCTCGGTACCTGATGGTGCTGATATGATCTTACGACTGGCGGCCAATGATCTGAACCAAGCCCTGAACGATCTGACAGAGATACTGCACGCCTGCGTGCATGACGGGGCGAGTATCGGGTTCATTCAGCCATTTCCGTCGGGTGACGCGCTGCGCTATTGGCAGTCCCATGTCTGGCCAAACATCCAGTCCGGCGCGGCCGAGATATTCGTCTATCGTGATGGCGAACGGATTGTCGGCACCGCACAGCTGGTGCCTGCCGCGATACCCAACCAAACGCATCGCGCCGACGTGTCCAAGCTGCTTGTTCATCCCCGCGCGCGACGGCGGGGCATTGGGCGGGCGCTTATGGCGGCGGTTGAGGCGCGGGCACGCGAACTGGGGCGGTCCCTTTTGGTGCTGGACACGCGCAGCACGGACCCGTCGCTCCTCCTCTATCAAAGCCTTGGGTTTGAAATTGCCGGAGAGATTCCGAACTACTGCCGCAGCCCGGAAAATGATCGGCTGGAACCAACAACCTTCATGTTCAAAGACCTTAGCTGAGAGGGCGATCAGTCCACGGTGCTAACGGCAGTATAAAGCCGCCGAAACCGCCCCAGGCGTTCAAATAACGCATGCATTTCTACAGGCTCGAACCTGTCCGTCGTCGCAGGTTGCTCGGCCAGATCAGCTATGGTCAGCGCACCCTCAGCACAGGCCGCCAGCCGGGCGGCGCCATAGGCCGGGCCGGACTCCGCCCCCACTGAACGCACTATGGGCTTCTCGGTTACAGCTGAAATCAGACCCAGCAACAGATCAGATCGACTGCCCCCGCCAATCGCTGCAAGCTCTGGCAAACTGTCAATGGTGTCGCCAAAACTCTGTGCCGCATCAGCAAAACAAAAGGCGATTGCCTCGACCACCGAGCGGCAGATCTCGGCACGCGTTGTAGCGTCCTCAAGGCCAAAGAAACAGGCTCGAATATGCGGGTCCCCCAGGGGGCTGCGCTCACCTGTCAGATAGGGCAGGAAAATGGGCACGCGATCACCGCTGACGGTTTCAGCAAGCCCGACAACCTCGGCAGCGGACAGCCCCAGCTGATCACCAATCCACGAAATGGGCCTTGCCCCGTTCAGCATCGCCGCCATTTGATACCAGCGGTCGGGCAATGTATGCGCAAACGCATGGACATAGCGTTCGGGGTTGGGCTTGTATTTACGATCCGCAACAAACAACTGACCGGATGTCCCCAACGAGATAAACCCACGTCCAGGTTCAGTTGCGCCCAATGACACCGCACCGGTTGCCGCATCCCCTCCCCCGGCCACGACAGGCACGCCGGAGTTCAATCCGGTCTCAGCTGCAGCTTGCGCTGTCACTGCGCCAACAACAGTGTGGCCGTCGAAGACCTGCGGCAGCCAATCCACCGCAACATCCGTCGCTTCGGCCAGTCTGGCATCCCAACGACGCGCGGCCTGATCCAGCCACATCGTCCCGGCAGCGTCTGAGGTATCCGTCGCCAGCTCACCATGCAGGCGGAACCCGACATAGTCCTTGGGCAGCAGGATATGGGCAAGACGCGCATAATTGTCAGGCTCGTGCCGTTTCAGCCAGGCAATCTTGGGGGCCGTAAAGCCGGGCAAAGGCAAGACGCCTGCGATGTGACCAACTTGCGGCTGTGCCCCGCGAATGTCGTCGCATTCGCTGACCGCGCGGCTGTCATTCCACAGAATCGCCGGACGGATAGGGCATTGGTCGCGGTCCAACAGCACGGCCCCGTGCATCTGCCCCGACAATCCGACTGCTTTCACATCCGACAGGGAGATTTCGCCAGCAAGCAGGCCCAACGCATCGCGCGTCGCCTGCCACCAAATCTCCGGGTTCTGCTCGGACCAGCCGGGCTGTGGCGACGACGTCCCGATGCCGACTGACGAGGTCGCAAGAATTCGGCCGGCATCCGCGCAGAGGAGTTTGACCGCTGACGTTCCGATGTCGATCCCAAGATACATTCACACCCCTTGCCTTGCATAATTCCGATATCACCGGCCAGGCTATTGATTTTTTTTGCGCGCGCAAAGAATATGTAAAATTATGATAAGATCAAGGTGGACGAACAGACTGGCATGACGAAGATCAGGAACATGGAAGAGTTTGCGGCCCTCAGCGGCATCTCTCGGCCCACCGTATCGAAGTATTTTCAGGATCCGGACAGCGTTCGACCCACAACACGGCTCCGCATCGAAGAGGCGCTTGAGCGCTTCGACTATCGCCCCAACATCTATGCGGTGAACCAGAACCGAAAGCTGACCAAGAATATCGGCATCGTGGTTCCCTATCTTGCCGATCCGTTCTTTGCCGAAATCGCGCGCTATCTGGAACAAAGCTGTATTGCTGCGGGGTATCGCCCGTCGCTGTTCAGCTCGCATGGTGATCCCAAGCTGGAAATCGAAATTCTCGACGGGTTGAAATCCATGAAGCCTGCTGGAGTGCTGCTGGCGCCCTTGGGGCGCACCTCGGATCGGTCAGCGATCGAGAAGTTTTGCGCCAATGTGCCGACCGTCCTGTTTGACAGTAATCTCGAAGGCCTGGGCGCGGCCTTTATCGGGTCGGACAATTTCAGTTTCGTCTCACAAACCGTCGAATACATGACCCGCACCGGCGAACCGCCGTCATTTTTTGAGATGCGAACGCCAGCGAACCCCAATGCTAATAAGCGGCGCCACGCCTATATTGAAGTGATGGAACAGCTCGGCTTTGAACCACATGTCATTAGTATCGACGGCCAGGGTTGGGCATTTGAAGAGATTGGCAAACATGGAGCCGCCGGAGTTCTGGAGCGGCAAGAGCTGAAAACGGATTCGGTTTTATGCAGCAACGACCGCCTGGCAATCGGGTTTCTTTCGGCATGTTACGAACAAGGGATTCGGGTCGGTCGCAAGAAAGACTGCGCGTTGCGGGTCGCTTCAAACGATGACCATCCCTTCTCAAGGTTTACCTGCCCGTCTTTGACAACGGCCGCCCATGACTACGACAATGTAGCGGGGCGCAGCGTCGAAACTCTCTTTGAACTCATTGAAAATGGAGGGAAATTTAACGAGAGGACGGAAACACTGTTTCCTGCACGACTTGTTTTGCGAGACTCCGCATGATCAAAAATTAACGCGCGTAAAGTTTTTATTGACGCCGCGACAATTTTCCCCTTACCCTGTCCAAACAACATCCAAGCTCAGGGAGGACAAGGATGTATCTCAAGAACGCACTTCGTGCGGCGACAGCAATGACTTTCGTCGCCACGGCAGCAGCCCAAGCGGATACCTTAACAATAGCGACCGTGAACAACGGCGACATGATCCGGATGCAGGGCTATACCGATAAATTCACCGAAGCGACCGGCATCGATGTCGAGTGGGTTACGTTGGAAGAAAACGTGCTGCGCCAGCGCGTGACAACGGATATCACCACCAAAGGTGGCCAATTCGACATCATGACCATCGGTATGTACGAGACGCCGATCTGGGGCGCGAACGGCTGGTTGGTTCCCCTAGACGGGCTGTCGGATGAATACGACGTAGGTGACATCCTGCCCGCCATGTCAGGCGGCCTTAGCCATGATGGAACGCTCTACGCGGCTCCGTTCTACGGCGAAAGCTCGATGATCATGTATCGCACTGACCTGATGGAAAAAGCGGGTATGGAAATGCCGGATGCTCCGACTTGGGAGTTCATCCGCGAAGCGGCTGCTGCGATGACCGATCGCGACGCCGATATCAACGGTATCTGCCTGCGCGGCAAGGCCGGTTGGGGCGAAGGCGGTGCTTTCATCACAGCGATGTCCAATTCCTTTGGTGCGCGCTGGTTTGATGAAGATTGGAAGCCGCAGTTCGATCAGCCTGAATGGGCTGACACGTTGAACTTCTACGTAGGTATGATGAACGAGTCCGGCCCCGCAGGTTACGCCACTAACGGATTTAACGAAAACCTGTCGTTGTTCCAGCAGGGCAAATGCGGCATGTGGATCGACGCAACGGTCGCGGCTTCTTTCGTGACCAACCCGACAGACTCGACAGTCGCGGATAGCGTTGGCTTTGCACTTGCACCCGACACTGGGCTTGGCAAGCGCTCGAATTGGTTGTGGGCGTGGGCTCTGGCAATACCGGCTGGTACGGAACAGGCAGACTCGGCCAAACAGTTCATCGAGTGGGCGACATCCAAAGACTACATCGAACTCGTAGCCGAAAACGAAGGCTGGGCCAACGTGCCTCCGGGCGCACGTACGTCGCTGTACGAAAATCCGGATTATCAGGCGGTTCCGTTCGCCAAGATGACATTGGACTCGATCCTGTCGGCTGATCCGAACAATCCGACTGTAAAGCCAGTGCCTTACGTTGGTATTCAGTTTGCAGCGATCCCGGAATTCGCAGGTATCGCCACGCAGGTGAGCCAGGAGTTCTCGGCAGTTTATGCCGGGCAGCAAACGGTAGAAGAAGCTCTTGCCAAAGCGCAAGCCTTCACTGCCGAAGAAATGGAAGCCGCAGGCTACTAAGGCCTCCTTCCCAGCGGGTGGACAGAGGTCTGTCCCCCGCTTCACCCTTCCACAACTCGCGTTTTTCTCGCAGGCTGAGCTATGCCTGAACAGAGAGGTTTTGCGTCATGGCTACTCAACATTCCCGATCAGTTGCACGCCTGATGATGGCACCTGCAGTGATCCTGCTTCTTGGCTGGATGCTCGTGCCTCTGACGATGACGCTGTATTTTTCCTTCAAGAAATACCTGCCCCTGCGCGGCGGTGATCTGGGATGGGTCGGCTTGGACAACTACGTCCGGTTCGTCTCCTCCAGTTCCTTCTGGCCCGCGGTTCAGGCCACGCTGATGATCGTCGGCGGCGTGCTTGCCATCACGGTCGTTCTGGGCATCCTTCTGGCAATGCTGCTGGATCAGCCGATGTGGGGCCAAGGCGTTGTCCGCATCCTAGTGATCGCACCGTTCTTTGTGATGCCGACCGTTTCCGCATTGGTCTGGAAGAACATGTTCATGGACCCGGTCAATGGCCTGCTGGCCCATTTGTGGCGCTTTTTCGGGGCTGAGCCAGTTTCCTGGCTATCCGAGGCGTCGATGACGTCAATCATCATGATCGTATCGTGGCAATGGCTGCCGTTTGCGACGCTGATCTTGCTGACTGCGATCCAGTCGCTGGACAGTGAACAGTTGGAGGCCGCAGAAATGGACGGCGCGCCACCGCTCAAGCGCTTTTACCATATCATCCTGCCGCATCTAAGCCGCGCGATTACCATCGTGATCCTGATCCAGACCATTTTCCTGCTGTCAATCTTCGCCGAAATCTTCGTAACCACCGGCGGCGCCTTCGGCACCCGTACACTCACCTACCTGATCTTCCAGCGCGTGCTAGAGGGCCAGAACGTCGGCCTTGGATCAGCCGGAGGTGTCTATGCAATCATCCTTGCCAATATCGTTGCGATCTTCCTGATGCGCATCGTCGGCAAGAACCTGGACGCGTGAGGAGGTAACGATATGAGCCGCTCAGTTACACCCCGTCGCAAGTCGCTTAACACCGCCCTGGCATGGGCCGTTGGGCTGCTGATCTTTTTCCCGATCCTCTGGACCATCCTGACCAGCTTCAAAACCGAAGCACAGGCCATCGCCAGCCCGCCGCTGTTTCTGAACTTTGACTGGACGCTGGAAAACTATGCCATCGTTCAGGAACGCTCGGACTATATGCGGTTCCTGTGGAATTCGGTCATCATCGCGGGTGGTTCGACCATATTGGGCGTGATCATCGCGGTGCCCGCCGCCTGGGCGATGGCCTTTGTGCCGTCAAAACGCACCAAAGACATCCTGCTGTGGATGCTGTCCACCAAGATGCTGCCTGCGGTCGGTGTTCTATACCCAATCTACCTGCTGTTCATCCGGCTTGGGCTTTTGGACAGCCGCGCGGGTCTGGTTGTGGTTCTGATGCTGATCAACCTGCCGATCATTGTCTGGATGCTGTACACCTATTTCCGCGAAATCCCCGGCGAGATCCTTGAAGCCGCCCGCATGGACGGGGCAACGCTGAAAGAGGAAATCCTCTATGTGCTGACGCCCATGGCGGTGCCCGGTATCGCCTCGACCATCCTGTTGAACTTTATCCTCGCCTGGAACGAGGCGTTCTGGACCCTCAACCTGACCGCAGTCGACGCGGCACCGCTGACGGCCTTCATCGCCAGCTATTCCAGCCCCGAGGGCCTGTTCTTTGCCAAACTCAGCGCGGCATCGACCATGGCAATCGCACCAATCCTGATCCTTGGCTGGTTCAGCCAGAAACAACTTGTCCGCGGCCTGACCTTCGGCGCCGTGAAATAAGGAAAACTCCGCATGGGACGCATTCAACTCAAATCCGTGACCAAGAAATTTGGCGACGTTGAAGTCATTCCGCCGCTGGACCTGACCATTCAAGATGGCGAGTTCACTGTCTTCGTCGGCCCCTCGGGCTGCGGCAAGTCCACCTTGTTGCGGCTGATTGCCGGGCTGGAGGATATCACCTCGGGCAATATCGACATTGACGGGGCGGATGCCACCGATGTGCCGCCCGCAAAGCGCGGTCTGGCGATGGTGTTCCAGTCCTACGCGCTGTACCCGCATATGACGGTGCGCAAGAACATCGCGTTCCCGCTACGCATGGCCAAGCTGGACCAGGCCGAGATTGACCGCCGCGTAGAAGGCGCTGCTGATGTTCTGAACCTGACCGATTACCTGGATCGCAGACCGGGCCAACTGTCCGGCGGTCAACGCCAGCGCGTTGCCATTGGCCGCGCCATCGTACGTGAGCCTGCGGCGTTTCTGTTTGACGAGCCACTCTCGAACCTCGACGCCGCCTTGCGCGTTGGAATGCGGCTCGAAATCAGCGAGCTGCATAAGCGTCTTGCAACCACGATGATCTATGTGACCCACGACCAGGTCGAGGCGATGACGATGGCCGACAAGATCGTCGTGCTGCAGGCCGGTGTGATCGAACAGGTGGGCAGCCCGCTCGAGCTGTATAAGACTCCGCGAAACCTGTTTGTCGCGGGCTTTATCGGCTCACCCAAAATGAACTTCATCGCGGGCGAAGAAGCCGCGAAACATGACGCCCATACGATCGGGGTCCGCCCCGAGCATCTGGAAGTATCCGACAGCTCCGGCACCTGGTCGGGGGTGGTTGGGGTTTCCGAACATCTGGGCTCGGACACGTTCTTCCACATTCACGAAACCGGCCTTGCGGACACGATCACCGTACGAGCGGGGGGTGAAGTTGGCTTCAACCACGGCGACCGTATCTATCTGACGCCACGCGCGGATGTGATCCATCGGTTTGACGCAAAGGGCCTGCGGATCGAATGACACGTCTGGTCGGTAAAACCGCCCTGATTACCGGGGCCGCGCGTGGCATCGGACTGGCCTTTGCCAAAGCCTATGTTGCCGAAGGGGCCCGTGTCGCGTTGGCCGACATTGACGGCGCGCGCGTGCAAGCCGCGGCCGCCGAAATCGGTGAGGCCGCTTTGGCTATCGAGATGGATGTGACCAACCAGCAGAGCATCGATGCCGCGGTGGCAAAGACGGCTTCACATTTCGGTCCCATCGACATTCTGATCAATAACGCTGCCATCTTTACCGCAGCACCCATCATCGAAATCGAGCGCACCGACTATAACCGCGTCTTTGACATCAATGTCTCGGGCGCCTTGTTCACGATGCAGGCCGTCGCGCGCCACATGATCGAACACGGGACCAAAGGCCGGATCATCAACATGGCATCGCAAGCCGGACGACGGGGCGAGCCTCTGGTCGCCGTCTATTGCGCAAGCAAAGCCGCTATCATTTCGCTTACCCAATCTGCAGGGCTGAACCTGATCCAACACGGCATCAACGTAAATGCCATTGCTCCGGGGGTTGTCGATGGCGAACACTGGGATGGTGTGGACGCCTTTTTTGCAAAGCATGAGGGCAAAGAGCCCGGGCAGAAGAAACGCGAAGTAGCCGCAGCGGTGCCGCACGGACGGATGGGCCGTGCCGAAGACCTGACCGGAATGGCCGTGTTTCTGGCCTCAGACGAGGCGCAGTATATCGTCGCGCAAACCTATAATGTCGACGGCGGGAACTGGATGAGCTGATGGATCCTCTGGCAAACGCAAATCCCCCGGTGCGGCTGCGGCGCGACAGCCTTGCAGATATGCCTGCGACTGTCAGGACACCGAATTACCTGCCCACAGACCTGAAACCCGGCATCGTCCATATCGGGTTGGGCAATTTTCACCGCGCGCATCAGGCCTGGTATATCCACCAGTTGATGCAACAGGGCCAAGCACTGGACTGGGCGATCATCGGGGCCGGTGTCCGCAGCTATGATGCCGAAATGCGAGAGAGGTTGCTGGCGCAGGACTGTCTGACAACACTGATCGAGCTGGACCCAAAGGGAATATCCGCCGAAATTGTCGGAGCCATGATCGACTACCTGCCAATCGAAGAGGGCAATGCGACGCTGATCCGGCAGATGGCCGATCCGTCCATCCGGATTGTGTCGCTTACAGTGACCGAGGGCGGCTATTTTCTGGACGCCAATACCGGCGCGTTCAACGCCGATCACGAAGACATTCGATACGATGCCGCCCATCCAGACCAGCCGCGAACCGCGTTTGGCGCCATTGTTGCAGCTCTTCGACAGCGCAAGAAGGAGGGTTTGAAACCCTTTACCACACTCAGCTGCGACAACCTTCAGGGCAACGGGGTGATCCTGCGAAACTGCATTGTTGGTTTGGCGCGTATGTCTGACCCGAATCTAGCCACATGGATCGACCAATATGGCGCATTTCCCAATTCGATGGTGGATTGCATTGTACCCGCTACGACAGAGCAGGTTGTTTCGCAATGCCACGGACTTGGAATCGATGACCGCGTCCCTGTCTCACATGAAAACTTTCGCCAATGGGTGATCGAGGACAATTTTTGCGCAGGGCGTCCGCCGCTCGAACAAGTCGGTGTCACACTGACCCACGATGTTCATAGCTATGAGACGATGAAACTGCGTATTTTGAACGGCGGTCATCAGCTGCTTGCGAATGTCGGAGAAATCCTGAACGTCCCGACGATTTCACGATGCATGCAGGACTCTGATATCCTGGCGTTTTTCGCTAAAGTTCAGGCAGAAGAAATCCTCCCGCATGTCGCTGCTGTCCCCGGCGCTAAACCAAGTGAATATCTTGATCTGGTCGAAAAGCGATTTGCAAACACCGCCATCCATGACACCACGCGCCGCGTCGCGTTTGACGGATCCTCACGGCATCCCGGTTTCTTGCTGCCTTCGCTGCGTGACGCGGTTGCCTCGGACCCTGCCCCCAGCGGGCTGGCCCTGGCCGAGGCATTCTGGTGCCGGATGTGTGCAGGCAGGCGCGAGGATGGGTCTGAAATTGCGCCAAACGACCCCCATTGGGACGCTCTTCAGCACATCGCGCTGGCGTCCAGAGATGATCCGAAACTGTGGATCGAGCAGGATCAGTATTACGGCGAGATTGGCCGTGATACCCGCTTTGGTCAGGCCTTTTCTTTTTGGCTGACCAAGATCTGGAGACATGGCAGCCGCGCTGCGATAGCAGACTACGTCGCGCAGACCTCCGCGTCAGAATAACCGGTCAAAACACATGGAGATCAGTCGCGGGCCAAAACCGCGCAGTTCCGAGACGTATCACGTGCAAACGCGGCGCAGGGGTTCTGACACAGCAAATTGGCACGCACCCATAAAAATTGTAGGTGTTCTCATAACGCTGCATCGCCGCCATTGATTTTACTCACAAAAATTGAAGACTTTTGCGCATAAATTTGCACGATTTGCCCATAACATTGCGCGGTTTGAGAAACGCGCTCAATTGATGGTAGTCACCAAACATCTTCTTCAACTAAAGCCGGGCGTTTCTCAATCAAGAGTAAATTCTTATTGGAAATATTCGACCCTGATCATAGGGAAGCAGTTCTTTCGAGGGCTTGTGATAGATCCTCGCTTCGAGAATGGATATTTCTGTAATTGCCAAGTGAGCGCGTCCAAACCGACGCGCTCACTTTGCTTGGTATTGCTTGTCACTACAGAGTTAAGAGCGATGTATCACTCTGCAGCAACAGCTTCCTCTTCCAGTGCCGGGTAGTCGGTGTACCCTTTTTCATTGCCGCCGTAGAGCGTGGTTGGATCGAGCTCATTCAGAGCGGCGCCTTTCTCCAACCGGTTGACAAGATCAGGGTTGGAAATAAACGGCCGGCCAAAGGCCACCAGATCGACGGCTCCGGTTTCAACCGCTTCAATCGCCATGTCTCGGTCATAAGCGTTGTTGCCCATTTTCGCACCGTCAAACAACTCATAGAGCATCTTCAGATCGCCACCTTCCGGAATTTCGCGGGGGCCGCCGGTCTGCCCCTCCACAAGATGGAGATAGGCCAGCCCATAGCCATTCAGCAATTTGACCGCATGAGTGAATGTCGCCTGCGGGTCGCTGTCGGAGATGTTGTTGGCGTCCGAGAACGGGCTGAGGCGGACACCAACGCGGTCGGCGCCCCACACGTCAGCAACTGCGTCCATGACCTCTTTCAGAAACCGTGCTCTGTTCTCGACAGGACCGCCGTATTCGTCTTCACGCTTGTTGGACTCGTCCCTCAGGAACTGATCGATAAGGTATCCGTTGGCTGCATGGACCTCGACACCGTCGAAACCGGCCTCCTTGGCGTTTTCTGCGGCCCTCCGGTAGTCGGCAACGATGCCAGCAATTTCTTCGACAGCCAGAGCCCGCGGCTCGGATGTTTCGACGAACTGCTCACCATCAAAGGTCTTGGCCTTAGCGCCGATCGCAGATGGCGCAACAGGGGCACCACCATCCGGCTGTAAGCTGGTATGCGAAATCCGGCCCACATGCCAAAGCTGGATCACGATCTTGCCGCCCTCAGCATGGACGGCCTCAGTCACTTTTCTCCAGCCGTCGATCTGTGCTTCGGAATAAATGCCAGGTGTCCAGGCATAGCCTTTGCCTTGGGGCGAGATTTGCGAAGCTTCCGTGATGATCAATCCAGCACCCGCCCGTTGCACGTAGTACTTGGTCTGCAATTCATGGACGCTGTCATCTTCGGCTCTTGCCCGGTTGCGGGTCAGTGGTGCCATGACAACGCGGTTTTTCAGCTCGATTGCACCAGCTTTGATGCCGGAGAACAGTTTTTTATCAGCCATTGCTGCTTCCTTCTTTGGTAAACTTCGTTCAGAAATTATTGGACCAATTAGTCCAATATTAGGGTCACTGTCTCTTGTTTGAGTTTGTGTTAGGTTTCATTTCCTTATGGTGGCGGGAGGCCTTATGGCGAAATCACCAACCGGGCTTGTTTCAGGGTTTGTGATATCTGATCCCCGGGAACACCCGCCTTGCGCAAAGCTAGTGTGCCGATTGCAAGGGAGGCAAAAGCACGCGCCTTGTCGAGTGCCCGTCCCGGGTCCGAAGGCTCAAGCGCTCTCGCAATAATCTCGTCAATACTCTCCAAATGGTGCCGTCCGAGAGCCGCCACTTCATCATCCTGCGGAGCAAGTTCCGTCAGGCAGTTGATAAGCATGCAGCCGTCACGACCTCCTTGCGGGTTCGCCAAAGCTTCCATTATCGCACCAACGGGATCATCCCCGCCCGCATCTGCAACGTCACGCAGATTTTTCAAACCACGCCTTGAATAGTGCCTGAGGGCTTTGTGAAACAAAGTCTGTTTGTTGACGAACGTTCCATAGAAGCTGGACCGGCTCAAACCCATGGCCTTGGTCAGATCATCCACAGATGCGGTCTCGTAGCCCTTGTGCCAAAAAACGCACAAGGCTTTTTCCAAAGCCTCAGCTTCGTCAAAGGCGCGAGGCCTACCCGGGCCTGCGGGTGATTTGATGTCGCCAACTGCGAGAGTTTCTTTGCTCATGAGCAAGATGTGGAATGGTCGGCCCAGAAATTCAAGGTGGCGGTAGGGAATTTTTGGAATGGTCAGTCCGTATTGTGACCAGAGAAAGGAATTTAGGTCCGTGGAAATGCAAAACCTCCCCGGCGCGTTTGGTGTCACGCTAATCTTCGGATCAGGACTGTTAGTCTTCTTGCGGGAGTGTCAGACGAAGAGGATCGTGTTCGTAGAAAAGAAAGTTCACCCTCGGCACTCGTTTCCAACACTGGACAGAGTGACTGGCGGCTTTGTCCAATACGTAGATGTTGATCACTCACAAACCAGAGATTGGTTCGGTAGATCCATGGCCAATGCCCTCAGCTTGTGAGGATTACCACCCCAATGAGTAACAAAGCCTCGAATTCAGAACTGGTTTTACGAGCATCAGTACGGCGGGCCGTTGTAAGCAAACCAACAATAATTTCAGCGCGCTAGGTTAAAAAAACGAGGTTAGCTGAAGTTTAATTCGCCCAATGTGAACTTCTTAACTTTGGCTAGAACGATTTCTTGTCAGTATCGTTTCATGAGTTGTTAGTGAGTTCGGTGAGTAAGTAGATGTATTTGTATAAGTTTGAGGGACATTGTAGCGCAGTCAATGACATCCGGATGGATGATTTTGCGCTTGAGTATCCGTTGTTGGACGATGCCGGCGTGCACGCACAATGGCAAAATGGCTCCTGGCAGATCACGCGGATAGCCGATATCTGGACAAGAACCGGGAAGGTACTTTCTTTGCCTTACAAAGGGGCCAACGCCTATCCATCTTTCCAGTTTGCTGAGGATGGAACCCCGCTTCCTTTGATGGAAAAAGTGTTGAAAGCCCTGCCACGAGAAATGACGCCGTGGCAATGCGCATTCTGGTTAACCTCACCCAAATCAGAACTCCGAGGGGAAAGTCCGGCAAATCGCATTCAGACCGGCGATGACTGCATAGTCGATATCGCAGGCGAAGCTGGTGGTCTGATGGCGGCTTAGTGTTAGCTTTTGGTCACTCATACGTCGTACAGCATCTGGCAAATTCGTGTCTCCCCTGCTTTTTCTACCTCCGGCATGAATAGCGAGTTCAGGGCACTCAAATGTCCATTCTCTTCTGAGGGTTCAGTGACAATACCAAGCAGTCCAACCATAGATAAGACCGGCTAAGAGCATACTGAAATACGGGTACTAACTAGGCCTTCGCATATCGATACCCGTTGGAGAAACCCCACCGACAAGTAAAACTGTTCCGCAAATCTGGTATCTGCCGCTACGAGTAGCCGAAACTCAACAAACTCGGTTTCTGCATATTTCTGTCAAACAGACTTCACCGCTCAAACACAGCCATCATCTGCCTGCGCAATCGCGACAGATCCTCATCCACACTAGCGGTAGGATCGCACGCGAATGTTGGCAATGCCTCCACACGGATCGTCCCGCTGCGCGGTAAATGTTTGCCGCGTGGAAGTAGACTATCGCTGTCGTGGATGACAATAGGGGTGATCGTGCGACCGGTTTCTCGGGCGACTAAGACTGCACCCGCTTTAAAGTCCCCTAGCGATTCTGTTTTGGCTCGGGTGCCTTCTGGGAATAGCACGATGGAACAGCGGGCGGGCATTTCCTTGACAGCCTTTATCAGCGTATCCATGGCCGTTGAGCCGGAGTCCCGGTTGATAGGGACGAGACCCGCTCCATCAAAACCTGTGCGCAGGAGTTTGCTGTTCCAGAACTCTGACTTCGCCGCGAAAGTGAACCATTTGGTGTCGGGCACCACGAGCATGAGACTGAAGCCATCGAGATGGCTACGGTGGTTGACCACGATGATGCTGTTGGTGTCGGCGGCGAGGGCATTCTTTTCCTCAGGACGCATCTCGACGCGGATGCTGAGGAGCCACAGCAGGCGTGAACATGACCGTTTCACCAGGCGCCAATACCAACCCCGAAACCCTCTGCGCCGAACGCAAAGAAGAGGGGCAAAGGCCACGAAGAGGAAATAAAACAGGCCGATAAGAACCAGTATAGCGCGCTTGATAAGGCGTATTGGCAATGGGTCAATGGCGCGAGTAGCGCGGTCTTTACCGTCAGGTGAAAGGGGCATGACGTCCTCTGATAGGGCCTGTGGCAGGTGCGTAAGCCATAAAAAAGGCCACCGGAGGTCCTCCGGCAGCGCTTTGACACGCGCCACTTGAGAAGGAAGACAGCCACCGCACACCTCTCTATCTGTCGAAGTCAATGCCAGATCAATGAGAAAAGACGACGTACGGGAATGTATCTTGGTGCTTCAGTGTGACTTGAGTTCCAACTGACCGGCCTTGGCATAAAATATCGGTAAGAGCCCTTACCAACAAAGCCGAGTGATCTGGTAGCTGCGAGTGCACAAGGCTGCTTACAGCACTTTGCCGACTTTGACCCCTTGGTTCCCGTCAATTGTCTGAGTGAAATGACCGAATGTCGGCTGCGAGCCCAAATTGACACCGGCAAAGCAATGCCAGACATATGCAAAATGACCGTTCAAACAGTTCACTCTTATTGGATAACAGCCTCTGGCCGAGAAGGATTCTCTGGTTCGGTTGAGGCCTGCTTTCCCTATTGGAGCTTCACCAAAACTGTAATTTCAATCTGTGCTTTGAAACTGGTTGAACGCGGGAAACTCGACCTGGACGCCACGCTGAAGGGCGAACGTTACACCCTTCGCCAACTTCTAAAGCACACCTCTGGTCTCCCAGATTACGGGCAGTTTTCTGAATATCACTCAGCCGTTGCGGCCAAGGAAACACCTTGGACACGCAACAAACTACTTGATGTGGCGCTTGCAAAAGGAATGTTGTTTGAGCCGGTACAAGGTTGGTCTTATTCCAACATAGGCTACATGTTTGTAGTCGAGCTAATCGAAGCGACGCTGGAGACGCCGCTTCGTGAGGTTATTGCCGATATGGTGTGCAAGCCGTTGGGCCTGAACAGTATTGAGCTTGCAGAAACATGCGAACAATTTCGGAGGGTACATTGGGAGGCCGCGACTGACTACGACCCAAAATGGGTCTACCATGGGTGTTTGATCGGAAACGCGCCAGATGCCGCGCGGCTACTGCACGCGCTTATGTCTGGTCATCTGTTGCAGCCAGTTACCATGCGCCAAATGTTAGATGCAAAAATCCTTGGCGGTGCTATTCCCAACCGTCCATGGACAGAATGTGGATATGCTCTTGGCCTGATGTCTGGTGCTTTGAATAGTGTGGGTAAGGCGGTAGGGCATTCCGGTGGTGGACCGTTTAGCGTAAACGCAGTCTATCATTTTCCTGACGTTACTGATCCAATCACTGTGGCCTCGTTTACAGATGGGACCGCTGAGGGTGTTGCCGAGTTTGCAGCGGAGAGGCTAGCCGAAGATCAATGACTGCTTCGTCCGCACTGCCGACCTCTGGCGCGCTGGGAGGCCTTTGATGGCTGACAGAAGTTGTCAGATGGCCGCTCTGAGCCCTTAACAGACCTTGATCACACCTCTGTCTTTCGCTCATGCAGCAGGTCGCGAACTACGTAAACCGGACATTCTCTGAGTTGCACGCAGATGGCGGTGACGCGGATTTAGCGGCCAATAGCGTTCACCGACGCAGTGTCAGTAGCCAAGCATTCAGGCTCGCGACCCAGTGCTGTTTATATCTCTCTCTGCAAGTGAAGTACTTGTACGCCAAAAATAGGAAAGTGGACGTTCCGATTTGAACTATTGGAAAAGCAAGTAGTGTCCGCGACCGCTTATGCATGTTTCGCGAGATTGGTTTGACGTCAAAATCTGAGCTGGATGCAGCACAGATCGTTGACCAAGAGTCGCCCTCCCAGATCACGGTCAGCCATGAGACAAGAGTTGGCAAAGTGCGAGTTGCGATCAGACATAATCAACAGAACAGCTTGAGCTTGCGCGACTGGCACACCGATCCATCGGTTGCGAGTGTTTTGGGCATTCTGCATCGCACACAGGCAAGATGGAGGGCCTGTCAGGCATCCGCGATTATCAAATCGCTCGCCTTTTCCCCGATCATGATTGCCGGTGCGTTGGTGTTGCCACTGACGATCTCGGGCATGATCGAACAATCGGCCACGCGCAGATTTTCTAGTCCGTGAACCCTTAGTTTAGGATCGACAACAGATGCCTCAGAGCTTCCCATCGCACAGGTGCCGGTTGGGTGGTAGATTGAGGTCGAATTCGACCTGGCCCAATCCAGCGTAGCGTCATAGTCGTTGCAATTCAGATCTGCTGTTGGTCGAAACTCTTCCGAAATCTTCGAGGCCAAAGGGTTTTTCTTGGCAATTCGCCGCGCGATATTCACGCCATCGACGATGGTTCTGCAATCTGTTTCTGTGGACAAATAGTTCGGTATGATCTTGACATGTTTGGACGGATCGGGGCCGTTCAAGCGCAACTCCCCCCTGCTTTCCGGGCGCAGCTGGCAGACCGACATTGTAAAGGCCGAGAACGGGTGTACGCCCTCGCCCGGGCTGTCAGCGGACCAGGGTTGGACATGAAACTGTATATCGGGTGTCTCTACATCCGGGCGCGTTTTCATGAAGCCGGTGGCAAGGCTGGCCGCCATCGTCATAGGCCCGGCACGGAACAGTGCATATTTCAGAGCGATGCGCGCCTGATTGAACAGGCTGCGGACTTCATCATTCAGTGTTGGTTCATTGCACTTGAACACCAGGCGCGCCTGTAAATGATCCTGCAAGCCCTTACCGACGCCAGACAGGGCGTGAAGCGGTTCGATACCGTTTTCTTTGAGGTGGTCCGGGTCTCCAATCCCCGACAACATCAGGATCTGGGGTGAATTGATCGCGCCGCCAGACAGGATAATCTCGCGTCGAACCTTCAGAGTTCGCTCGACCCCCGACCTGTCCCGGTAAACCAGCCCGGTTGCCTTTTTCCCGTCCAATACCACGCGCGTCACAAATGCGTTGGTGATGATGTTCAGATTCTGACGACTTCGAATGGGTTTGAGATAAGCCACAGCCGCGCTGCAGCGACGACCGTTGCGGGTGGTCAGTTGGAAATACCCCACGCCCTCTTGTTCAGCACCGTTGTAGTCGGGGTTGAACGGGTAGCCTGCGGCCTGTGCCGCGGCAACCCAGGCGTCGCAGATGGGGCGTTGAATGCGCATGTTCGAAACAGACAAAGGCCCGCCAATGCCGTGAAACTCATCTTCACCGCGTTCTTGATCTTCGCAGCGTTTAAACAGGGGCAAGACATCGTCCCACCCCCATCCCTCATTGCCCATTTGCCGCCAGCGATCGTAGTCTTCTTTCTGGCCGCGGACATAAAGCAGTCCGTTCAGCGAGGATGAGCCGCCCAGCACCTTGCCTCGTGGCCAGTCTATGGATCGTCCATTAAGTCCCGGATCGGGTTCAGTGCGATAGCACCAGTCAACCGACGGGTTGTGCATTGTTTTGAAATATCCGACCGGAATGTGAATCCACGGGTTGGTGTCGCGACCGCCAGCCTCCAGCAATGCGACGGTCGTATTGGGATCAGCACTCAAACGGTTGGCAATGACACAGCCCGAAGATCCTGCTCCGACTACCGCATAATCGACTTCCATAACTGTCTCCTCCCGACGCGACTGAAAAAAACTCTATGCAAGATGCGAGAAATATACTAGCCTTTTTTGATACAAAACGTCTCATTAATTGCGATCAGGGAGGTAGGCAATGGAGATCGGTAAGAAACTAAGTGGCATTTCCCGGCGAGATTTTTTTCGTGTGGCCGGGCGCTATGGCATGAGTTCGACACTGCTGGCGGCAGGTGGGTTCGGTGGCGCGATGAGCCTGGCGAATCTGGCGCAGGCAGCCGAATCAACCTATGAAAAGCGCTTCTCGAAAGAGCCAAAGCACACGCTTAAATTCGGCGCATCGGGCTTTAACACCCGCAATCTGCTGATCGAACGCGCCGGCGCGATCGAGTTTGCACGCGATCTGGAAGAGCGCACGGACGGTGAAATTCGGATCGAGTTCATTGGCGACAACCAGATCTGCGGGCAGCTGAGCTGCGTTGAAAAAACTCAGCAGGGCATTGTTGATATTTACGCGGCCTCGACCCAGAACTCGGCTGGAGGCGCGCCGTATCTCAACGTGCTGGACTATGCTTACATGTTCCCCAGCCGGGCAGCGCAGTATCACTTCTTCTACAGCCCGGCGAGCCAGCGCATTCTGCGTGATCCGCTTGAGAAACGGCACGGCCTGAAGTTCCTGTTTACCCACTGTGAATTGCGCGGCCTGCAAATGGGTTCGACCTTTGCCGACAAGCCGACCGTCACCAAACTGGAAGAGCTGTTCGGCACAAAGAACCGTGTGACGGGTACACAGCTGGGACGCATTGCGATGCAGCTGTTGAACCTGAATCCGGTACCGGTTGCATGGGAAGAAACTCTGGATGCGTTGAAGACTGGTCTGATCGACGGGGCTGAAACGTGGGCATCGGCCGTCGCATATGCCAACATGGCTCCAGTGGTGTCGCAGTCAGTCAACCTGAAATTCTTCTGCGGCACTGAACATACCTCAATGTCAGCCAAAGTGTTCGACAGTCTGGGCGGGGAGCTTCAGGATGCTGTGATGGAGTCTTCCTACTTTACGCAGGCTTTGATTCAAGGTGCCAATGAAGCGGCTTTGCTGAACACCGTCGGTTTCTCGGAACCGCAGCTGCCTGATACTATCTTCGCCGAAAATGGAGTACGTCCGGCATTCCTGCCAGATGATCAGATCAAACTGGCCGAAGAGATGTGCGCCCCGAACTACAACCCCGAACCCTGGGCGCAGTGGCGTGAGCGTTTGAACAAATGGGCCGGCGGCATCGATACCTATCAGGAAATCTACGACATCGCGCGTGAGATTCCGGCAGACACCCTGCCGGAAAACGTAGAACCGCGCCGTTGGTGGAAAGGCGAAGCCTGATACAAAAGACGAACCGGCCCCAAGCGGGCCGGTTCTAATACACACCGACTGGGAGGACGGGGTACATGTCGTTTTGGGCAGACACAGGCGCGATCTTCAGTGCCTTTCTCAGCCAGGATTCGTTCGAGATTCAATCAGCGCTGGAATCGGACGCCGCATGGGTGTTGGGCGCGGTTGTTTCAGCCATGGGCGGATTCGTGATCATGCTGATCTATCGGACAGTGCCGTTTATCGAACGCCATCTGGAGCGGTCGGTGATGGTATATTCTTACCTCGCCATTGCGTTGATCATTTTCTGGGGCGTGATCGACCGATTCGTGTTCAACGATCAAGAACCGTGGTCCACCACTATCCCTCCCTTGTTGTTTATGGTGATGGCGTGGTTCGGGGCCACGTACAATGTTCGCCTGCGGACGCATCTGAGTTTCAATGAGTTCCGCACCGCAATGCCCCGAGGCGGGCAGTTGGCCTGTTTGATCCTTGATGCGGTGCTGTGGTTCATCTTTGCCGTGATCGTCATCGTGACGACCACGCGACTGGTTGCGTTATCGGCGTCAAATTTTCAGATCGTTCTCGGCACGGACAATATCATGCAGTGGTGGTTTTTGCTGGCCGCGCCTCTTTCGTTCTTTTTGATGATCGGGCGTGTGTTTCAGAACCTCGCCGACGATCTGCAAAACTGGAAAACAGGTGAGCCGCTGATCAAGCAGGCCGTGATCGGAGCAGACTGATGACAGACGGAACTTTGGTTACACTGATCTCACTTGGGGTTACCTTTCTGTTCATGCTGGGCGTGCCGGTGTTTTTGGTCATCGGCTATTGGGTGATCGGCTGCTCATTCGTCCTTGGCTTGACGCTGGACAATATGGGGGCCGAACTGTTGAACGTGTTCAACAAAGGCTTTGCCCTGCTCGCGATGCCGCTCTTTATCCTGACCGGAGACCTGATCAACAAGTCTGGTATTGCCCGAAGGCTCAGCGATTTCGCCTATGCCTGTCTGGGCTGGATACGTGGTGGGTTGGCGATGGCATCGCTTGGTGCCTGCGGGTTATTCGCGGCGATTTCGGGATCAAACTCGGCGACGACAGCCACAATTGGTTCGATGCTGCACCCCGAGATGGTCAAAGGTGGCTATGACGAACGGTTCAGCGCGGCGACCGCTGCGGCAGGGGGTACTGTAGGGATCATTATCCCGCCTTCCATTATCTTCATCGTCTATGGCTTCTTGATGAACCTTCCTATTTCCGAGTTGTTCGTGGCGGGCATTCTTCCGGGCGCGCTCATGGTCTTTGGTATGCAATTCGCGTGCTGGATCATTTGCCGCATGAACGGGTGGGGCCATCTGATCCCTTTGCAGCTCAACCGGGTACTGAAAACGGCATTTGGCGCCTGGCTTGGATTTTTCGCCATTGGGCTGGTGCTGTGGGGCATCTACACAGGCAAATTTTCACCGACAGAAGCCGCGGGCGTGACGGTTGGCTTCTGTGTGATCGCTGGTTTGGTCAGCTATCCGATCAACCGGATTATGGGGGCCAGAAACGACATATCGCCAACCGAGAAGAGTTACGCCGAAATGTTCGTGGTCGAAGGCTTTACGATCCCCGAGATCCCCTCGATCGTCATCCGCTCGGCCCAGATCACCGGCATCCTTGCGCCGCTGATCGCGATATCAGTTGTGATGCAACAGATCTTGTCATTGCTCGGCGCGCAACAAACCATTGGAGATTTTGTAACCTCGATGGGTGGGTACTATGCGGTTCTATTCACGTCGATGGTGATTGTCTTCTTCTCGGGTATGGTTCTGGAAAGCCTACCTGTAACCATAATTCTCGCTCCAATTCTTGCGCCAATCGCGGCCTCGGTTGGGATTGATCCAATCCATTTCTCGGTGATCTTCCTTGTGGGGGCGTCCATTGGATTCATCACACCACCTTATGGGCTGAACCTCTATGTGGCTTCAGGAGTAACAGGAGTACCCTATTTCCGGTTGCTTCGGTATACGGTACCCTATCTGGTGGCGCTTCTTTCGGTTTGGATTTTAGTGTCGCTTGTGCCCGATCTGGCCTTGATACTGCTGCCAAATAGCTAGACTGTTGCAGGATGGCCGAGACGGAAACACAAGAAAAAGAAACTCAAATACCGACCAACCTCCGCCTCCTGCTGATCCTCGAGGAGGTGGCGCGGCGTGGCGTTTCCGTAAAACCATCGGATCTGATTGAGGCATTAGGTCTGGCCAAGCCAACAATTCACCGTCTGCTGCAAACCGCAGAAGCCGAAGGGTTTCTGCAGCGGGATCTCGATGGCAGATCGTATGGCCCGGGACACCGGCTGCGACTGCTATCGGTCAACACCATGTCGTCCGAGCATTTGCGCACTGCGCGACTGGCGATCTTGCGCAGTGTGGCTGAAACTGTTGGCGAGACATGTAATCTCGCCATTCCAGACCGCGAGGGCATGATCTATCTCGACCGGGTGGAAACGAAGTGGCCCCTGCGAATTCAACTGCCGGTCGGGACACAGGTGCCTTTCCATTGCACGGCCAGCGGCAAGATGTACCTGTCCACACTACGGCAAGGAAAGCTGGATGGGTTTCTTTCGGCAGGACATCTACAACCACAAACCGAACGCTCGCTGACCGATCCCAAGGCATTGCGATCGGAGATCCAACGTATCTCCGAGAATAGTTATTCCACCGATGACGAGGAGTTCATGACCGGAATGACTGCCCTAGCAGTACCCGTTCAGGATGGACAAGGCCGATTGGTAGGCACGCTTTCGGTTCACGCGCCGACACAACGTCATGACGTCAACAGTCTGATGTCGTTTCTGGGCATACTTCAGAAGGGAGCGAAGCAGCTTTCGGCTCTTTTGAGCGAGTGACTAATGCTTCAGATGACAGTCAAAGCGTGATTTTTTTCACCAGCTGCGAATTCGATCATCGACCGGTTTGGAGAATTCTGCACCAGAATGGATGAGAGCGCGATAAAAGTTCCGTGTACTCCGTTCGTTCAACTTTGCAGAGTCGACATTAGCGCACCGCTGCCATTCCTAGCTAGTACAGCATCTGTCACTCTGGGCGCAAATCGGACACTTGCGTGTACCGCCACAAATGCAGGGATATGGCGACTTGCTCAGTGCATGACGCAAAGGTCAGAATATTCTTTCGCCCAACACCTATGATTACCGAGGAGCCGGCAGGAACGTGCTTGCGTGCATGATGATGTCGAAATGCTGCATCCCTTTCTGCAGATCAAAACTGACAGAATGCCCGCCTTTACGCAGCAATTCCGCATAGTCCCGGCTTTGACGAATGAATTCGGGTGTGTCGCGCTCGGCGACGGTTACATGGTAACGCGGACCGGGGGCGGGCAGGTGCAGGATGGGTGAGAAATCGTGTATTTCGACCGGGGTCAGTTGCAGCGGGTCATTCACCGGCGTCAGGCTGATCGGTTCAAGATCATAGACGCCGCTGATCAGAATCACCTCTCGTACCCGCAAGCCGGCGCGGGCTAGCGCATCGGCTGAAGTCGCCATCATCATGGCCGCCAGATGTGCCCCGGCGCTGTGCCCCGACAAGGTGATTTGCGCCGGATCGAACCCAAGGGCCGTCGCCTGTGATCCCAGCCAAAGCAGGGCATCGCGGCACTCTTTGATCATCTGATCCAGTCGGGCCTCAGGTGCGAGCGTATAGTTCAGCGTTGCAAAGGCTTGCCCGTTTTCCACCAGTGTAGGGGCCATCATCGCCGACTCACGCTGACTGAGCGCCTGCCAGTAACCTCCGTGAATAAAGACATGCAGCGGAGCGTTGGCCGTCGACGCAGGAAAGAAGTCGAGCACCTGTTCAGATGTTTCGCCGAAGGGCAGGTTTTCCCGGCATTCCATCCGGGCGCGGTTCTGCGCACTCAGCGCGGCGTAGCTCTCAAGATAGGGTGTCAGATCGCCGCCAACCATCGAACTGGGAGAATACTCCTGCTCCAGCTCTGTCTGAGTGAAACCACGATACAGCATCGCCTACTCCTGCCCGCTATACATCAATTCGGTGCGCACATCGTAGAGATCGTGAAAGAACCGCAAGTCCAGCGCTTTGCGCAGGAACGACACACCGCTAGACCCGCCTGTACCTGGCTGGTTGCCAATAACTCGCTCGACCGCGGTGACATGGTCAAACCGCCAGCGCTGGAACAGGGATTCAACGTCCATCAGCTTTTCGGCCAGCGCATAGAGGTCCCAATACTGATCGGTATTGTGAAACACCTGAGCCCAGATTTTCACCACGCGCGGGTCGCCGGAATAGGGTTGTGCAAAGTCACGGTTCAGCAGGTCATCAGGCACGTCAAACCCTTGCCGGGCCAGCATGTGCAGCACTTCGTCATAAAGCGAAGGCTTGGTCAGTGCGGCATCCAATAATTCCATGACTTCGGGATCATGCTGGTGAACCTTCAGGGTCGAGGCATCCTTGTTGCCCAGAATGAATTCAATCTGACGATAGCCATAGCTTTGAAATCCCGAGGAGCTGCCAAGTGCTTGCCTAAAGGTCATGTAATCGGCGGGGGTCATGGTCAGAAGCGTTTCCCACGCGGAAATCAACTGCCGCTGGATTGCTTTGACCCGGTCGAGATTCTTCATTGCCGGGCCAAATTCGTCCTCTTGCAGAAAGCGGCGCACTTCGACCAGCTGGTGATGCATCAGCTTCAGCCACAGCTCGCTGACCTGATGGATGATAATGAACAGCATCTCATCTGGTTGCGCGGGATCCTGAAACGTCTTTTGCAGATTCAGTAGGGTTTTGAGCTGCAGGAAGTCGCCATAGCTCTTGCGGTGGGTTTCGGCGAAATCCGTGACCAGAGTGTCCTCGATCCCGCGTTCAAGATACCGGTTGTCCTTGTCGCTCATCTGCGCCTCCAAACACCTGAGTTCCCTCCTGTTTAGGGGGTGAAGCCGTTTAACGCCAGAGGGTTAGGTCCAATCCAGAACAACCTTGCCGGATCGACCTGATTTCATCTCGCCAAAGCCCTTGGCGAATTCATCAACCTTGAAACGGTGCGTGATCACTCGGCTGACATCCAAACCGTTCTGTAACATGGCAATCATCTTATACCAGGTCTCGAACATCTCGCGCCCATAGACACCTTTGATGGTGATGGCCTTGAATACGATGCGGGACCAGTCCACGGGGGATTTTCCAGGTGGGATGCCCAGCAGAGCGATCTTGCCGCCCATCACCAGTGCCTCGACCATCTGGTCCAGTGCAATTTGTGAACCTGACATCTCAAGCCCGACGTCAAAACCTTGCTGCATGCCCAGTTCGGCGATCACGTCCTGCAAATCTTCCTTGGTCACATCGACAGGGCGCAATGTTGGCACAACATGCGCAGCCAGCGTCAAGCGGTCCGGATTGATATCGGTGATCACCACATGCCGCGCGCCTGCATGGCGGGCCACGGCGGCGGCCATGATGCCGATGGGGCCTGCACCGGTGATCAGCACATCCTCACCCAGCAGATCAAAGCTGAGTGCGGTGTGCACGGCATTCCCCAACGGGTCGAGAATGGCTCCGATTTCGTCGGGAACGTCATCGGGCAGGGGTACCACGTTGAAGGCAGGTAGTTTCAGGTATTGCGCAAAGGCACCCTGTTCGTTGACGCCGATTCCGCGCGTGCCGGGATCCAGATGGAACTTGCCAGCGCGGCTTTGGCGGCTGTCGGTTGTGATCAGGTGCCCCTCGCCGGAGCAGCGCTGGCCGATCTCAAGCCCGGTCACGTTGCGCCCGATCTCAACGATTTCACCGGCAAATTCATGGCCGGTGATCATCGGGGTGGGCACCGTGGCGGCGGCCCAGTCGTCCCAGTTCCAGATGTGGATATCGGTGCCGCAGATGCCGGTCTTGTTGATGCGGATCAGCACTTCATCAGGGCCGATCTCGGGCACCGGGGCCTGCACCATCCACAGCCCCTCCTCGGGCTTGGATTTTTCCAGCGCTTTCATCGTATTGGGTCGCATCAGATAATCCCCAGCTCTTTGCCGACCTTGCCAAAGGCGGCCAGCGCACGGTCCAGCTCATCCTTTGTCAGCGTCGCATTCATCTGCGTTCTGATCCGTGCCTTACCGCGCGGGACGACGGGGAAGAAAAAACCCGAAACATAAACGCCTTCGTCAAACAGCTTTGCGGCCATGTCCTGCGCCAGTTGTGCTTCGCCCAGCATTACCGGGATGATCGGGTGTTCGCCCGGTAGAAGGTCAAAACCCAACTTTTCCAATCCCGCGCGCCAATACTTGGCGTTGCCGAACAGTTGCGCGCGCAGCATGTCGCCCTCTTCGACCAGACGGATGGCTTCGATCCCGGCAGCAACGATTGAAGGCGGCAGCGAATTTGAGAACAGATAGGGCCGCGCCCGCTGCCGCAGCAGGTCGATCACCGGCTGCGGCCCGGCGATATAACCGCCGATTGCCCCCCCAAGTGCCTTGCCCAAGGTTCCCGTCAGAATATCCACAGCGACACCGAAATGATCCGGTGTACCGGCCCCGTTCGGACCCATGAATCCGGTGGCATGGCAGTCATCGACCATGACAATGGCGTCATATTTGTCCGCCAGTTCGCCGATTTTCGGCAAGTTAGCCAGATAGCCATCCATCGAAAACACACCGTCTGTCGCGATCATGATGTGACGCGCGCCGTCCTCGCGCGCCTGCTTCAGCCAGGCCTCCAGATCGTTCATGTCGTTGTTCAGATAACGATAACGTTTGGCCTTGCACAACCGTACCCCGTCGATGATTGAGGCATGGTTCAGACTGTCCGAGATGATGGCGTCTTCAGGCCCTAACAAAGGCTCAAACAGCCCTCCATTGGCATCAAAACAGGCGGCAAACAGGATCGCATCGTCCTTATTCAGGAATTGTGCCAGCTTCTGTTCCAGCTCACGGTGAATGTCCTGTGTGCCACAAATAAACCGGACCGAGGCCATGCCGAACCCTTTGGGCTCCATCGCATCTTTGGCGGCGGCGATCAGTGCCGGATGATCGGCCAGACCCAGATAATTGTTGGCGCACAGATTGATGACCTGCCTGTCGCCCACAGTAATCTCGCCGCCCTGGGGCGAGGTGATCATTCGTTCACGCTTGTACAGACCCTCCGCTTCGATCTGCACGAGGGTGTCGGTGACATGGGACAGGAATGCATCTGACATGGCGATCTCCGTTCAACTGAGTCGCATGTCTAACATAACGGATGAAATTCCCAAATAGGGGAATTACAGTATGAAGGAAAAATTTCCGTAAAGGCGGAAATGCGCCGGTGTCAGGCGTTTTTGACGATCAGGAACACCCTTGCTGGCTTCTTGGCAGTAATTGAGTGCAGAACGTCGGCCGCGTATCGCGCGGTGTCGCCCTGGTTCAGCTCGCTGACGGCACTGCCCGAGGTGACGCGCACAGCACCTTCAAGTACAGTCAACTGTTCATGCGCGCCGCGGGCGTGTGGTTGGCTGTTCAGCGCGCCATCACTGTCAAAGCGGATATCGTAGACCTCGTGGCCACCGGCCTCTTCGGGCGGGGAGAGGATACGGATGCGGCAATTCTGGCCCATATTGTCGATGCTGGGCACTTCGTCGCTGCGCAGGGTTTCGATCTGATCGGCGCTATTGGCCTCTTCCAGCAGGCCAGCGAAATCCACCTGCAGGGCACGGGTCAGGTTCCACAGGGTCGAGATCGTCGGGCTGCTTTCGCCGCGTTCAATCTGGCTGACCATGGATCGGGACACGCCGCTGAGATTGGCCACAGCTTCCAGCGACAGGCCTTTGGCGCGGCGGGCCTCTTTCAGGCGGGCGGGCAGGCGCGTCAGGATATCGTCTGAATTTTCCGTCATGACGGAATCTCATGCGCGTTTGGTGGCCTCATGTCAATTCCGCTTGTGACGGTACGTCCTATGGGACAGTTCCAATGACTGGATGCATAGTGCCCGCAAATCCACGAGGAGAAGAGACATGAAAGATATCGTCATTCTTGATGGTGCGCGCACCGCGATTGGCACATTTGGTGGCGCCTTGGCTTCAACTGCGCCGATTGATCTGGCGACCGTTGTGACTGAAGCGGCGATGGAGCGATCTGGAGTTGCGCCCGAGCAAATCGGCAATGTGGTGTTTGGTCATGTCATTAATACCGAACCACGCGACATGTACCTGTCACGCGCCGCGGCCAAGCAGGCCGGTATCCCCGTTGAAACGCCCGCGATGAACGTAAACCGTCTGTGCGGGTCCGGTGCGCAGGCGATTGTGTCGGCGGTACAATCCCTGATGCTGGGCGACGCCGAATTCGCTGTGGCTGGTGGCGCCGAAAGCATGTCGCGGAGTCCGTATATCGTGCCACAGGCGCGCTGGGGAGCGAAGATGGGCGATGTCACCTCGATGGACATGATGCTGGGCGCGTTGAACTGCCCGTTTGGCACTGGCCATATGGGCATTACGGCCGAAAACGTTGCTGATGAGCACCAGATCACCCGTGAGCAGATGGATGAATTCGCGATGGCCAGCCAAACCCGTGCGGCGGCTGCGCTGGAGGCGGGGTATTTCCAAAGCCAGATCACGCCGGTTCAGGTCAAGGTCAAGCGCGACATGGTCGATTTCATGGTCGACGAACATCCCAAACAGACATCCGCCGAGGCGCTGGCCGGGCTGCGTCCTGCCTTCCGCAAGGATGGCCGGGTGACGGCGGGCAACGCGTCGGGCATCAACGATGGTGCGGCGGCGATGGTACTGGCCACGGCGGAGGCGGCCGAAAAGGCCGGCTTGAAACCCAAGGCACGCATTCTGGGCTATGGCCACGCAGGCGTACGCCCCGAGGTGATGGGCATTGGTCCGGTTCCTGCGGTGCAAAACCTGATGGCGCGGACGGGCCTGACGCTGGGTGATTTCGATGTGATCGAAAGCAACGAAGCCTTTGCCGCGCAAGCGTTGGCCGTGAACAAAGAGCTGGGCTTGGATGCCGCCAAGGTAAACCCGAATGGCGGGGCGATTGCGCTGGGCCATCCGGTGGGTGCAACCGGTGCGATTATAACGCTGAAAGCCCTGTATGAGCTGGAGCGCACGGGCGGGTCCAAGGGTTTGGTCACCATGTGCATCGGTGGCGGTCAGGGCATTGCCATTGCCTTTGAGCTGCTCTGAAACCGAACCAAGCAGGGGGGCTGTCTGCCCCCCATCGCACCTGTGGCGCAATTCCCCCCGAAGGTATTTTGGCCAGATGAAGCGGGCGGGATTGGGTTTAGCTGAAGCTTGTCAGCAATAGGACGAGGGCCGCGCCGGTAGCGGCTCCAATGGTGGCGGGCAAGGCAACGGACCATAGGCGCGACCGGGTCGGCTCATCCTTTTGGGTTTGGGAAATCAATGCGTTTTCTACCAGTGCTGGAAGCCGCGGACCAAACCGGGCAAGAACCATTGCTGTTTTGCCAAGATCGCGAAGTGCGGCGCGGGGGCCGATGGATTGTTTGATGTAGTCTTCGACCACGGGCCGGGCGACTTCCCAGATGTTCATTTGTGGGTCGAGTGAGCGCGCGACGCCTTCGACCACGACCATTGTACGCTGAAGCAGGATCAGCTCGGTACGGGTTTCCATGCCGAAGCGTTCAGTGACTTCGAACAGATAGCTGAGCAACCGTCCCATTGAGATATGGGTGGCGTTCATTCCAAAGATCGGCTCTCCAACCGCGCGCAAGGCACGGGCAAATTCGTCGACATCCTGGTTGGCGGGGACATATCCGGCCTCGAAATGAACCTCGGCCACGCGCTTGTAGTCGCGGCGGATAAAGCCAAAGAGAATCTCGGCATAGACCCGGCGCGTGTATTCGTCGATATGGCCCATGATGCCATAGTCATAGGCAATGATATCGCTATTTGCCGCGACCTTCAGGTTACCCTGGTGCATGTCGGCATGGAAATAGCCGTCGCGCAGAGCATGCAGCAGGAACAGGCGCAGCACGCGTTCGGCCAGATCGCGGCGGTCATGACCGGCTGCATCCAGTGCGCCATTGTCGCCCAGCGGGATGCCATCTGCCCAGCTGAGAGTCATTACCCGACGCGCCGACAGGGACCAGACCACGGGGGGCAACCAGAATCCGGCATCGTCCTTGGTGTTAGCGGCATATTCCGAGGCAGCCGAGCTTTCCAGACGCAAGTCCAGCTCGCCACGCACGACGCCGTCGAAATGTTCGATCACTTCCATCGGGCGCAGGCGGCGCGCGCCGGGGGCGAAGAGTTGCACGATTCGGGCAGCAAAATAGAACGCATCAACATCCTTGCGGAAGGCACGTTCGATCCCCGGCCGCAAAACCTTGACGGCGACATCCTCGTCTGTGCTGACCAACTTGGCCTTGTGGACCTGGGCGATTGAGGCGGCCGCAATCGGTTCGCTGAACTCATCGAATATCTCGACGACGGGTTGACCAAGCTCTTTCTCGACCTCGGCCATGGCCTCGGCCTTGGAGAACGGGGGCAGTTTGTCCTGCAGCACGCGTAGCTGTTCTGCCAGTTCGTCTCCAACCACGTCGGGCCGCGTGGACAGAACCTGACCGAATTTTATATAGGCAGGTCCCAGGGCGGTGAGGGCACGGGTGGCTGGGGGCATCGACGGATCGCCTTTGTAACCCAGCCATTGAAAGGGTTTGCCCAGAGTGTGGGCCAGAACGCGCAGGGCACGTGGTGCTTCGAACGCGTCCAGGACGACATTCATGGCACCTGTCCGTTCCAGCGTCGCGCCGGTCCGGATCAAGCGGATGATATTGTGAGGGCCGCGCATCAGATTTTCCAGCCGGAATGCAGCGCGGCAATGCCCATGGTCAGGTTACGGTATTTCGCGTTGTCGAACCCGGCGGTGCGGACCATGTTCAGGAAAGTATCCTGATCCGGGAAATTACGGATCGATTCGACCAGATACTGATAGCTGTCATAATCATTGGCGATCAGTTTCCCCATGCGCGGGATGACATTGAAACTATAGAGGTCATAGAGTTTCTGCAGCCCGTCATTGGGCAACTGGCTGAACTCCAAAACCATCAGGCGGCCGCCGGGTTTCAATACGCGGTAGGCCTCGTTCAATGCCTCTTGCGGGCGAGTCACGTTTCGGATGCCGAAGGAGATCGTGTAGACGTCAAAGGTGTTATCCTCGAACGGCAGGGCCATCGCATCGCCCACCACCCAATTCAGACTGTCCGACATCTGATCCGCCTCGGCCCGCTGTCGGCCTTCGATCAGCATCGGCTCGGTCAGGTCCAAAACGGTGGCATGGCCACGGCCTGCGCGTTTCAGGAACCGGAACGAGATATCGCCGGTGCCCCCCGCAACATCCAGCAGGCGCTGACCCGGGCGTGGGGCCAGCCAATCCATCATCGCGTCTTTCCAGACCCGGTGAATGCCCATCGACATGACATCGTTCATCACATCGTATTTTGAGGCGACCGAGTTGAACACGCCCTGCACGCGCCCGGCCTTGTCGGCCTCACGCACGGTTTCGAACCCGAAATGAGTGGTCTTGTCGCTGTTGTCGGACATTTGCCTTGCCGTTTGTCGAATTTCGCCTCTGTTATAGGGCGATAAGAACCGGGCACAATGCGGCCCTTTGGAATAGGAGCCAGGAAATGCCCGAATTGCCCGAGGTCGAGACAGTAAGACGCGGCCTGTCCCCGGCGATGGAAGGTATCGTGATCGAACAGGCGGATGTAAATCGCCCCGATTTGCGCTGGCCGTTTCCTGACCGGATGGCCGAACGGCTGACCGGCCAGCGGGTCGATCGGTTGCGGCGGCGGTCCAAGTACATTCTAGCTGATCTTAGCAGTGGCGAAACGTTACTGATTCATCTGGGCATGTCCGGGCGGATGACGGTCTCGGGTGATCCGCTGGGCCAATTTGCGCATACCCATCCCATGCCCGAGAAACATGACCATGTGGTGTTTCACATGGCCAATGGTGCCCGGATCACCTTCAATGATCCACGTCGGTTTGGTGCGGTGGACCTGCTACCTACGGCAACCGCCGAGCATCATAAGTTGTTATCGGTCCTGGGACCAGAGCCTTTGGGCAATGATTTTCATGAACAGCATCTGATCGAAGCGTTCAAAGGCAAGAACACACCGGTCAAATCAGCGCTGTTGGATCAGGGAATCGTTGCAGGGCTGGGCAATATCTACGTCTGCGAAGCGCTGTATCGGGGTCGAGTGTCGCCACGTCGCAAAGCGGGACAGATTTCTTCAACCCGCGTTGCCGGGTTGGTTCCGATCATCCGTCAAGTGCTGCAGGAGGCGATCGAGGCAGGTGGATCGTCGCTGCGGGATTTCCGGCAAGCCGATGGAGAACTTGGATATTTTCAGCACAGCTTTGATGTCTACGGGCGCGAGGGTGCGCCCTGCCGGACAGGGGGTTGCGGGGCAGAAATCAAGAGAATCACCCAGTCCGGTCGCTCATCCTTCTATTGTGTGCAATGCCAAAGATAGCTTGATCCAAGTTTTTCGCGTGGTAAGGAATCGTACCTGAACGGAACAACCGGAAGCTTTAACTCATGGCTTTTGAGACGATCATCGTCGAAATCGAAGACCACGTCGCCCTCATCAAACTCAACCGCCCCGATGCGATGAATGCGCTGAACACTCAGTTGCTGGGTGAATTGTGCACCGCGTTGGAAGAGGCGGATGGAAACGACAAGGTACGCTGCGTCGTCATCACCGGCTCGGACAAGGCCTTTGCCGCAGGTGCGGACATCAAGGAAATGTCCGAGATGAGCTTTGTTGACGTCTTCACTGTCAACCTGTTTGCCGAGGCCAACGATCGAATCTCGGCCATCCGCAAACCTATCATTGCAGCAGTTGCGGGTTATGCGCTAGGCGGTGGCTGTGAATTGGCGATGCTGTGCGATTTCATCATTGCCGCCGATACTGCCAAGTTTGGCCAGCCTGAAATCAATCTGGGCGTTATTGCAGGGCTGGGCGGCAGCCAACGTCTGACCCGGTTCGTCGGCAAGTCAAAATCGATGGACATGAATCTGACCGGTCGCTTCATGGACGCGGAAGAGGCTGAACGTTCTGGTCTTGTCAGCCGGATTGTACCGGCCAAGAAGTTGATCGAAGAAGCCATTGGCGTGGCCCAGAAAATTGCCGAGAAATCGCAACTGTCGACCATGGCGGCAAAAGAGGCGGTCAACCGCAGCTATGAAGTGCCGTTGAGCGAAGGTATGTTGTTCGAGCGCCGGGTGTTCCATTCGATGTTCGCCACCGAGGACCAGAAAGAAGGCATGGCAGCCTTTCTGGAAAAACGCTCGGCTCAATTCCGGGACAAATAAACCGGCCACGAAATATGTATCGAACAGGCGGGCTGAGCCCGCCTTTTTCTTGCCCGCGGTTCAGCAGTGAAGAATCGGCTTGGCAAAGCCTGAAAACTTGGCTATGCACCGCCGCTATACATGCGCGTGCGGCCCGCTTGGCCCGACTCACACTCGTGATTCTGATCCGGTGCGGATATCCGTGGCGCGCTTACTACATAACCGTACCGAACAAAGGTCAGAGACACATGGCAAATTCGCCCCAGGCAAAAAAACGCGCTCGTCAGAACGAAAAGCGTTTCGCCGTTAACAAAGCGCGTCGTTCGCGTATCCGCACCTATCTGCGCAAAGTAGAAGAAGCAATCGCATCCGGTGACAAGGACGCAGCAACTGCTGCTCTGCGCGCAGCTCAGCCCGAACTGATGCGCGGCGTCACAAAGGGCGTCTTCCACAAGAACACAGCCTCCCGCAAAATGTCCCGCCTGTCGGCCCGCGTTAAATCGCTGGGCTGAGTCTTTATGTGACCTAGGGTCACGTAAGCATGGCTGAACTATTCCGAAGGGCGTCGCATATCGCGGCGCCCTTTTGCTGTTGCCAGAATACCGCGTCTTCACGTTGCCGAGAGATTCTTTCGCACAAAGACCCGAGTCAATATCAGAGTTTCGTTGCCGCAGACGTCGGCCTCTTGTTACCACTGATACAGCGATTCACTCGCTTGGGGGGACAGGCTGTTCCTGCGATTGTACTGACGGGCATCAGAGCGGTCGAGGAACGAATGTTGGCATCCGGATAAACCGGTTTGCTGATCTGCTGAGGGTCTTGGGGTAACCGAGGATCCGAGCCCTGTCTAAAGATAAGATTGCGAAGCGCAGGCCGCTTTTCGGGATATTCAGGTGCTGGATGTCACGAGTTTGGATTGTGCTGACTTTCAGGGACAAACCCGCCAAACTTCTGCGGTTTGGCGCAGGGTATCCTTTTGCGAGTGACATCGTGATCCGGGCGACCGGGGCTTAGTAATAAGGCCGACAGGCCAATAAAGAATGGGATGCGTGAGGCGCTTAATGACACAAGAGAAATGGGGACTACTGCGTAACAAACTGCTCAAGGCGATCGGAAAGAACAACTATACCACCTGGATCGAGCCTCTTGAATTCCAAGAGCTGCAGGACGGTGTAGCGGTGTTCTCGGTTCCGACGAACTTTATGGGCAATTATGTGAGCCAGAATTTTGCGGATCTTATCCTGTATGAGATGAACACCGCTGGAGAATCTGTACAGCGCCTCGCGTTCCGAGTGGCAGCGAACTCTCCGGTACGTCCTTCGAGCGACGTGGCAACTGCGCCTGCCCGCGTTCAGGAAGCGCATACGCCGACTCTATCCGCGACCGCGAATGATGCGTTGGAATCCCTGCAGGCGGCGCCGTTGGATTCTCGTTTCACGTTTGACAGCTTTGTGGTCGGCAAGCCCAACGAGCTGGCCCATGCCGCCGCGCGTCGTGTGTCCGAAGGTGGCCCCGTGACTTTTAACCCGCTGGTTCTGTATGGCGGTGTCGGCCTGGGTAAAACCCACCTGATGCATGCCATCGCCTGGGAATTAAAGACCAAACATCCCGAATTGAATGTTCTGTACCTGTCGGCGGAACAGTTCATGTACCGCTTTGTGCAGGCGCTGCGGGAACGCCGGATGATGGACTTCAAACACCTGTTCCGTTCGGTCGATGTGCTGATGGTTGATGACGTCCAGTTTATCGCTGGAAAGGATTCGACTCAGGAAGAGTTCTTTCACACCTTCAACGCGCTGGTAGACCAGAACAAACAGATCATCATCTCGGCCGACCGCGCTCCGGGCGAGATCAAGGACCTGGAGGACCGTGTGAAATCACGCCTGCAATGCGGTCTGGTCGTTGATCTGCATCCCACTGATTACGAACTGCGTCTGGGCATCCTGCAAACCAAGGTTCAGCAATACAGCCGCACCTATCCTGACGTGACTATCGTAGATGGGGTGCTGGAATTCCTGGCCCATCGCATCTCGACCAATGTGCGTGTTTTGGAAGGGGCCTTGACCCGGCTGTTTGCCTTTGCCTCGCTTGTCGGGCGCGAGATCGACATGGAGCTGACGCAGGATTGCCTGGCGGACGTGCTGCGCGCGTCAGAACGCAAGATTACCGTCGAAGAGATTCAGCGCAAAGTGTCAGAATATTACAATATCCGCCTTAGCGACATTATAGGCCCCAAGCGTTTGCGCTCCTATGCGCGCCCGCGTCAGGTGGCGATGTATCTGTGCAAACAGCTGACCAGCCGCTCTTTGCCCGAGATTGGCCGTCGGTTTGGCGGACGCGATCACACCACGGTCATGCATGGCGTCAAACGCATCGAAGAACTGAAGACAACCGATGGCCAAATCGCCGAAGACGTGGAAATGCTGCGTCGCGCGCTGGAAGCCTGAGTATCTTCTAGGCATTAAACAGGCGCCCCGGATCCTGATAGCCGGGGCGTTTTTTTGTGCGCAATAGTCCACGGTTGGCTATGAACTGTGACCGCAGGGTCACGCGCCTCTTGACCCTGCGGGCAAACCGACTCAGAAATCCATAAAAAATCCTTGTGCCTCAGGGCGGAGGCGCTAACGTGCCAGTCCCGCCCATTTTCGGCACGCAAGTCAGAGGAATTAAGGGTATGAAGATCAGCATCGAACGCGGCACCCTTCTCAAGGCCGTTTCCCAGGCCCAATCCGTCGTCGAACGACGCAACACGATCCCTATACTTGCTAATGTTCTGATCGAGGCCGAAGGCGATCAGGCCATGTTCCGCGCCACCGATCTGGATATCGAAGTGGTCGACAAGGCCCCTGCGCAGGTGGAAAAGGCCGGCGCCACCACGGTTGCCGCCACAACCCTGCACGAGATCGTGCGCAAGCTGCCCGATGGCGCGCTGGTCACCCTGACCGCCGACAGTGCGGCAGGTCGTCTGACGGTTGAAGCCGGGCGATCGAACTTCTCTCTGGCGACTCTGCCGAAAGAAGATTTCCCGGTTATGGCCTCATCGGAATACCAGTCGAACTTTACGGCTTCGGCAGCATTGCTGCGCCGTTTGTTCGACAAATCAAAATTCGCCATCTCAACCGAAGAGACGCGGTACTATCTGAATGGCGTCTATATGCATGTTTCAGATGGCTCCGAAGGCGGCAAGGTGCTGCGCTGTGTGGCCACCGATGGTCACCGTCTGGCGCGCATTGACGCAGACCTTCCGGATGGGGCTGCGGACATGCCCGGCGTGATCGTGCCGCGCAAAACCGTGGGTGAGATGCGCAAGCTGTTGGACGATGACGAGATGGATATCGCCGTTTCCGTCAGCGAAACCAAGGTGCGTTTCGCAACGCCGGATATCACGCTGACCTCGAAGGTGATCGACGGCACATTCCCCGACTACACACGGGTCATCCCGCAGGGCAATACGCGGCAACTGGAAGTGGATGCGGCTGAGTTTGCGCAGGCCGTCGACCGGGTTGCGACGGTCTCGTCGGAACGTTCGCGCGCGGTCAAGCTACAGCTGGACACGGATAAGTTGGTTCTTTCGGTCAATGCCCCGGACAGCGGTGCCGCCGAAGAAGAGCTGGCCGTCGCATATTCAGATGAACGGCTCGAGATCGGTTTCAACGCAAAATACCTGCTGGAAATTGCTTCTCAGGTAGATCGCG
This sequence comes from Ruegeria sp. CDSC081, assembly GCF_059610485.1. Classification (NCBI taxonomy): domain Bacteria; kingdom Pseudomonadati; phylum Pseudomonadota; class Alphaproteobacteria; order Rhodobacterales; family Roseobacteraceae; genus Ruegeria; species Ruegeria sp. CDSC081. Next base: position 133,072 of record NZ_JBXWNS010000009.1, on the reverse strand, counting down.
AAAACGCGGTGTTCCTGTTCAACTCCGCTGGTGATCCGACCCTGATGCGCGAAGGCAATGACCTGAGCGCGGTCTATGTGGTCATGCCGATGCGTGTCTGATCGGCTTTGGGGGCTGATCGCTGAGGAAAGAGAGGGGTCATGACCTTGGCCCTGACCGAACTGACGGTCTCGCATTTTCGCTCTCACAAACTGGCGCGTTTGTCGCTGGATGGCCGTCCGGTTGCCATTCACGGACCTAACGGCGCGGGTAAGACCAATATCCTTGAAGCTGTTTCGATGTTTTCACCCGGCCGCGGCATGCGGCGGGCCAGTGCAGCCGAGATGACGCGTCGGCCCGAGGCGCTGGGCTGGAAGCTGTCCGGTCTGCTGCAAGCGCAGGGCCAGAGCTATGAGATCGAGACTTGGTCCGAAGCTGGCGCAGCGCGGCAGGTTCGGATAGATGGCAAATCCGCCAGTCAGATCGATCTGGGCAAGCTGGCGCGGGTCGTCTGGCTGATCCCGTCGATGGACCGGCTGTGGATTGAAGGCGCCGAGGGGCGGCGGCGGTTTCTGGATCGCATCGCGCTCAGCTTTGATCCTGCCCACGCCGAAGCCTCACTGATTTATGAAAAATCCATGCGCGAACGCAACCGGCTGCTGAAAGAACAGGTGCGCGATGCCCATTGGTACGCCGCGCTCGAGGGGCAGATGGCCGAAACCGGGCATCGCATCCATGTGGCGCGCATGGCCGCTCTGGATCATCTGCGCACAGCACAGGATCAGGCCGAAACGGGTTTTCCATCGGCTGATCTTGAGCTGGTTCAAACCGAAGGTGCGATGCCGGAAACGGCGGATGATCTGCGTGAGGCGCTGAATGAAAGCCGCTTTCGCGATCTGGCGGCGGGGCGCACACTGGTCGGGCCACACCGGTCTGACCTGTACGGCGTCTTTGCCGCCAAGGGCGTTCCGGCCAAGGATTGCTCGACCGGTGAGCAAAAGGCGCTGCTGGTCTCGCTGATCCTGTCCAACGCGCGCGCTTTGGCCGGGATGATCGGGGCACCGCCGATTGTGTTGCTGGATGAGGTCGCGGCCCATCTGGATGCCGGGCGCCGCGCCGCGCTCTATGATGAGATTTGCGCGCTGGGCGCTCAGGCCTGGATGACGGGCACAGGGCCTGAGCTGTTTTCGGAATTAGGGGACCGGGCCCAGACCCTGGTTGTCACCGAAGACGATGAGGGCTCGGTCGTCGATTAGGCCGGTTCGCTGACCTTACGTTCCCACAAGAAGCCGCGCATTACTTCGTCAACTGGGGTTTGTGCCATGTGGTTGACGTAGTTCGACATGGTTTTCTGCGCCAGGCCCAGCACCACGTCCAATACGGCGCGGTGCGAATAGCCAGCGTCAAAGAAGGCTTGCAGCTGCGCCTCGGTCGGATTGCCGCGGGTCTGCATCATCTGCAGCGTAAACGTCCGCAGCGCCTCAAGCTTGGCATTCGGCAGCGCGGTTTCGTTGCGCAGCGCCTCGGTGATGTCATCCGATACCTTCATCATCTTGGCGATACCTGTGTGGGCGGGCACGCAATAGTGGCACTCGTTTTCCACATTGATGGTCTGCCAGACAACGGTTTTTTCGTCATTGTCGAAATCGGTCTGCATGAAGAGACCGTGCAGAACCTGATAGCCTTCCAGATGCTGCGGGCTTTCGGCCATCACCTTATGCAGGCCGGGCAGGCGGCCAAACGCGGCCTGAGATTTTTCCAGCAAAGGTTTGGATGCTTCGGGCGCGGTGGTCAGGTCGTGGGATGGGAAATCGGCCATGTGGATGCTCCATTTTTTGATGTCTGAGTTGGAAATAGTCTTTCTTGAGTGATCACTCAAGTATATATTTGAGTGACCGTTCAAGAATTGGTGATGTCGATGCCCCGCAAACCTACCTATGACCGAGACGCGCTGATCGCGCAGGCCCGCGACATATTCTGGCGCCATGGCTGGGCCGGGACGTCGTTGAAGGATCTGGAGCGCGAGCTGAAGTTGAAACCGGGCAGTTTCTATGCGGCCTTTGGGTCGAAAGACGCGCTTTATGCGCTGGCGCTGGAACGTTACACGCAGGACGGTGTAGCGCGGCTGACAGCGCTGGCAGAAGACATCGGGCCGCTGGCCGCGTTAAAGACGCAGCCGCAGATTGTGATCGATTCCAGCCAAACGCCGGTGCAGGCCTGTATGCTCGCCAAGACCTTTGCCGAATTGCAGGCCAGGGATCACCAGCTAGCGCAGAAAGCCAGCCGGCATATGGCTGAGATGAAGCAATGTTTTGCAACGCTGTTTAGACAGGCGCAACAGGCCCGAGAGATCGGTCCTGACCACGATCCAGAGCGGCTTGCGGCGCGCTATCAATCCGACCTGTTGGGCCTGCGATTGTCCGCTGAACGCAGCGACGTCAACGCCAAGGAAATCGCCGCAGATATCGCCGCAGACCTCGATCAGCTTTGATCGGCTGAAAATCCAAACTCTGGCACAAAATATTGGGGGATCGCGTGACATTCCCCACCAGAGAACGTATAAGTTTCCAAAATAATATAGGTACTAACGGCATGTCCGAAGACGCACAGGCACCGCAAGAATACGGCGCGGATTCAATCAAGGTTCTCAAAGGCTTAGAGGCAGTTCGAAAGCGCCCAGGCATGTATATCGGCGACACCGATGACGGCTCGGGTCTGCACCATATGGTGTATGAGGTTGTCGACAACGGAATTGACGAAGCTCTGGCCGGTCATGCCGACCATGTGACAGTGAAAATTCACGCCGATTCCAGCGTCTCAGTCAGCGACAACGGTCGCGGGATTCCGGTGGATATCCATCCCGAAGAAGGCGTGTCCGCCGCCGAGGTCATCATGACTCAGCTGCATGCGGGAGGTAAGTTCGACAGCAACTCGTACAAAGTGTCTGGTGGTCTGCACGGCGTGGGCGTTTCGGTTGTGAATGCGCTGTCCAACTGGTTGGAACTGCGCGTCTGGCGCAAGGGCAAAGAACATGTTGCCCGGTTCGAAGGGGGCGAAACCGTCGAGCATCTGAAAGTGGTCGGCGAATGTGGTGACCGTACGGGGACCGAGGTGCGCTTTCTGGCCTCGACTGATACGTTCTCGAACCTCGAATACTCGTTCGAGACGCTGGAAAAGCGCCTGCGCGAGCTTGCCTTCCTGAATTCGGGTGTGCGGATCATCCTGGTCGACGAACGCCCCGCAGAACGGCTGGAAACCGAGCTGTTTTATGAGGGCGGCGTGAAGGAATTCGTCAAATACCTCGACCGGTCAAAGTCGTCTGCCATGCCCGAGCCGATCTATATCAAGGGTGAGCGGGACGATATCGGTGTCGAAATCGCGATGTGGTGGAATGACAGCTATCACGAGTCGGTTCTTCCCTTTACCAACAACATACCTCAGCGCGATGGCGGTACTCATATTGCGGGTTTCCGGGGTGCGCTGACCCGCACGATCAACAACTATGCCCAATCTAGCGGCATTGCGAAAAGGGAAAAGGTCAGCTTTACCGGCGATGACGCGCGCGAGGGCCTGACCTGCGTGTTGTCGGTCAAAGTACCGGATCCAAAGTTTTCCTCACAGACCAAAGACAAGCTGGTCAGTTCCGAGGTCCGCCCTGCGGTCGAAGGGATGGTGAACGAGAAGCTGGCTGAATGGTTTGAGGAAAACCCAAATGAAGCCAAAATCATCGTGGGCAAAATCATCGAGGCTGCTCTGGCCCGTGAAGCCGCACGAAAAGCCCGTGAACTGACCCGCCGCAAAACGGCGATGGATGTGAACTATCTGGCTGGCAAGCTGAAGGATTGTTCCGAGAAGGACCCGTCAAAGACCGAAGTTTTCCTGGTCGAGGGGGACTCGGCTGGCGGCTCGGCTCAGACAGGTCGGGATCGTTTGACACAGGCCGTGTTGCCGCTGCGTGGGAAAATCCTGAACGTGGAGCGTGCACGGTTCGACCGGATGCTGTCGAGCCAGGAAATCGGTAATCTGGTAATGGCGCTGGGCACGGGCATTGGCCGCGATGAGTTCAATATCGAAAAGCTGCGCTACCACAAGATCGTTATCATGACGGATGCGGATGTGGATGGCGCACATATCCGGACGCTGTTGTTGACCTTCTTCTTCCGGCAGATGCCAGATCTGATCGAGGGCGGATACCTGTATATCGCGCAGCCGCCGCTTTATAAGGTCGCGCGCGGTAAGTCCGAGGTGTATCTGAAAGATCAGGCGGCACTGGATGACTACCTGATCAATCAGGGCGTCGAGGGTGCGGTGCTGAAACTGGGTTCGGGCGAGGAATTGACCGGCCAGGACTTGGCGCGCGTGGTTGACGAAGCGCGCCAGCTGAAACGCGTTCTGGATGCATTCCCGACGCACTATCCGCGTCACATTCTGGAACAGGCCGCCGTGGCCGGTGCCTTTGTCCCCGGTGCAGTTGATGCCGATCTGCAAGGCGTGGCCGACAAGGTCGCAGCCCGTCTTGACCTGATCGCATTGGAATACGAACGTGGCTGGCAGGGTCGGATCACGCAGGATCACGGCATCCGCCTGGCTCGTATCCTGCGCGGCGTTGAAGAGGTGCGTACGCTGGATGGCCCGATGCTGCGCTCGGGCGAAGCGCGCAAGACCGGCAGTTTTACCCAAAGCCTGCAGGAGATCTATAACACATCCGCAACCCTGATCCGCCGCGACCGGTCGCAGGCCATCCACGGTCCGCTGGACCTGTTGCGTGCCATTCTGGAAGAGGGTGAAAAGGGCCTGTCCCTGCAGCGCTATAAGGGACTGGGCGAGATGAACCCAGATCAGCTGTGGGAAACCACGTTGGACCCGGATGCAAGGACGCTGTTGCAGGTACGGGTGAATGATATGCTCGAAGCTGATGACCTGTTTACTAAATTGATGGGCGATGTCGTGGAACCGCGCCGTGAATTCATACAGAAAAATGCTCTGAGCGTCGAAAACCTGGACTTCTGAATTTTTGTATGTGCGCCCAAAGATTTGCATTTTTGGCCCAAAACTCTGGGCGCATTAACCTTCAACTTTCTTAGTTCGAGGTTCCATATCTTCGGGTCTCATTCTTTGCTTGTTTCGCGCCATCGCCGTATTGCCGGGGAAGGTTTTCGGATGGCCGCTTCCAGCTTGAAGCAGACTTTCAAAACTAGACTTTGCAGTTTCCGAGATGCGGGACGAAGCCGCCATAGGCACCATCGCAAGCAATGACGGTTGTCAGCCCAATGTGGGCTTGGTCGATCCGCAAGCAGGGAGGCGAGCAGGCATAGGCGCTGGCAACTACCTTGGTCTGATTTACAGGTAAGCCGCGCAAAAGCGGCGAATGCGAACACGTATTTGCAGAACCCTATTATACCAGTTGATTAATTAACAAAATGGTATAATATGTCACCATGACAGGTGATGAACAACTTGATGCAGCTTTTTCCGCACTGGCCCACCCGACGAGGCGCGCGATTCTGGCCCGATTGGCCAAAGGCACAGCGACTGTGAACGAGCTTGCAGAACCCTTCGATGCGACCTTACCCGCGATTTCCAAACATATCCGGGTACTGGAGGCTGCTGGCTTGGTCTTACGTGGCAAGGATGCTCAGTTCCGCCCTTGTGCTTTGGACACAAAACCGCTGGAGGCCGTTGCAGGCTGGACCGACCAATACCGTTTCATCTGGGAAGCTCGGTTCGACGCAATGGACAGAATTCTGAATGGAATGAAGGAAACACCAGATGAATGACGAGAAGAAATGGGTAAAGATCGAGCGAGAATTTGACGCCCCGATTGGCACCATCTGGGACATGTGGACTGACCCGGCGCTGTTTAGTGCATGGTATGGACCCCGTGGCATGTCGGTTCCAGTAGCCGAAATGGACGTGGTTGTTGGCGGCACGCGTAAGGTTTGCATGGAAATGACGTCCGCCGAGCGACCCATGAAAATGTGGTTCACGGGAGTGTACAAAGAAGTCACCCGTCCGCATCGCCTCGTCTATACGGAGAGTATGTGTGATGAGGATGGCACCCTTATCACACCTCAGTCCATGGGCATGCCTGGTGACTTTCCTGACATCACCGAGATCATTGTTGAACTCTCTGAAGTGAATGGCAAAACCTTAATGACCATGGTCCACATCGGTGTTGAGGCGGACACGGCAGGTGCCGGTGGCTGGAATCAGGCCTTTGACAAGCTCGCTGAGTACCTTTCTGCAAGAGAAGCTAGCTGACAGGTCGGACACATGCGACAGCTTGCCATTCTGACATTCGTGACGCTCGATGGCGTGATGCAATCCCCGAGTATGCCAGAAGAAGATCCGTCGGAAGGATTTGAACACGGTGGCTGGGCCGCGCCGTATTGGGACGGCGTGATGCAACAAGTCGAGCGTCACGCCATGTCCGAACCATATGACATGGTTTTTGGTCGCAACACCTACGACATCTTCGCGGGCCATTGGCCGGGTGCACCAAAGTCCGCTCTTTCAGACCGAATGAATGGCGCCAGGAAATACGTCGTTACTTCGCAGCCTGACAGTTTGCGCTGGGAAAACTCGCACCCGATCAACGATGACGTTATCGGCGAAATCTCGGCTTTGAAGGCGAGGGATGGGCCTCTTTTACAGGTGCATGGCAGTGCCCGGCTGATACAAACGCTTCTGGCCCATAGTCTTATCGACGAGTTCCGCTTGTTGGTTTTCCCTGTGGTTGTCGGTAGCGGAAAGCGTCTTTTCCAGAACGGCAGCCCATCATGCCAACTAGAGCTCACTAGATTTGAACACTGCGGAAATGGTGCAACGATGCAGTTCTACCGGCCCTAAAGTGATCACTCTATCTCCACATAGCAGCCGTGAAACTGGGCTTGTTGCCACCATGCTATACGCTCAGCTCAATTGATTGTTCGCAGCCCAAAGAAGCCATTGGTCGCGGCTGCAAAGAACGACAGAAGTACACTAAGTGCACCAAGATCAACGTGCTTTCTTGATCTTTATCTTGTCAAGTTTCGCTCTGCTCTTGGTCGATTCCTCAGAGCGTGTGAGAGCTTTGGCTATGGCTTTCAAGCCCATGCCCTTTGACACCAGTAGGTGCAATTTTTGAATTTCTTCTTGTGTCCAAGCTTGAAGGTGGCGCTCAAAACGTTCTGGTATGGTTTTCGTCTACCTTATTAATGTGCCTGATCTGTCATAAAGCATGGTCATCGTGTTGGTGCCAGCTCAAGGGCAATCACGAGTATTTTCAAGAAGCAGGGTTGATGCCAAACGCGACAAATGACGGCACCCATCCCGATGCGAATATTCCACCGTCATCCTACCTCGGATAAAACAGACGTTCCTCCAAGGATCAGAGTTGGTGGAGTCGGCCACCAAGCAGACCTTCGCTGCTAGCGCAGCACTAGGACTCAGTGACGGCAGCAATGCACAGGAAGCGGATTTTTAATCTAAGATGCAGTGTTTTTGTCTTAGACAGCAGCTATGCGGACAAAGCGCCATTTCGCTGCGCTCGCAAGAAATTCCGCAATGCAGCGAAATGATGGGTTGTCTCGGTGGCCGTCCTGGGGCTATGGAATCTTGAAAAGACCTCGCCATCGTTGGGAAATACCGTGAACATCGCACGAAAGAGTATAGTTTTTGTTGTGTTCTCTTCCGCGATTCAATGCGGCATACAAACAGCCTGGGCGGCACCTAATGAAAGTGTCCCTTTTCAAATCAGCGCAAATTGGCAATCTGATCACCAACCTCACAAGGAAAGGCGTAGACGGTCCGGTGATGATCGGGATCGCGCCGATGAGCGCGACGTTGGCGTAAATTCAAGCGACCGTCAGTTTGACAGGGATACGCGCACCTTGCATAATCAGGTTAGGTCAGCAGCGCGCAGTATTGAAGCCGCCTTGAATGGTGACGTTGCAGTTTCAGCTCAGTCCCTTCATGAGGAACTGACGGCACTAAGTAACACCGTTTCCGATTATCTTGAAAAACATGGTCCGAGACTGCCAGTCAAAGCCAGAGCTAAGGCTCAGCAAACACTTGCCGAACTGAACACATCCATAGAGGGGAGTTGGAGTGGAATTCAGGTCGCAGTCATGTGGATTGTTCAGAATTCAGTCGGGGCTCTTGATGTAATTATTCAGGAGTTTCGAGCAAATCACGGTCAGTGAGTACCAAACATCAAGGCAAAACAGATGAGTTTTGATAGGCGGAGCGCCGACTTCTTGCCGTGCTTTTGTGAGTGATGGTGGACTGCAATTTACAGCGCCTTCCTTGCGCTGCGGTCTTGATAACAGCCGTTTGTGCGCGACGCGGCATCGAGTAATTTTGGGCTCGAACCGGTCATCTAACGGTTTCAGTTGGTCATCGGGTCGGTTCAGACGGCATCAAGGTCGGCCTAGCGGGACTTTCCGGTCGTTCACTTATCGGGCTTCGCTGATGCAGCATTCGTTCGCACGCGCGGCACGTTCATCGTTGTGTCGCAGCGGATGTCGCCAGACCGGTCGTTCAGGGCCCCCGATTGTGCCTGACCCAAGACCGATCTTTCGCCGCACGCTACGCCAATATGAAAGATGCGGACAAACCGGACTTGTGCAGTCGCAGCTATTGCAGACGCAGAAGTACCTCGCATCTGCGGCATGGCTATCACTGTTTTGCAACTCATATCGCCGAAGTCGCCGTTTATCGCGTTATGAGATGGCGAACGGCAGAACCGCTCGCCAAGGTAGGTCATATGTCGATGCGCTCGGCTATGCTCAGAGCATCTTCCAATTCGACACCAAGTTAATGCATCGTGCTGTCGACTTTGGTGTGGCCAAGGAGCAGTTGCGCCGCGCGAAGGTTGCCCGTCTTACGATAGATCTCGGCCGCCTTTGTGCGGCGGAGCGAGTGTAAACCGTATCCACTCGGCTCCAGCCCGATCGCCTTCACCCAGTCGCGAATAAGCCGTGCGTACTGACGCGTCGAGATGTGTGGTCGGTCGTGAAACCGGCTTGGAAACATGAACAGGCAAGCAAGCATCTCTGGAGTTCTGACCCAGGCCAGAACGGTTTTTCGCGTGTTTTCCGACAGTTCAAATTGAACGGGTCGCTTGGTTTTGCTCTGGATCACCGAAACACGTTCCCGGACGCGATGGTTTTTGATAAGATCAGGCACGGTTAGCTTGACCAGATCACAGCCTCGAAGCTTGCTGTCGATGGCGACGTTGAACAAAGTCAGGTCGCGCAGATTGCCTGCAAGCTCGAATCGAGCACGGATCGCCCAAACCTGTTTTGGCAGCAGTGGACGTTTCTGTCCGATGATGCGCCCTTTGTTCCAGGCTTTGCACATGGGGGTAACTGCGGGAAGTTGGACTCTTGGCATGATTTGCCCTCCGATCCTCCCTCCACGCCCCGTCATCAGCACCGTGCTGACTGGGCGATTGTGCAAGCAGGGCTGAGCGCCCGTTTAGGGCAGCCACTCAAATGGGCATCTTCTGCGAGCGCTTTCGGCGGCTTGGAGGTCCAAGGGCGAACTGCGCCGATGGCCTCGAAACGCATAAGCCGACATTGTGGATGTTGAAGACGGGCCTTGGCCGCCATGGCGATGACAGGCAATGCAGCAGCGTGTGTCGCGGATACGGTCGCCGCAGAATGTCATGTCTGCAGGACACCCAATGGTTTGAGGATGTGCAGCGTCAAGACGAAACGAAACCTCTGCCGCTTAGAACGACTGAAATGAGCGGACGTCGAGACGGGTTGAAGGCTTCAAAACATACTGCCTATCCGTCAATTGACCTGGGTCATTCGGTAGAGATAGGATCGTGTAAAGCCTTCCGGCCCACGCAGAAAATATCCTCGGATTCTCCGTTGATTACGGGGCAAATGGAACAAAAAATTCGGGGCATCTGGAACATGGCCAGGAAGAATTCAGTAACTTCGGTCGACGTCGCCAAACGGGCGGGCGTGTCGCAATCAGCCGTGAGCCGCGCCTTCTCTCGTGTACCCACTCAGTCCGGCGTATCGGCGGAAGCGAAGAAGAGAATCTTCGATGCGGCCAAGGAGTTGGGCTATAGGCCAAATGCTCTTGCCCGGTCGATGATCACTGGGCGCTCGAAGATCATCGCCTTGCTGTTCAGCTATCTGGACAATCAATTCTATGCGCTGGCACTGGAAAAGCTCTGTATCGAATTGCAGAAGAACGGCTATCACGCGATGGTTTTCATGATGCCGGAAACCGCAGTCGGGGTCGAAGAGACGGTATCCGAATTGCTGGAATACAAGGTTGACGGGATTATCACCGCATCGGTCGAACTGTCTTCGTCGCTTTGCAAGCATTGCCAGGATCAAGGTATCTCAGTCGTTATGTTCAACCGGATAAAGGCTGAGGAAGGTGTGTCTTGCGTGTCGTCAGACAATGTCCTGGGCGGACGCTTGGCAGCGCGCTATCTCATTGAAACTGGACACCAGAAGATTGCGTTGCTGTCCGGTTGGGCGGAATCTTCGACCGGGCGCGACCGCCAATTGGGATTTGAGCAAGAGCTGTCGGATCAGGGACACAGCCTGTTTGATCATGCTGCCGGGCATTTTGATCTGGCTGAGACGCGCTCTGCTGCCCTCAAACTTTTGGACAGACCAGCGTCAAAGCGGCCAGATGCGATCTTCATCGCCAACGACTACATGGCGATCGAAGCACTCGGCGTAATTCGCAGCGAGTTGAAACTCACGGTGCCGCAAGACGTGTCGATTGTCGGCTTTGACGACATTCCAATGGCGGCATTGCCTGAGTATGATCTGACGACATTGCGCCAGCCGATCAACCGGATGATCGACCAATCCGTCTCGCTGATGCTAGCTGCGATAGCCGGAAACGACACAGCAGGTAACGTGAGCATCGTGCCAGAACTGGTCGAGCGCGGCACCGTGGCAAACAGAACCTGATCAGCTTTCGCGCCCAAGCTCTGCCAGAATGTCCACTCCTTGCATGGCCATGAAATGTGGGATGTCGATGAAGATCCAGTTCTCGGCCAGTTTTTCGCCATCGCGGCGGTAGAGATCCACGATCCGCATGTCGGCTTCGACTTCGCCAGGCGGTAGACCAAGAAACCCACCCTTCGACCGTAGGGATAGGCTGGGATAGCCGAAGAACCCGCCGTAGTTGCCCTCGCCCAAACGCGCGACATGTTCGGTGTGGCGAACGTATTCCAGACCCTCCTCGAACGGCCCTGAGTGGCCGCGCCGATAACCATCGAAGAATGCGCTGGCGCCGATGCCGCCGGGGCCGAACCAGCACATATTGGGCGTCCAGAAACGGGTCATGTGCTCTTCGGGCGAGCCAACTTTGTTCGCGCGCAAATCGGTTACCATGTCAGAGATCAGACCGACACTCGCCCGGCCTTCGGTTTCCGAATGCGCATCGTACAATAGGCCATCATGCGTCGCAGGTCCAGGCGTCAACAGGACCGATCCGGTTGTGCCCGCGCTTGGATGACGTCCCGATTGCGCCAAAAGGTTCAGGATATCGACGTAGCAGGCGGTTTCGACGATCTTTTCCTTCTCAATGCGGTGAAATTCGCAATAGCGCAGAAACGAAAGCTTGCGGGAGGGTGCGAGCCCGATCCAGGACTGATCCCATGTGCCCATCAGATGCCCCATTTCGACAACCCAGACCGAGGAAAACCCGTCAAGTTCGTTCCGTCCGGCAAAGAAAATGTCCGGCCGCCGTTGCAATGGCCCCATGGCCTGTTTCAACGGCCGCCAGAAGACGTCAGCAACCTGTTCCGGACCGGTCTGCTCATGAAACGGGTACATGCCGCGCCACGCAAGATTGGCGGCGAAATGAGGTGTCATCGCCTCGGAAACACTTTCAGTGCCTGCCGCATCAATAGCCGCATTGGCGGAGCGGACAAGCGCCTTGGCGTCCTGATAATCAGCCATCGCGGCGGGCCTTGGCGATCTGGATCATCAGGTCCAACTCGTTGAAAAGCTGCCATTCCTGCTGAACCACACCATCCTTGACGCGCTGTTGCGTGATGCCCCAAATCTGGCATTTCTGCCCCGTGGGGTCTCGGTAGAGAGTACGGCCGGTATGGGTGGCATCGGCGCTCCAACGGGTTGAGATCAGATAACCGTCGTCATCGTTGCCCATCCAGTAGACCTCGTCGACATGGTGTTTCATGTCAGGGAAGGCTTCACGCAATTCGGCGATGTAGGCGCGATAAGCGTCCCGCCCGAAAAACTTGCGATCGGTTGTCCCTTCGAATGACACATCGGCGGCATAGCATTCATCCAGTGCCGCCCCATCGCCATTCCAAAGGCTGTCATGGATGGCTCTAGCAAAAGCATCGGGGTCGAACCCCTCAACAGGTTCGCCAACGCACAACGGGCGCTCAGGACGCACACCGGACCGCAGATCGGCCCAAGTTTCGGCGCTGCGCGGCCAGCCGGGGAAAGGATCGGCGGCCAGCCTGTCCGCCTCTTCCCAAAGATCAAGGCCCAGCTGCTTGAGCATGGCGGATGTGTTGTAAAGCACGTGCTCAAGAAAAATGTCGTTGCCAAGTGCCACACAGTTGGCAATGACCATGACGTCGACCTCAGCTCCGGCCGGGTCGCCGTATTTGCTCGGTCCGGTGTTCTTGCCCTTGATGCGCGTCAGGTGTGAAGTGTGAAATCCGATAGTGTCATCGCCAGCCCAGATCACCTCTTCCGCGTTAAGGATAATGTCGGGGATTGCGCCGGTCGTGTGGTGCGTGTCGCCGACGATCTTGGCGTTGCCGTGCTGCAGACCATAGTCGTCATAGACAAGGCTATCGTCGGAGTAACACGCTTCGATATATTCGACTTCACGGGCCTCGGTTTCCCAGATGCGATAGGTGATGCGGACGATATAGTCGACGATGTTGCGGTACTCGGGATCGAACCCGCCAAGCGACTGCGACGGCCCGAGATAGGGCGGGATACGGTGCGCCCCGCCCTTGGTGTAGTTCTTGAGAGATATGTCGAACGACGTGGGCATGTGACCCCGCGACAAGGCGGCGGCCGGATGATGCGACTTCGAGCGATCGGGCATGAATTGGGTCATTCGGTCTCTCCAGTATTGGCCAAAAGATCAACGCCCTGTTCGGCAAGGAAATGCAGGATGTCGATGAATATCCAGTTTTCGGCGAGCTTGTCGCCGTCGCGGCGATAAAGGTCCACGACGCGCATTTCGGCAGCCACGTCATTGGCAGGCGCGCCGAGGTAATCGCCGGTGTTGCGAAGGGTCAGGCAAGGCCACCACATGAAGGCGGCAATGTTGCCTTCGGCCAGTGCAAGTTCCCAATCGTGGATCTTCACCACGTCTTGCTTTGCTTCGAAAGGCAGGGTGTGTCCGCGTTGGTAGCCGGGAATAGAGAGGCTGGCTCCGATGCCGGCCGGGCCGAACCAGTTCATGTCCGCGTTCCAGAACCGGACCAGATGATCGCCGGGCGACGTATAGCTCAGCGCCAGATCGGTCAGCATGGCGTGGGTCAGATCATAGGTGTTCTGGGTCAGGTCCCCGGGCTGGGGGTCATGCAGAAGCCCGTCGTGTGTCATTGGTCCCGGCGACATCATCATACCCCCGGTCTGTTGTTTCGCCAGTGGGTTCCGGCCTGCCTGGCTCAAGACTGCGAGAATATCCAGAAACTCTACCGTTTCGACAATGGCTCCGTCCTGGACCCGAGACATCGTCGCGTAGGGCAGATAGGTGGTTTTTCCGGTGGCGGACATGCCCAGCCAGTCGTCCGTAAAATCGCACAGGAAATTGCCCATTTCAACAACCCAGGTGCCGGCACCCGGGTCAAGATCGGCATGACTGGCGAAAAAGATATCGGGGCGCCGCTGGATGGCGGACATGGCATTCTTCAGCGGTGTCCAGACGGTGTCGGCCAATGCTTCGGGCCCTTCGACATCGTAAAACGGGCGCATACCGCGGTAGGTGTGCTCAGGGGACAGGTACTCTGCGCAAGCAGCAGCGGTTTCGGCCCCGGGGGCGCCTTTGTCACGGGCGGTGAAGTACGCTTGAACAAGCGACTTGGCGGATTGCAGGTCTACTGACATGGATCTTCCTTGATCTAGAGGTGACGGTTGGGTTGCGGCGTTGCGTTAACGGCGCGACACACCCTAGGTTTGAAGACGATCTCCCAGATACCATGTGAAAATCAGCGGAGCGGAGGCGAGTGTCAGACGGTCCATCGCCTCACCCTTTCACCGCGCCGGCGGTCAACCCGCTAACGATCTGGCGTTGGAAGAACAAAACCAGGAAGAACAGAGGCACCATGGCGCTCACCACCGCCGAAACGGCAAACATCACGTTGCCCTGTTCGCGTATCTGGGTAAGGAAGCTTGCGATTTTGGGCACCATCGTCTGGTTTTCCGAACTCAGAAGCATCGAGGTAATTGCAAAATCATTGTAGGCCAGAAGGAAAGAAAATAGCCCGGTCGTAATGACGCCCGGCCACATGACCGGAATTATCACATGCCAGAACGCCTGGAACCGGGTGCAGCCATCGACCATAGCGCTTTCGTCCATATCCTTCGGGATGTTCAGGAAGAACGAGTGCAACATCCAAAGCGTAAACGGCTGATTAATTGCGACCAGTACGACGATTGTGGTCGAGAGTCGTCCCCACAGGTTCCATTCGAAGAATGGCAGCAGGTAGCCTGAGACCAGCGTGATATGCGGCATGGCCCGAAACACGAGTGCTGCGATCAAAAGCCAGAATGCGTAACGATATCCGGAACGCGCCAAGGCGTATCCGCCCAAGGTTCCAAGCGTCAAAGAAATAATGACTGTGCAAACAACGACAATCGTGGTGTTCAGCACATTCCGCCAGAACTCTTCCTGAATCCAGGCGCCATAATATCCGTTGCCGGTGAAGCTGCCGCCGGTTTCGGACAGGGTATAGACCCCATAGATCGCGTTCCGCCAATCGGCCTTGGAAAAGAAATCGCCCTGAACCTTGAAAGATCCCCAGACCGTCCAGACAAACGGCCCGATCGCGATCATCAGCCAGAAGATGATCATCGAGGTCGCGAACCACGTCAGCAGACGCGGTGATTTGTTAGCCGCTGACGCCATCACACCGCCCTCCGGTTAAAGTCCCGCCAGGTCTTGATCAGCACTGGTGTCAGCAGGATGGCAACGCCGAGGATTGTTAGCATCGAAGTCGCTGCGGCCGAGCCGAAGAGTTTATCCTGCCCCGAAAGGTCGTTGTAGATGATCCAACTGAGCGATCTGGCCTTGGCTTCGGCCGAGAAGGACACGATGGGTTCAAGGACGCGGAAATTGTCCATCAGTTGCATCAAGGTGATGAAGACCAGAAGCGGCATCATGTAGGGAACGATGACATAGCGGACCTGTTGAAACCTGCTTGCCCCGTCAATCTTCGCAGCTTCGAGAGTATCCGTGGGAACCGTCTGTAACCCCGCGTAGAACACAACGAAGGCAAAGGGCGTCGAATGCCAGACGCCGTAGACCATCAGCATGATCCAGGTGAGCGGTGCCGAAGCTTTCAGGCTAAGATCAGGATCGTCAAAGATGATCTGCAGCGTAGCCCCGATGATGCCGTCTGCGTCTACCATCCAAAAAAGGATCAAGCCCCCGATCAGAGGTGTCACGATCATCGGCAAGAGCGAGGCAAAGATTGTCGGCCCCTTGGTGACTTTTGGAAGGCGGTTCACACCCAGAGCTATCAATAGACCAAAGACGATCACCAACGGTGTGACGACGAAGGTATAGGCAAGCGTGAAGAAAAGCGCCTTGTAGAACGGCAGGTTGTAAACCCCCGAGATGAATCCCCCGAAAGATTCAGATGCTGACCAGATCCCGCTCACTTCGTCAAAGGCCAGATGCCCACGGTTTGTGTAGGTTCCCAAGCCGTTATAACGCCCGAGAGGTGCGTCGACCTTCAACGCGTCGGTTGCTTCCAGATCGACTTGTAGAATCGTGGTACATGTGAAGGGCCCGCAATTCTCGACCTCACGCATGACCTGTTCATGTTCAACAAAGAACGACTGCATCGCTACCGACACGATCGGCAGGGCAATGAACAGGATCATTGCCAGGAATGATGGCCAGATAAATCGTGCAAAAGTTCCGTGCGGCATAGCGAAAACCCGACAAAGTTGTGTGCGGCGCAGAAAGAGCGCCGCGCACTATTTGAGTGTTTACTTGAGGAACCCTTGTTCCTTTGCAGCAGCGGTATAAGCCGCCTCGATGTCAGCTAGGGTTTGTTCAGCGCTTTCGTTGCCCTGCAGGAAGTCTGGCACCTCTTGGAAAAATGCCGAATGCAGAAGCCCCATGTAGGGCAGCATCGGATAAGGCTCGGCACCGGTACCTGCGACGGCCGCGACGCCCTCAGCAGCGACGCCAGGTTTGTAGCTTTCCATCAACCAAACGGCCTTGTCGTTATTAGCCATGACCATGTCATCAGAGATGCCATTGACCATCGCAATGAAAGTAGCTTCGGCATCTTCATCGCTGATATTCGCGGCGATGGTGAAACCGTCCCACCAGAGCGATGACGCTGGCGTCGAACCGCCCGCAACAGTCATCGCACCGGCAGGCATCGTCGCCGCAACGATTTCAGGTGTAGAACCCTCGTCGTCGAGCAGACCACCCACCGACGATCCCCAAATGACAGCCATTGCTAACTCGCCCGATTCCCAAAGCGGCACGACTGCGCCAGTATTGTAGGTCAGGAAGTCAGGGTTGGAATATTCCATCAGCGATTTCAGCATGTTCAGCGTCGCGACGCCTGCTTCGTTGTTGATGGACACCTCAGCCGTGCCGGGCTTGAAAAATTCGCCGCCGTGACCGAGATACATGTTCACGACCTCTTCGCCGAGGTTCCAATCCGATTTGGTCAGCATTGCGAAAGGGTATTCCATGATGCCAGCCGCGCGGATGGCTTCGGCAACATCAAGCACCTCTTCGTAGGATGTCGGCACCCCTTTGCCGACTTGGTCAAGAATGTCCTGGCGCACGATCAGATGCTGTGCATTGGCCATGAAGGCAATCGCCATGATCTTACCATCGACACGAATTAGCTGGTTTGGTTGCAAATTCTGACCGTGCTTGGCGACGAGATCATCCAGCGGGCGTATCAGCCCATCATTCAACAAAGGAACGATGGACGAGTTCGCTACGATTTTAGTCGTATACTCAGCCGGATTGGCCGTGAGCGCTGCAACCTGTATTTCATTGTGCTTGGTCGAGTGGTTCTTCGAGAATTCCGCCCCCTCTCCGACGCACGCTTCGGCGTTATCGACAACCGCATGCAGCGCTGGAAAGTCGTTGGCAAGGATTCTGACGCTCCCGCTGGTAACCGGACAATCAGCGAACGCAGCCCCGACCGTCATTCCAAGCGCAGTTGAAGTAACTGCCAGACGAGTGATGATAGACATGTTTTTCTCCCTGGGTTCGACCTCGTTGGGTCAGCTTAGAAGCAGATACGAGCAGTTTGGTCGCTCGACATCGCATACGTATGCGATGTCGACTATACTCGATTCTCTTAAAATATCAAAACCTCAATCCAATCCGGTCAGCAGGCGTTGTCGCGCAATAAGATCGACACCTAATTGTTCAAGAAAGTGCAGATGATCAATGAAGTTCCAATTTTCAGCGATTTTATCACCCTCCCGCCGATAGAGGTCGACAACGCGCATCGTCGCCTTCTTCTCGGACTTCGGGGCAAGCCCGATATATCCCCCAAGCGAGGTCACATCAAATGTGGGCCAACCGAAGAATCCACCATAGTGGCCTTCTGCGAACTCCGTTCGGTGGCCGAAAAAGTCGCCCCACTTCAAGCCTTCTTCGAAGGGAACGCAATGCTGCTCAAGATAGCGTTCCTGGGTGTAGGGTGCACCGATGCCGCCTGGCCCCCACCAGATCATGTCTTCCTTCCAATCCAACGACAGATCCGTGTTTGTTGTGTGAACATCTTCCGCCAGCAAACGGTCGATCATCCTGAGAAACAGCTTCAAAGTCTTTTCGCCTTCGCTCGAAGGTTGGCTGTTGAAAAGCAGGCCGTCATGCGTGCGCGGCCCGGGCGTCACCATCGTCGCGGCGGTCGACGGCGGAAGTGCTTCGGCCCGCACCTGCGCCATCAGATTCAGCACATCTAGGAACATCGTTGTTTCGGTTATCTTGCCGTCCACGACCAGGCTGAATTCTGCGTATCTGAGCATTGTTGACTGTCGGGTCGGACGCATTCCGAGAAACGGCTGATCGAACAGACCAAGAAGGTGCCCCATAGAAGCGACCCAAACGCCAGGTTCATCGCTCAGGTGATTGTAGCCTGCAAAAAATATGTCCGGTCTGCGTTGAAGGGGAGAAAACGAACTTCGCAATGGGCCCCAAAAATTCTTGTCGGCATTTTCGGCGCCGACGCATTCCCGGAACGGTGCAGTGAACTGAAAACTGCAATTCGCGCTGGTTTCGACCGAAAGCCCTTCAGCAAGCGCAAACTTCGGTGCAGTGTCTATGTGCCGCTGATGCGACAAGACTGTCTTCTTGGCTGCGTCTAATGCGCTCTCACGTCGATCCATTGGTGCCCTTTTTTCTACAAATTACCGCTTTCACTCTATCCCAAAAGAACACCCCGAAAATGGTATCAACACCAACCTTACCTGAAAGGGACTCCCGTCAGCTTTGGTGGACGATAGGGAAGAGCATGCGCCACGACTTCACGCATGATACTAGCTTCTAATTTCCACATTGAACTAGGCTGAGCGAATAACCGCATCAAATTTTCGGATCCCGTTGTGGCGCTTTCCCTGCTTTCGCGATGCTCACTAAGGTGGACCTCGGGTCGCGAAAGCCGATCTTCTGCATTGTCCGCGACCTATGAATTGATGATTCCAGATTTGCTGCGATATGTTTGAACGGCCGGTTTTCTCGCCGCGTTGCGACCGCCTAAATTCAGCAACAGCAGAAAAATCCGCGCTGCGTGCGCTCGCAGCAAGAACAGTGAACTCACAGGAAGGGCTCACTGCCGCCGAATGCATCGGCAGAAATGGTGTTCTCCGTAGACTTCCGAGAGCAGGCATTCACTCCGCTTGTAAGATTACAACGTCAGCGCGGTGCAGATGTCTGGGCGTGGGGGGGATCGGAGGGCAAAACATACAAAGAGTCCAACTTCCCGCTGTCACCCCGAAACGCAAAGCTTGAAACAAAGGCCGGATTCTCGGTCAGAAACGACCGCTCTTGCCGAAACAGGTCAGGACGATCCGTGCGCGGCTCAAACTAGCGGGCTACCTGCGCGATCTTGCGCTGTTCAATGTGGCGATTAATAGCAAGCTTCGCGGATGCGATTTGGTGAAACTGGCCGTCACCGACTTGGTGAGGGATGATCGCGTTCGCGGACGCGTGTCCGTTGTCCAAGGCAATACTAAGCGGCCCGTTTAGTTTAAGCTCTCTGAAAACACGCGAATGCCATTGCCTCTTGAACCAAGGCTACCCCGTGCGACTTGATGATTAACTTCAAACAAACTCGCGCATAAAGTCAAAGGCTCACGTCAGCTCACCAAAAGAAAAACAGCGGCCCGTTAGAGCCGCTGTTTTCCGAATTTCAGTTCTGTCCGGATCAATCCAGTGTCCGGGTGACCTCTTCGCGCTCGAAGATTTCGATGACGTCTCCGGCGCGGATATCGTCATAGTTCTCGAATGCCATACCGCATTCCTGACCCGACTGAACCTCGGCCACTTCGTCTTTGAAGCGTTTCAGCGTCTTCAGCGTGCCTTCGTGGATCACCACGTTGTCGCGCAGCAGGCGGACACCTGCGGAACGACGCGCCACGCCTTCTGTAACCAGACAGCCAGCAACCTTGCCAACGCCTGTAACCTTGAAGACTTCGCGGATCTCGGCATAACCGATGAACTTTTCGCGGATCTCGGCGCTCAACAGGCCTGATGCGGCGGCTTTCACGTCGTCGACCAGATCGTAGATCACCGAGTAGTAGCGGATTTCCACGCCCTTTTGGTTTGCGGTGTTCCGGGCTGAAGCATTGGCACGCACGTTGAAGCCCAAGATCGGGGCTCCGGACGCTTCCGCCAAGCCGACATCCGTTTCGGTGATCGCGCCGACGCCTGAATGCAGCACCCGCACGCGCACTTCGTCGTTGCCGATCTTCTCCATCGCCTGAACGATGGCTTCGGCAGAACCTTGCACGTCCGCTTTCATCAGAATTGGCAGTTCGGTGACGTTTTCGTCTTCCTTGGCCTTTTGCATCAGCTGTTCAAGGGTGGTTGCGGCACCGGCGGCGGCGCGTTTGTCCTTGGCGGCCTGTTCACGGTAGGCGGCGATTTCACGCGCCTGCGCTTCAGTCTCGGTCACGTTCAGAACGTCCCCGGCTTCGGGCGTGCCATTCAGACCCAGAACCTCAACCGGAACCGAGGGGCCTGCCTCTTTGACGCGTTCGCCCTTGTCGTTGATCAGCGCACGGACTTTACCGTATTGCTCACCCACAACAAAGATATCGCCCTGACGCAATGTACCGGTTTGAACCAGAACGGTAGCAACAGGTCCACGGCCCACATCCAACTGCGCCTCGATCACGGCACCCTGGGCGGCGCGATTCGGGTTGGCTTTCAGCTCAAGAATTTCGGATTGCAACGCGATGGCTTCCAACAGCTCATCCAGACCCTGACCGGTAATGGCGGACACTTCGACGTCCTGAACCTCACCCGACATTTTCTCAACGATGACTTCGTGCTGCAGCAGATCGGTGCGCACCTTGTCCGGGTTCGCATCCGGCTTGTCGACCTTGTTGATCGCAACGATCATCGGGACACCCGCCGCTTTGGCGTGGTTGATCGCCTCGATCGTCTGCGGCATCACCGCGTCATCCGCAGCAACAACCAGAACCACGATATCCGTGACCTGCGCCCCGCGCGAACGCATCGAGGTAAAGGCCGCGTGACCCGGTGTATCCAGGAAAGACAGCGTTGTGCCGCCATCGGTTTTCACCTGATAAGCACCAATATGCTGGGTAATACCCCCGGCCTCACCCGCCACAACGCGAGCGTCGCGGATCGCGTCCAGCAACGAGGTCTTACCGTGGTCAACGTGACCCATGATGGTAATGACCGGCGGACGCGACTGCAGATCGCCTTCGCTGTCTTCGATCTCTTTGATGACGTCCTCGACGTCAGAGGCCGAGACGCGCGTGACCTTGTGGCCAAATTCTTCGATGATCAGTTCCGCAGTATCAGCGTCAATGGTCTGGTTCTGCGTGACCATCATGCCCATGTTCATCAGCGATTTGACAACGTCCGCGACACGCTCGGCCATACGGTTGGCCAGCTCGGACACGACAATCGCCTCGGGCAGCTGTACGTCACGGATAACCTTTTCCCGCTCGACAGCGCCGCCCATGGCTTTCTGACGCGCGCGCTCTTGCTTACGCTTCATGGCTGCCATCGAACGCTGGCGGTTGCCTTCACCACCGGTCGCCTGACCCAGAGTCAGCTTGCCTGAACGGCGGTTATCGTCACGGCCCTTGGTGCGCGTGCCGCGCTGTTCACGCTCGCGATCCTGCTTGCGTGGCGTTGCTGCGGGCGCAGGCTTGCTGGCCGGGCTGCGGGCGGCTTTTGGCTCTTCAGGAGTCGGGGTCGCCGCGACACGCTTAGCGGCATCTTCAGCCTCTTTGCGCTTGCGTTCTTCCTCTTCGGCCTTGGCGCGCGCGCGTTCTTCGGCCTCGCGCTGTTCGCGCTCTTTGGCCTCTAGTTCCGCACGGCGACGGGCACGCTCTTCCTCGCGCGCTTTTTCAGCGGCCTGACGCTCGGCGGCCTCTTCGACCTCACGCGCCTTGGCAGCCTGCAGCGCCTTCATCCGGCGCGCCATTTCCACGTCGGAAATCCCGGCTGGACGACGCGACGGATCACCTGATGGCGTAGCTCCACCACCGGTTTTGGCCGCACCCGGCTTGGGGACCACCACGCGTTTGCGTTTGGTTTCCACCACGACATTCTTGGTACGTCCGTGGCTGAAACTTTGTTTCACATTTCCGGGGCGCGCCCCGCCACGAAGACCCAATGTCTTTTTGCCGTCACTATCGCTCATAAAGCTTCTTACCCTTCCGCGCGGCCCTTGCCGCCGTCATCCGTTTCGCGCAAGCCATGCAGGCGCTGCGCTTCCTCTACAACACGTTTGGCGAGTCCGCCAGAGGCCAAGGCCGCATGAATCACGGTTTGGCGCCCAAATGCCGCCCCAAGTTCGTCTGCGGTCAACCAGCCGATGTATTTCCCAAAGTGCGGCGTGCTGAGTTTCGACTTGCCGCGCCCCGATCCATCAGAAGCCTGAAGCAATATCTGGGCCTCTTCCCGGTCCAGCATTGCCTTGACCTTTTCATAGCCAGCAACCGCATCACCGGACTTGCGTGCAAGGCTCAAAAGCTCGATCACGCGCCGCGCAATCTGCTTTTCAACCTCATCGGCCAGATCCTTTGACACAGTGACCTGCGCCTTGAACCCCCGCGCGAACAATTTCTTGCCGATGGCTTTGTCCAACGCGCTGCGGTCGGCCGAGACATAAACACCGCGCCCCGGCAGTTTTGCCGCGACATCAGGAAAGACCTGACCGTCTGGCCCGACCACAAAGCGGATCAGCCCATATCTAGGCTGAACCTCGCCAGTGGCAATGCACTTGCGTTCGGGTCCGTCAGACCGATCCTTATGGACGCCACCGCGACCCATGTGCGCCACCCGAAGCCTGCGATCAGGCCTCGGCTTCCTCGTCGGCCGCTACGCCGTCTTCTTCAGCCTGCTCCAGTTCGGCAGGATCAACCCAGCCCAGCATGATGCGTGCGGTCATGACCAGATCCTGCGCCTCTTCCAGCGTTATGCCAAAAGGCTCCAGAACGCCGTCATCCTTGATACGCTCACCATCAACTGTGGTCCAACCACCAGCCAGTTCCCAGTCAGCGCAGGTGGCAAAATCTTCCAACGTTTTCACGTCGTCCTTGGCCAGCGCTTCTACCATCTGGGGTGTCAGACCTTCGAATTCAATAAGGCTGTCCTCGACACCCAGCTCACGCGCTGCATCCAGCGCCGCTTTGGCCTGTGCTTCCAAGTGTTCACGCGCACGGGTCTGCAGTTCCTGCGCGGTGCCATCGTCGACGCCGTCAATGACCAACAGCTCGTCGAGCTCGACATAAGCGACTTCTTCCAGGTTGGTAAACCCTTCCGAGACCAGCAGTTGCGCAAAGAACTCGTCCAGATCCAGGCTTTCCATGAACAGGCTGGTGCGGGCTTCGAATTCTTTCTGACGGCGCGCCGATTCTTCGGCCTCGGTCATGATATCAATGTCCAGATTGGTCAGCTGGCTGGCCAAACGCACATTCTGACCGCGACGGCCAATGGCAAGGCTCAGCTGTTCTTCGGGAACCACAACTTCGATCTTGCCCGCTTCTTCATCCAGAACAACCTTGGACACCTCGGCAGGCTGCAGCGCGTTCACCAGGAAGGTGGGCTGATCTTCGTTCCATGGAATGATGTCGATCTTTTCGCCCTGCAGCTCATTCACGACGGCCTGCACACGGCTGCCGCGCATACCAACGCAGGCACCGACAGGGTCGATCGAGCCGTCATAGGAAATGACAGCGATCTTGGCGCGCGATCCGGGATCACGCGCAACAGCTTTGACCTCGATGATGCCGTCATAGATTTCCGGCACTTCCATCTTGAACAGTTCAGCCATGAATTCAGGCGCGGTGCGCGACAGGAAGATCTGGTGGCCACGAACCTCGCGGCGAACTTCCTTGATATAGGCGCGCACACGGTCATTGGGGCGATAGCTTTCGCGGCCAATCTTGTCGTTGCGGCGCAGAACAGCCTCGGCACCGCCCAGATCGACGATGACATTGCCGAACTCTTCGCGCTTGACCGCACCGTTGATGATGGTACCTGCGCGATCCTTGAAGTCTTCGTACTGGCGATCGCGCTCGGCTTCGCGGACCTTCTGCAGAATCACCTGCTTGGCGGATTGCGCCGCGATCCGGCCCATTTCGACCGGAGGCACTTCTTCGACATAGACGCTACCGACTTCCGGCGCTTCCATGTATTGCTTGGCCTGCTCGACGGTCATCTCGGCCTGATAGTTCTCAAGCTCCTCATCTTCAACCACGGTGCGGACACGGGTAAAGGTCGCCTTGCCGGTCTTGCGGTCGATGCTGACGCGGATATCCATCTCGGCGCCGTAGCGGCTTTTGGCGGCACGGGCGAGCGATTCTTCCATCGCTTCGACAACCAGACCGGGGTCGATCATCTTTTCGCGGGCCACGGCCTCGGCGGTCTGCAGCAGCTCCAGCTGGTTGGCTGAGGTGATTGCCATCAGTTCGTCTCCTCTTCGGACCCTTCGGTCTCAATCTCGTCGAAAGCGTTTTCGTTCAGGGCACCGGCGTCCTTGCGCTGGCGCAGCATCTCTTTGATCAGATCATCGGTCAGGACCAGCTTGGCATCGCTTAGCCAGTCAAACTGCAAGCCGATGGTGATCGTCTCATCTCCCTCGGAGATATTGATCAAAACCTCATCACCTTCGGTCCCGGCCAGCTCACCTTTGAAGCGGCGACGGCCGTCGATCAGTTCGGCGGTTTCAATCTTTGCCTCATAGCCCTCGAACATCTCAAAATCCTTGAGACGTGTCAGAGGCCGGTCGATGCCGGGGCTGGACACTTCCAGCGCATAGGCGTCAAGGATCGGATCTTCGACATCCAACGTGGCACTGACTGCGTTCGATATCTCGGCGCAATCATCCACTTCGATGCCACCATCGGGCTTGTCGGCCATGATCTGCAAGGTGGTCTGCTTGCCGCTCATCAGGCGGATACGGACCAGCTCATACCCCAGATCTTCGATCACTGGGGTGATGATCTCGGCCAGTCTCCGATCGATGGCAGCTTTGGCTATCAGTTCGTTTGTCATCAGCTACTCTACCCTGTCAGTCGGGCACAAAAAAACGGGCGCGCGGCCCGTCGAAATTCCCGGTGGAGCCCCAGACCAGAAGTCTGACACGCCGCTGTTGCAACTGCATATACGCAGGGTTTCCCGAGTCTGCAACCCCCGGCAGGAACCCTGACCGGAATTTACGCCAACCACCACCGTTCAGCGATGCGTCCGTCGTCCAGCGCGCGCGCGCCGCCGATCTGCTGGGGCATACCAACATGAGCAGCAGCAGCCAGCGCAATATCCGATTCGCTGGGGTGAAGGCGCAGACCGCGCAGTCCATTCAAGCCTTCGGATGATGGCAGGGCAGCAATATCCACATAGCCATCCCGCAATGCTTCGGCCCGGACGCGGGCATCAGGAATGACGATAATCTCAAAAGCATCCGCCCAGCCGGTCTGAGTGCTCTTATAATGGTCAACGACTTTGCGGCCCAGAAAGTGGCGATCATCCACAGCCCGTTCGACACAGTAGCATCCGGTGCCATTGGCGATCTGCAGCGGTTTGACGCTCTGACCAGCCCGCGGGATGACAAATTGACTTTCGGCCAGCAGGAAAGGCAGGCCGGGATTAGGTTTGGCCAGTTCAAGATGCAGCCGGTTAGGGGCCAGCGCTTCGGCGCGCCCGACTTCGGCCAAAACCGCCATCACATCAGCGATATCCAATGCTACGCCGTCGTGGAACACCGCATCATCGCGCAGATCAAACGTCCAGATCCGGGCATCCGTATCGGTCTGCCATCCTGTTGCCAGCTCACCTCGCAAGGTACCGTCCGGTGCGATTTCGGTCAGCGTGTCAAACACCGCCCCCCGTGCAACTTGTTCAAGACTGTCGTCACGCGGCACCGCAAGCCGCAGGGTTCCGCCCGGCTTGGGCGTATTCGCCAGTGACGCACCTGTTGCGGCCAACAGCGCCGCAGCGGCACCTGATGCAAACAACGCGCGGCGGTCAATGCGGGTCATGCTACCCCCTCGGCCACGCGGTTCATAATGCGGACCAGTTCGGCACTGATGCCGGGTTCAGACAGGGCATGGCCCGCCTGACGGACCATCTTCAATTCGACATTCGGCCAGCGCTCGGCCAGGTTCCAAGCAGAATGCGGTGGGCAGATCATGTCATAGCGCCCCTGAACGACATGGCCGGGAATATGAGCGATCCGATCCATCTGCTCCAGAATCTGCCCGTCCTGATCAAGGAAAGCCCGATTGATGAAATAGTGATTCTCAAGCCGGGCAAAGGCGCGCGCATACTCACCCGGGCTTTCTCCGGTGGATCCGTTCGAATGGATTGACGCCAGCGCATTTTCCCAGGCGGACCAGGCCCGTCCGTACAGAACCTCAGTCGCCCGATCCCCTGAGAACAGACGTTTGTTATAGGCCCCAATCGTGTCGGAAAGCTCAGTCTCGGAGAGCAGAGCGGTGAACTTGGACCATTGCTCGGGCCAGAACTTGCCCGCGCCACCACCATAGAACCAGTCCAGCTCGGCCTGCGTTGCCAGAAACACGCCGCGCAATATCAGCCTATTCACCCGGTCGGGATGCGCCTGCGCATATATCAACGCCAGGGTTGCGCCCCAGCTTCCACCGAAAACGGCCCAATCACTGATGTTCAACAGGGTGCGCAGCCGTTCGATATCGGCCACCAGATGCCAGGTTGTGTTGTCTGTGACCGACGCGTGCGGGCGCGAGCGTCCACAGCCTCTCTGATCAAACAGAATCACCCGAAAGACGTCCGGATCGAAATAGCGCCGCATTGCGGGGCTGCATCCGCCACCTGGGCCTCCGTGCAACACGACCACCGGCAGGCCATCCGGATTGCCGCATTGTTCCATATAGATAAGGTGACCATCGCCCACATCGACCATGCGCTGATCGAACGGGTCGATCGGCGGGTAAAGATATTGCACTGCGCGCTTTTGGTCCGGGTACTTGTCCATTATGGCCCTATATAGTCCTTAAACGTAAAAGAGCATACGGAGACAGGAATGCAAGCGCATCCGAACACGGTAGACCCGTCCGAGATCGCAAAATTCGAGGCGATGGCCGCCGAATGGTGGGACCCACATGGGAAATTCAAGCCCCTGCATATGCTGAACCCCTGTCGTCTGGATTATATCACACAGCAAATCGCAGGCGAATTTGACCGTGATCTGAAGGCCCCGCGCCCGTTCGAGGGCCTGCGCCTGCTGGATATCGGATGTGGAGGAGGCTTGCTGAGCGAACCCATGGCTCGCCTTGGCGCCGAGGTCGTGGGCGCCGATGCCGCCGAGGGCAACCTGCCCGTCGCCCGCATCCATGCCGAGCAATCGGGGCTTGGGATCGACTATCGCCACACCACTGCCGAGGCTATGGCCGCCGCAGGTGAGCAGTTTGATGTGATTCTGAACATGGAGGTGGTCGAACATGTGGCCGACCCGCTCAGCTTTCTGACAGCCACGCGGGATTTGCTGAAACCAGGCGGACTTGAGATTTGTTCGACCATCAACCGCAACCCGAAATCCTATGCGATGGCTATCTTTGGTGCCGAGGTGATCATGCGCTGGCTGCCGCGCGGCACGCATGAGTGGAACAAGTTCATCACCCCTGACGAGTTGTTCGACCTGTTGCGTCAAGCCGGGTTGGACCCGGTGGACCGCAAGGGTTTCGTGTTCAACCCGATACTATGGAGCTGGTCGATCTCTGACCGGGATTTGAGCGTGAATTATGTGACGGCGAGCGTGAAGCCGGGGTGAACCTATTCCCCCTCCAACTGCAATCGCAAATCCCGCAGCACGGGCAGCGTGCTGCGGACCCGCTCCAGCCCCAGCTCTCCGACCACGCGATTGATCAGCGGCGCAATAGAGGAGATCGCCTGATCCCGAGCACTCCGCCCAGCGGGGCTGATGGCGACCATCTTGCGGCGGGCGTCGTCCCAGTCGGGGCGGATGTGGATATATCCGGCCCATTCCAGCTTGGCCAAGGTATTGGTCATGGCACCTCGGGTCACGTGAAACGTATCGGCTAGCTGTGCCGGGCTGCGTTCGTTGCCGACAAAGACAAGATGGTTCAAAACCGAGAAATGCGAAATTTCCATGCCCCTGGGCAGCACCCGGCTGAGCCGGTTCCGCAATAACTGGTCTGCGGTCAGGATCTCGCTGAACAGCGTGACCGCGAGGGCATTGGTATCGTTTGTCATAGTCCAGATTCTGGATCAGGGGCCGTCAAAGGGACGGACATGTGTCAGCGAAGGCACGCGGCTTCGTGCTTCTGTAACAGAACTATCATCCAAATTGAAAAAGTGAATGCCCTGATCGGTCCCTGCGTCGATGACGACCTCTCCCCATGGGGCAACGACCATGCTGTGACCGTAGGTTTTGCGGGTCTTTCCCCTGGTTTTAGGGTGTTCACCGGTCTGCGCCGGGGCCAACACCCAGCATCCGTTTTCAATCGCCCGCGCCCGCAACAGCGACTTCCAATGGGCCTCACCCGTGACCGGTGAAAAAGCGGCTGGAACCGTCAGAATGCGCGCTCCAGCCTGCGCCAGAGATGCGTATAGTTTGGGGAAGCGGATATCATAACATATACTCAGACCCACCTTGCCGAAATCTGTCTCGGCTATGACCGCCCGTGTGCCGGGACGGTAGTTTTTGGACTCGCGAAACGTCTCGGCCTCGGACACCTGCACGTCGAACATATGGATCTTGTCATACCACGCCACGATCTGCCCCTGAGGATCAATCATGAAAGACCGATTGGCAAACCGACCATCCGCATCATGTGTTTTGATCGCCAACGAGCCGATCAATAACCAGATCCCCAGGCTCGCGGCCTGCTCGCGCAGCCCCGCAAGTGTCAGGTCGTCTTCTTCGTATTGCAGGATTTCCCGCTGCCGTGTGGACGAGGTGGACACGCAATTCGTCACCTCGGGCGTCAGAACGAACCGCGCACCCTGCCCTGCCGCTTCGGACATCAGGGCGCGCACCGTTTTCAGGTTTTCAGCCGGATCATCCGACGAGGTGATCTGAAGCAGGGCGCTCTTCATCAGGCCGCCAGCAAACCGTCCAGCTTGCCCTGACGTTCCAGCTCATACAGGTCGTCGCATCCACCCACATGCTGCGATCCGATAAAGATCTGGGGTACGGTGCGCTTGCCACCGGCGCGCTGGATCATTTCAGGTTTGCGTTTTGGGTTCCTCAGCACATCGACTTCCTGAAACTCGACGCCCTTCTGATTCAACAGCCGTTTTGCCGCGTGACAGAAGCCACAGAGCGGCGAGGTATATATTTCTACCGATTTCATATTCCGTACCTTTGGGTTTCGCACAATCCTGGGCGAGTTAGGTATCCTTGGCAACGCGCGCTAGGGTCAACACAAAAATATGATTTGCCCCGGATGCACGACAGACACGTGCACATGAGGTCAATGTTGCGCCTGATGTCATGACATCATCGACCAGCAGAATATCGCGCCCCTGCATCTGCCGAAGCCGCCTGGGATGCGCTGCAATCGCATTCTCCAGCGTTTCCATGCGCTGTGCGGCTGTTTTTCCATCCAAAACCGGCGTTCTTGTCCGTCGGACCAGAAGGTCCGGACAGGCCTCCAACCCGGTTTGCCGCCCCAGATGCTGCGCTAACAGGGCGGATTGGTTGTACCTGCGTTTCAGCAACCGGGACCAATGCAGCGGTACCGGCACGATCAGCATGTCCTCGCGAAACAAATCCCGACCCGCCAGGGCCATCCAGCGCGCCGCAGGGCGTGCAAGCTCGGGCCGGTCCCCATGTTTCAGAGCCAGAATCAGGGATCGCGCCTTG
The DNA here is from genome assembly GCF_059610485.1 of Ruegeria sp. CDSC081. Classification (NCBI taxonomy): domain Bacteria; kingdom Pseudomonadati; phylum Pseudomonadota; class Alphaproteobacteria; order Rhodobacterales; family Roseobacteraceae; genus Ruegeria; species Ruegeria sp. CDSC081. Next base: position 103,350 of record NZ_JBXWNS010000009.1, on the reverse strand, counting down.
CCATCATACAAAAGCGCAGACCGCCCATCGCGCCAGGGGCGCGGCGTTTTCATACAGTCATCACATTCGATTCGGTGGCCATCAGCCTCACCCGGCAAGGGCACGCCGCAGCTTTCACATACAGCGCCACCGATAAAGGGCGTTTCACGCCAACAGGAGCCACAGAGGCCGAAATCCGCCTCGGTCAAATCACCGCATCCCAGACAGCGCGGGGGATAGATCATCTGGACAGCGGTTTGAATCCGCTGCCACATGCGATAGTTGCGCCCTATGAAACTGCCTGATTCCAACGCACCCTCACTGTTCGACCGCGCAATCCTTGCACGGCGTCGGTCCCGCGCACGGGAAGATGCCTTGTTCTTGCACCGCGCCGCAGTTGACGAGGTTCAGGATCGGCTCGCCTTGGTTAATAAAAGCTTTACGGACCCGGCGATCGTGACCCCTTTTGCGCAAGTCTGGCAGGATGTGTTGCCAATGGCGCGGATCATCCCGGATAACGAGGTGCTGGACCTGACCCCCGGTGCCCATGATCTGGTGATCCATGCCATGGCTTTGCACTGGGCCAATGATCCGGTTGGGCAGTTGATCCAGTGTCACCGCGCGCTGCAGCCTGATGGGCTGTTGCTGGTGATCTGTCTGGGCGGTGAAACCCTGCAGGAACTACGCGCCGCGCTTGGGCAGGCCGAGGTTGAGGTCACGGGCGGCCTCAGCCCCCGCATCGCGCCTATGGCCGAGCTGCGCGATCTGGGCGGGTTGCTGCAACGCGCCGGACTGGCCCTGCCGGTTGCTGATACCGCGCGGCTGACGGCGGAATATCGCGATCTGACCCACCTGATGCATGACCTGCGGGCAATGGGTGAAACCAACAGCCTGCAAAACCGCATGAAACACCCCACAAACCGGCAGGTCTTTGCCCGGGCGCAAGACATCTATGCCAATCATTTCAGCACTGATCAGAAACGCCTCAAGGCAACATTCGAGCTGGTCTGCCTAACTGGCTGGTCGCCCGATGAAAGCCAGCCAAAACCGCTGCGTCCGGGCTCGGCCCAGATGCGGCTTGCGGATGCTCTGGGCGCAAGCGAAGGCAAACTGTCCGATTGACGAATGCGGAATTCCGGTTATCTCAGCCCGAAGCAAAGACATCTCAGGAAGTGAAACATGTTTGACGCCACACGCCCCGATCATGCCCCGGCGGATCACCCCAAAGTCAAAACGGGCCGCGTCGGCATCCTGCTGGCCAATCTCGGCACCCCCGACGATTACAGCTATTGGCCCATGCGCAGTTATTTGAACGAGTTTCTGTCGGACCAGCGCGTGATCGACTATCCCAAGTGGAAATGGCAACCAATCCTGCAGGGGATCATCCTGACCAAACGGCCCTTCAGCTCGGGTGAGGCGTACAAGTCGATCTGGAACCACGACAAGGGCGAAAGCCCGCTGATGACGATCACCAAAGAGCAGACCGCCAAGATGCGGGACGCGATGACGGAACGCTATGGCGACAGGGTCATGGTCGAGTTCTGCATGCGCTATGGCAACCCATCGACCAAATCAAAGGTCCAGGAAATGGTCGCAGCGGGCTGCGACCGGATTCTGTTCTTTCCGCTTTACCCGCAATACGCAGGCGCCACGACGGCCACGGCCAATGATCAGTTTTTCCGCGCCCTGATGGATGAAACGTGGCAACCCGCCAGCCGCACCGTGCCCGCCTATTTTGACGAACCCGCCTATATCGATGCTTTGGCCGGGTCTGTGGAAAAAGCCTATGCCGCGATGGAAGATAAGCCGGACATACTGGTCTGTTCCTACCACGGCATGCCGGAACGCTACCTGCTACAGGGCGACCCCTATCACTGCCAATGCGCAAAAACGACTCGGTTGCTGAAAGAAAGGTTGGGCTGGTCGGACGACCAGCTTGTATCGACCTTCCAGTCACGATTCGGCCCGGAAGAATGGCTCAAGCCATATACGGTCGACCACGTGGCCGAACTGGCAAAACAGGGTAAGAAGAAGATCGCCGTTATCGCACCAGCGTTTTCCGCCGATTGCATCGAAACGCTGGAAGAGATCAACGAAGAGATCAAAGAGAGTTTTGAGGACGCGGGCGGCGAAAGCTTTACCTATATCCCATGCCTGAACGATGACGAATCGCACATAGCGGCCCTGGGCAAGGTGATCGAGGATAATTTGAAGGGTTGGCTGGACTAAGCCACCCAGTCGACTAGGCACAAAAAAAGGCGGTGGAAAGCTCCACCGCCTTTTCTTTAGATATCGCTTGTCGAATTAGCTTGCTGCAACAGCTGCGGCAACAACAACCAACAGGATCAGCGGCAGGATGATGCCGTTTGACGAACCCTGAGTTTCTTCAACAACAACAGGTGCTTCAACAACCGGCTCTTCCAGGTTGCCTGCATAAGCGGTCGAAGCAGCAGCAGTCAGTGCAGCGGCGAGAACGAGTTTCTTCATATTAACCTCCAGGATACGCACGGTTCCGTATAGTGAAACCATGCACTCAAGACTTACCTCGTGTTTTTTTCTAATCAGCTATCCAACTGGAATGCAAATGGAAGTTGCGTCACAAGCGGGTACCTGCGCGGAAATGTCGTCAAATTAGCAACACTTGCGTGCCAACCTTGGCCATTGAGAACAGTTCGGCAATATCGTTGTTGAAAAGACCGATGCACCCATTCGAAGATCGACGCCCGATTTTGCGCGTATCATGGGTTCCGTGAATTCGGTAATATTTCCAGCTTAGATATAAAGCATGTGTTCCCAATGGGTTATCTGGACCCGGCGGGATATAGTCCGGCCATTCCGGATTTCTTTTCTTCATCGAGGGTGTTGGCGACCAGCTTGGGCCCTCGACCTTGCGGATCACACTGGTCCGGCCGCGGCGCGTCAGCTCTTCGGTCAGGGGAACCGACGACGGGTATAGTTTGTACACCGATTGATCGTCAGACCAGTAATGCAGCGCCCGCGACACTGTATCGACAAGGATAGCGCCGTTTTTCGTGTTGGAAAAATAGGGCTGCCAGTCCAGCGCCCTGAAGCCAGAGATGTTACGGCGCACCGCGGGTTCGTCCTCGGGTGCGGGGCGCAGCGGGTCTCCGGGGGTGTATTGGGCAATCGCAGGCGAGGCGACCAGAGCCGAGACACCCGCGACGAATCCGCGTCGGGTTGTATGAGTAATGCTTTTCTTGACCATGATCGCAGGTCCTTTTCACAGAAAATCTAAAAATCCTGTGCATTTTATTGCCAGAATGCTTCAGTCGCAATTGAAACCGGCAGAATCACGCAGAACAAAGCCATTGTGCGTTTGCCCACAGCCTTCTGTCACGCTATGCCGTATGGCAACACAATAATCAGGTCGATCATGACGCGCATCATTTCATTACTGCTTGCTAGCTTTATTGCACTGGCCGCCTGTACGCCGGGTGGATCCCCAACCTATGGGGCAGATGGGCGCCCCCTGCCAACGGTGTACAAGATCCGTGGCAATCCAGAAAAGCTGCAATTCCGGATGTTGGATTCGGTTAACGCCCTCCGCCAGGCATCGGGCCTTCAGCCGGTACAACTGAATGCTCAGCTCAATGCCGCGGCCGCCACCCATTCCAAGGATATGGCGCGACAGAATCGGCCCTGGCACTTTGGCTCGGACGGATCTTCGCCGTTGGATCGGGCGACGCGCGTCGGCTATTACGGCACCTTCCTCGGCGAGGCGATCTCGGAAACCTATGAGACCGAGACCGAAACGCTGGCCGCCTGGATGCAGGAACCCGGACCGCGAAATGTCATCATGGATGCCAAAGCCACTCAGATGGGCTTTGCCTGGCACCAGGAGAACGGCGGGAAAATCTGGTGGACCCTGGAAATGGGAACCGGCGGTTAAAACGCAAAAGCCCCCGAAAACTGGGGGCTTTTTTATTGCCTTTGGGGCAGTTAAGCCGCCTGGACCGACTGCGCCTCGGTCAGAATTGCATAGAGCTTGACCGGATCAGGATTGGCGCGCAGCTTTGCGCAAACCGACGTATTGCGCAGCGTTCTGGACACCAGTGCAAGCGCCTTTAGGTGGTCCACACCTGCCTCTTCCGGGGCAAACAACGCAAAAGCGACATCAACCGGCTGGCGGTCTACCGCACCGAAATCAATCGGCTTTTCCAGCATTACGAAAACGCCAGCCACTTCGGCCAGATCACCCAGCCGCGCATGTGGCAGGGCAACTCCATGACCAACGCCTGTTGGGCCAAGGCTCTCCCGCTCGAGCAGGCCATCCACAACAACCTGCGCGTCAAGACCAAGGGCCCCCTCGGCAACATCGCCGATTTCCTGAAACAACCGCTTCTTGCTGGAAGCGGCGGACAATACACGTACCGCCTCGGGCTTCAGTATGCTCGAAAGCTCCATGATCACGCTCCATGGCCTTGCCCCTGCTTGCGCAGGGGCTTGCCTTGCTATTCTTGCCTGTTACGGATCAATCCAGCCAATGTTGCCGTCCTCACGGCGATACACGACATTCAATCCGTCCTTGTTTTCATTCCGGAACACCAGCACCGGGGCGCCGGCTAGTTCCATCTGCATAACGGCTTCACCAACACTCAACGATGGGATCTTGGTTTCCATCTCAGCCACGATCATCGGCTGCAGCGTTTCAGGTTCATCAGCCGACTCTGATTCGTCAGAGGCGAGGATATAAGAGGAAGCACCAAAGAGTTCAACCGGCTCGGATCGGTCCTTGTGATGGTCCTTGAGGCGGCGCTTATACCGGCGCAACTGCGTTTCCATCTTGTCACAGCAGGCCTCGAATGCTGCGTAGATTTCGATAGCGTGGGCCTTGGCCTGCGCAGTCAGGCCGGTCGAAAGATGCACGGTGGCTTCGCAAACATACTCATGCGCAGAACGGGAAAAGACGACATTGGCGTCGGTCGGGCGCTGGGCATATTTTCCAACAACCTCCCCTAGCTCGGTCTGCACATGGGTCTGCAGTGCCTCGCCGATGTCGATCTGTTTTCCGCTAATTTGGTAACGCATGTGATCTCCTTCACAATTCACACCCATTTTGACGCTGCGTTACGCAGCGCACGTGTTTTTATCGGGTGGGGGATATCGGCATATTCCGCAGTTGCTGAGAAACGTACCCCTTAGCAAAGGTGCACCGCGATCCCGACTGGAACTGAAGAAATGCCATAACCCAATTGAGGCAAGAGACGGCGGCAGAGTCAATCAAAACAGGCGTGTATATACGTGATTTCAGCCATGCGCTGGGCGCAATTCCGCGCAAGCCTATGAAATACGGAAGTTTTCGCCCAAATAGACCCGGCGGACATTTTCGTTCTCGACGACTTCATCCGGCGTGCCCGACATCAGCACCTGACCATCATGCAGGATATAGGCCCGGTCCACAATTTCCAGCGTTTCGCGCACGTTATGGTCAGTGATCAGCACGCCGATGCCGCGCTTTTTCAGGTCCGCTACCAGATGGCGGATATCGCCGACGCTGATCGGGTCCACGCCTGCAAACGGCTCGTCCAGCAACAGATATTTCGGATCAGCCGCAAGACAACGGGCAATTTCGACACGGCGACGCTCGCCACCGGACAATGCCAATGCCGGGGCGCGGCGCAGATGTTCGATCGAAAAATCGGACAACAGCTCTTCCAGCCGCTCTTTCCTGCGATGGCTGTGCTTCACGGTGATGTCCAGAACGGCGGCAATGTTGTCCTCGACACTCATCCCGCGGAAAATCGACATCTCTTGTGGCAGATATCCGATCCCAAGCCGCGCGCGCCTATACATCGGTAGGGTCGTCACGTTTTGGCCGTCAATGGTCACAGTGCCAGCTTCGGGAAAGACAAGCCCGGCGACCGAATAGAACGTTGTGGTCTTGCCTGATCCGTTCGGACCCAACAAGGCAACCACCTCGGACCGGCCCAACGTCATCGAGACTTCGCGTATCACGGTCTTCTTACGGTATGATTTCCGAAGTTTCTCGATCCTGAGGCCGGAACCGCCTTCGGCCACAGACAAATTCGGACGCTCCATCAGTTGCTATCCGGATTCAGAATGGTTTTGACGCGGCCAGTCATCTTTGCCGTTCCGGTCGTCAGATTGGCATTCATCTGATCGCCGCTGATAACGCTGGGGCCTTGCGTCAAAAGCACATTTCCGCGCATCACGATTTCGCCCGAGTCGATTGTGTATTCGGCCCAGTCGCCTTCGGCTGCATCAGGCGGGCTGACAAGAACCACATCATTTGTCGCCTCCATCCGCTCGATTCCGGACCTGTCAGCGTTGTAGATGACCAGGACCCGCTCGGCGGTCAGGCGCATCTCACCCTGCACGATCAGGACGTTACCGATAAACTCGGCCGTGCCGTCTTCTTGATTGACGTTTAGGGATTCCGAGGTGACCTCGACCGGCTGGCTTGGATCCGCCTTGGCTGACCCGAAGGCGACCTGCGTTTCCTGTGCCGACGCCGAAAAGGCACCGACCATCAGCGCAAAACTAACAACAGCAAATCGCAAATCAATCACGGCTTATCTTTCTGTTTTTTCAGGCTCGTATACCAGCTTAACACCATCTGTAAAAAGAATATGGACCGGCCCATCCTTTTTTTCGGTTCCAAATGTCATCCGTCCCGCGGAGAAATCACCGATGATGCCGGTGCCATCGACCTGACCCGGAGTGTCGCCGCGGATTTCATCCAGAGAGGTATTCAGAAGATCAGTTCTGACCTGAATTCCGTCTGTCGTCGTTATCAGGACGTCCCCAACAAACGTTGCGGAATTCTTGTCCGGGCGGATCATACCGGAATTTGAATCCATCGTTATGATGCCGCCATTCAACAATCCCAACCGCCCTCTAAATTCGGCAGTCGTGGGCAATGACCCTTCGCGCCCCTGGGTCGCTTGGGCCGCCTGAATTTGAACTTCCTCGCCTTTTCTGGTTGTTCCAAGATAATGGGGTTGGGTCACCACTTGGTCAGCCAGACGTTCATCTATGTCTTTTTGGGTAAACGGAACGGACACGCTGGTTTCGATGCTGCGTGACAGCAGGAAAACCGTCGACAGCAGCACAATGGCTGCCAAAGGCAGCAACACCTTCAGAAATTGCACCATCCGGGAATGTCCGTCCATCGAACGCCCCTCTACCCCAAACCAACGCGCAGGCAATCGTGGATATGTAGCACGCCCAAGGCCTGGCGATCACTGCCCTCTTCGACCACAAACAAAGAGGTGATCTTGCGGTCATTCATGATGGCCACCGCCTCTTCGGCCAACGCGCCGGGCGGGATGGTTGTTGGGTTCTGCGTCATCACCTGCTCGGCCGTTTTGCCCAGCAAGCCCTCCATATGACGCCGCAGGTCGCCATCGGTGATGATGCCCACCACCTGACCTTGCGGATCAGTAACCCCGGCAACGCCAAAGCCCTTGCGGCTGATCTCGATAAGCGCATCGCTCATGGGTGTTCCGACCGAAACCAGCGGCAACGCATCGCCCTTGTGCATCAGATCCTGCACCGTGCTCAGCTGTGCGCCTAGTTTGCCACCGGGATGAAAGGCGCGGAAATCTTCGGGTTTGAAGTTGCGATACTTCATCAACGCTATCGCCAGCGCGTCGCCCATGGCCAAAGTCAACGTCGTGGAGATCGAAGGCACCATGCCATAGCCGCAGGCCTCGCCCAGTGACGGGATCAAAAGATGCACGTCTGCCTGTTTCATCAGCGTGCTTTCCGGCTTGCTGGACAGGCCAATCAGTGGAATGCCAAAGCGGCGGGTAAAAGCCAGCAGGTTGGCAAGCTCTGGCGCTTCGCCCGAATTCGAGATGGCCAGAACCACATCGCCTTTTGAAACCATGCCCAGATCGCCATGGCTGGCCTCGGCCGGGTGCACGAAATAGGCCGGTGTACCGGTGCTGGCCAGCGTGGCCGCGATCTTGTGCCCGATATGACCCGACTTGCCGATGCCGCTGATGATGATGCGGCCCGAGGCCTGCAAAATCAGCTGAACCGCTTGGGCAAAATGTTCATCCAGACCGTCGGCCAGTACCTCCAGCGCGCGGGCCTCGTCTGTCACCACCTGACGGGCGGTTCTCAGAAATGCTTCGGTATCAGTCATGAGTGCGCAAAAATATCCGTTTCTGGCCATCCGGCGAGATCGAGTTTCGCACGCATCGGCAAGAAGTCAAAACAGGCCTGCGCCATCTCGGTCCGGCCCTCTCGCGCCAGGCGCTTGTTCAACTCCTCCCGCAGGCGGTGCAGATACAGAACATCCGAGGCGGCATAGTCCAGCTGCGCCTCGCTCAACGTTTCGGCGCCCCAGTCGCTCATCTGTTGTTGTTTCGAAATATCGACGCCGATCAGCTCACTGCACAGGTTTTTCAGCCCGTGCCGGTCGGTATAGGTGCGCACCAGACGGCTGGCGATCTTGGTGCAATAGACTGGCGCGGCTAACGCACCAAAGGCGTGATACATCGCGGCAATGTCGAAACGACCAAAATGGAACAGTTTCAGCACATCCGGGTTTTCCAGCATGGCACGCAAGTTCGGTGCCTCGGTCTGGCCCTTTTCGACCTGAACGATATGCGAATTGCCATCGCCGCCCGACATCTGGATCACGCAGAGGCGGTCGCGATGCGGGTTTAGACCCATGGTTTCACAGTCAATGGCCACCACCGGCCCCATATCCAACCCGTCCGGCAGGTCGTTTTTGTACAAATAGTTAGCCACCCGAGTAATCCTTTGCGCGGTATCGCCACCGAGATAGGCGCTTTATTCCCTAAACTCAACGCCATCCCTGTACGCCAGCCGGTTGCCGCTGTCGCAGTTGGTCAAGACCTAAACGAAGGTTTGGGGTGACAGAGCCTTTAGACTGCGGCAGATATCAATCAATGTTAAGCGTTCTGAGAAACCGGACCTATCGCCACCTGTTGGCCGCGCAGATCGTTGCCCTGACGGGCACTGGGCTGGCCACGGTCGCGCTGGGTCTGTTGGCCTTTGAACTGGCAGGGGATGCGGCCGGGCTGGTGTTGGGCACCGCGATGACCATCAAAATGGTGGCCTATGTCACGGTCGCGCCATTGGCGGCCGCTTTTGCCGAGCGGCTGGATCGGCGCAAGATGCTGGTGGTGCTTGACCTGATCCGTGCGGCTGTCGCGCTGTGTCTGCCTTTTGTGACCGAGGTCTGGCAGGTCTATGTCCTGATTTTCGTGCTGCAATCTGCCTCGGCCGGATTTACCCCTGCATTTCAGGCTACAATCCCCGATGTACTGACAGATGAGCGCGAATACACCCGCGCCCTGTCCCTATCGCGGGTGGCATATGATCTGGAGAGCCTGCTAAGCCCCGTATTCGCCGCAGCCCTGTTGTTGTTGGTCAGCTTCAACAGCCTGTTCTGGGGCACCGCCCTGGGATTTGTCGCTTCGGCGCTGCTGGTGGTGTCGGTGGCTTTGCCATCACCCAAACCAAGTAAGCCGCGCGGGATATACGAACGGACAACACGTGGCATACGCATCTACTTGAACACACCCCGGCTGCGGGGCCTTCTTGCCCTGAGTTGGAGCGCGGCGGCACTCAGCTCAATGGTGATCGTCAACACTGTGGTCATCGTGCGATCAGATCTGGGGCTGTCGGAAAGCGCCGTTGCCGCTGCGCTGGCCGGTTTTGGTGGCGGCTCTATGCTTGCCGCTTTTGTCCTGCCCCGGATGCTGGACCGGATCGAGGATCGAAAGGTCATGTTGGCCGGCGCCCTTCTGTGCTGCACCACCATGGCCGGAGCCGCCGCGATATTTGCGACAACCCCGCTGTCTTTGGGTCTGTTGATCGTTTTGTGGGCCCTAGCTGGCTTTGGCTATTCCACCACGCTGACGCCGTCTGGCCGCCTGCTGACCCGCTCGGCCCATCCCGAAGACCGCCCCGCCGTCTTTGCGGCCCAATTCACGCTGTCTCATTGCTGTTGGCTGGTGCTGTATCCTCTGGCAGGCGGGCTGATGACCCTGTTTGGGGCCACAACCGCCCTGAGCTTTATGGCGGCGATGTCCTTTCTGGGTATTATCGGTGCGGTCACCCTGTGGCCGCGTTCTGATCTGCATTCGGTGATCCACGACCATCCTGACCTGCCGCGTGACCATCCGCACATGGCCGGCACGCCACCGCATGCTCATCCCGTCATAATAGACGACCTGCACCCCCGTATCCCGCGTGAGCCTTGAGCCCTGCTGCCGTTTTGCCCTAAACCGGAAAAACCAGACCCGCACCGGAGCGCCAATGGATCAGCTTGACCGCCGCATCATCTCAGTCCTGCAACATAATGCCCGCGAGTCGACCACAAAAATCGCGGCAAAACTGGGCGTTGCCCGGACAACCGTGCACGAACGCATCAGCCGGATGGAAGAACGCGGCATCATTGCCGGCTATTCCGTGATCCTGAACAGCCCCGAAGATGCCCCCCGCGTCCAGGTTGTCGTTCTGCTCGAGGTCCAACAGAAGGAAACCACCCGTATCATCAAGCGGCTCGAGGCCTATCCCGAGGTTAAACTCTGTCTTTCGATCAACGGTGACTTTGACCTGCTGTTGACCGCTGACGCGCCAAGGATCGAGGATCTGGATATTCTCGTTGATGATCTGGCACGAATCCCCGGTGTTCTGCGCACCAATACGAGCGTTGTTTTTGGCCGGCGGATTGATCGAATCTGATTGACTGATAACCCTCTGTAAACCAAGGCAAGGCTAGCGTGGCCCGGATTGATCAGAATCCCGGACCGGCAGAATGCCAAATCGCCTATTCATTGTCATAGCATGTGTTGCGTTGCTTCTGGCAGCGCGTCAGAGCTTTGCGGGCGCGGAGGCCCGGATGTCTCAGACATGTGATCAGGCCGCCCGCCGCGCGGCCCTCGTCCAAGACATACCGCTTGATGTTTTGCGTGCCATAACGCGGGTTGAAACTGGCCGCGCGATCAAAGGCCGACTTGAGCCTTGGCCATGGGCAATCAATGTCGAAGGGCGCGGCCATTGGTTCCAATCTGAGCAGGAGGCTAAAGCCTATGTCGCGGATATTTTCCAAGCCGGAAAGCGCAGCTTCGATATCGGGTGCTTTCAAATCAACTATCGCTGGCACGGGCAGGCCTTTCAGTCGATTGATGCCATGTTCGATCCCGAGACAAACGCCAATTACGCGGCCCGGTTTCTGAAACAACTATATTCCGAACTTGGGTCGTGGCCGGCAGCGGCGGGGGCCTATCACTCGCGAACCCCGGCTTTGGCCAAGACCTATTCCAGCCGCTACCAGATTGTTCATGCTCAACTTGACCCGGGCACGGCGGTGCAAACTGCCCGCATGTCGCGTGATCCCTTCACACAACCCGCCGCACCGCTGTTCCCGGTGCAAATCACCCAGTTTCCGACGGGTGCGATGGGCTCTTTGATGCCAGCCGCGGACACCCAAACAGCCTTCATCGCCTTCAACTAGGAGAATTACGTGCCCAGACTTGACGTCCGCTCCCTGTTTTCTCCGACTGTTTTGCTGGCGCTTGCGTTGATGACCGTCATCGTAATGATGATCCTGCCCATGCCGTCCTGGGTCCTGGATGTCGGGCTGGCCACGTCCTTCGCCCTGGCGATCCTGATTTTCACGCTGACCCTGTTTATCGAGCGGCCGCTGGATTTCTCTTCCTTCCCGACCATCCTTCTGGGGTCTTTGATGCTCCGGCTGTCGTTGAACGTCTCATCGACCAAGCTGATTATCGGTCAGGGGCATACCGGCCCCAATGCCGCCGGCGATGTGATCGAGGGATTCGCAAGCTTCGTCATGGGCGGTAGCATATTCCTGGGCCTTGTCGTGTTCGGCGTCCTGTTGATCGTGAACTTTATGGTCATCAACAAAGGCGCGGCCCGCATGGCCGAAGTTGGTGCGCGATTTGCCCTGGATGGGATGCCCGGGAAACAGTTGGCCATCGACAGTGATATGTCCGCGGGCGCGATCGACCATCAAGAGGCCAAGGAGCGGCGCGAACGGGAACAACAGGAAACCACCTTTTTCGGCTCGCTCGACGGGGCGTCGAAATTTGTCAAAGGCGACGCGGTTGCCGGGCTTTTGATCACCCTGCTGAATCTGGTCATGGGTCTGGTCATGGGCGTGATCGTGCATGAGATGCCGGTGTCATCGGCGTTCGAAACCTACGCCATCCTGACGGTTGGCGATGGTTTGGTCTCGCAGATACCGGCTGTGATCATCTCGATTGCCTCCGCTTTGCTTCTGGCGCGTGGTGGAACACAGGGCGCAACTGACACCGCCATCTTATCGCAACTGGGGCGCCACCCGGCCGCCCTTGGCACTGTTGCCGGGTTGATGGTGCTTTTCGCGCTGGTTCCCGGCCTGCCATTTCTGCCCTTTATTCTGGGGGCCTGCGTTTTGGGCTATGCCGCCTATGCGGTGCACCGAAAACAGCAAAAGCAAGAGACCCAGGTTCAAACTGCGACGGATGAGACGGACACAGCGGTGTCACAAGCGATTGGCGATATTCTCGACCTCGATGATGTTCACCTGGAATTCGCACCGGATCTGGTCAGCATGGTCCTGAACCAGGGCACCGGACTAGATGCACGCATTGCGAATATGCGGACCTATGTCGCCTCGACCTTTGGATTGATCCTGCCCGATATCCGTCTGACCGATCGGGCCGAGCTACCGATGGGGACATATGTCATCAAGGTACATGGGGTGGAACAGGCCCGTGGTGCCCTGAACCCCGATCTGATTCTGGCGCTGGTTCAGGACGGGCACGATCTTTTGCCCGAGGGCAGGGATGTCACCGAACCCGTCTATGGTGCCCCTGCGCGTTGGATCCTGCCCAAAGATCAAGAGGCCGCAGCTATGAGCGGCGCGACGATTGTCTCGCCCCCGGAAATACTGGCAACACATCTGCTGGAAATCATCAAACAGAACTTCTCGCGTCTGTTGACGCTGAAGGCGCTACGCAGGCTGCTATCAGAAATGGCCCGGCTCAGCGACCCGGTCCGGGCCGAGGCAAACCGGAAAATGCTGGACGAGTTGATCCCCGACAAGGTTCCAATCGACACACTTCACGCAGTCCTGCGCCTGTTGCTGGACGAACGGGTTTCGATCCGCAATCTGGCGCTTATCCTCGAAAGCATCGCCGAGGCGCGCCTGACCACCACGCAACCCGAAGGGATTTGCGAACTGGTGCGACAGCGGCTTGGGTTCCAGCTTGTGGCCGACATGAAACGCGAAGACGGGTCGATCCCGCTGATCCAGCTGGCACCGGAATGGGAAGACACATTTGCCACCTATCAGGTCGATGCGCCCAATGCCGGGCTGGATGTCGCCCTGCCGCCGAACCTGTTCAACAAGCTTGCGGACGGCGTGGTGGACAGTGTCTCGCATTCCGCCGACCATGGTATCTTTCCTGCGGTCGTGACCTCGACCCGGCGCCGCAGGCTGCTGCGTACGATCATGCATGCGCGCGGCGTGTCCAATCCGGTTTTGTCATTTGAGGAAATCGGGCTCGAGGCGCGGCCCGCACTTGTAGGCACGGTACCCGCATGATCGCCCTCCCACCCGAACTCTTGCCGCACCTGGGCTCTGGGGCCTGGCATTTCTTCGGTGTTTTCCTGCGCGTTTCGGCAATGGTATCCTTGATGCCTGCATTCGGAGAACGCAGCATCCCCACCCGTGTCAAACTTGGCACTGCCGTTGCCTTTACGTTGATCGTGGCACCGGCAGTGCCGACAAAGGAATTCAATCCCGAATTCCTGTCCATGGTCCAGCTGATCACCACCGAAATTCTTGTCGGAATGGCGCTGGGGATGGCGCTGCGCATCTTTGTTCTGACCCTGCAGACGGCAGGGTCCATCGCCGCACAGGCAACGTCACTCTCGCAAATTCTGGGCGGGGCAGCGGCTGATCCGGTTCCGGCCATGGGCTATCTGCTGACGCTGGCCGGGTTGGCCCTTGCTGTACTACTTGGCCTGCACATCCGTTTGGCAGAGTTCTTGATCCACAGCTACGATCTGTTTCCCACCGGCGCCATGCCCGCAGCTCCGGATTTGTCCCAATGGGGCGTGGAACGGGTCTCGTACAGTTTCAGCCTGGCATTCGCCCTGGCGATGCCTTTTGTGATTGCCTCTTTGATCTACAACCTTGCGCTTGGTGTCATCAACCGCGCCATGCCACAGCTGATGGTGGCATTTGTCGGCGCCCCGGCCATCACATTTGCGGGGCTGTTCCTGCTGTTCGCCGGTGCGCCTCTGATCCTGTCGGTCTGGTCCGATGCCCTGTTTGACTTCATGCAGAACCCGCTGAGAGATCCGAGATGAGTGCATCAGACGACGACAGCGACAAGTCATACGACCCGACGCCGCAAAAGCTTCTGAAAGCACGGGAAAAGGGTGAGGTCGCCAAATCAAACGACCTGTCTGTTGTCGCCGCTTATGTCGGGCTGCTGATCGGTTTGCTTTTTGCAGGCCAAATGGGCGTTCAGCATCTGGGCACCTTGTTTGTCGTCCTGTTCGACCAATCCGATAAGATCAGCACCATGTTGACGGCTGGCCCGGCCGACGGCCTGGTGGGTGGGATGCTGGGCAAGGCCGCAATCTCAATGGCAACGATATTTGTTCTTCCCGCCACTGCGGTTTTGCTAAGCCTGATCGCCCAAAAGGCCCTGGTTTTTGCCCCCAGCAAGCTGCAGCCCAAGCTGTCTCGAATTTCGATCCTCTCCAACGCCAAGAACAAATTCGGGCGCGGCGGTCTGTTCGAATTTGCCAAAAGCTTTGCGAAGCTGCTGATTTACTGCGTCTGCCTGTTAATGTTTCTGCGCGCCAACCTGCCCGAGATTCTGACCGCCAGCGCTGCGCCGCCGCAATCGTCGATCGTCTTGATGATGAATCTTTTATTCCGGTTCCTCTTCATCGTCGTCACCATCGCACTGGCCATCGGAGTCGTCGACTATATGTGGCAATACTCCGAACATATGCGCAAAAACCGGATGTCCCGCAAAGAAATTCAGGACGAGACCAAAGACGCCGAAGGCGACCCGCATGTCAAACAACAGCGCCGCCAGCGCGCGCAGGAAATTGCGACAAATCAGATGATGGCCGATGTCCCAACCGCGGATGTGGTCATCGTGAACCCGACCCATTATGCGGTTGCTCTCAAATGGCAGCGGACGGCCGGGTCGGCACCGATCTGCGTGGCGAAAGGCGTCGACCAGATTGCAGCCGCCATCCGCGCCTCGGCGGCCGAGGCCGGGGTTCCGATCCACTCGGATCCCCCCACCGCGCGGGCGCTCCATGCGACCGTCGAAATCGGGAATGAGATCGCCCCCGAACACTATCGCCCGGTCGCAGCGGCCATTCGCTTTGCTGAAGCCATGCGCAAACGTGCGAAGGACAAAATCTGATGCGGTTTACCGGACTTGCCGATCTGGAGCGTTTATCCGACGCGACCTTCCAAAAAGAGCAACAGACCTTGCGCCCATATGTCGAAGCCGAGGCCGAGATTTTGCAAAAACTGAGTCGATTGGATGCACAGCTTCAGCAGACCCGACAAAACAGCGGTCAAGCTGATGGATATCAGGTCACCGGCACTGATGTTCTGTGGCGTGGATGGGAAGAGGCAACCCGACGAAAACTCAATACAGACCTCGCGCGCGTCCGAGCGCAAAAGCTAACCAAGATGCATGCCTTGCGGAAAGCGTTCGGACGCAAACAGGCCCTAGGACAGCTGATTGAAGAAGAACAAAAGGCCCGCCGAGACATGCTTATGAAAAAGCGATCGCGGCAATAAGCGGGCCGAAACAGGCTTCAAGTATCCTGACGGTTAACACTCATGATCAGGACTTGCAGCACGTCATCACCCAAATCCTTCTTGGCGACCTGCAGCAAAGCCTTTCGGACCAAATCCAGATTGTCGGATTCCGTAAAGTTGCCGTTGAAACCACCGGTATTTGCGTGATCGAACAGAACCTGCAGAAACCCATCCCTCAACTTTGGCTCAAACTCATAAATCGTTTCAGCAACGCCGGGTTTGGTTTCCAGGCTCAGCGACATTGTGACTAATGCGGCAATCCGGTCGGACTTCACGACCGGGATCACAAACTGTTTCGTCATCTTCAGATATTCATACTTGCTGGACGTATCCTTTTTGTCCGACTTGGTCTTAGTGGCCTTCTCCTTGGCTTTCTTGGGTTCGGCGGCAGCGGATTTATCCATGTCACCATCTTTGGTTTTTTCAGAAGGAGACATGGCAATTCCCGCACCAATTCCACCGCCTAGGCCAACAAGCAGAAACAATATAGGAATTAGATTTTTCATTGTTATACGACCTCAGAACGGCAAAACTGTATCAAGGACCTGCTGGCCGTAACGGGGCTGCTGCACATCCATGATCTGACCGCGGCCACCATAAGATACGCGCGCCGAAGCAATCTTGTCATAGGTGATTTCATTTTTCCGCGAGATATCCTGTGGCCTCACATATCCCGTGACCAATAGCTCTCGGAGTTCGAAATTCACGCGCAGCTCCTGCGAGCCTGATATGGCCAGCACACCATTCGGCAAGGCGTCGATGACGGTCGCGGCGACTCTAAGTGTCAGCTTTTCCTTACGCTTGACCGAGCCCTTGCCTTTACTGACCGAGGATGAGTCGATCCCGACAGCTTCGTCCAGCGTCGCCCCATCGGGCAGCCGTTCCAATGCGCGCTGCGGCAGGCCGAACAGCTCTGGAACCTCAAGGCTTTCGGACCCGCTGCGCGAGCGGTTCGTATCGTTGGAAATCTCGGCTTTCTCGTCCAGCTCGATCACAACTGTCAGGATATCGCCCTTTTTGATCGCGCGCTGATCACCCAAAAGCGATTGCTGCCCCCCGCTCCACAGCGATGACCGATCCACATTGCGTTGCGGCTGCGTGTGCAACGGTAAACCCGGCCACAGCATGGCGACATGTTCAGCAGATTCGTCCGCGGGTGTGAAACTTGGTGGCTTTCCCAAATGATCTATGCGGCCGCAGGCGGTCAGAGCCAGACTTGCCATCATCAACAGTTTTAGTTTTCCGGACATCATTTTACCTCGATTTGACCGTCTGGTCGGATAAAGCCAACGACGGTAGTGCGGGACGACAGATTCATGACGCGAATACGATCACCGACAGCCCCACGCCCAAGGGCACGGCCCTCGGCTGTGATCGAAAGGGGCTGGCGGTCAAAGACCAGAACCACCAGATCATTGCGGTCCACCAATGCGGGCGGTCCAACATCGGCAGCGCGCACCGGACGTCCGGGGTAGAGCGCGATGCGCGTTTCCTGACCGATCAGATCATCGGGGTTTGTAACCGCTCCGGGGACAACCTGATCTTTGATCTCAAGATCGGCAGCCGAGATCACCTCTTTGGCGCGGATGGTCCGGATCGGCACCACAATTTCAGCCAGGGCGCAAAGCGGGCTGATCGTCATCAGCGCTATGAACAGGGCACGCATCACCGTACCTGCGTTGTAGCGCCCATCATCTGATCGACGGCCGAGATGACTTTGGCGTTCATCTCATACCCCCGCTGGGCCTCGATCAGTTCAGTGACTTCGCGCACCGCATCGACCGAGCTGTCCTCGAGATATCCCTGCCGCAGGGTGCCCATCCCACCCTCACCCGGAGTGCCGATGACAGGCGCGCCCGAGGCTTCGGTTTCTTTGAACAGGTTGCTGCCGATCGCCTCCAACCCCTTCGCATTGGAGAAACTGGCCAGGGTAAATTCACCCAGCAGCTGCCCCTCGGCGGCATCGTCGAAATAGGCATAGACCTCACCCGATGCGTTGATCGAAATCGACCTTGCATCGTCCGGAATCGTGATCTCAGGCGCGACGGCGAAACCGTCTGAGGTAACGATCAACCCCTCTGCCGAGCGCTTCAGGCTGCCGTCGCGGGTAAAGCCGGACTGACCGCTGGGCAACGTCACCTCAAGATAGCCGCGCCCTTCGATTGCGACATCCAAATCGCTGCCAGTGGCCGCCAACGCACCCTGTGCCAGCTGCACGGTGACCGCAGCCGGGCGCACCCCCAGACCCAGTTGGATACCTGTGGGCAAGACGGTGCCGTCATTGGCATTCACCGTCCCTGCGCGCGCCATTTGTTGATAGTGCAGGTCTGCAAACTCGGCGCGGCGCGCGTTGTAGCCTGTGGTATTCATATTCGCCAGGTTGTTCGAGATCGTCTCGACCCGCATCTGCTGCGCGGTCATGCCTGTCGCTGCGATTTTCAGTGCCCGCATATCAATTCCTCCGTTATCAAATCAGCGCATCAGCGCCTTAAGCGCCCCACGCACACGTTCGTCTTCGGTTTCAAGAAAACTCTGCCCCAACTCATAGGCGCGCTGGATTTCGATCATCCGGGTGACCTGTTCGATCGCGTTCACGTTCGATCCTTCGAGGAATCGGTGCACAATGACCGGCTCCTCCACGGGTTCAATCGCTGCATCTGACCGAAATTGCGTGCTGCCCTCGCGCACCAGGCTCGTGGGATCAGCAACGCGGTAGACGCCGATCTGTCCCAGAACCTGCCCTTCGATACTGAGCGTGCCGTCGCTGCCGACATCAATCGACGCGGCATCCGGCGGAATGAAAACAGGGGCGCCGTTGCTGTCCAGAACCCGGTACCCATCCATGGTAACCAGATCACCCTCGGCACTGGGTGAAAACGCACCCGCCCGTGTCAGCCGGTTGCCGCTTGGGGTTTCGATCATGAAAAACCCGTCGCCTTCGATGGCGAAATCAAATTGCCCGCCGGTTTCGGTCAGAACGCCTTGTTGCAACGAGGTATTGCGTGCCTCTGCCCGCGCCATGGACAAGGACGGATTGCCCGGCGAGGCTTTCACGAACTCGGAAAACACCAAGCCCTGCTGGCGGTACCCCGTGGTATTGGCGTTGGCGATATTGTTCGCCACCAGCCGCATTTCATTCATCAGCCCCGATTGGCGGGATAAGGTGGTATATGAGGTATCCATCAGCGGCCTCCGGCGATCAGTGGGATGAGGGTTGAGGTGAAGAACGTCACCAGCGTCTGGGTCATGAACCCCATCGAAATCCAGAAAACGATCACGATGGCGATAAGCTTTGGCACGAAGGTCAGCGTCATTTCCTGCACCGAGGTCAGCGCCTGGAACAGACCCACAACCAGACCCGAGACCAGTGCCACCGCCAGGATCGGGACGGATGTGATCACCGCAACCCACAATGCCTGGCGGACGATGTCATAATAGAGACCTTCGCTGAGCATCGATCAGACCGGCATCCGCAGGATTTCCTGATAGGCCTCGACCACTTTGTTGCGCACGATGACGGCGGTTTCGACGGCCAGTTCGGTCTGCGCCAACGCCTGAACCAGCGCGTGCGGATCGGCCTGGCCGGTCATCGCCGCGCCGGACATCTGCTCGGACTGTTTCAATGTTGCGGCAAAGTCCTGAAAGGTTGAGCGCAACCCCTGTGCCATTCCGGCAAGGTCGGAGTCGGGCTGTGTAGCGGGCCGCGCTACGGCATAGCTCTGCGCGGCGGTCAGGGATCGGATATCCATTCTGGTGTCCTTTATTTTCTGAGAAGTTCCATAAGGCTCGACGACATTTGTCGTGTCTGGTCGAACATCTTGAGATTGGCTTCGTAGCTGCGCTGCGCTTCACGCGCGTCAGCGATTTCGATCATCAAATCTACATTGGACCCGCGATAATGGCCGGTCTCATCGGCCAACGCATGGCCGGGGTCATAGATGCGCGATAGGTCGCGACGATCAAGCTTAACGCGCCCGGTCTCGACCATTTGCGCACCATCTTTGCTGACCGCTTCAAACGGCACGGTTTTGCGCCGATATCCCGGCGTATCCGCATTCGAGATGTTTTCGGAGACGTGCCGCAAACGGGCCGCCTGCGCGCGCAGGGCGCTGGTCGAGGCGGAAAGGGAATTGGAAAAATCGCTCATCTCTCAGCCCTCCTCACCCGCGACCAAGGCTGGTACGCAGGATGCCAATCGAGGATTTATAGATCGCCAACGCGCGGTCATGTTGACGCTTGACCTCGACCGCTTTGAGCATTTCTTCCTCAAGAGAAACACCATTTCCGTTGGGATCGCCCGAGGGCGCGGCATCGAACTCGGCCCAGGGTTGGGCTGCGGCGGCGCCGTTCAGATGCCCGGCCCGCGTGGCGGCCATCGCAACCTCATGCCCGGAATTTTCGAAAGCTTTCTGAAAGGTCTCGATATCGCGGGGCTGATAACCCGGCGTATCCGCATTTGCCATGTTTCGCGCAATGACAGACTGCCGTTGCCCGGCATGGGTTGCCATTGCGTACGCTGTCTTAAAGACGTTCAGGTCAGAGAACATCGGGGCTTCTCCCTCGATCAATTTCAATCAAGGCTTAACCCCGATTCCTTTAGAAACCGTTTTCAGAAACCCGTTGGAGAACCCACGATGACCAATCTCGACCCGATGCTTCTGAAATGCGAATTCGACCGTCTGTCCGCCATGCGCCATATGGGCCGCGTGGCCAGTGTTGGGCGCGGCGTCATAGAAATAGAGGGGTTGGAGTACGTTGCCCGCATCGGCGACAACCTGACCCTGCGGCGGCGCAGCGGCCCTGATCTGGCGGGTGAAGTTCTGCATGTCGAATCGGATCTGATCCACATGTTACCCGCCGCTGCACCCGATGGGGTTTGCTTGGGTGATCGGGTGATTCTAAATCAGACACCGGCATTTTCCCCCGGACTGCACTGGCTGGGCCGGGTCGTTGATCCCTTCGGCAAACCGCTGGACGGCAAGCCGTTGCTGTCGGGCACTCAGGAACGAGACATCCTGCAAAGCCCTCCACCTGCCGTTGCCCGCAAACCGCTGGGCGCGCGGATGGAAACCGGGCTGAGCATCATGAACACCATGTTGCCTGTGGTGCAGGGGCAGCGCATCGGCCTGTTCGCCGGATCGGGGGTCGGCAAGTCGACCCTGCTGGCGACGCTGGCGCGGTCGATGCAGGCAGACGCGGTTGTCGTCGCTCTGGTCGGAGAGCGGGGGCGTGAGGTCAATGAATTCGTCGAACATGCGCTTGGGGCCGAGGGGTTGGCACGATCCGTGGTTGTGGCGGCAACTTCGGATCAGTCGGCGCTGGCCCGAAGGCGCTGTGCATGGTCAGCGCTGTCGGTCGCGGAATTCCTGCGGGACCAAGGGCTCAACGTCCTGTTTCTGGCCGATTCGGTCACCCGCTTTGCCGAGGCGCACCGCGAAATTGCCGTTGCGATGGGTGAGGCCCCCTCTCTGCGCGGGTTCCCACCTTCGGTCACGCCCTTGATCGCAGGCCTGTGCGAACGAACCGGGCCGGGCACCGCCGATCAGGGTGATATCACCGCAGTCTTCAGCGTTCTGGTTGCGGGCTCGGACATGGATGAACCGATAGCGGACATTCTGCGTGGCGTTCTGGACGGGCATATCGTCCTGAGCCGCGAAATCGCTGAGCGCGGCCGTTTCCCCGCCATTGACCTCAGCCGGTCAGTTTCACGCAGCCTGCCGGGGGCTGCCTCCGAGGCGGAAAACCGGATGATCTCGGAAACCCGCAAGCTGGTTGGCAGTTACGAGCAATCCGAGGTTATGATCAAAGCCGGGCTTTATGCCGAAGGGGCAGACCCGTTATTGGATCAGGCAGTCCGGGTTCATGACGAGCTTGATGCCTTTTTCGGCAAGGCCGAGCCGGACGGAATCAGCAACAGTTTCAAACACCTGCAACTGATTCTGCGCCGTGCCGGGGCAGCATTACCGCAGTGAGGAATTCAAGACAGTTTTAAGTGTTAAGCCCACCTTAAGACCTGCCCGGCTACCCCTGTAACTGGGTGATAAAAAGGTGGTGGAGATGGGTGCGCAATCCAATGTGGCGCCAATCATCATCAAGAAGAAACGTGTGTCAGGTGGCGATGGTCACCATGGTGGCGCGTGGAAAGTCGCATATGCCGACTTTGTCACAGCCATGATGGCGTTCTTCATGTTGATGTGGCTGCTGAATGCAACAACGGAACAACAACGCAAAGGGCTTGCGGATTATTTCTCGCCGACCATTCCCATAAACCCGGTTTCGGGTGGCGGCGATGGGGCCTTTGGCGGCAATAACATGTTCTCTGAGGAAACTCTGGTCATGGACGGGACCGGCGCCAGCAAACGCAGCCCGACGCCCGCGCGACAAGCGCGTGGATCGGTTGGCGTCAGCTCGGACGGTGGCGGAAAAGAAACGGTCGAAGACTTTTCCTCACTGGAATCAGAGCTTATGGGGCGAACCGGCGAAAGCATGGTGTCCGACAAGGTCCTCAAACATATCGTCACCCGCGTGACGGATGAGGGTCTGGTGGTCGAACTCTTCGCCACCAAGGATCAACCTCTGTTCGAATCAGGGACGAACCAACCAACCAATATGCTGCGTGCTCTGACATTGTTGGTGGCCCGATCCTCTGATCTGGTGACAAATGACATGGCGGTCGGAGGGCATGTCGGTTCCTCGCCGGTGGTTCTGGCCAAAAACCCGGCCTGGGATTTGTCTACCTCGCGCGCTCAGCAAGTTCGCCAAATGCTGCAGGACAAGGGTGTTGCGCCGCTCAGGTTGGACCGCGTAACCGGTCATGCTGATCGAAAATTATCGGATGAAAACCCGATGGCCGCACGCAACAACAGGATCGAGATTATCTTTCTGCGCGGCACCTGAGAATAAAAGGATAGACGGCATTTTACCTGTTAGCGCGCTGTTAAGGCCCAGCGCGTTAGCTGTTGCATCAAGATTTGACGCAACAGAAGGGCGTGCCAATGACAATTTCCTCTTCGCTGAACGCTGGCGTGGCCGCATTGAAGGCCAACGCAAACCGGCTGGCGACGATCTCGGACAATATCGCGAATTCATCAACCTTCGGGTATAAACGGGTGGAAACTGATTTCCATTCTATGGTCACCTCCGGCCAGGGCGGCAGCTATTCCGCTGGGGGCGTTCGCACCACCAGCCAACGCCTGATCGACCAGCGCGGTTCGCTGGTGACAACCAACAACTCCACCGACCTTGCGGTGCGTGGGCGCGGCATGATGCCTGTACGACCAAGTTCTCAGATCGCGGCCGGTTCGAATGAGATGTTGCTGACCACGACAGGGTCGTTCCGCACCAATGAAGAAGGATATCTGGTCACCGAATCAGGGCTTGTTCTGCTGGGTTGGCGTGCGAATGCGGATGGAACCATCCCTGCGGTTCCGCGTGACACGCCAGCTGCGCTTGAACCCATTCAGCTCAGTGTTAATCAACTGTCGGGCGCGCCCACGACGCAGATGAATCTGCGCATGAACCTGCCCGCAACCGCTACGGATGCGGGTTCCCCTGGCGACATGCAACCCTTGTCCGTTGAATATTTCGACAATCTGGGAAAATCCGAAAGCGTTGATATCGAACTCATCCCTACAGTGCCGGCCACCGGCAGCAGTAACGAATGGACGATGATCATGCGCGATTCAGCCTCGGGCGGCGCCATTATCGGTGAATACACCCTGACCTTCACCGATAGCCGAACTGCGGGTGGCACGCTGGCCAGCGTAACTGCGGTCACCGGCGGTGCATATGACCCAGCAACCGGCAGCGTTGTGGTGAACGTGGCCGGCGGCCCGATGGAGATCAATATAGGGGAAATCGGGGATGCCGACGGAATCACGCAGCTGTCCGATACATTTGCACCAGTTTCGATCACGCGCGACGGTTCGGCGGTCGGCACCATGACCAGCGTTCAAGTTGACGAAAACGGGTATGTTTATGCGTTCTACGATACCGGCGTCAGCCGACGCATGTACCAGATCCCATTGGCGGATGTTCCGAACCCAAATGGACTGACCGCGCTGGACAGCCAGACCTATGCACCATCCCGGGAAAGCGGGACGTTCTTTCTGTGGAATGCGGGGGACGGGCCAACCGGCGACCTGGTTTCTTTTGCGCGCGAAGAATCCACTACCGATGTGGCGACCGAGCTGACCTCGATGATCCAGACACAGCGGGCTTACTCTTCCAGCGCAAAGGTTATCCAAACGGTGGATGAGATGCTTCAGGAAACAACCAATATCAAACGCTGATCAGGGTATTGATTCAGGAAAGGGACCTGCAGAATGAATATGTCCACAGCATTGAACAACGCGTTGGGCGGCCTGACCGCCGCCAGTCGCGGTGCGGCGGTTGTGTCCGAAAATATCGCAAACGCATTGACGCCCGGCTACGCGCGCAGGTCACTGGAACTGGCAACCAACACGATTTCCGGTCACGGCGTGCGTACCGTAGGTGTCATTCGTCATCAGGATCCCGTCCTCACGTCCAACCGTCGGGCCACGGATGCCGATCTGGCCTTTCACACCGCCATTTCGGACTTTCACACAAGGTTGGAATCTTTGGTAGGGTCCGCCGATGATCCCGCATCGCTTTCGGTTCGGCTGGCTGATTTCGACAGCAGCCTGTTAACAGCGGCAAGCCTGCCGGATTCCAGTGAACGACTGGACCAGGTCGCGCGCACGGCTCAGGATCTGGCACGCGGTCTGAACGCAGCCTCTGAAGGGTTGCGTCAGATGCGATCCAACGCGGACCGGTCCATCGGCAAACAGGTCGACACCCTGAATCAGACCCTCAAGGATATTGAAGAGCTGAATGCCAAGATCCCGGCCATTAAGTATTCCGGCGCCGATATTGGTGGGCTACTGGATCAACGACAGGTCCTGATTGATCAGGTCAACGAACTGGTTCCTGTAAATGTGATTCAAAGGGACAATGATCAGGTCTCGCTTTATTCTGATGGCGGCTTGATATTGCTGGAAAACACTGCGGCCGAGTTCTCCTTTTCGACAACCGGCGACACCAAGCCCCATATGACCCTAGCAAACGGGTTGTTGTCCGGGCTTGAGATGAACGGAAACCCTGTCCGTACCAGTGGCGATTTCGCCCAAATTCGCGGCGGTGCCTTGATGGCCCAATTCCAGATTCGGGATGAAATCGCGGTTGAGGCTCAGGTCGATCTGGATGCCGTTGCGCGCGATCTTATCGAAAGGTTCGAAACGCCGGGGCTGGATCCGACCGCGCTGGCCACTGATCCGGGCGTTTTCACCGATGATGGCAGCCGGTTTGATCCGGCATCGGTGACGGGATTGGCCTCGCGCATCAGCTTGAACGCAATCGTCGACCCGGACGCCGGAGGAGACAGCTGGAAACTTCGCGCCGGGCTGGGTGCGACCGCCCCCGGCAGCGCCGGAGATGCCAGCCAGCTGCGCGTCTTCAGCTCAACTCTGAACGACGAACGCCCTGTTGCCGGCGCTGTTTTCGGGGCCGGAAACATGCGCGCCGCAGACATCTCCGAGGCGTTGCTGTCACGGATTGGGTCGGACGCACATGTGGCCGATGGGCGGCGGGTGTTTGCAAACAGCGCCAATCTGGAAATGACGGCCATTGAGGCCGAACAGGGCGTCGATACCGATCAGGAATTGCAGCGGCTAATGCAAATCGAACAAGCCTATGCGGCAAATGCCAGACTGGTTTCGGTCGTCGATGAACTTATGGACACGTTGTTGAGGCTGTGATGATGAATGTAACCTCTATGGGCGACCTCGCGCGCGGATTGACCCTGAAATCGCGGGCGACTGATATCAAAAATCAGATCGAAACCCTGTCTTATGAGATGTCTTCAGGCAAAGTGCAGGATGTCTCCGGCCATCTGGACGGGGATTATTCCTATCTTCTGGATATGGATCGCAACCTGTCGCGCCTGGATGCCTTTCAGGTAGCCACAGCCGAAGCCGGTCTGTTCACCGACGCCATGCAGCTTAGCCTGACGACGGTCAACGACGCGGTGGGGCGCCTGACGTCATCCTTACTGGCATATGGGACCTCCAATCAGGCGGTCACGCATGAGCATGCCTCTGTCCAGGCCAGAAATGAGCTGGATACGGTCATGTCGGCATTGAACACCCGTGCGGGTGGCCGAAGCCTGTTTTCCGGCGTGGATACTGATGTGTCGCCTCTGGCATCTGCGGATACCTTGTTGACCGCGTTAGAGGCTGAGTTGACGGGGCTGACAACACTCACGGACATCACACAAGCTGCGGAAGACTGGTTCAATGATCCTGCGGGTTTCGATGCGGTTATCTATCAGGGTGCAGACACAACTCTGGCACCGATGAGCATTTCGGAGAATGAAAGTGTCTCTATTCCGATCACTGCGACCGATCCGACGCTCAAAGCCGCGTTGCGGGACATCGCCGTCGCCGCTCTGGTTTCGGACGATAATCTGGGACTGCCCAATGATCTGCGTACGTCCCTATTCACCCAGCTGGGGGTCGAGCTTGCCAATACGCAGGACGGCACAGTGAACCTGCGGGCGGATGTTGGTTCGGCGGAGGCCCGGATTGAACAAGCCGCCACGCGCAACGCGGCGGCGCGTACCAGCCTGGATTACAGCCGAAACTCTCTGATCGCCGCGGACCCGTATCAAACCGCAGCGCAACTGCAGACTGTCCAATTTCAATTGGAAAGCCTGTATTCTGTCACCGTTCGCAACGCGAACCTATCGTTGGTGAATTTCCTGAGATGAGATTACTTGCCATTCTCCTGATCCTGCTTCCGAGCCTGTCTTTTGCCGGGGCAGTCCGCTTGAAGGACCTTGTCGATTTTGACGGGGTACGCGGCAATGACCTTGTTGGCTATGGTCTTGTGGTCGGATTGAATGGAACCGGCGATGGGCTCAGGAATTCTCCGTTCACCGAAGAGATCATGTCCAATATTCTGGAACGGCTTGGTGTGAACGTGAATGGTGAGGATTTTCGCCCCAAGAACGTCGCCGCTGTTCTTGTGACGGCCAGCCTACCCCCCTTTTCGCGGGTTGGTGGACAGATCGACGTCACCGTTTCGGCAATCGGCGATTCCAAAAGCTTGCTGGGCGGGACGCTTATCATGACACCGCTGAATGCGGCAGATGGTCAGATCTATGCGGTGGCGCAGGGGACGGTCCTTGCCGGTGGCGCCGTTGCCGAAGGCGATGCGGCTTCGGTCACTCAAGGGGTTCCGACATCCGGCGTGATCCCCTCCGGGGCACGGGTCGAACGTGAAATCGACTTTGAGCTTTCCGATCTGACCCAAATGCGCCTGGCCCTGCGTGAACCGGATTTCACAACCGCCGGTCGGATCGAGCAGGCAATCAATACCGAATTCAACCGAGCCGTAGCGATCATGCGCGATTCCGGGACGGTCGAACTGAATATTGCAGCGACACAGGCGATCTCGACCGCGCATGCGCTTGGGCGCATTGAAAATATCCTAGTAGAGCCAGAAACAAAGGCGCGAGTAGTAGTCGATCAGCGTTCGGGCACGATTGTCATGGGTCAGGAAGTGCGGATCTCACGCGTGGCAGTCTCGCAGGGCAACCTGACACTGACGGTCGAAGAGGCCCCTATCGCGGTTCAGCCAAACCCGTTCGCACGAGGCGAAACCGTCGTGGTTCCGCGTACCGTAGCCGGTATCGAAGAAGAGGAAGGCACCGGTTTGGCGGAAATTCCCGAGGCCACGACCTTGTCCGAAGTCGTCGCAGGGCTAAACGCTTTGGGTGTCTCACCCCGCGACATGATCGACATCCTGAAAACGATCAAAGCGGCCGGAGCATTACACGCCGAGTTCATCGTTCGATGAAGGGCTATCCCGGCGGTAGGCGCACAGCCCCAAGACCCGCCGGGAATTCACGTCACTTTGATTTCCAACTGTCCAACCATTTGCGGAATCGGTTGCGATGCTCACCGATGGCGTCGCCGGTTGCATACAACCCATCCTCGACACTCTCGATCATCGGATCGATCCGCGCCTGGCGGAACCTGCGCCAGCGCACCCAGATTGCCCAGACAATCGCAAAGAAGACCGTCAGGAAGACGATGTTGAACCAAGGGATCAGACGCGCATCCGGACCATCGACATGTTTGATAAAGACAGCGTTGGGAAAGATCGACATGAACTCATTCCGCCAGCCATAATGCGTCACGGCAACCCAGTCCGGGTCGTTTTTGTCCGAGATCGCGTCATTGGCTTCGGTATACAAATTGGCAGTGTCGAATTTGAAATAGGGCGGCCAACCCCAGCTGGTATCTTCGTTGCGATACACAATCGGTTTGCCATTGGCACGTACGGCCTGAATGAACTGTACATCCCGGTTCGACAGACTGGCCGACTGATCATCGGGCTCGGACCAGAAGATCCGGGTCCAGTCGTTCAGGTCCTGCCGTTCTTCATAGGTGTTGACGATCCGAACCACATCCCGTTGCGGCAGAGAATACTGAAGGATTACGGCGACCGTTCCCCAGAAAATCAGAATGAATGCCCATTTCAAATAGGCCATGCTTTACCTCTCACATGTAGTTCACAATGTAGATCAGCGACCCGATCGCTACCCAAGGCACAACATAGACACCCAGGATCAATTTGCGCCGGAACGAATTGTCATAGACGTGCAGCCCCCGTGCGACAAAGGCTGCCTTGTCTCCGGTTTTGCCCTTTTCGTCCCACCAATGCTCTAGCCTGCGGCGACGCACACTGCGTGAATACAGCGATAGGGCAAAATAGGCCACGGTCTGGATGACCAGCAGGATCAGAAACAGGCGCATCGCTCCGAACATTTCAATCCTTTCCTAATGCGCCCCAGGGCCCAACGCGGGCGATAACAGTTTCGCTGATCCTGTCTCGACCGCTCATATCCGGCTCATGTCCGAACAGGGCAGCGCGGGCACCCGCCTTGTCCACCTGATACTCACGCGCGAGGAAATCAGCAACATAGGCCTTCTTGGCCTCGGACCAGGATTTGTAGGTGCTATAGAACAGCTCTTTGTGGCAGATGAACATCTGGCGCGGGTCCAGTGGGGCCAATTCGGCCAGCAGCATGTTCACCAGATCACGGTTCGGCGTATCGGCGGCCCGTAGCGTATAGAAATACGCCGAATGATCCGAGGTGATCCGGGGCCACCGCCCGCCATCCGTCGCCCAACGCAATAGCTGCGCCAGCCCATGATAGGCCTCTGGCAACCGATCCGCGTGGGTGCGCGCCAGCCGACGCATATCACTGCGGTTCAGGCCAGTCAGATCGACCCCGGCATCAGCGGCCGCGTCGACGGTCAAGAAGTCCATCTTTTGCTGCAGGATCGCAGCAGCATCCACGCCGCGCGCCTTGACGATGGGTTCGACCAGGTCGTTATAGTCCAGAAACTTGGCGATCTGGTTCCGCTGCGACGGGTCAAACGTGTATTTGATGTTCAGATCGTCGGGCTTTTCGCCCATGCAGATCGCCGCCGGGTGATCCATGTCTGGAAACAGATACAGCCCGCCGAAATGCGCGGTCCAGAAATTACGCTGTTCAAAGGCAGTGTGGCGCAGGTGGACCGGGTTGCGGGTGACGTCGCCGGTTTCCTTGGCCGTCTCAATCATCTTGGCGATCAGCACGTCGTCGAACCAGGCATCCTCTTCCGTTTTGAACTGCTCAACCATGCCCGCCAGTTGCTGAGCCTTGCGTAGGGTGCCGCCAGCAGTGTCCGCCTCAATCTCGATCTTCTGGATGTTGAACAGGTCACGCGGGGTGCTGAGTTTGATGACCGAGTTCACCAGCTCTCCGGCCACCGCATCGGTGGCGGTCAGGGCAAACAGCTGCGCCTCGTTCATCTCGATAAATTCCCGCAGAATATCGCGCGAGGTCGAGAATTTGACGTTCAGCAAAGGCGCGCGTTTCTGCTCGGTCGTCAGCAGAATGAACTGCCGGTTGACCCCGTTGGGGTTGAGGTAGAGCTCGTCCTCCAGCTCAATCCCCACCTCTGGCGAGTAGCCGGAGATATCGACATGGAAATCCGTCAGTTCCGTGGTCTTGCCCGCCAGATGCTGCAACGCGCGGTTATACCGCTCGACCAGAGCCGGGCTGGAGATGTGGACGAGATTGCCAAACATCAGGCCTTTTTCGATGAGGCGGATCATGAAGCGAGCCTTTGTTCAGTTGGCAACCATTCGATTGATGACAGATAGAAATCCATCATGATGCAGCGCTGTTTTCAACGAAAGCCACTTTAAGCCTTCGTACCAAACCAAAAAAAGTCACTGGAATCCAAATAAGTATCGCCCAAACGGACCAACCGAATTTTTCCAGAATCGGACAAGGTAAGCCGCTTGTGAGGGGGTCGCCACAAGTTTCCGAGACAGCGAAACCCGTTGCATAAAGAAGAGCGATAACCGTCAATACAGACATTAGCGAGATCGTGATCACGACATCGACTACCAATGCCAAAAGAATATGTAGTCTTTCGAGCGGCTTGAGCCAAAAGAGAGACACGCAAATATAGCTCAATAGAGAAAGTACTAATAAAGCAACGAAGTAGGGTAAGAAAAAGCTCCAAAAGCTCACACCTTCCCCTCCAGATACCGCCGCTTGGCCTCTTCCATCCGGCCCATCTCGCGGACGGCGTTTTCGATGGCGACCTCGTCGCTCTTATCGGCATAGCGGAACTCGCTGTCGGCGTAGCGGTTGATCTCTTGGATCACCATTTCCACCGTGATCGGCTGGCGCAGATCCTCGATCATCGCCTTCTTGGTGTCGTAGTCGCGGAACAGGAACAGGTCGGGGTTTTCCATCCATTCGTCGGGCAACTCAAAGTCCATCGCGCGGACCTTGACCGCGTCGGTGATGTTCTTGATCGCGCGGCCGGTAAAGCGCTCGTCCGCCTGTTGGATCGCCTTCAGATACGCCCCCATCTTGGCAATCGTATCCATCTGGCCGATCTGTCCCTGAACCCGGTCATAGACCTGCAGCAGAGCATCCTCATGCGGGCGGGAATGGCTTTCGAAACTGGCGGCGACGGCCTTTTTGATTTCCTGCGCGGCATAGGCTTCGTGCTCGCCCAGCGGGATGTCGTGGTTGCGGCCCATCAGCAGGTGCAGGATGTCGATGTAGTCCTCACGCGTTTGCGGCCCGTCCACCAGGAACCGCGCGCCGGCCCGCTGACGCAGGGCGTCGTCCACATTCTCGGGGTAGTTCGAGAACATGCCAAAGGTGCAGTTGCCGCGCACAACGGTATTGGCGCCCGCAAAGCTCTCCATCAGCACGGCGGTGATTTCCAGCTGCCCGGCTGACGACTGCCGGTCGCCGCGTTTGCCCGCCAGCTGGTCGATGTCGTCGATGGTGCCAAAACCGATGACCGAGGGGTCGATGATCGTGTTGATAAAGGCCTTGGCGTTCTGGCCGGATTTGCCCTGATAGCTGTCGATATTGTCGGTGCTCAGGTTCTGATAGCGGAACGGATAACCCGCGTTGTGGCAATAGTCGTTGATCAGCCCGGCCATCATCTGGATCAGGGTGGTCTTGCCGGTGCCCGGTTTACCGTCGCCCATGAAGGTAAAGATGAACCCGCCAAGCTCGGCAAATGGGTTCAGGCGGCGGTCGAAATCATAGGCCATCACCATCTTGGCCAGCTTCATCGCCTGATACTTGGCGATATGGTTGCCGACCACCTCGTTCGGTTTCTTGAACGTCATGGTCAGGGTGGTGGATTTGGCTTTGGACGCTGGCTCAAACCCTCGGATCGTCAGATCATCAGCCTCTATATGCCAGGCGGCGTTCTGGAATGGGGCCAGATGGCCGGCGGATTGGGCGCGTAGGGCAGCCTTGTCCATCAGTTGCTCGGCATAGGCGCTGGTGGCCGCGATCAAATGCGCATCATCGGGCGCGTGTTTGGCGAGGGTTTGGTCCAGCTCCCACAGCGCGCCGTGCAGGGCAAGCTGGCCGTTGTCGGTCAGAACTTCTTCGATTTCCCCGACATCAACTGTGGTCTCGCCCAGATGTGAGGACATCAAATAGGCCAGTGCATTGCCGAAACTGTGCGAGGTGATCAGCGCCTCGGCCGTCAGCAGTTCCGAGAATTCTGTCTTGCGTGCGGCGGGCAGATCCCCCGCCAGGTTCGCGCGTTTGAGATCAGCCAGCGGGGTCTGTTCGGCATAGGCTTCAGACACCGCCAGAGCGATGGCGATAGCGCGACGAATGGCCTGCTGCGTGGTGGCCTGCGGGGGTGAAACCAGCGTATCGCCGTCATCTGACGCCTCGATCCGTTCCACCAGATGCACCCCGTCAGCCCGCACGGTCCGCCGTGTCACCAAACCTGGCGTGGTGGACCGAAACCGCCGACCTGTGGAGACGCCCGGCGACCTCTCAACCGCGGCCTCAACTGCTTTGGCAATCCGCGGCGCGTGCTCGAACCCGTTCAGCAAGGCAGTGGCCGCAGTGTAGTGCTTGCGAATATCGTCTTCGCGCAATTCCATCTGGTCTGACGTCAAACTCATCTCAAAATCGCCTTTACTGTCTTCAATATCTCAACACCTGCCCGGTCTTGCTGACGACGAACTTGCGCACGTCACCAAAACCCGGCGGGTTGCGCTCGGCCAGTACCTGGAACGGGCGTTGTGGCAGAATGATCGAGCGCTCGGTTTGCGTCGCCCCGGTCTCGGCCCCCTGCCCGCCGAATGGGTCCAGCGCAAAGACCTCGCGGTCTACGGTCCCGAACCAGCCTGAGCGTTCTTGAATCACATCCTCGCTTCGCAGCGCTTCAGTGGTCCAGGCCAAGGCCCAATCCTGACCCGCAGGGGATTTCGCATCCTCCAGCACCTGCCGCAGCGGGCCGGATTGCTCGGTAAAGGCCGAGGAATACATTGGCCCCACATGAATGCGGCGCAGGTGTTTGGGATGCAGGTCGTCGAAATCCTGATCAAAGCCTTTGGCGATGGTCACCAGTTTCAGACCACCCAAGGATTGCGCCATCAGATGCGCCTGCACTTCCGGCCAGCGGCGTTGATCTTTGGGCAGGGCCGTGCGCCCCGAATCCTCCAACTCCATCAGGTAGATGACCGGCAGGTTGATCTGGCTGTCGTACACGGCCCAGTGGATCAGGAACCTGCGCCGCTCGCCCTCATTGCCAATCCAGTGACATTCGGGATCATTACGGGCCCAGAACAGCTCACCCTTCAGCAATTCCTCGTAATAGAGCCTTTGGGACAGTGCGAATTGCAGCTTGGTCGGGATCTCCCGGTCGCTGATGATGGTGCGAACCATATCGGTTTTCAGCTCATCCTCGGACGGCATGTTCGCCAGATGCACCTGCGCCTGCTGCGCGTCATTGGCCATGGTCAGCAGCTCGGCCGCCACTGGAAAGCCGCTGTCGCGCTTGTCCATGGCGAGGCTGCCAAAGAACCGCCCCGTATCGCGCCCGACCAGCAGGTATTTCATGCTGAGCGCACGGAAGGTATAGAGCAGCCCCGAGAGATAGCGCGACACAATGCGCACCTCTTGTTTGGAAATCGCGCCCTCAGCCTCCATCGTCGCGGCCACGCGCAGGAGGTGAACGGTGATCACCTCAAATTTGCGGAAATAGCGACGCGAGGCGAACGTGTCGGTCAGGCCGACGTGGTCTTGGGTGGGGTTAAGGTCACTCATTCACGTTTGCCTGCGATTGACGCTTCTGTTTTCTTAATAGAACGAGAGCCCACATTACGGCCACGACGCCCGCCAGCATACTGGGAGTGCCAAGCAAAAACGCCAAATGGTAGGATACACGAGCTATGAACATTCCAAAGCTGCCCTGTGCAAACAAAAGCCCGGACAAAAACGCCGCCAAAATAGGCCAAAAAATCATCGCTATACCGAACCAGAGTATTCTGAAGCCGACGACCTTGGGTCTTTGTTGAATTTGTTCAGTCAACGGTTCCGTTCCACAAACGATGAGCCGAATGAGAAAGGCTGGCGACCACAAGAACGACGGCCACCCATCCAAACGGTCCGCCTAGAACGGCGTACATCACTGAGAACACAAGCCAGAAACTGCCGAGAACGATCCACCAAAACCAGTTCTCTGGAGCCACCAGAAATGTAAAAAGCTCCAGCAGTTCCAAGATCAACCCCCATACAAATTCTTATCATGCTTCTCGACAATCGAGGAGAACCGGCGGGCAAAGCGTTCGTCCGCCTTGGCCTTTTTCTCCAGCACGTCGCGGGCAAAGACCATGTGGTCCTCATGCGCCTCGAGCATGTCGGCCATCTTCTGGTTGGTCGCGGTGCCGATCGAGGCCATGGCGGTTTGCGCCTCTTGGTCGGTCTGCACGCCGATCTCGTTGATGCGGTGGGCGACGTCCTGCTGCTGCGCGGTTTTCAGCGATTTAGTCAGGGCGTCATACAGTACCACGCGCTGTTGGGTGTCTGTCTGCAGCTTGTTGATCAACACCATCTGTGTCGCCGCCTGGTTCTGCAGGGAATCGACCCAAGTCTTGCCTTTTTCGATGTACCGCTCAAGCGTTTGGGACTTGGCCAGCTTGACCTGCTCTTCCTGAACCTTGGCGTTGTATTGCTTGTTCAGCTCGGCCAGCTCGGTTTCCAGCTGGGTGCGCGCGGCGGCGTCCTGTTCGACGCTGATCTTGTTCTCCAGCGTGATGATCGTCGGGTCCATGCCCTGAATTTCAGTGCGAAGCGCTTCCAGCTCGGCCACGGTGGCCTCGCGGTCATCCAGCGTTCCGGTCAGGTTGTTTTCAACCTTCACGCGCTGTTCTTCCAGCACCGACAGCTGCCCTTCCAGCAGCTTCACGATCACGTCGGATTTGGCGATCAGGTCCTGCAGCTTGTCGTCAATACTGGCTGTGCGCATCCGCTCCTGCCGCATCGATTCAGATTTACCCTTCGAGAAGATGCCAACAAACGTTTCCCACCCGGATTTTGAGCGCATCTCGTCAAAATCCTTAGAGAATGCGCTGGTGACGTCATCCAGACCCATGATCAGCTCGGCGATATTGGCGTTCATGACTTCGGTATGGGCGTGCACATCTTCCAAAGTGGCGTTCTCGATATCGATATCCGCCTCGGCCGTGCCAATCTTGGCCCGTGCAGCCTCAATCCGCGAGGTCAGCCCTTGGATCTGCGACTGGCTTTCGCGCACTTTCGTCTGTGTTTCTTCAATCAACGCTTCGAATTGCTGGTTCGACATCTCTGCTGTCCCCTGTTTTCTTTATTTACCCAATAAGATAGGGAATGTTATGTTCATTTACATCCCCTTGATCCCTCAAATCACCGAGACTTTTACAATTTCGTATCGAAAAAGATAGGCCACGCAGGCGAGATATCTGCACTCTGCAACGATGAATTTGATCAAATCTGGATTGATCCTGCCCGCCGAGTGGACATAGACAAATGCGACGCCACCTGTTTGGGTGCGCGCAAACCCTTTTCTGCCGGAGTCCGACCCATGCTGGATACTACGACCGACCTGAAATCCATTCTGAAAAACCCCGATCTGCTGGTGACCAAGGCCTATATCGGCGGCCAGTGGGTCGATGGTGACAATGGGACGTTTTCCGTCACCAACCCAGCGCGGGGCGATGTGATCGCCGAGGTCGCCGATCTGAGCCGTGCACAGGTTGCAGGTGCCATCGCTCAGGCTGAGGCCGCGCAAAAGGAATGGGCCAAGCTGACCGGCAAGGAACGCGCCGTGATCCTGCGCCGCTGGTACGATCTGATGATGGAAAACGCCGAGGATCTGGGCAAGATTCTGACCGCCGAACAGGGCAAGCCGCTGGCCGAAGCCGTGGGTGAGATCGGCTATGGTGCCTCGTTCATCGAGTTTTTCGGCGAAGAGGCCAAGCGCATCTATGGCGAGACTATTCCAGGTCATCAGCGCGACAAACGCATCATGGTGCTGAAACAGCCCATCGGCGTTGCGGCCTCGATCACGCCGTGGAACTTTCCCAACGCGATGATCACCCGTAAGGCCGGGCCAGCGCTGGCCGCCGGGTGTGCCTTTGTCGCCCGCCCTGCCGCCGAGACTCCCTTGTCCGCGCTGGTTCTGGGCGCATTGGCCGAACAGGCGGGCATTCCGGCTGGTGTATTCAACGTCGTGCCCTCATCCCGCGCCAGCGAGATCGGCAAGGAGTTCTGCGAGAACCCCGGCGTGCGCAAGCTGACCTTTACCGGCTCGACCGAGGTGGGGCGCATCCTGCTGCGGCAGGCCTCGGAACAAGTGATGAAATGCTCGATGGAGCTGGGCGGCAACGCGCCGTTCATCGTGTTTGACGATGCCGATCTGGATGCCGCCGTCGAAGGCGCGATGATGTGCAAGTTCCGCAATAACGGCCAGACCTGTGTCTGCGCCAACCGCATCTATGTGCAGGCCGGTGTCTATGACGCGTTTGCTGCCAAGTTGAAGGCCGCGGTCGAGGCTCTGAACGTCGGCGACGGCCTGAACGAAGGCATCACCACCGGACCGCTGATCAATGATGACGCCGTTGCCAAGGTGCAAGAACACATCAAAGACGTAACCGACAAAGGCGGCGCGATCCTGACCGGTGGCCTGCCGCACGATCTGGGCGGCACCTTCTTTGAGCCGACCATTGTCACCGGTGTGACGCAGGACATGCTAGTGGCGCAGGACGAAACCTTTGGCCCGCTGGCACCGCTGTTCAAGTTCGAGGATGAAGACGACGTGATCGCCATGGCCAATGATACGATCTTTGGTCTGGCCTCGTATTTCTATGCCAAAGATCTCAGCCGCGTTTACAAAGTGGCCGAGGCGCTGGAATACGGGATCGTTGGCGTGAACACAGGCATCATCTCAACCGAGTTAGGCCCGTTCGGCGGCGTCAAACAATCCGGCTTGGGCCGCGAAGGCAGCCATCATGGCATGGAAGACTATCTGGAGATGAAATACATCTGCCTGTCGGTCTGATCCGCCCAAACCTTCGCTGTACAGCTGGCCGTAAAGGCAACGCCCCGCGTCTGGAGGAACGCGGGGCGCATGGTGCGGTAATCCAGAGAGGAACGATTACCGCGGCGTGGTGACTGACTGCCTCAGTTTACGGCTTTGGCGTCAACCACATCCTTTTCGATGGCCTTGCTGGACGAAATCTCGATCCGGCGGGCTTTCAGGGCTTCGGGCACTTCGCGCTTGAGATCGATATTCAGCATGCCGTTCTCATGGCTGGCACCGGTGACACGAACGTGGTCGGCAAGGGCAAAACGGCGCTCGAACGCGCGGGTGGCGATACCGCGGTGCAGATAGCTGCGATCTTTGTCTTCCGCAGTTTTCTTACCGGCGACGACCAACGAATTCTCTTTCACTTCGACCGAAAGATCGGCCTCGGAAAAACCGGCAACAGCAACCGAGATACGATAGGTGTCGGCATCGGTTTTTTCGATGTTGTAGGGCGGATAGCTGGGTTGAGCCACATCATTGGTCAGAACGCGATCCATCATGTCAGCGATCTGGTCAAAACCTACGGTGGCGCGGTGCAGCGGTGCAAAGTCAAATGTACGCATATGTCGTATCCTCATGTTTGAGCGATGAACGTAATGCCCTCCGATCGGACGGGCGTTCGATTATCTCAGGCCCCGTTTGCGGCGACCCGATACATTTGACATGGGAAACGTTCTGGCCGAGTTCAACCCCCTCCGGAGCTGATGAATTTCGCACCGGTATCCGACTTGCCTGATCCCACCTGCAATCGCTTTATTGTCGCCTTTGGTTTAGGGGCATCCCGGCGCAGAGTCGCCTTCAGATCGGCCACAATTTCCTGCAATTCCATACCGAATCCCACTTTCTGCCGACCATCCGTACCAACTGCAGAGACTACTGAAAGTATTTGCCAGCGCGGACCTTTTCGCGCCAACAGGGCCGAACCCGAGGACCCAAAGGTAATGTCGCAGTTGAATGTGATCAGGCCCTGAAAGCGCTGCAGGATTTTACAGGACCGTTCCCGCGTAATCGCATTCGATCGGCCCCGACCATACGATGCAAGACTGACCTCATCCCCCGCCACGCGCCCGTTATGCAACGCAAAGGGATCGGCCACGGAATAGGGGATCGGTTGATCCAGCCGCATCAACGCGACATCAACGCGCACGGCATCGGGCGACAGTTGAGCGAAACGTGTGTAATCCGGATGTGCCGCGATCTGCACCACCTTGCGATCTGCCAACGCAGTTCCGTCGCTTAGCCCTGCCCGAAAGGTTACCTGCCCCGGCCCATAGGGTTGACCGGTTCTTTTGTCCAAGGCGCAATGGGCCGCGGTCAGTACCAGATCCTGTGCGATCAACGTACCCGTACAAAACCCCTCGGCGCCGATATCCAGGCGGCCGACGGCCTCCCAGCCATATAGGTCATCGCGGTCGGTGAGTTTGCGTTTTGCACTTTGCGCCTGGGACATCGTTGTCATCATAGCCAGGCATAAAAACAGGCTTGCCCAAAATCGCATCATGGCCGGACGAACCTGGCGCCAATATGACGGCTTGCCGAATCGCCGGTTTCCGAGCCGCTGAATCCGCGCCCGGCGGACAGTTCACTCCGCAGCAAAGGCAGCGAAACCTCGACTGCGGTACCTATGGCCACAGGCTCGCCATTGAATTCCGCCTTGGCCGCCACGACCGAGACGATCCGTGGTCTTTCGCCCTCGAACGCAAATACCGGGGCGCCGGAGGATCCAAACTCGACATCACAGGACAGGACAAGAACCTCGGAAACGCCGGTCACGACCGAGCAGACCTCCTGCAATGATGGCGCTTCGGCGCGGTCCTTCGCATAGGACACAACCCCAACTTCCTGTCCGCGAACGGGCCGATCGCCGGTATCAAATGGAATGACCGAGGTACTGCGGATTGGCTGCCATAGCTCGATCAGCGCAATATCGCTACCGATCCGGTTGGTCGGGGTTTCGTCGTCGTAAAAGTAATCGGGGTGAATCACCGCCCTGCGCGCCGCACGATAGGCAGATGCCCGACCCAGACGCCAGGCGGCAAGAAACTCGACCTTAGACAGGTCAATACGTTGGCCTGTGGCCTTATCATAAAGACAATGCGCTGCCGTCAGCACCTGGTTCTGCGCAATCAGCGTCGCGGTGCAGAATGCTTCGCCGTCAATATTCAAGCGCCCGACAGCCATCCAGGCCCGCCCGGCATCGGTGGTGTCCAGACTTTTCAGCCCGCTATCCTGCGCCGTTGCAGCCATCGGTATGAGTGCCAGCGCCAAAGCCTTGATCCAGTTTCTCAAGCGGTTCTCCGGCGTTGCTTTCGGCATATGTTCATAGCTGTCAGGTACGGCGAAAATAGGGCATCGACAGTATGGCACGTTTCCCGTTCTATCTGATGCAGCCCTGCATCAGGTAGCTAACGCAGGATCGGCACGGCCGTTCCCACCTGATGACCCTGCTGCATCGCACGCGGCAACGGCCCGCCTGTGGACCAATCCAACAGCTCGACCGTATGCAAAATAGGTATCTGCGTGGCCGAACCGATCTGCATCATGCAACCAATATTGCCTGCAGCGATAACATCGGGGTTCTTAGCCTCAAGCGTCCGAACCTTGCGTTGCTTTAACTGACCCGAGATTTCGGGCTGCATCAGGTTATAGGTCCCGGCACTGCCACAGCACAGATGGCTGTCTAAAGGCTCTAACACGGTGAAACCCGCATTCTTCAACAGGTCTTTGGGATGGTTTTTGATCTTTTGCCCATGCTGCAAAGAACAAGCGGCATGATAGGCGACGGTCATGCCCTTGTGCTGGCCTCCGGGCAGGTCCAGCTGCACCAGCAATTCGCTGATATCCATGGCAATCGCCGAAACCCGCGCGGCATCTGCCGCCAAAGCCTCGTTTCGGAACATATGCCCGTAATCCTTGACGGTCGTACCACAACCCGAGGTGTTGATGACGATGGCATCCAGCCCCTGGCTATCGATCTCTCTGGTCCAGGCCTGTATATTGGCCGCTGCCGCTTTGTGGCTGTCAGCCACCTTGCCCATGTGATGGGTCAGCGCACCACAGCATCCCGCGCCTTTGGCCACAACGACTTCGCAGCCCAGCCGGGTCAGCAGGCGAATCGTGGCGTCGTTGATATCCGTGTTCAGCGCCTTTTGGGCGCAGCCTGTCATCAGCGCCACGCGCTTTTTCTGCGCTCCATTAGGGGCAAAGCGTTGCGGATCATCGTTGCGGCTGACCGGAGGGATTTGTTTTGGTGCCATCTCCAGCATCGCCCGCAGCCGCGCATCCGGCATCAGAAACCGGAAGGGACGGCCCAGCTTGGCCCCGATCAGGGCCCAGCGAAACCGCATCGGATAGGGCAGAATTTGCGCCAGAACCCAACGCAGAAGGCGATCGGTCAGCGGGCGTTTGTAGTTCTGCTCGATATATTCCCGCGCGTGATCGACCAGATGCATGTAATGAACGCCCGACGGACAGGTGGTCATGCAGGCCAGACAGGACAGGCAGCGGTCGATATGTTTGACGGTTTTCTCATCCGGAACACGCTCATTCTCAAGCATATCCTTGATCAGGTAGATCCGTCCGCGCGGGCTGTCGAGCTCATCCCCCAGCACCTGATAGGTCGGGCAGGTGGCGGTACAAAAGCCGCAATGAACACAGCTGCGCAGAATCTGGTTCGAGCGTTGGATCGCCGGATCTTGCATCTGTTTTTCGGTGAAATCTGTCTGCATTGCCCTACCCCATCAGCCCCGGGTTAAACAGCCCTCGGGGGTCAAACTTCGCCCGAATACATTTTGTTAGAGCCTCTACTGCTGCATTCTCAGGCTGGAACCGCCCCAGCCTCTCGACCGTTTCCGCATCGCCACGCACAAGGGTTGCATGGCCCGAGAAGGTGCCAAGACGCGCCCGCAAATCGGTTCCCGCAGGAAGGCGCAGCCAGATCAGACCGCCACCCCAGTCGTAAAGCACCTGTTCAGCCTTGGCCCGCGCCGCGATCATCGGGGCGTCACCGGGCGTGACAGACAGACGCCACACGTCGCCAGTCTTGCCCCGGAACCCGTGAACATCGCGGATCGCCGTCCACAGCGTTGCCGGTTCATCGACATTTGCGATCTGGCCGAACCCAGACAGTTCGGATGTCAGCCTCTCGGTTCTGTAAGCGACGGAATCGGCAAAACCTTCGACTCTAATTAAGGCCTTTTCGCCTTCCGGGTCATAAGCTGCGCCAGTGACCTCGAACGGAGATCTAAGCGCTGCGGACAGCGTTTTTATCGCTGCATCTGCATCAGATACGGTCACTGACAGGGTT
Organism: Ruegeria sp. CDSC081; assembly: GCF_059610485.1. NCBI lineage: Bacteria > Pseudomonadati > Pseudomonadota > Alphaproteobacteria > Rhodobacterales > Roseobacteraceae > Ruegeria > Ruegeria sp. CDSC081. The sequence goes on along the minus strand of NZ_JBXWNS010000009.1, from coordinate 62,240 downwards.
GCTGTGTGGTCCGGCTTGGGCAGGACTTTCAGCGATACTTCGGTCAGCACGCCCAAAGTCCCCCAGGACCCGCACATCAGCTTGACCAGATCATAGCCGGTGACATTCTTCATCACCCGACCGCCATTTTTGATCACCTGCCCGGCGCCATTGACATATCGTACACCCAGCAAGAAATCGCGGCATGCTCCCGCCTGAATTCGGCGTGGCCCGGAAATGTTAGCAGCAACCACACCGCCGATTGTCGGCTCGCCTTCGGTGTCCAGCAAGCCGCGGTGGTCCATCGGTTCAAATGCCAGTTGCTGGCCCTCGGCGTCTAATGCGGCCTCAACCTCGGCCAACGGTGTCCCGGCCTGCGCAACCAGCGTCAGGGCACCGGGTTCATACAGTGTGATGCCGGTCAGCCTGCCGGTCTCAATCACTTCGTCAGGCCCCGCGATACCACGGGTGCCGCCGCCGGCGATACGCACGGCGCCTGTCAACCCGGCCACCATCTGGGCCAGTTCAGTTTCTGACGTGGGTTTCATCATATTTCTCTTTGTTAGAGCCTATTTGCAGCCATTTGCGGGTCGCGACGGGATTCGGAGGCATCCAGCGGGAACACTTTGGCGGGGTTCAGCAACCATCCTGGATCGAACACATCCTTAACCGCCATCTGCGCCTCAAGATCGGCAGGGGCATATTGATGATGCATCAGATCGCGCTTTTCAATTCCCACACCGTGCTCGCCGGTCAGGCAACCGCCCTCATCCACACAAAGTTTCAGGATTTCCGCCCCGAACGCCTCACATTTTTCGAGGTCGCCGGGTTTGTTGGCATCAAACAGGATCAAAGGGTGCATGTTCCCGTCGCCGGCATGGAATACATTTCCAACCGGCAGGCCGAACTCATCGCTCAGCTCACCAATCCGGCGCAATACAGCGGGCAGCGCCGATACCGGGATGGTCCCATCCAGGCACATATAGTCGTTCATCTGCCCCATGGCGCCAAAGGCCGATTTGCGGCCCAACCAGATCCGGGCGCTTTCATCCGCCGACTGGCTCTCGCGCAGCTCGACCGGATCGTGGCGTTTTGCAATCTCGACAATCTTGGCCAGCTGGCTGTCGATCTCGGCCTCCGAGCCTTCGACCTCGACAATCAACAATGCTTCGCATTCCGGATACCCGGCATGTGCAAAGTTTTCGCAGGCCTGAATGCACAGGCGATCCATGAACTCAATCGCAACAGGCAAGATACCGGACTTGATGATGTCCGAAACGCATTGGCCTGCGATTTCATTGTCATCAAACCCCATCAGGACGGGCCGTGCGCCTTCGGGCTTGCGCAGGATGCGCAGGGTCGCTTCGGTGACAACGCCCAGTTGCCCTTCGGACCCGCAGATCACCCCCAGCAGGTCAAGACCCGCCGCGTCCAGATTCGCGCCACCGATTTCGACGACGCTGCCATCCATCATCACCAGGGTCACACCCAGCAGGTTGTTCGTGGTCACCCCGTATTTCAGGCAATGCGCCCCGCCGGAATTCATCGCGATATTGCCCGCAATCGCACAAGCCAGTTGCGACGACGGATCGGGGGCATAAAAGAAATCCTCTTCCTCGACCGCGCCGGTGACGCTCAGGTTGGTGCGCCCGGTCTGGACCTTGATGAATCGGTTGTCATAATCAACCTCCAGCACGTCGTTCATCCGGGCCACGCCCAGTATGACGCAATCAGCTGTTGGCAGCGCCCCCCCGGCCAGCGACGTACCTGCACCGCGCGGCACCACCGGCACGCCTTCGTCATGGCAAATGCGCAAGATATCCGAGACCTGCTGCGTGGTCGAAGGCAAAACCGCCAGCATCGGCGGGCATCTATAGGCGGTCAAAGCATCGCATTCATAGGCGCGTGTCTCGGCCGGGTCATGAATGATCGCGTCGTCCGGCAGAACCCCCGACAGGCGCGCCACCACCGCATCTTTGCGACGCAAGACATCAGGGCTTGGCTTTGGCATTTCCATGGCAGGCTCCTTGGTTTGGTAAAATAATATTACCAATTTGTCAGTATGGCAAGTTCCGACTTCCGGAAGTACTGTCACGGCCATGACCTGGATTGACCGCGCCGCTCTGTTTGCCCCTTTGGATTTTGCCGCCATAACGCTGATGATGGGGGCCTGGCTGTGCCTTGGGTGGATGATCGAAAACCCGTCGCCAAAGAAGCGGTCAGTGGCCTTGATGATGGATGAGTATCGCCGCGACTGGATGCGCGAGATGGTCACACGCCAGCCAAGGATGTTTGACGCGCAGGTCGTGGCCACGATGCGGCAAGGCAGTACCTTCTTTGCCTCGACCACGATGATTGCCATCGGTGGGGGACTGGCCCTGCTGGGCAATACCGAGCGTCTGGCCGGTGTCGCCAGTGATCTGGCCATCGGCAGCTTTCCAGCCCTGGTGTGGGAGATCAAGATACTCGCCGTCGTGCTGCTGCTGGCCAATGCCTTTCTGAAATATGTCTGGGCGCATCGTCTGTTCGGCTATTGCGCGGTACTGATGGCCGCGGTCCCGAATGAGCCCGAAAATCCCATCGCCTATCCCCGCGCCACGCAATCGGCCGAGATCTGTGTCACCGCCGCCCGCAGCTTTAACCGCGGGCTGCGCTCTACCTATTTCGCACTGGCCTTGCTTGCATGGTTTCTGGGGCCACTCGCGTTGATCGTCGGCACAGTTATCACTGCAGGCCTGCTTTACCGACGCGAATTCGCCTCGCAATCCCGCGCGATCCTACTGGCACAGGCAGACAATACGCCGTCGTGATCTAATGCCATGGCTGTGGCGTTACTGCGTCGCCTTTAGTTCTTCCTTGTTACGAGCTGGTTTTCGTGTGGGTCGAAACGAACTTTTTAATCAACGCACAATGAATTGCTGATTTGAGCCCAAAATGCCGATTGCTGCGCCTCAATCCAATGACTAGTTATCGTTGGTAACGGCGCTCATTACTTTTTGGTCGCCCACCAAAACCAATCACGGCGCTGATATCTGACGTAATCCTAGAATCCTAACGCTGTAAGCGCTGCACGTGTTGTGTTTCTTGCCTCACCCTTAGGAAGGGGGAAGGCCGCGAAAAAATGATCTAGTGACGCGTCCGGGCGACGCTTGCGGGCGCAATCAGCAAATCTACGGCCGTCTTCTATGTTTCCATTCGCCTGATGGGCCATAGCCGCTAACATATCGATGAGGAAATGCGCGCCGGGTGTGCGTGCAGACAGATCCCCCCAATGCGCGGCCTCTTCCCATTGGCAACTGTTGATCCGTGCCCATGCTTTCATGCCGTGCATTCCATAGAGCAACGGGTCTAGCGGGCTGAGACGCGTCGCCAGATCTGCACGTTGGTCAATGTTATCACTGACGCCGTTCAACGCTTGCACTAGACCGAGCGAGTAGTGACCCTGCGCATAATTTGGATTTAGCGAAACAGCCTGTTGCAAGTAATGCACCGCAGTATCCAAATCTTGCTGAATCCAATAGCTCCGCCCAAGCACAAAATTGGAAAACGGGTCATCGGGGGCCTGTTCCATTGCCCGTTCAGCAGCAGATAAGGCATCCTGAGCGGCAACACCGCGATCAGCGCCGAAACCGGTAAACGCCTTCTGGAAAGAAACGAAAGAAAGCCCGGCATGGGCACGTGCAAAATTGGGCGCACGGGCAAGAGCTTCTTTGAAATATCTGGCAGACAAAGCGTTGTCTTCTTGGGTGAACCGATAAATGTGGTTTAGTCCAAGGTGGAAAAAGCTCCAGGCGTCGAGGGATTCAATATCCTGCCGTCGGGCCTCGGCGGCCTGATGGCGCGGAACATGGAGTTCGACCGCCGCTACTACAGAATTGGTGACATCGGCCTTGATAGAAAAAATGTCATCAATCAGGCCAGTGTAGCGATCAGCCCAGATCACTTGTCCGGAATCCGCAGCAGCAAGCACCGGAGACACGGTCAGATTTGGTCCGTTAATCTCGACGCTACCCGACAGCACATATCTTACATCTAACTGCTCGCGCACACTTTGCGTGTTTGCAACGCTACCGAGTTGGAAACTTGAGGCGCGCGCAATGACCGTCACCCACTTTGTCAGCGACAACGACACAATCAATTCATGTGCAAGGGCCGGAGCGATCACCCTAGCCTGATCTGTTTCTCCAAAGGCCTGAAACGGCAACACGGCAATGGATGGAGCGACCCCTTCATTGATGATCAGCGTCTCTGCGAGGTTTGCGTCGACCTTTTTGGTCACCGGCAATTCGAACCGAAAGCCCTGTCCCCGGATCGTGCGGATGATGCTTTGCGTTTTCCCGTCATCCCCCAAAGCGGCACGGGCAGATCGGATACGGCTTGCAATAGCGGCGTCTGAAATTGGTGCGCCATTCCAGATTTTGGTGACAATTTCGTCCAATGTCGTCACGCGCGAGCCGTTTTGGACCAATAAGCTCAGCAACAGGAAAACTTGCCGTTCAAGATGAACGCCTTGACCGTCCGAATACCGCAATTCAGCGGCAGCGTGGTCCAGCTCGAAATTGCCAAAACAGAATTTCATGAAAGAAATCTATCAGAAGTCGCGGAATTCTACACCATTTCTACAAGCTGTCTGCAAGCTTGTGCGCGAACCATCGGGCAAAGTCAGTACATTAATGCAGAACATCATCCATTCAAAGAGGGGCTAGGAAAGTGATTTACGCAAATATCAACGAAACAATCGGACAAACGCCGGTAGTCCGGATCAACAATTTGGCACCCGATCACGTAGAGCTTTTTGTCAAAGCCGAGTTTTTCAATCCCGCAGCATCTGTCAAAGACAGGTTAGCGCTTAGCATTATCGAAGAAGCCGAGAAAAGCGGGGCGCTAAAACCAGGCCAAACGGTTGTTGAGGCAACCAGCGGCAACACCGGGATTGGTCTGGCGATGGTGTGTGCTGCAAAGGGCTATCCATTGGTGATCGTAATGGCGGACAGTTTTTCCGTCGAGCGGAGGCGCCTCATGCGGGTGTTGGGGGCGAAAGTGGTGCTGACACCGCGGGCCGAAAAGGCGATGGGAATGTACAACAAGGCGGTGGAGCTGGCCGAGGCCAACGGTTGGTTTCTGGCCCGTCAATTTGAAACGGGCGCGAATGCAAAAGTTCATGAAATGACAACAGGTCCTGAAATTATCGCAGATTTCAAGGATAAGCGGCTGACGCATTTTGTAACGGGATTTGGCACAGGAGGCACATTGACCGGAGTCGCGCGCGTGCTGCGTCGCGAGTCACCCGATACCCGGATTATTCTGACCGAACCCGAGAATGCCGGACTCGTAGGAAGTGGGATTGCGCAGGATCGCAATTCTGATGGCAGCCCTGTCGCCGGTCATTCGGCTTGGCAACCACACCCGTTTCAAGGTTGGTCACCTGACTTTATCCCAGCTGTGTTGCAAGAAGCTTTGGACAATGGATCATTTGACGAACTGATGCCTGTCGCCGGTCCTGGCGCGATCAATATGGCACTGCAGCTTGCCCAGAAGGAGGGCATTCTGACGGGGGTGTCAGGTGGCGGCACGGTTCTGGCAGCACTGCAAGTTGCTAAGACCGCCCCTGAAGGATCCGTTATTTTGGCGATGTTGCCAGATACGGCTGAACGCTATCTTTCGACGCCTTTGTTTGACGACATCGAGGCCGAGATGACCGACGAGGAACGCGCGATTTCCCTGTCCACACCAAGTGCGCAAATGGCGGCCGAGTAATGGACAGAATGCTGCATCAGGAAGAAACACTCGACCCGGAAGACTGGGAAGCCATGCGTGCCACGGCGTACCGCATGGTGGATGAAGCTGTGTCTCGGCTTTCCAATGTGCGCGAATCTCCTGTTTGGCAAAACATGCCAGACAGTGTGCGCACGACATACAAAGAAGCGCTACCGAGATCGGGAATGCCACTTGATACAGTCTTTGAAGAGATGAAAACCAACTTGCTGCCCTATCCAATGGGTAACATCCATCCCAGGTTTTGGATGTGGTATATGGGTGCCAGCAATTTTACCGGCGCTCTCGGCGACTTTTTAGCTGCCATTCTGGGGTCAAACCTCGGCGGCGGAAATCACGCCGCAGCTCTTATGGACCAGCAAGTGGTGGACTGGCTCAAGACCATGGTCGGGTTCCCGGCTGGTGCTAGTGGAACCTTGACCAGTGGTGGCTCCGTAGCCAACCTGATAGGCCTCACGGTTGCGCGCAACACAGCGCTCGGCCAGCAAACCATCAGGGAACACGGGGTCGGCGGTGCTAAGCTAGCGTTTTATGCGTCCGATCAGGTTCATGGCTGCCATCTGACTGCAATGGAAGTGCTGGGCCTTGGATCAAATTCCCTGCGGTGCCTGCCATCCCGATCAGACTATACGATGGACGTTACAGCCTTGCGTGCACAGATTGCCGAAGACCGCGCGCATGGCATCCAGCCAGTCGCCATTATCGCAACAGCTGGAACTATCAACACCGGCGCAATTGACGATTTGTCCGCACTCGCAGATGTGTCCCGGCGCGAAGGTCTCTGGCTTCACGTGGACGGTTGCATCGGAGCGCTAGCCGCTATCGCTCCTAAAAACGGAGATAAACTAAAAGGTTTGGACAAAGCTGACTCTGTTGCGCTGGATCCACATAAATGGCTGCATGCACCGTTTGAAGTTGGCTGTTGCGTGGTCAAAGACAAATCGCAACATGTTGATACTTTCGCGCTTAGCCAGTCATATTTGGAGAAGGAACCACGCGGCGTGGCCGCTGCCGATTGGCTACATGATTTTGGCATTCAGACATCGCGCGGGTTCCGGGCGCTTAAGGTTTGGATGAGCCTGAAGGAACATGGTGTCGAAAAATTTGGTCGGCTGATCGACCAGAACATCAACCAAGCAGAGTATCTGGCGGATCGCATCCGAGTGGCAAAGGATATCGAACTATTGGCCGATCCTATGTTGGACATCGTGTGCTTTCGCGTTTGCCTGCCCAATTTGACGGAATCCAATCTCGAAGCCCTCAACCGAGAAGTCATGCTGCGACTGCAGGAAGATGGGGTTGCGGCGCTCTCTGACACGAGAGTTGGGTCGACCTATGCGCTGCGCTGCGCCATTTCCAATCACCGAACGCAACTGAGTGATCTTGACATACTTGTGGAGCAAATAGAGGAATTGATCCCGACATGCAGATCGACCTTGCTCGATAACGAACCATACTGAAGGTATTGGTTGTGCGAGCAAAATACGTTTCATGTGATGCTCTGATACCATAGTGATTGCAACTGGTTGCATAGAAGTTGCCCACGTGCTGTTGACGGTCTGGCAGCACTAGGATGTCGGTTTGCTGCCGTGGACAATTCCCCAGCCCTCCGTTTGGAGTCGGATCTACCCGCGCGAAACGCTATGCAGCCAAAAAGAAAACCTTTGTGGGGCCCGCCAAGAGTTTAGGATCGAAACATGCGATATGTGATTCTCTGCACCTTTCTGGCCAGCCCCGCCCTTGCCGATCCGCCAACGATCGAGCAGGTCAACGCCTCGTCCAGCGGTGGCAGTTGGCGTTTCGATGTGACGATCCGGCATCCGGACACCGGATGGGATCACTATGCCGATGGCTGGCGTGTGCTGGATATGGATAGGAATGAGCTGGGGATGCGTGTGTTGCATCACCCGCATGAGACGGAACAGCCATTTACCCGCTCGCTGGGCGGGGTGGCAATTCCTGATGGTACATCTCAGGTCCAAATACAGGCCCGTTGCAGCGTGGATGGCTGGGCAGACGAAACCATTGTTGTGCCGCTGAACTGACCTCAGAATACGCCCAACGCCAGCCCTGCGGCCATCGCCTGCCCCAAGTCGCGGCATGTCTGCAGCGCCTCTTCAGGGATGCGTTTTTCGGCCAGGATCGCCTCGGGCGTTTGTGCATGGGTGCAGATAATCAGCGGCGACTGAACTTCTTTCAGCCGCCATCCGGTTGCAATTCGGGCCGTCTGTCGTGCCGCATTCTGCCCGTCGGACCCGGCACAGATCATCTGGGCAAAGGGGCGACCTTCGATGCGACCAAGAACCGGATAATAACAGCGGTCGTAAAACTCTTTCATCACGCCCGAAATCGCCGCCAGGTTTTCGGGTGCGCAGAAGATATAACCATCTGCGGCCTGCAGATCTTGGGGTCCGGCCCGCTCTGCGGGTTTCAAAACGGTGTCGGCCTCATCGTGCGCACCTTCGGCAGCAGCTTCGGCCATCTGCCGGGCGCCGCCGGTGCGTGAATGGTAAACGATCAATAGCTGCGCCATGTCAGACCCGGTGATAGGGACCGCCCGACAGGATGGTTGCGGCCCGATAAAGTTGCTCGGCCAGCATCACACGGACCAGCATGTGGGGCCAGACCATGGACCCGAAAGAGATGGAGAAATCCGCCTCGGCGCGCAGATCAGGATCTATTCCGTCGGCACCGCCAATGATCAGCGCCAGATCCTGCCGCCCCGCATCGCGCCAACCGCCCAGCTTTTGGGCAAAATCGGGCGAGGACATCACCCGCCCCCGTTCATCCAGCGTGCAGATTACGGTGCCTTTGGGCAGCGCCTTGCGCAGCAATGTGGCCTCGGCCCCCATCCCTGCGTTTTTCTTGTCTTCAACCTCGATCACCCGCGCAGGCCCAAGGCCCAGCGTGCGGCCGGTCCGATCAAATCGGGTCAGGTAATCATCAAGCAGGGATTTCTCGGGTCCGGCGCGCAATCGCCCGACCGCAACTATGCTGATCCGCATATCTCTCTCGCCTCCGGCCCGTTAATGCAGGCCGGGATAGCGCCTCAGTTCGCCGAGGCGCTGCTGCCCGCAGGCTGCCACATCTTTTCCAGCTGATAGAATTCACGCACTTCGGGGCGGAAGATATGAACGACCACATCGCCCGTATCGATCAGCACCCAGTCGCCGGCATCCTTGCCTTCGACCTTCGAGGTGAATCCGAATTCCTGCTTGATGCGATCCGTCAGCTTTTCCGCCATGGCCGAGACCTGACGGGTCGATCGACCCGAGGCAATAACCATGTGATCCGCGACGGACGACTTGCCCTGCAGGTTGATCTGCACGACGTCTTCGGCCTTGTCATCGGAAAGTGAGGAAAGGATACGTTCAAGCAGCTTGTCGCTGATTGACTGAGACTGGGCCATCATATTGGCCCCATCTTCGGCGGGCAAACCCGCCTGAGTGTGTAGAGACAGGACATAGTCCTCCTTTGCTGCGCGCCATGATATCCCGGCGCCGGGGTACTAATAAGGTAGCAAGGAGATTGCAACATTTCAATGAACACGGGGCGAAAGGGCCGCAACGTTTGCTTAGTCGGTGGCAAGCTGTTGCGCATCGGTGTCGTCATTCAGCACGCGCACCTCTCGCTGCGGGAACGGGATCGAGATGCCTTCAGCCTTGAATGCGTCCCACAGCGCCAGATAGACATTGCCCCGTATATTGGTCAGCCCTTTGGTCGGATCGCTGATCCAGAATCGCAGCACGTAATCCACGCTGCTGTCGCCGAACCCCGTAATGTGGCAGACCGCGTCATGTCCGCTGCCACTGAGCACACGCTCGACAGATTTAACCGCATGGATGGCCGTTGCACGCACATTATGGGGGTCATCCGTGTAACTTGTGCCAAATGTCAGATCCAGCCGCACGAACCGGTCCGAATGCGACCAGTTCACCACCTGATTGGTGATCAAATCCTCGTTCGGGATAAGGTATTCGCGCCCATCCCGCGTGACCACCGAGACATAGCGCGCGCCCAGCGCGTTGATCCAGCCGAACGTGTCGCCCAGCGAAATCACATCACCCGGTTTGATCGACCGATCCATCAGGATGATGATGCCCGAGATCAGATTCGACACCACTTTCTGCAAACCAAAGCCGATGCCGACACCAATGGCCCCCGACAACAGCGCAATACCCGTCAAATCAAAGCCCAGCGTCCGAATGGCGGCCATGAAGACGGCGCCATAGATGACGACCTGTAATCCCTTGGCCAACAAGACCTGCATTGACGGCGAGATATCGTCATTGCGTTTGAGGCCACGTTCAGCAGCGCCGGTACCCAGGCGGGCCAGCGTCAACAGCACGCCGATCAGCAAAAGCGCCTTGAGGATGCCCAACGCCGAGAGGTGCAGATCCCCGATCGAGATCGCCACCCCATCCAGAAACCCAGCGACGTCATCGGTCAAGTTTAGCGCAATCAGCGTCGCATAAGCCCACATTGCCCATTTGAAAATTCGCCGCAACGTCCGGTTTCGGACCAGACGGGCCACTAGCGCAATCGCCAGCCAGGCGGTCGCCAATGTTGCCACCACCCCGATGATATAGCTGCGCGATGGCCAGGTGATCTGCTGCATCACCAGATACAGCATCCAGGACAGCGTGACGAAATAGACAAGCGTCAGACGTTGCATCAGCTGGATCAGCGTACGCAACCGCCATTTGGGCCAACCAGAACGGGCACGGGCCCAGGCCTCCCATCGGCCCTGCGTAACCAGCTTCAACACATAGGCCAGCGCCCAGAGACCCAGGATGATGACCAGCTGATGTTGGCGCCAGCCCGGTGTAATGACCAGATCGACCAGTCTATCGAATTGCAGGGAAAAGGCCTCGATCATGGTCTGATACAGATCAGACAGCGAACTGGGTATCAGGTCTGGGTTCATGCACGTCTCCTGCTTGCCAGCTTGGACAGCGTTGGCGCATGATGCAAGCCCGTCGCCGGATTGCGCCTTGATTGACGGACTGACGCGATATATCTGATGCGCATGAGACTCAATCTGACCCCAGCACCTACGTTGCAAGACCGCACGCGACTGCGTGAACGGTTCTTTGGGGCCGCCCGCACGGTTCTGGCCCGCCTATAAGCGGCGTCCAGCCACTCGCCAGCTAAATCTCAATACATACGGGAGAGGACCGATGTCCCCCAAAACACTCTATGACAAGATCTGGGATGCCCATGTCGCGCACGAAGCCGATGATGGCACATGCCTGCTGTATATCGACCGCCATCTGGTTCACGAAGTGACCAGTCCGCAGGCCTTTGAAGGGCTGCGCATGGCCGGCCGCCCGGTGCGCGCACCGGAAAAGACCATCGCGGTACCGGATCACAACGTGCCCACCACGCCGGATCGCGTGAACGGCATCGAAAACCCCGAATCGCGCATTCAGGTCGAGGCACTGGACAAGAACGCCAAGGATTTCGGCATTCACTATTACCCGGTGAATGACGTTCGCCAGGGCATCGTGCATATCGTCGGCCCGGAACAGGGCTGGACCCTGCCCGGCATGACTGTTGTTTGCGGCGACAGCCACACCGCAACGCACGGTGCCTTTGGCGCGCTGGCCCATGGCATCGGCACGTCCGAGGTTGAACACGTTCTGGCCACGCAGACCCTGATCCAGAAGAAATCCAAGAACATGAAGGTGGAAATCACCGGCACACTGCAGCCGGGCGTGACCGCCAAGGATATCACTCTGGCCGTGATCGGCGAGACCGGCACTGCTGGTGGCACCGGCTATGTCATCGAATATTGCGGCGAAGCCATCCGCAATCTGTCGATGGAAGGCCGCATGACCGTCTGCAACATGGCCATCGAAGGCGGCGCCCGCGCCGGCCTGATCGCCCCGGATGAGACCACGTTCGAATATGTCAAAGGCCGCCCACACGCACCGAAAGGGGCCCAGTGGGAAGCGGCGATGGACTGGTGGAAAACGCTGTTCACCGACGAAGACGCGCATTTCGACAAGGTCATCACCCTGCGCGGCGAAGACATCGCGCCGGTCGTCACCTGGGGCACCAGCCCCGAGGACGTGCTGCCGATCACTGCATCCGTGCCTCACCCCGAGGATTTCGAAGGCGGCAAAGTCGATGCGGCCCGCCGGTCGATCGAATATATGGGTCTGGAAGCCGGTCAGAAGCTCAGCGACGTTGAAATCGACACCGTCTTTATCGGGTCCTGCACCAACGGCCGCATCGAGGACCTGCGCGCCGCTGCCGAGATTCTGAAGGGCAAAAAGATCAAGGACGGGATGCGGGCGATGGTTGTGCCCGGTTCAGGCCTTGTCCGCGCGCAGGCCGAGGAAGAAGGTCTGGCCGAGATCTTCAAAGAGGCCGGGTTCGAATGGCGTCTGGCGGGATGTTCCATGTGCCTTGCGATGAACCCCGATCAGTTGCAACCGGGCGAGCGCTGCGCCGCGACCTCGAACCGCAACTTCGAAGGCCGTCAGGGCCGCGGCGGGCGCACCCACCTGCTAAGCCCCGCAATGGCTGCCGCAGCGGCAATCACAGGACGGCTGACAGACGTCCGCGAGTTGATGTAAGCTGCCCTCATAACTGGATATTTGAGGGATTTAAGACATGAGTGACTGGATCAAATGGCTCCTGATGGGGCTTCTGTCCATAGTGTTCGGCCTTTTTGTGCTGGGCGCGCCTGCAGTGGCGTCGATTGCCGTAACGGTGGTGACCGGCGTACTGCTGCTGATTTCAGGGGCATTGCAGGTGGTCGGCGGGTTCACCGTCGAGGGCACCGGCAACAAGATCCTGTCGCTTTTTATGGGTGCGGTGATGCTGTTTCTGGGCTGGTCCTTCCTGGATCACCCGCTGCAGGGCACCGTGACGCTGGCGACGGTCTGCCTGATCCTGTTTATGGCAGGCGGTATCGCGCGGGTCATTTTGTCGTTCCAGATGAAAGGTACGCAGTATTTCTGGGCGACAATGATCTCGGGCGTGATGTCGATTGTTCTGGCGATGCTCATCTGGCGGTTCGCAGCAACCGATCCCGTCGTGCTGTTGCAACTGCTCGGCATCCTGTTGGGGATCGAAATGGTGTTCAACGGTCTGGGGCTGGTCTTCATGGCGCTCTTCATCAAAGACGCACCCAAAGGCGAAACAACTGAAGCGAAACAAGCTTAAACGCGGGGCATGGGCGCGGCCCTCCCCCGCAGGAGTGTAGACATGGAAAAGTTTGACAAAGTCCACGGGGTGGCCGCCCCGATGCCATTGATCAATATCGACACCGATATGATCATTCCGAAAGTGCACCTGAAAACGATCAAACGATCCGGCCTTGGCGTCGTACTGTTTGACGAGATGCGCTATCACGATCACGGCGGTGAGAATGAAGAGTTCATTCTGAACAAACCCGCCTATCGGCAAACCGAGATTCTGGTGGCCGGCGACAATTTCGGCTGCGGCTCATCGCGCGAACACGCGCCCTGGGCGATCAAGGATTTCGGCATCAAGGTTGTGATCTCGACCAGCTTTGCCGACATCTTCTTCAACAACTGCTTCAAGAACGGCATCCTGCCCATCGTGGTCGAGGAAGAACATCATGCGGTTCTGATGGAAGACGCGCATAGAGGCGAAAACGCCCGCATGACCGTGCATCTGGAAGATCAGCAGATCACCACATCCGATGGTGTCGTGATCGAATTCGAGGTGGATTCTCATCGTAAGCACTGCCTGCTGAACGGTCTGGACGATATTGGCCTGACGATGGAAAAAGACCATCACATCGAGAAGTTCGAGGATCATGCGGGCCAGGCACGCCCCTGGGTGTGATTCTGGGAACGAATCTGTTGATACTCAACTTTATGGGGACGCCACGGCGTCCCCATTCGCCTTCTTGGGGTTCTGAACGGCGAAACCACTACATATAGGTCTCGACTTGAAACACACGTCGGATTTGCGTCAAAAATGATGCAATCCCGCACCAGTTGCGCCATCATTTTGCCCAAAATTGAGTGTTTTCTGCCACCTGGCTTGAGCGAAATGTCGCTTATCGCCAATGTCGGCGGGTACAGGCACCCACCATGGCAAAAAATTGGTGAGAGATGACATCTGCTGCAACGGTAACGTGGCAGGCACAAGTTGGAATGAAGTCGGCAAAGAATCGGCTAATCCAGTTTGAAAGGGTTCGGATAGTGATTGCGCGCACAACAGGGGCGGCAATTCGGGGAATATTGGTTGCACTTTTAGTGCTGACACCCGCGTTGTACTTGCCCGTATCATCAACGAATGGGACCGAGATTGTCGTCTTTCTCGCCATTCTCGCGTTTTTCCTGACCTTCGCCGAATATAATTCGGCCTTCCCAAGCTTTATTGAATTTCGCGACGCACCACCGGTGAACCGCCTGCGCTTTGTTGGGCTGGTTTCGATGGTCGCTTTCCTGACGCTGATCTGCAAAAACGCCTATTCGCCGACAGAATTGACCTCAGGTTTTTATGTGATCGGGTTGGGCGTCGCCAATGTGGTCGATTTCCCCTATTCACCCGTGCGTCTGATCGTGTTGATGCTGCCTGTCAACGCAAGCGCGCCGCTGATCGAACTTGTTCGTATCGCTGCCAGTGTGGCCTATGTCGCAGCTATGGTCACAATCGCCAGTTTCTACTACGCGGTGAAAATACGTGGTTGGCCCACCGGAAACGGAGCCTTCAACGTCTGGACCAATCTGCCGCTGTTCGATCCGACCAAGGGTGGCGATGTCGTGACCCGTCTGCAGCGTGATGGACGGTTGAACATCTCGATCGGCGTCCTGCTGCCGTTTGTAATCCCGGCTCTGATCAAGATCCTGACCGATTATGTGAGCCCGATCTCGCTGAACAGCCCCCAGACGCTGATCTGGACGTTGAGCGCTTGGGCCTTTCTGCCTGCTAGCATGATCATGCGGGGAATGGCGACACTGCGCATTGCAAACCTGATTGTCGAAAAACGCCGCGCCTATTCTACGACTGAAACAACACAGACCGCATGATTCGTGTTTTTCTGCTGCTTTTGCTGCCATTCGCGGCACAGGCAGAGACGATACGCATAGCCACCTTCAACACCGAACTCAGCCGTAAAGGACCGGGCATTCTGCTGCGCGATATCCGGCGCGAGGATGCGCAGGTTCGTGCTGTGATGCGGGTGTTGTTGGAAACCCAACCCGATATCGTTGCCTTGCAGGGCATCGACTGGGATCTCAATGGCGAAACGCTGACCGCATTCGGTGAGGCGCTGCGCGACGAGGGGCTGGACTATCCCTATCGCTTTACCGCCAAGCCTAATTCAGGAATGGAAACCAGTCTGGATCTGGACGGGGACGGGCAGGCCAATGGACCAAGAGATTCCCAAGGCTATGGCGAGTTCACCGGTCAGGGCGGGCTGGCCATTCTGTCCCGGTTTCCCATAGGCCATGACGACATGCAGGATTTCTCGGGAGTATTGTGGCGCGACCTGCCGGGGGCTGATCTGCCGACGGTCGATGGCACGCCATTTCCCTCTGAAGCCGCCCAGCGCATTCAGCGACTGTCCTCGGTGGCACATTGGATCGTACCAATCGAGTCCCCGATCGGCCACCTGAACCTGATGACATTTCACGCGACCCCGCCCGTTTTCGACGGACCCGAGGACCGGAACGGGTTGCGCAATCGTGACGAAATTCGCTTGTGGAACGCTGTGCTGGACGGTGCTCTAGGCCCTGCCCCACTCGGGCCTTTCGTGATTGCTGGGGATGCAAATCTGGATCCCACGCGCGGGGAAGGCCGGAAAGAGGCTATCCAGGGCTTGCTGGCAGACCCGCGGTTGCAGGATGCAAGGCCTGCCACCCCCTCGGGGGCATTGGCCACGGTTGAGTGGAAAGCCGTCGGAGAAATGCGGGTAGATTACGTTCTGCCCTCGGCAGATCTACGCGTTGTGGATGCGGGCATCTTTTGGCCCGACACGGGCGCAGACCTGCGTGCAATCGCCGAACAGGCCAGCCGGCACCGGCTTGTTTGGGTGGACCTGGGACATCGCTAACGCTGGTCAGGCCCGGGCAGTTCTGACCAAGGTCGCGTTCTGCTTGGCTGTTTTCGGGATCGCAGAAGCCATCGCCGCGTCCAAGTCGGTCGTCTGAAATCCAGGGATAAGGTCGTCAAAGAATGCGCCGTCCAAACTATGCGGCAGATCCCATAGATAGCGCATCTCAACCAGATGTGGCGCCAACTTCCAGAAGGGCCGCAGTGCCTGAATCGGCCACCATTTCATTGGGCTGACAGCTATTTCGGCACCGGTTACCCGCGACAAAGATTGCGCAATATCCCGGCCGGTCAGGGTAAACCCGGCATAAGGAACCTCGCAGAAACGGGGAAGGTCCTGGCGGATATCAGCCAACGCAACGGCCGCTCGGGTCAGGTCGGGCAGATAGGCCCAGGCGTGTGGTATATCCGGGCGACCGGGATAAACCATCTTGCCGCGTGCCAAAGGCTTGATCATGACCTGATCGAACCAGTTCCCCGAGGCGCAAGTGTCAATAAAATCACCTGCCCTGAGAAGAATCGTTCTTACCGAGGATTTTCGATAGGCTTCTTCCATCTCAACCCGGATCCTGCCCAGGGGATTTTGTGCCGCATGCGGTGTTGCACCCGACCATGGCCCCGGCGTTTGCGCGCCAAAAACATAGACATTGCCGGGAAGGATCACAGTTGCACCGTGATCCGCTGCCGCATTGATCACGTCACGATGCAGTTCGGGGACTTGTCGCGCCCAGTCCGGATAGGCCGGATTCCAGGCATTGACGACAACATCCACTCCTTCGACAGATCGCTTCAGGTCCTGCGTCTTGCGATCAAAGCAGTGTACGGTCCAGCCCGCCTCGCGAAAAGCTATTGCGGCATTGCGTCCAAACCGACCCGTCGCACCCAGAATAAGGACTGTTCCCGTCATATAAGCCTCCTCTTGTCCATCTAATATGAGCCATTCAGTTCAATTCAGGAATTGCCGCCAAACGCAGAACGTGTATTCATTTTTGAATGGACAAATCTATCACCCACTCTGACTGGTCTCTGATCCAAAGCTTTCTGGCCGTAGCGGAAACCGGATCTTTGTCTGCCGCTGCCCGGCAGTTGAACCGCAGCCAGCCCACCCTGGGTCGCCAGATCCACGCACTTGAGGATGAGCTTGGCGTCTCGCTGTTTGACAGGCATGCTCGGGGCTTGAAGCTAAGTGAAGTCGGAGCGCAGCTTTTCCCGATGGCGCAACAGATGCACGTAGCCATGAACGCGTTCAGCCTAACGGCCGCAGGCCAGTCTCAGGAATTGGAGGGGTCGGTGCGCATCACCGCGTCGGTCTTTGCCTCTCATCACCTGCTGCCGCCGATTCTGGCCCAAATACGGGCAGCAGAACCCGCGATACAACTGGAACTGGTCGCCACCGATGCCACCGAGAACCTGCTCTACCGCGAGGCCGATATCGCAGTGCGGATGTTTCGGCCGGAACAGATGGACATCATCACGAAACATCTGGGGGAAATCAGACTGTGCTTTTGCGCAAGCCGGTCCTATCTGGATCGTGCCGGCCGCCCCAATTCTCCCGACGATCTGTTGAGTCATGACCTTGTCGGGTTTGATGCGAACGAGCAGATCATTATCGGCATGCGCGAAATGGGCTGGCCCGTGAACCGGGACAACTTTGCCACACGCTGCGACTTTCAGACTGCCTATTGGGAACTGGTCCGCGCGGGCTGCGGTATCGGTTTTAGCGCCGTGAGAGTTGCCGAGGCCGACCCAGAGGTAGAGGTTTTGGACATAAACGTCGAAATCCCTGCGCTGCCGGTTTGGCTTGCCGCACCGCAGGCGATGCGGCAAACGACACGAATCCGACGAGTCTGGGATATGTTGGCCGAAGGGATAAAGGCCGATCTCTGACCGATTCACACTATCCGTGACGTAGCAAGGGCACGGAAACCCGATTTCCCGTCCAGAACCTGCGTTTAGGCCGGTTCGTCTCATTGACCCGATGCGGCGCAGGCGCTAGGGCCTTTGCTGTCAAACGCAAGGAGATCCTTCATGTCCAACCCCTCGCTCCTCATCCTGCCCGGAGACGGAATTGGCCCCGAAGTCATGGCCGAAGTGCGCCGTATCATCGACTGGTTCGGTGCCAAGCGCGGCCTGGAATTCGACGTGAGCGAGGATCTGGTCGGCGGTGCCGCCTATGACGCCCATGGCAAACCGCTGTCGGACGAAACCATGGCCAAGGCGCAGGAGGCGGACGCAGTTCTGCTGGGTGCTGTTGGTGGACCCAAATACGACGATCTGGATTTCAGCCTCAAGCCCGAGCGCGGCTTGCTGCGGCTGCGCAAAGAGATGGACCTGTATTCGAACCTGCGCCCGGCGCAGTGCTTTGACGCGCTGGCGGATTTCTCGTCGCTGAAGAAAGACATCGTTGCCGGTCTAGATATCATGATCGTGCGCGAGCTGACCTCGGGCGTCTATTTCGGTGAGCCCCGCGGCATCTTCGAAGAAGGCAACGAACGCGTCGGCATCAACACCCAGCGCTATACCGAATCCGAGATCGAACGCGCCGCACGCTCGGCTTTTGAGCTGGCGATGCGCCGGAACAAGAAACTGTGCTCGATGGAAAAGGCCAATGTCATGGAATCCGGCATTCTATGGCGCGAAGTCGTAAACCGGGTCGCTCAGGACTATCCCGAGGTCGAGCTAAGCCACATGTATGCCGACAATGGCGCGATGCAGCTGGTGCGTGCGCCCAAGCAGTTTGATGTGATCGTCACTGACAACCTGTTTGGTGACATCCTGTCGGACTGTGCCGCGATGCTGACCGGTTCACTGGGCATGCTGCCGTCCGCCTCCCTGGGCTCACCAATGGCCAATGGCCGCCCCAAGGCGATGTACGAGCCGGTCCACGGTTCCGCCCCCGATATCGCCGGTCAGGGCAAAGCCAACCCGATCGCCTGTATCCTGAGCTTTGCCATGGCACTGCGCTACAGCTTCGATCAGGGGGCCGAGGCTGACCGACTGGAAGCCGCTATCGAAAAAGTCCTGGCCGATGGTGTCCGCACCGGCGACCTGCTGGCCGACGAAGGGGTCACGCCGGTTTCCACCACGGAAATGGGCGACGCGATTCTGGCGGCTCTGGACGACAGCCTCTGATCAGAGGTCACACCCGAAAATAGAGGCGGCGCCAGATGCGCCGCCCAACTATAGCCGATGGCGTGGACCACTGGCACGTAGTCTGCTCGGGCTCTTGCCGCGGACGTCGCTAGTCTGTTTTGAGCCCAAAGTCACGAATGCTGCAACATGCATGAATGCCGGCTTTTGGTCACGCAGTAGCCAAACACAAGAATTGGTTTTCAGATCGTTTGGTCTATTGTGATCTATTATGCTCTGTCCCTGCTTCATCTACCCAAAAGGAAAGGGGGTTTGCCTTCACACCATCCAACATCCTCAATACTTCTGCCTTCCATCCCGCTTTGGTCTGTAGTGCCAATTGGGACGGTGGTCGGTGGTTTGGTTCGAGGATGGCATACTCATATCTGAGCGGTTTCGTGAAGGGTAAGAAAACCACTTTGCCATTCGAGAAGTTAAGTTCACGCTCAGTCGCAACTGTCAGCGGATCTACGATGCTGCAACACTGTCCTGAACTCACAAAGGGGATTAATGGCAGAAAGTACTGGCAAGTTACCGTTGGGTTGTATTCAGCGGCAACATTTTCAAACTCCTGCCGGATTTTTCGTTGAAACGGGTGTGAAGGATGCAGGCCGCCCATTGGCGTTCCATCCAGATCCGATAAGGTCAAGCTCTGGCGCGATGAAAGCGGATGATCGCGATCAAGGGCACAGAAGCAATCTGCCCGAATTAGCTCGGCGGAATATTGGGGTTTTTTACCGGTTGAATGCTCGAAGTCAGCAAAGCCGAAGTCGATGTTTTGTGATCCCGCAAGCTCCATAATCTGAGGTGAGCTGCGAGTGGAAAGTGTTATGCGAATTTCGGGGTTTTCGCCAACTGACTGGCTTATGAAACGCGGGAACAAAAAGGCAGACGGACCAGGCATCGTTGCAATATTCAAGCTTCCGGCATGCCCTTTGATGAGACCTTCCATGGTGTTGGAGATCGACGCGAGGCGGTCAAGAATGCCTGTCGTTTCTGCCAATAGATAATGCGCTTCGGGAACCGGCACCAAACGCCGTCCTTTACGTTCGAACAGCGACAGGCCCAGAGATTTTTCAAGGTTTTTCAACGCAAGACTGATTGCAGGCTGCGTTCGATTCAGTTTCTTGGCTGTTTGAGAGATGGAGCCGGTCTCCATCACCTCACGAAATACAGTTAGCTGGGTCAGGTTCATATGTTTAAATATAAGTAAA
The DNA here is from genome assembly GCF_059610485.1 of Ruegeria sp. CDSC081. Taxonomy (NCBI): domain Bacteria; kingdom Pseudomonadati; phylum Pseudomonadota; class Alphaproteobacteria; order Rhodobacterales; family Roseobacteraceae; genus Ruegeria; species Ruegeria sp. CDSC081. The sequence goes on along the minus strand of NZ_JBXWNS010000009.1, from coordinate 42,102 downwards.
AATTTAGTTTAGTGAAATATAACAAATTTGTATTTATGCAATTTGTCTCTACGCTTGCAGGATCGAAGTTTGGGAAAACCGAAACCGAAATTCCAACAAGGGAGATGACAATGAAAATTGTAAAATGCTTGACTGGTCTAGCATTGGCGGGCGCGCTGGCCGCACCTGCGCTGGCGCAAGATCCGACCTTTTTCCGTATCGGCACCGGTGGTGCTGGCGGCACCTACTTCCCCATCGGTGGCACCATCGCCAATGGTATCTCAGCGCCTCCGGGCTCACGCCCGTGTGAAGAAGGTGGCCAGTGCGGTGTTCCGGGGCTGATCGCAATTGCGCAATCCACCACCGCGTCGGTCTTTAACAACGCGGCCGTTGAAAACGGTGAGCTTGAGGCGGGTCTTGCTGCAGCTGACGTCACGCGTTCGATGTATCTGGGAGAAGGCAAGTTCGACGGCAAACCGCATCCGAAACTGCGCATCGTGGCCAATCTGTTCCCCGAAGACCTGCACCTTGTTCTGCCGGCTGGCTCGACAATCAACGATCTGAGCGATCTGGAAGGCAAGCGCGTTGGAATTGCACAGGCTGGTTCTGGCACGCAGGTCGCCGTTCTGCAGATGCTCGATGCCTGGGGCGTCAACCGTGACAACATGGACGAAGCTGAACTTAACAACAGCCAGAGCGCCGAGCGTCTGGCCGACGGTCAGCTGGACGCCTATTTCTATGCTGCGGGCTGGCCGGTTGCTGCGATGGTGCAACTATCTTCGACCAAAGGCATGAACCTGCACTCGTTCAGCGATGAGGATCTGGCCAAGATCAATGAGATCATTCCGGCCTATATTCCCTCGGCCATCCCGGGCGGTGTCTATGAAGGCATTGATGCTGAAACGAAGACCCCCGCAGTAAGCGCGATGCTGGTTGTGTCCTCGGACCTGTCTGATGATCTAGTCTATGAGCTGACCAAGGCGATGTGGAACGACAACACCCGCAAGTTGCTGGATAACGGTCATGCCAAGGGCAAGCAGATCACCCCTGATACCGCTCTGGACGGTGTCGAAGCACTGGGCGTACCGCTGCATCCGGGTGCTGAGAAGTTCTACAAAGAAGCCGGGCTTCTTCAGTAACTCTGTCTCACGAAACTGAATTGTCCGGTGTTCCGTTTGGAGCACCGGATACTCGAAATACGCGCAATCAGGGGGGCCATCATGTCCGAGACCCAGAAACTTGATGACCACGAACTGACGGCCGAGGAATTGGCTGCTATCGAAGAACAGTTCGACGAAGGCGCCGCCGTCCGGCAGGTAACTCCGACAACCGGCAATGTTCTTCGCGTCGTCGCCCTGATCTTAGCATTCTACGAATTTTTCACAGCCGGGTTTGGCCTGCCCGCCGATCACTGGCACATGGGCATTTATCTGGCCCTGCTGTTCATTCTGGTCTACGCGACAATCCCGATTATCGGGGCCAAAAGCCTTTATGCGCTTAAGGTAAGCCGGTTTCGCATAGGCAACATCCCACTGTACGACTTAGTCTTCATGGTGCTGGGGATCATTGCAGCGCTGTATGTTGGCGTCGCCTGGCGCGGCATTCCGTTACTGGGGATCGAGGAACAGACGTTCCGCATGGGTAACCCCAACACATTTGATGTGGTATTGGGCGTGATCATCATCCTGCTGGTTCTGGACATCGCGCGCCGCACTTTGGGTTGGGTGTTGCCGCTGATCATCTGCGTCTTTATTTCATACGCCCTGCTTGGGCCGTACTTCCCCGGATTGCTGCAACATCCCGGCGTGAACTTTAAAACCTTCGTATCGTCGATGTATTTCCCGCAGGAAGGCATCTACGGCGTCACCCTTTGGGTTGTTTCGACCATCGTGTTCCATTTCGTGCTGTTTGGCGTGATCGCGCAACGCACCGGGTTGGGGCAACTTTTCATTGATAACGCCACGATTTTGGCGGGCCGCTATACCGGCGGTCCGGCAAAAGTGTCGGTGGTATCCTCAGCCTTCTTCGGCACGATCTCGGGCTCTTCGGTGGCCAACACCGTTTCGACCGGCGCGCTGACAATTCCCAACATGAAGCGTCTAGGATACCCCGGCCACTTTGCGGGCGGTGTCGAGGCCGCATCTTCGGCTGGGGGACAGATCACGCCGCCAATCATGGGGGCAGCCGCCTTCATCATGGCCGAATTCCTCGAGGTTCCATATACCACGATCGTGATTGCAGCGATCTTTCCGGCCCTTCTGCACTATGTTGGCGTCTTTGCCGTGGTGCACCTGATGGCGCGCAAGCTGAACCTGAAAGGTCTGACCAAAGAGCAGCTGCCTCAGTTCAAGGCGGTTTGGGCCGAAGGCTGGGCCAATATTGTGCCCCTGATCGGGTTGCTGGTGGTTCTGTTCACGGGTTACACGCCCTTTATGTCGGCCTTCTGCGGCATATCACTTGCGGTAATCGCGGGCATGTCGCGCTTGAGGCAACCACCGACGCTGATATATGCGGCGGCGTTCCTCAGCTTTGTACTGTGGAAGTTCTCAGACGGCGGCTTTGACCTGACCATGACAACAATCCTATGCGGATTGACGGTCGTCGCAACAATGAACCCTCAGAAACGCATCGAAGTGCCCGAGATGCTACAGGCGGTAGAATTGGGTGTGAAATACTCGCTGGCCGTGGGCGCCGCCGCTGCTGCGGTTGGCATCGTGGTAGGCGTGATCAACACCACTGGCATCGGTTTCCGCATCGGTTTCATGGTTACGCAAGGCGCAGGCAACCTGGCATCGGATCTGTACAACATGATCTCGTTCGGCAGCTTCCAGTTCTTTGCGATGGAAGACTTACAATTGTTCATCTCATTGGTGTTCATCGCCGTCGTCTGTATCCTGATGGGCGCCGGCATTCCGACCACCGCGCTGTATATCATGCTGGTGTCAGTGGCGCAGCCTGCGCTGGCGCAGCTGGGTGTTCCACCCATCGCCAGCCACCTTTTCGTGCTCTACTATGGTGTTGTGTCAGAGATTACGCCACCGGTCTGTACCTCAGCCTACGCGGCAGCGGCGATTGCCAATTCAAACCCGTTCCGAACAGGATTGTCTGCCTTTACCCTTGGCTTAGGGAAGGTTGTCGCGCCCATGGCCTTTGTCTATGCGCCGGTGCTGCTATTCGTGTCGTCAACCGGGTTTAACCTGTGGGAATTCACCTATACCGCGACCAGTTGCATCGCCGGGGTCATTGCCCTGTCGGCGGCTGTGGTTGGGTATTGGTTGAGCCCGCTGAATATCGCATCGCGCATTCTGTTGGCCATCGCTGGGATTATCTTTGTCGCGCCCAGCCTGACTGCTGATCTGATCGCGCTGGCCGTGGCGTCACCTGTCATCGTCACCCAACTGATCGCCCGCAACCGCAGTCACTCTCCGGCGTGAAACCATGACTGAACAAGTGACCATCATCGGCGCAGGGATCGTCGGCATTTGTTGCGCTTTGTCGCTACAAGAGCGCAACATTCCGGTTCGGCTGATTGACCGCGGTCAACCAGGGCAGGAAACCTCTTTCGGGAATGCAGGTGTAGTGTCGCCGTGGTCAATCATTCCGCAAGCGATGCCGGGCATATGGAAATCACTTCCCCAGATGCTACTGGATCCTAAAAGCGCGCTTTCGGTCAGAACCAGTTTCTGGCCAAAAATGATCCCCTGGGGGCTACGGTTTTTGGGAAATTCCGGCGAAAGGTCAGTGCGCGAAATCTCGGACGCGATGGAGCTTTTGTGCCGCCCTTCTATCGACCTGTATCGTCGTCATCTTCAAGGCACCGGGCACGAAAACCTGATCACTGACAGCTACTATATTCACGCATTTCGCCATCGGAAGCAGGCTGATCTGAATGGGCTTGGATATCTGATCCGCCAGGAAAAAGGAGGCGATCTGGAGCTTGTCGATGGTGCTGAATTGCATCGCCTGGAACCTGCACTGTCAGAAGAATTCAAAGCCGCGATCGTGATCAAAGGTCAGGCACGCGTAACCTCACCAGGACGTCTGGGGGCAGTTCTGGCTGAAAAAGCACGCATGCAAGGGGCCGAGATCGTACAAACCGAAGTCTCCAAGTTGATCCAGACCCAAGATGGAAGTTGGCAGATTACAACATCACAGGATACGCTGCACGCCCCCAGGCTTATACTTGCGGCTGGGGTGTGGTCCGCCGACCTGCTGAAACCGTTTGGGTTGCCAGTGCCCCTTGTTGCCGAGCGCGGCTACCACGTTGAATTCCCGAACCGTTCAGTCCAATTGAACAACTCGGTCATGGATGTGGACGCAAAGGTCGTCGCAAGCTCGATGCTGGGCGGCCTGAGAGTCGCCGGCACGGCCGAATTTGGCAGCGTCGATGCGCCCGCTGATCCGCGCAAGAAAGAAATCCTGACCGAACAGGCAAAGGCGATGTTGCCAGACCTCGAAACAAGCGAGGCACGATTCTGGATGGGTCGACGGCCATCATTTCCGGACAGTTTGCCTGCTATCGGGCCGATCAACGGCTCAGACGGGCTGTATGCCGCGTTCGGACATTCACATTACGGGCTAATGATGGCCCCGAAAACCGGTGAGCTTGTGGCGGATCTTGTATCCGGTCGCAGCCCGAACGTCGATATGGCGCCGTTTTCGTTGGCTAGGTTTTGAACACTCAAGTCAGAAAGGTCTAATAACAATGCCAATTTACCAAGGCGGTCAGAATATATGCGGCGCGTCGATCGGTGTTCTGTGCCTTGAAAGTTATTTTCCAAAACCGCCGGGCCATATCAAGAACCCATCCAGCCTGCCATTTCCGGTCCTGTATGAGATGATCGATGGCGTGACGGTCCCAACCTTGCTGAACAACCCTACGCCCGAATTACTGACCCCCTTCATTGAAGGAGCCAAGCGGCTTGAGGCTGAGGGCGTTCGTGCCATCACCGGCAGCTGTGGCTTCCTGGCCCTGTTTCAAAAGGAATTGGCAGCGGCGGTTTCCGTTCCTGTTTTTGCATCCAGCCTGATCCAGGTGCCGCTGGCTTATCACATGACCGGGGCCAGCGCCCCAGTGGGCGTGCTGACTGCGGATGCATCGGCACTGACGCCCCAGCATTTTGAAGGTGTCGGTGCAGCCGGTGTTCCTGTGGCAGTGAAGGGCTTGGAAGGTACATCAGAATTCGCCGAGGTGATCTTGCGGAACGCACGAACGAGGATGGATACTGATCTGATCGAAGCCGAGGTCTTGGATGCCGCTCGCAGTCTTATGCTTGAAGCTCCGGATATTCGGTCATTGGTATTGGAGTGTACAGATCTGCCGCCATATGCCGCGCGCCTTCAGGAAGAACTGCAGCTTCCCGTTTTTGACCTTACAACACTGGCGCATATGGCGCATTCTGTGGCGGCCCGAGTACCATACTCTGGAATGATGCCGTGGCAGCGCTGACCGCGCCGTGCCGTAGGCGGGTTGGAATTGAAGTAGACCTCAGCTGGTCAATCAAGGTACCTGTGGCCCTGCAACAATCCCCCGATCCACAGGAGTTTGAGTGCCCGCTGAACTGTACATCCTGATGACCGCTATTTGCCTTGGCGCTATGCTGCAAGTCGGGGTTGGCATCGGATTTAGCATCATTGCGGGGCCACCCATGATGATTATGCTTGGCACGCCGACGGCGGTTCCCATTTTGCTTCTGCTAAACACCGTTGTGTCAGCGGTGGCAACGGACCGGCATGTTCTGAAAAACAATCGGCGAATAATCGTCACTGCGGTCATTGGATGCGTCGTTGGAGTGGCTGCTGGCCGCATTGTTTATCCCCTTTTGAGCGAGGCGTTTGTTCTCGCCCTGACGGCCTGCCTGTTGTTAATCGGCTTGATTACAACCTTGCTCCCCTTGCGTGGCTTAATTGGAAACGTCGGGTTTTCAGCTGTTACCGGATTGTCCGGGCTTGCAACTGTATGGGCGGCAACCCCGGGTCCACTTATGGTGTTCGGTTTGATTGCAAAGGGTCGGTCCGCCAAAGAGGTGGCAAAGCTGGTTCAACCAATAGCGCTGGTGGCATATGGCATCGCATTTTTGTTGCACAATCTGTCCGGGGCACAATCAATCTCGTATGGGTCGTCAGTATGGGGGTTCCTCGCCATAACCTTGATCGGCAGCTTACTTGGCCGTGCGACAGGTCCCTACTTGCCACAGGCGGTCGTCATAGCATCGATCCGCGTGGTTTCACTGATCGCGTGCTGTGTTCTGTTCTATCGCGCCTATATGACGGCTTAATCTCAAAGGTCACACGATGATACGAAACGAAAATCTGCACAGATTTCCACGTGCCCAACTCATGTCTGGCCCAACACCTTTGGAGCACCTGGACAACCTATCGGCCGAGCTGGATATCGATCTCTGGCTGAAACGTGATGATCTGACCGGGCTTAGTTTTGGCGGTAACAAAACACGGCAGCTTGAATTTTATCTTGGAGATGCGCAGCAAAAAGGTGCTGATACCATTCTGATCACGGGCGCCGTTCAATCCAATTTTGTGCGATCTGCAGCCGCCGCAGCGGCCAAACTGGGTATGCAATCGGTGCTTCAGTTGGAAGAGCGTGTGCCGGACATGGGATCAGAGTATTATGCGTCCGGAAATGTACTCCTGGCACAAATCCTGGGTGCCGAGCAAATGAGTTACCCCGAGGGCGAAGACGAATCCGGAGCGGACGCGGCATTGCATGCACGCGCCGACGAATTGAAAGCCCAAGGTTGCACACCTTACGTTATTCACCTTGGCCTGCATCATCCGCCCCTAGGAGCCCTGGGTTATGTCGTCGCTGGACAGGAATTGTACCAGCAGATGCCAGATTTCGATGCGGTCGTTGTCCCGTCAGGCAGCGGCGCAACACATGGCGGTTTGGTAACCGGATTGGCGCTGGAAGAAAGCATTGCCTCGGTGTTTGGGATTTGCGTGCGCCGGGATCGCGAAAAGCAAAAGGCTCGAATGAAAACCGTTCTGCAGAATCTTGCGGACTTGCTGGAAATCGACGCAGGTTTTCTACAGGATAGGATTGATGTTTGGGATGAAGCCCTGCCGCCAGGCTATGGCAAAGTGAATGCCAAAACACGCGCCGCTTTGGAGAAAATGGCCCGAACCGAAGGGGTTTTTCTAGACCCGGTCTATTCTGCCAAAACATTCGCCGGTTTGCTGGACCTGATCGAACGTGGAAAGATAAAACCAGGTGAGAAAGTCGTTTTACTGCACACGGGCGGGTTGCCCGCACTTTTCGGGTATCAAAAAGAGCTAGTAGGCAACCCGGCTTGAGGTGTCCAAAGCACAAATCCGGATCAGGACCCTACTTGGCTGTACTTTTAGTACCCAAACGATTTTTTTTAGCCCGTTCCGGCTCGATTTGCGAATACGCAAGGTCAGCTTTGGTTCGCGAGTGGCAACTGAGTTCTTCGCTGCGAACGGCAGGATTGTCGCGCGATCTGTGAATTCGCATGGCGAACGATCTTGCGAGCGCAGCGAGAGGCCGAAGCCGCATTGCGGCGGCGGCACTTACGATGAATGTCTCTTTCGGGCCGTGCGCGACAGTCAGGTTTTCGTCTGAAAAAGGTGAAGTTGTACTGCCTGTCGATGACCGTAACGAGCTCGAATTGTTGAATGCTGTGGAGCCGTGTTAATGTCCGCATACGATGCTCTGGAAACCGAAATGACCAAACACCCGAGTCAAGTGAACGATGAAAGACTCGCCATTCTCTGTGTTGCAGGCTTTGGTGACAATGCGAGCATGTTTGAAGGTTTGGCTGACACCCACCTCGCCAACAGTTATCGTGTGCTACCCATCAATCTTCCGGGGTTTGGCGCTCAGCCTCTGGCAAAGGCAACAACTCTTGAAGCACTTGCACAAACCGTCGCCGACAAAGCGATCAAGCACGGAGCTGAGATCATTGTCGCTCATTCGGTTGCTTCAATCATAGCCTCCCTGGCCGCCAAAAGGGCCGACTGTCCTTTGACAACCATTATTTCTCTAGAGGGTAATATCACCGCCGAGGATGCCTATTTTTCTGGAACTGCCGCGGACTACAGTGATCCGGTTGCGTTTCGTGCAGCTTTTCTTGAGCGGCTTGATGAAATGGCGAAAACGGCACCAATCATCCGACGGTATCGTAATGAAGTATCGAAGGCCGATACTCTGGCGCTGTGGCAACTCGGCACCGACGCACGGCATTTTTCAGCAGGCTGCGTGCCCGGCGAGCTTTTGCAAAGCGCGGCAAATGTGATTTATCTCTACAATCCTGACAACTGTCCGGACAGCACCGTCCGGTGGCTGGAAGAAAACAAGATGGATCGGATTATTCTCGAAAACGCCACTCACTGGGCGAGCGTTGATCAGCCCGAAAGGCTTGCAGAAATGATTGCTGAGGCACTCCACCGATAGGCGAACGCAGCCGTTCACAATTGGATAGATGAAAGTTGGCTTTGTATTGGATTTCCGCAAGAAACGGGTCGCGGTGTCGCGGTCACGTAAGCTAATCCGTTAGGTAATAGTTAGTGACGGATTCAGAAGACATGACAAACCAACCCATGCCAGCAATGGATTTAACAGCCGGCGTCATGCTGCTTTTGCTCGCCGCGGTTTGGGGCGGGTCGTTCTTTTTTGGTGAGGTAGCCCTGTCAGAGGTGCCACCACTTACAATTACATTGCACAGGGTTTTTTGGGCGGTTCCTATTCTTGCGCTAATCGTCATATTCAAAGGACTGAGTGTTCCACGCACCCCTCGGGTATGGGGCGCTTATCTCGTAATGGGGGCGCTCAATAACGCCATTCCGTTCTCGCTGATCTTCTGGGGGCAAACGCAAATCGACAGCGGGCTGGCTTCAATCCTAAATGCAACGACAGCAATGTTTGCAGCGGTCGTGGCGGGTTTGCTTCTTAAGGACGAACCCTTTACTCCGAAGAAGATAGCAGGTGCTGCACTGGGTATTTTGGGTGTGGCCTTCATTATGGGGCCAAGCGCATTGACCGAGTTCAATCCGAGCAATCTGGCACAGTTGGCTATTCTTGGGGCGACGCTCTCTTATGCATTTGCCGGTGTATGGGGCAGGACTGCTCTTTCGGGCCAACCACCGCTGGTGAATGCGCTTGGTATGCTGATCGGCAGCACAGTGCTTATGATCCCGATTGTTCTCGTGATGGATGGCCCCCCAAACTTGGCTCTGTCTTCTGGCGTATGGGCTGCGCTTCTTGGGATGGCCGCACTATCAACAGCACTGGCCTATGTTCTCTATTTCGCAATCCTTGCGCGCGCAGGTGCTGCCAACCTTCTTTTGGTAACCTTACTGATTCCACCGTTCGCTATCGGCCTTGGCGTTTCATTCCTGGGTGAAAAGATGGAGCCAGAGGCTTGGGTCGGGTTCGCCATCATTGCCCTTGGCTTTGCTGTAACCGACGGCCGGCTTTTTTCCCGCTTTGTCAGGCGCAAGTCCCAACAAGCAGAATGAGGCGCTTTCTGGAATACTATTGACCACCACATTAAGGAGTGACAATCCTCGTCGTCACCAACTGACCCGGCCAAGCGTCGGGTCTATTTTTGAGTAGCGGACATTCAGCAGGGGCAACCGAATGGCCGGAAAGTCCCGCATATCAGAAGTTGCCATGTTGGCAGCGGCAGAGCAGTTCAGACGTGGAATTCACCTTGATACGGATGCAAATCGGGCATTCTGCACCATATGCTGTCATTGGCTGACCCTGCGCGCCGACTTTTCCTTGCCTACATCAGTTGCCAAAGATGTTGTTCAGCAGGTTGTTGATCGCATTTTCGAACCCATTGCCCTGATTGCGGCGCTGACGCCTGGGCCGCTCTTGCCGGACGGGCGGATCGGGGGCCAGCATTGGCAGCGGAGAGGGTGTCATCCCCTCGGTCACGCGCACCATCGTCTCTTTCCAAATCTCCGCAGGTAACCCGCCGCCGGTCACGCCGGACAGGGGGGTGTTGTCGTCATAACCCATCCAGACGCCGGTCACATAATCAGCCGTGAACCCGATGAACCAGGCATCCCGCGCCGCCTGCGTGGTGCCGGTCTTGCCTGCCACCTGCCAGCCGGGTAGTTTCGCGCGCCCGCCCGTGCCTTCGGACACGACACGTTCCATCATCCAGGTCAGTTGCTTGGCTGCCTTATCGTTGATCACCCGCTCACCGATGCCGGTGCTCGTCGCCATCAGAGGGGCGTCGTCCCCCAGCAGCTTCAGCTCGGTCAACCCATAGGGCTCAACCGCTGAGCCACCATTCAGGATACCGGCATAGGCCCCGGTCATCTCAATCAGCGTGCTTTCCGATGCGCCCAGCGCCAGCGCAGGACCCTCGGCCAGATTGCTTTCTATGCCGAACTCACTTGCGACGGTACGGACATTTTCCAGACCGGCAACCTCGGCCACTTTCACCGCCGGGATGTTCAATGAGTTCTTGAGAGCATCAGCAAGCGTGACGCGCCCATAATGCTTGTTGGTGTAGTTCTTGGGGCACCATTGCCCCGAACCGGCGATATTGATGCAATAGGGCTCGTCCACCACCGTATCCAGAGGCGAATAGCCCAGTTCCAACGCGGTGGCATAGACGAAGGGTTTGAAGGATGACCCTGTTTGCCTCAGCGCCTGTGTGGCCCGGTTGAATGCGCCCGATACGCGGGTCTTGCGCCCGCCGACCATCGCCCGCACGGCCCCATCTGCGGACATCACCACGATGGCAGCTTGCGCCTTGGACCCTTCGCGCACCTTTTCCTTGAAGATATATTGCAATGCCTCTTCTGCGGATTTCTGCAGGCGCTGGTCCAGCGTCGTCCGGATCACCACGTCATCGGTGGTGTCCGAGCCGAAAAAGCTGGGCAGTTCCGTGATGACCCAATCGGCAAAATACCCGCCGGCGCGTGCAGCCGCAGCCGCAGACAGTTGCGCCGGGCTGCTGCGGGCACCGCTGGCCTGAGCAGTGGTCAGATAGCCCTGCGCCTCCATCAGCCCAATCACCAACTGCGCCCTATCCTGCGAGCGTTGCAGGTTATTTGTCGGCGCATACCGCGTCGGCGCCACCAGCAGACCTGCCAGCATCGCCGCCTGCGAGGGGCTGACCTCGGCGGCAGAAATCCCGAAATAGCGCTGGCTTGCCGCCTCAAAACCCCGCGCACCGGACCCGAGGAAGGCACGGTTCAGATAGATGGTCAGGATTTCATCCTTGGAGTATTTGACCTCCATCGCGATCGCATAGACAGCCTCTTTGCCCTTGCGCCACAGGGATCCCTGACGGCAATCAGCCTCATAGGCGGCCTCAGACTCCCACTCGCTAGGGACATATGGCACGCCCAGACACAACAGTTTGGCCGTCTGCTGGGTGATGGTCGATCCGCCATGACCAGACAAAGGCCCTCGGCCTTCGCGTAGGTTGATACGCACAGCGCTAGCGACACCCCGAGGACTGACGCCGAAATGGCGGTAGAATCGCTTGTCCTCGGTGGCGACCACTGCGTTTTTCAGATACGGAGAAACCGTGTCCGCGGTGATTACCCCGCCGAACTGATCCCCACGCCAGGCAAAGACTTTGCCATCCCGATCCAACAACGTGACCGACCCGCGCGCGCGCCCGTCTAGCAAAGCATCGACATCAGGCAAAGAGGTATAGACAACCCCGACAGCCAGCGCCAGCAACAGAGCGGCCACAGCGCCCACGCGCCAGCTTACCCCCCAGATCAGGCGCCAGACCCAGCGAAACAACCGGCGAAAAAAGCCACCACCACCGCCGGATTTCCGGCGTGTCTTTCTCCGTGTGCTTTTGCGGGTTGTCGTTTTGCGCGCCGCAGCCTTTTTGCCTGCGGGTTTCGCAGTGCGTTTGGTCGCCGTGGGTTTTCGCCCCTTCGACGCGTATCTTTTGTCCGCCACAAGCGGTGCCTTGCGGCGCCTGGACTCAGTCATGCTCAAACTCTGCCCGGTTATCGTTTTGAGGCACCATACCCTGCTATACCGATGAAGTAGAGGTCTGAATTTCCGGAATACGCCCTCTCTAACGCGCCTATAATTTAGTCGATATGCAGAATCTGTGCAAAAATTGTGCACTCACTCACCAATTCCTCCCGAATTTGACCACTGAACCGTTCCTTACACAGCTTCGGCACGCTCTTTTTCTGCAGGTGCAAACACGCCGGACAGACCGGGGAAGCAGAGGGGAACAGCGTGAAACTGATTATTGCAACAATCAAACCGTTCAAGCTCGAGGAGGTGCGCGAGGCACTGACCGACGCGGGCATACGCGGCATGATGGTAACCGAGATCAAGGGCTTCGGCTCGCAATCGGGGCACACGGAAATCTATCGCGGCGCCGAATACGCGGTGAACTTTGTACCCAAGATCAAGCTTGAGATCGTGGTGCCCGCCATGATGGCCGACCAGATCGTAGAAACCATCACCAAATCCGCCAAGACCGGCAAGATCGGCGACGGCAAGATTTTCGTCCTCGACGTTGAGCAGGCCCTGCGCGTGCGGACCGGGGAAACGAACGAAGAGGCGCTGTAAGCGCCCCCACTCAACACTATTCGAGGACTGACAATGAACCTGATGAAATCACTCATCCCTGCCGCCGCGATCGTCGCGCTGCCGCAGATTGGCCTAGCGCAGGAGGCCGCCACCGGCGAAGCCGCGCTGCACACACAATACATCTTCACCACGCTGCTGTTTCTGATGGCAGGGTTCCTGGTGTTCTTCATGGCCGCCGGCTTTGCCATGCTCGAAGGCGGGCTGGTGCGGTCGAAAAACGTGGCCATGCAGATGATCAAGAACGTGGCGCTGTTTTCGTTTGCCGCGATCATGTACTGGCTGATCGGCTTCAACCTGATGTACCCCGGCGACGGCTGGACCATCGCGGGGTGGGTTGGACCGTTCTTCAAAACCACGGTCCTGGATCCGGTGGGCGTGGGTGCTGACGCCGCGGCATTGGATTATGCTTCGGTTGGTTCGGACTTCTTCTTCCAGCTGGTGTTTGTGGCCGCAACTGCGTCGATCGTATCGGGTGCTGTAGCTGAACGTATCAAGCTGTGGCCCTTCCTGATCTTCGTGATTGTTCTGACCGGCGTCATGTACCCGATCTCTGGCTCGTGGCAGTGGGGCGGTGGCTGGTTGTCCGAGGCTGGTTTCTCGGATTTTGCTGGCTCGACCATCGTGCATTCGGTTGGCGGCTGGGCGGCTCTGGCGGGTGCCCTGATCCTGGGTCCGCGGATTGGCAAGTACAAAGACGGCAAGGTTCATCCGATGCCCGGTTCGAACCTGGCGCTGGCCACTTTGGGAACATTCATCCTGTGGTTGGGGTGGTTCGGCTTCAACGGCGGGTCGCAGCTGGCGATGGGCACCGTGGGTGACGTATCCGACGTGTCGCGCATCTTTGCCAACACCAACATGGCCGCAGCCGCAGGCGCAGTGGCAGCCCTGATCCTGACACAGCTGCTGTACAAAAAACCTGACCTGACCATGGTGCTGAACGGCGCGCTGGCTGGCCTGGTGTCGATCACTGCGGAGCCGCTGGCCCCGACCCTGTTCGGCGCGCTGTGGATCGGTGCCGTTGGCGGTGTCATCGTGGTCTTTGCGGTTCCGATGCTGGACAAGTTCAATATCGATGACGTGGTTGGTGCCATCCCGGTTCACCTGTTCGCCGGGATCTGGGGCACCGTCGCCGTGATTTTTTACGGCGAAGCCAGCCTGGGTACGCAGCTGCTGGGTATCCTCGCCTACGGTCTGTTCACCTTTGTCGGCGCTTTGATCCTGTGGTCGATCCTGAAGGCCACCGTCGGCATTCGAGTCAGCGAAGAGGATGAGATCAACGGCCTGGACATGGCGGAACTGGGCATGGAAGCGTACCCGGAGTTCTCCAAGGGCTGATATCCAACCCAATCCAACAAAAAACCCGGGCGGTGTCGCCCGGGTTTCTTTTTTTTCCGCAGATTTAAACTCCGACGTCGATAATCGCTTTGGCCAGAATCGGAACCGTGTTGGCATTCAGCCCGGCAATGTTCAGACGGCTGTCGCCGACCATGTAGATGCCGTGATCAGCGCGCAGTTGTTCCACCAGTTCCGGTGCCGCGCCCAAGCGCGAGAACATGCCGCGATGCTGGGCGACAAAGCCGAACCGGTCGGAGCCGCTGTGGCGTTGCAGCTCATCGGCCAGTTGCTGGCGCAGCCCCAGCATGGACAAGCGGATCTCTTCCAGCTCAGCCTCCCAGTCGGCCCGCAGGACGGGGTCGGTCAGGATCGTGGTGACCACGCGCGCGCCATGGTCGGGCGGGAATGAATAGTTCTGGCGGTTCAGAAAGGCCAGCGTGCTCTGGTTCAACGCGGTCTGTCCCGCATCTGCGCTGATTGCCATCAATAGGCCCGTGCGTTCACGGTAGACGCCGAAATTCTTGGAACACGACGCCGCGATCAGGCATTCCTTGACCGAAGACGCAACAAGGCGGGTCGCCTGCGCATCCTCTTCCAGACCGTCGCCAAAACCCTGATAGGCAATGTCGATCATCGCCACGAGGCCAAGCTCGTTGATGATGGTCACCACTTCCTGCCACTGCACCAGGTTCAGGTTGGCCCCGGTCGGGTTGTGGCAACAGCCGTGCAACAACACCACATCGCCCGACTTGGCGGTTTTCAGATCGGCAATCATGCCGTCGAAATCGACGCCACGAGTCTCGCCATCGAAATAGCGGTATGGAACCGCTTCGATCCCCAGGTAATTCAGGATCGACAGATGGTTTGGCCAGGTCGGGTTCGAGACGAACACGCGGGCCGAGGGGTTGGCCATGCGGATCATCTCAAATGCCTGACGGCAAGCACCGGTTCCACCGGGCGTAGCCACAGCGGCAATGTTGCCACGCGGCACCGATGTGCGCAGGATCAGGTCAATCATCGCATCCGCATAGGCCGGATCACCAGCCAGACCGGTATAGGCCTTGCTTTCCTGCTCTTCCAGAATGCGCTTTTCGGCGGCCTTGACCGCGCGCATCACTGGCGTGATGCCTTCGGCATTCTTGTAGACGCCAACACCCAGGTCGATCTTCTGATCGCGCGGGTCTTCGCGGTACATCTGCATCAGCGCTAGAATCTTGTCGGCAGGTTGCGGTTTGAGATGTTCAAACATCAGGTCTCTCCGGTTGCGACGGGCAGGGTCGGGAAGGCACCCCATTCAGCCCAGGAGCCGTCATAAAGCGAGTGGTCTTTCTTGCCCATGCGCTCGAGCGCAAGGCTGAGAATCGCGGCGGTCACACCCGACCCGCATGAGGTAATCGCCGGTTTCGACAGGTCGACGCCAGCGGCCTCGAAAATGGCGCGGCATTCCTCGGGCGATTTCATCGTGTGATTCTTGTTCAGCAAGGTGCCGAAGGGGACGTTTCGTGATCCGGGAATACGACCAGACCGCAGCCCTTCGCGCGGCTCGGGATCGGTACCCGCGAAGCGGCCGACTGCGCGTGCGTCTATGATCTCGTGATCCCCCAGCTTGGCTGCGGCAGATACCTGCGTGACATCACGCACCAGATGGTTCTGAACCCGCACGGTCATGTGGCGGTCGCGGATAACAGGCGGCAGGTCTTCAACCTCTCGCCCCTCGGCCAGCCATTTCGGCAAGCCACCGTCCAGCACGGCAATGTTGTCCTGCCCCATCAGGCGGAACATCCACCAGGCCCGCGCAGCCGAGGACAGCCCCGAGCCGTCATAGACCACCACCTGATGGCCATCCCCCACGCCCATCGCCCGCAGGCGCGACATGAATTTCTCGACCGGAGGCACCATATGCGGCAGGTCCGACCGATGATCGGCAATATCATCAATGTCAAAGAATCTCGCGCCGGGGATATGGGTCGCGTCATATTCCGCTTTGGCGTCGCGTCCGTGTTGCGGCAGATACCATGATCCGTCCAGGACCCGCAGGTCCGGATCCTTGAGATGGGCCGCAAGCCATTCGGTTGAAACGAGGGTTTTGGGATCGTCCTGCATCAATGCCTCCCCTATGCGCGCTTGGTTTGTCCCTATACGCGCGCGCATGTCTGTTCAAGGCTGGATGGCGGCCTGTACCGCTAACGGGCCCGCCTGAGGCGGAAAAACTGAGCGATCCCGATCAGACTGATCAAAATCCAGAAGGATTCGATCAGCATCGAGGCCAAATTGAAGTTCTCAAACAGCGAATAGACGATCAGAATCGACCCCAGTAGGTTTACCACTGGAAAGGCCAGGTCGTCGGAATTCATCATCCGCATCTGCGTGGCGAGATACGCAGCAACCACGATCATCGCCCCGATTGATCCGATTCCATCCGCGATGGTCAAAGTGTCAAGAAACGCAGTCATGATCTGCCCTTGCCGTTTTCAGGAAACTCGCTGTGTTGCCCATAATGGTGCATGTTCAAAAACGCAGCCCCTTGCGCGCCTGCACGATAGCCATGCGGCAGGTCGGCGGCAAAACGCAGCCCCTGTCCAGCGTTTAGCGGCACCCAGGCCTCACCCCGCAAGATTTCAAGCGTGCCGGAAAGGACAAACACCTCTTCGGTCACGCCCGTCGCATGGGCAGGCGACTCGTGGCTTTGGTTCGGGGTCAGGCTGACGTGAAAGGTTTCGGCCCCTAGCGCGGAATCAAACGGAAAGACGATCTTGACCTCGATGCTGCCCGGAAAAGTCACGGTCTGAAAAACAGAGGGGTCTCCATTCGCGGTTTCAATCAGCGCGCTCAGCGGCAGTTGGAACCCCTTGGCGATCTTCCACAAAGTGGCGATGGTTGGGCTGGATTCGCCACGCTCGATCTGCCCCAGCATGGCTTTGCTGACGCCTGTCATCTCGGCGACTTTGGACAGGCTCAGCCCGGATGCCGCCCGCATGTCCCGTAATTTCAGCGTGATCTCGTCCGGTGCCATGATGCCGTCTTTCGAATCCTCTTGTGCGTTATAGCGCACATGTGGTACGTGCGCTATAACGCACAAACCCCAAGACATGCAACCCGAGGCAAAAGGGAAACAGCATCATGCCATTGTACCGATCCAGAACCTCAACCCATGGCCGCAACATGGCCGGTGCCCGCGGCCTGTGGCGCGCGACTGGCATGGGCGACGACGATTTCGGCAAGCCGATCATCGCCATCGTCAACTCGTTCACCCAGTTCGTACCGGGCCACGTGCACCTGAAGGATCTGGGCCAGATGGTCGCCCGCGAGGTCGAGGCGGCGGGTGGTGTTGCCAAGGAATTCAACACCATCGCGGTGGATGACGGTATCGCCATGGGACATGACGGGATGTTGTATTCGCTGCCCTCGCGTGAGGTGATCGCGGATTCGGTTGAATATATGGTCAACGCCCATTGCGCCGATGCGATGGTGTGTATCTCGAACTGCGACAAGATCACGCCCGGCATGCTGATGGCCGCGATGCGCCTGAACATCCCCGCCATTTTCGTCTCGGGTGGGCCAATGGAGGCGGGCAAGATCGACATCGCCGATCTGGACGCCAAAAAGATCGACCTCGTGGACGCTATGGTGGCCGCCGCTGACGACAAGTTCACCGATGAGCAGGTTCAGCATATCGAGGAAAACGCCTGCCCGACTTGCGGGTCGTGCTCGGGCATGTTCACCGCCAACTCGATGAACTGTCTGGCCGAGGCGCTGGGTCTGGCGCTGCCGGGCAACGGCTCGACTCTGGCCACACATGCGGACCGCAAAGAGCTGTTCCTTGAAGCCGGTCGCAGGATCGTCGAGATCACCAAACGGCACTATGATCTGGACGAGAAAGGCTTCCTCCCGCGCGAAATCGCCACGTTCGAGGCGTTCGAAAACGCAATGAGCCTGGATATCGCCATGGGCGGATCGACCAACACGGTGCTGCATCTGCTGGCCATCGCGCATGAGGGCGAGGTGGATTTCACCATGACCGACATGGACCGTCTCAGCCGTCAGGTGCCCTGCCTGTGTAAGGTCGCACCCAATACCGAGAATGTGCATATGGAAGACGTCCACCGCGCCGGTGGCATCTTCTCAATTCTCGGGGAACTCAGCCGCGCCGGGTTGCTGCACGAGGATTGCAGCACGGTGCATTCGGGCACGATGGGTGAGGCGATTGCCAACTGGGACATCAAGGTTGCCAACAACCCCAAGGCGCAAGACTTGTTCAAGGCCGCGCCGGGCGGTGTGCGCACCACGCAGGCCTTCAGCCAGTCGAACCGGTACAAAGAGCTGGACACCGACCGCGAAGGCGGCGTGATCCGGTCGAAAGAACATGCGTTCAGCCAGGATGGCGGTCTGGCGGTTCTGTTCGGCAATATTGCCCGCGACGGCTGTATCGTGAAAACAGCCGGTGTCGATCCGGCCAGCCTGACCTTTACCGGGTCGGCCTATGTCTGCGAAAGCCAGGATCAGGCGGTCAACGACATCCTGACCGGCAAGGTACGGGCGGGCGACGTGGTGGTGATCCGCTATGAAGGTCCGCGCGGCGGGCCGGGGATGCAGGAAATGCTGTACCCGACGTCTTACCTGAAATCCAAAGGTCTGGGTAAAGCCTGTGCTTTGCTGACGGATGGACGGTTCTCGGGTGGAACCTCCGGCCTGTCGATCGGCCACGTCTCACCCGAAGCAGCCGAAGGCGGTGTGATCGGGTTGGTGCGTCAGGGTGACCGGATCGAAATCGACATCCCGAACCGCTCGATCCATCTGGCAGTCTCAGATGAAGTGCTTGCCGAACGACGCCAGGAGCAGGATGCAAAAGGCTGGATACCGGCAGCGCCCCGCAAGCGTAAAGTCTCAACCGCGCTCAAAGCCTATGCCAAACTGACAACCAGCGCGGCAAAAGGGGCCGTGCGGGAGGTCTAAGACATAAGGGCCGGACACCAAATCAAGTGATCCGGTCCAATCAATTCCCAAAGCGCTCCCGCGCCTTCTGGCGCTATCGGCTTTGGTCTTGGGCCTGGCGCGGCGCCAGGCCCAACCAGAGGAGATGTTTCGCAAGATACATTGCCGATGGGCGGGAGAAGGTGATTTCCAGCTCAATCCCCAAGCTTGGCGTGGACTTCATCCAGATCAATCTCGGCGATCGGCATCTTGTTGGCCGGATCTTCAAAATCGTATTTGAACAG
The DNA here is from genome assembly GCF_059610485.1 of Ruegeria sp. CDSC081. Taxonomy (NCBI): domain Bacteria; kingdom Pseudomonadati; phylum Pseudomonadota; class Alphaproteobacteria; order Rhodobacterales; family Roseobacteraceae; genus Ruegeria; species Ruegeria sp. CDSC081. The sequence continues at coordinate 23,001 of NZ_JBXWNS010000009.1, read as the reverse complement.
ATCGAAATCTTGTTTGTAGATCTCGTAGACAAGATGCATCGACAGGTCGTCGAAATAGTCCTCGACAGGATGCTTTCGTTTGGGTCCGTGGCCTTCGGATTCATTGAACCGCGGGATTTCGGACAGGGCCACCTTGTGTGGCGTGTCCAGGTTGCTCAGAACACCTTGCATCCCATCGTTGAACTTCTCGGTCCAGAAGATGCGATCATATCGTCCGCCATTTGCAATAAAGGTCGACACATGGCCAGACATGGCGGACCAGTGGATATCCGGGTCCATGGGCCTGCGCCACCTGATCGTGTCACGAGCAAATAACAGAAATCTGCGGAAACTGGCGACCTGGTCGAAATCACCCTGACCGTCCTCTCCGCCAACCTCGATGCCGTAATTGTAGATCAGCGTCGGCACCAGATTGCCGCGATACCGCTTGCCGTTGCGCTGAATTCCACAGATCTTGTCAAAGAACGAACTGAGAATTCGCGTGTACGGGTTCCGCACGCAGGTGAAAGAAAAGGAGTTATGATTTCGGACATTTGTCGAAATCGGCTCCTGGCTGGGACCGAACGCCCACTTATGCATCCCGTCCTTGGCATCGTGGATATCGCCGTCAAAAAAACGGCCATGATCCGAAAAATACATGATTTGCCCGATGGTTGAGCATGCACATTTCGGGACAACACGGTAAACCATGCTCTCGCTCTCGGTCATCCATGTACCGGGAAAACCCATTTGCTGCGCCTCCTCAACAGGTCGTAACTCACTATTCGCGCCTGCTTTTGTATCTACAGAACCAAAAATAATCTGTTTATTCAATCGCTCATCCTCAGTATCACAGAGGGAACCGGGCAGAAACGGATAACAAAGAACTGAAATGGCAAAAATTGCCTACATTTTGTTGTGCCACAAGGACCCTGACGCAATCATTGCGCAGGCCGAGCAGCTAACCGCCGCTGGCGATTGCATGGCCATACATTTTGACGCCCGCGCAAGTCGCGAGGCCTATGCACGCATTCAGGGCGCTCTTCAGGCCAATTCGAATGTCACTTTTGCAACCAAACGCATCAAATGCGGTTGGGGCGAGTGGTCTTTGGTACAGGCCACATTGAACGCAGTGCAAGCCGCCCTCGAGGCCTTTCCCCGCGCGACGCATTTCTACATGCTGTCAGGGGATTGCATGGCGATCAAAACAGCGGAATACGCGCATCAGTTCCTGAACGAAAATGATAGGGATTTTGTCGAAAGCCACGACTTTTTTGCCAGTAACTGGATCAAGACCGGCATGAAAGAAGACCGGCTGATCTATCGCCATTTCTTCAATGAACGCACCCAGAGCAGACGATTCTATACATCCTATGACGTACAGAAAAAACTTGGTCTGACCCGCGAGGTTCCGGCTGACATCCAGGTCATGATCGGCAGTCAGTGGTGGTGTCTGCGCCGTCATACTGTTGAAATGATCTTTGAATTCCTGGCCCAGCGCCCGGATGTAATCCGCTTTTTCTCGACCACCTGGATACCGGATGAGACCTTCTTTCAAACGCTTGTCCGCCACCTTGTTCCCCGTGAAGAGATCGACAACCGAACGCTCACATTCCTGATGTTCTCGGACTACGGAATGCCCGTGACATTCTATAACGACCATTACGACATGCTGTTAGGGCAGGATTTTCTGTTCGCCCGCAAAATCAGCCCCGAGGCACATGAGCTGAAGGACCGGTTGGGCCAGCTCTATTCTGCGGATGGGGTGGATTTTCACATCTCGGATGAAGGTCGCAATCTCCATAGTTTCTTAACCGCAAGAGGGCGCGTCGGACGCCGCCACAAGCAAAGGTTCTGGGAGGCCGGAAATACGCTGGGACCGGACCGCGATGTTTTCCTGATCGTGTGCAAGAAATGGCATGTGGCCAAACGTCTGGTCGATCAGATTAAGTCCGAAACCGATATCCCTTGTGTCGAGTATCTGTTCAACGAACAGGATACGGCTCTGCCCGATCTGGGCGGCATCGAAACGACCTTGCTCAAACGGTCCCGCCACCGGCGTGCTCTTGTGCGGATGCTGTTTGACAGTTTCGAAACCGACCGGCTGGTTCTATGCATCGATCCCTCAGATATCGAAATCATTCAGGACTTCTGTGCAGATCAGGTCAAAACCCATGTGCTTGAAGTCGAGTGTGAATATTCCGACGATTACCTGATCGGCCACGCCCGCCGTGTGGGGTTGGCCGGTCAGGACAGCCCGACCGAAACCGTGGCACGGCTTGTCCCAACTTTGCACAACGCGATGGAATACGAATCCGAGTTGATCCGGGGCACCGCGCTGGATCGACATGCACGCCTGCGGGAAACCAGCGACCGGACAGAAAACGAAGACGCCATTGTCCGGTTTCTGAATGTTTCACAGGAACAGGCGCAGGCCATCATGCGATTGGATTATCTGTTTGCAGATTGATGAGCCGGCGGCACCATCAGGTACCGCCGACAGCACGATCAGATGTCGAACTTGACGCCTTGCGCCAGCGGAAGCTCGGCTGAGTAGTTCACGGTGTTGGTCTGACGGCGCATATAGGCCTTCCACGCATCCGAGCCGCTTTCACGCCCGCCACCGGTTTCCTTCTCGCCACCAAATGCGCCACCGATCTCGGCCCCCGATGGCCCGATATTGACATTGGCAATGCCACAGTCCGATCCCGCTGCGGTCAGGAATTGCTCGGCCTCGCGCATGTTCAGAGTGAATACGCAAGACGACAGACCTTGCGGTACGTCATTTTGCAATTCGATGGCTTCGTCGAACGCGTCGTACCCCATGACATAGAGGATCGGCGCAAAGGTTTCGGTCTTTACGGTTGCTGTCTGGCCAGGCATCTCGACAATCGCGGGCTGCATATAGACACCGGCGGGGACGTTTTCGGTTACGCGGCCGCCACCAAAGACTGCGCCGCCTTCGGCCTTTGCAGCGTCCAGCGCAGCGGTCATGGCCGCGCCCGAGGCTTCGTCCACCAGCGGACCGATCAAAGTGCCTTCGATCAGCGGATTGCCGATGGGCAGACCGGCATAGGCTTTTTTCAACCGGCTCACCAGCTCTTCGCGGATCGAGTTGTGAACGATCAGACGGCGCAGCGTGGTGCAGCGTTGACCGGCTGTGCCGACAGCAGAAAAGACAATCGCACGCACGGCCATTTCCAGATCGGCCGAAGGGCCCACGATCATCGCGTTATTGCCGCCAAGCTCGAGAATACATTTCCCGAACCGCTGCGCCACGATGGGGGCTACGGCACGGCCCATCCGTGTGGACCCGGTCGCCGAAATGACCGGCACGTCCTCGCTGGCCACCAGCGCCTCGCCCAGCGCGGCACCTCCGATCAGGGTCTGCAGCAGGTGGTCGGGCGCATCACCAAATCGGGCAAGTGCACGTTCAAAGATCTTCTGGCAGGCCATCGCGGTCAAAGGCGTCTTTTCAGACGGCTTCCAGATCACCGGATCACCGCAGACCAGCGCCAGCGCGGCATTCCACGACCAGACCGCCACCGGGAAGTTGAAGGCCGAGATCACGCCCACCGGCCCTGCCGGGTGCCACGTTTCCATCATCCGGTGGCCCGGGCGCTCAGATGCGATGGTCAAACCATAAAGCTGGCGCGACAGGCCGACGGCGAAATCGCAGATGTCGATCATCTCCTGCACTTCACCCAGACCTTCCGAGGTGATCTTACCAGCTTCCCAGCTGACCAGCGCACCCAGATCGTCCTTGGCGGCGCGCAATTCCTCGCCCAGCAAGCGGATCAGTTCGCCCCGGCGTGGGGCCGGAACCGTGCGCCACGCCTTGAATGCCGTCTTGGCATTGGCAAACACCGTGCCCATCCCTGACGCAGGCGTTTCATGTACCTCGGCCAGAATGCCGCCATCAATGGGCGAGCGTACAGCCAGCGTGCCGCCCATCAGCTCAGCGGCTGTCAGGTCCAGATTTGCAAGGGTTGTTTGGGCTGTCATAGCGATGTCTTTCATATCTCAGGCCGCCTTGTTCTGTTTGGTTATGTCCCCGGTGCGGTAAAGCTGACCGAATTCGGTGTTCAGGAAATCAGATAGGTTCACCTGCTCTTGCCGCACGAACCCTTTGCCGGGCAAAGCACCCGTTCGCATCAGATCAACCACACCCAGAACACCGGCAGCAGTGGTGACCTGAATGGCGCTCCAGACCTGACCATTGAGGGTACGGGCATAAGATTTGTTGATCAGGGATTTCTCGCGCAGAGCCCCATCGATCTTGCCTTTTGCAGTGCAAAAAACCAGAACCACATCCTGATCGGTTCGCGGTAGCGCGGTCTCGAAGATTTCCTTCATCAGGTCGCGACGACGTTCCAATCCAAGATCATTCAGCAGCAAACGCAGAATATCACGGTGTCCCGGGTAGCGGATCGATCGGTACGACACGTCCCGCGCCTTTCCGTCCAGGGTTTCTGGCAACGTGCCCAACCCGCCCGAGGTATTGAAGCACTCATATTCCACCCCGTCATGACCCAAACGCTCGTAATCCTCGAGCGGCGCGGTCTTAACCCGTTCGCCATTCACGATGGCATCGCACGGGTTGCAATATTCGTTGATCAGCCCATCGGTGGACCAGGTCAGATTGTACTTCAATGCGTTGGTGGGATAGAGCGGCAGCGCCCCGACCCGCATATGCAGGCTGTCCAGCGTATCGAACTCGGCAGCCAAGGCCGCGCCGGCGATGCCGACAAAACCCGGTGCCAACCCGCATTGCGGCATAAAGGCCGTTTCGCTGTCAGCGGCCAACTCGCGCACCGCGTTGGTGGCGGCAACATCTTCGGTCAGGTCAAAATAATGCGCGCCGGCCGATTTGGCGGCTTTGGCAATCCGTGGGGTCAGGAAAAACGGAGCCGCCGAGATAACCGCATCGAAACCGTTCAGACCCTCAGCTAGCTGCGTTTCATCGCTGACATCAATCTGGCGGGTCGAAACTCCCTGTCGATTCAGCACGGACAACGCCGCCAGATCGCGGTCGGCAACCGTGACCGAATAGTTGGATGAAGATTGCAGCAAAGTCGCGATCATCTGACCGATCTTGCCTGCTCCGATGACACAGATATTCCAGCTCAAAACGCGCCTCCTCTTTCGTTTCAGAAAGTATGAAGGCACAGTTGTTCAATCTGCAGAGGCAATCTTGACGAAAACGTCAAAACTATCGCCATATTGACGGACCTTCCGTCATACCGCCAATACTGGAATCGTCACTGCCTCAGGATTCCGCGTCCAACCCCTCGGTCGACAGGTCATCCAGCCTGGGCATCAAGCGCAACAATTCGCGGGCATAATCTGTCTGGGGGTTGGCGAACAAGTTATTGGTTTCCTGCAACTCGACAATTTGGCCCTGTTTCATCACCGCCACTCGGTCGCACATCTGACGTACCACCGGCAGGTCATGACTGATGAACAGCAGGGTCAGGCCCAGATGTTCCTGCAGGTCCTTCAAGATGTTCAGAATCTGCGCCTGAATGGACACGTCCAGCGCACTGGTTGGCTCGTCACAAATCAGGAATCGCGGTTGCGTGGCCAGCGCACGTGCAATCGAGATACGTTGCCGCTGTCCGCCCGAGAATTCATGCGGGTATTTCTGCCCGGCCTCATGGCCGAGTCCCACCTGATCCAACAACTCATCGACGCGGCGTTTGATATCTGCACCTTCCATCAACCTGTGATGGCGGATCGGCTCGGCCACGATCTCATCCACCCGCATACGGGGATTGAGCGAGGAATACGGGTCCTGAAAGATCATCTGGATGTTCTTGCGATAGGCATCCAGCGCGGTCCGATTGGTCAGATCGCTGACCACCTGCCCGTCGAATGTAATCGTGCCGCCATCCACAGGGTACAACCCTGCAATCATCCGTGCGACAGTCGACTTGCCCGAGCCGGATTCACCCACAACGCCAAACACCTCACCTGCGCGGATGTCGAAACTTACCTCGTCAACGGCGGTGAAATAGGTGCGGTCCCAGGGCAGCAGGCCTTTGCGCTGCAGGAACTTCTTGGTCAGGTTGCGGATCTCGAACACCGGTTTGCTGGTGTCATTATCCACCTTGGGCCAGTGGCGGGCCATGTCTTCGATGGCAAAGCGTGTCTCGCGTCCACCATAGCTGATCTGGGGAAAGCGATGCAGTTTCAGGGTCGGGCGCGGCACGGCAGCGATCAGCGATTTGGTGTATTCATGGGTGGGCTGCCCCATCACCTGCGCGGTCGGGCCGGTTTCGACAACCTTGCCCGCATACATCACCGTCACCTTGTCCGTCGTGTCCGCGATCACACCCATGTCGTGGGTGATCAGGATGACGCCCACCTGACGTTCCCGCGCCAGTTCTTTGATCAGGTCCAGAATCTGCGCCTGAACCGAGACGTCCAGCGCCGTGGTCGGCTCATCCGCGATGATCACATCCGGTTCGGTACACAAGGCAAGCGCGATGACCACACGCTGCCGCATCCCGCCCGAGAACTGGTGCGGATACTGGTCCAGCCGCGTGTCCGGATCAGGAATGCCAACCCGGTCAATCAGGTCGCGCGCGCGTTGGTTAGCCTCGGCATCCGTGCCGCCCAGATGGGCCTGAATGGTCTCGGTCAGTTGTTCGCGCACGGTGAATAACGGGTTCAGCGAGGTCAGCGGGTCCTGAAAGATCATCGAGATCTTTTTGCCGCGCAACCCCCGCATCGCCTCGGCATCCAGACCACTGATCTGGTCACCGCTCAGCTGGATCGTGCCGCTGGCAATACGGCCGGGGCGATCCAACAATCCCATGATGGCCGCGCCAATGGTGGATTTACCGGCCCCGGATTCGCCAACCAAGCCGTGGATTTCTCCGGGTTCAACCGACAGGTCCACATGGTCCACGGCTGTGAACAATTTGCGGCGGGTGGGGAATTCGACCGTCAGGTCATTGATCGTCAGAAGGCTCATGAAATCACCGCAGCTTGGGGTTCAGTGCATCGCGCAGCCAGTCGCCCAGCAGGTTCACAGACAGGGCCAGCGCCAACAGGGTGCAGGCCGGGAAGAACAAGATCCACCACTCACCCGAGAACAGGAAGCCCTGCCCGATGCGGATCAGCGTGCCCAATGACGGCTGGGTTGGTGGTGCCCCTACGCCGAGGAAGCTCAGCGTGGCTTCGGCAATGATCGCCAGCGCCAGTGAGATCGTGGCGATGACCAGAACCGGGCTGAGTACATTGGGCAGGATGTGGCGGAACATAATCGGGAAAGAACCGCGCCCGATCAGGCGGGCGGCCTGCACGTATTCCTTGTTCTTTTCCACCAACGCAGCACCGCGGACGACCCGGGCAAACTGCACCCAGTCGGACAGGGCAATGGCGATGATCAGTACATAGATCGCCATCTCGTCACGATATTCGGGTGGGGTCACGCCTTTGGCGATGCCAAAGATCAGCATAGCGACCAGAATGGCCGGAAAGGTCAGCTGCACATCTGCGACCCGCATGATCAGCGTCTCGACCCAGCCGCCGAAATAGGCCGCGACCAGCCCCAGAACAACTCCGATGATCAGCGCCAGCAGCACCGCCGCAGCGCCGACAAACAGGGATATGCGCATCCCATAGAGGATGGTCGAGAACACATCCCGCCCCTGATCGTCGGTGCCCAGCAGAAAAGTGTCCTGCGTAAAGGCATTCGGCGTGCCCGGCGGTGTAAATCCGTTCATCAGGTTCAGCGTTGCCGGATCAAACGGGTTATGCGGCGCAATCAGCGGGGCCAGTATTGCCGCCAGCACCAGCAGGACCACAACAAATGAGGCAACCATCGCCACGGGTGAATGCCGGAAGGACCATGCGAAATCGCTGTCCCAGAATTGGGCCAGCCGTGATTTGGGCACTTGTCTCGAGGTTTCAGAAGTATCGGTCATGTGGCCCTCGCGTCGACACGCAGGCGCGGGTCAATGGCATAGTACAAAAGATCGACGATCAGATTGATCGACACGAACATGACCGAGATCAGCATCAGATAGGCGGCCATAACAGGGATATCGACAAACTGGATCGCATTTATGAACAGCAGGCCCACACCGGGCCACTGAAACACCGTCTCGGTGATGATGGCAAAGGCGATGATCGAGCCCAGCTGCAACCCGGTGATGGTGATCACCGGCACCAGCGTATTTTTCAGCGCGTGGCGAAAATTGATCACCCGGTCCGACAGCCCACGCGCACGTGCAAAACGGACATAGTCGGCACGCAGGACCTCAAGCATTTCCGACCGCACCAGCCGCATGATCAGCGTCATCTGATACAGGCCCAGCGTGATCGCCGGCAGGATCAGCGCCTTGAGCCCCGAGGTCGTCAGGAACCCCGTGGACCAGCCGCCAATCATAACGGTCTCGCCCCTCCCAAAGCTGGGTAAAAGATCCAATTCAACCGAGAAGATATAGATCAGCAATATCCCGATCAGGAAGGTCGGCAAGGAAACCCCAATCAGCGACACGGTCATGATGATATTCGCCGCCACCCCCTGTCGTCGGATCGCTGTGAAAACGCCCAGCGCGATGCCAAGGGTGATGGCCAGAAAGCCCGACACAAAGGCCAGCTCCAATGTCGCGGGGGCGCGCTCGGCTATGATGGTCGAAACCGGTCGGCCTTGCCGGTAGGACACGCCAAAATTGCCCTGCACCGCGCCTTGCAGGAACTTGAAATATTGCACCGGAAACGGCTGATCCAGACCAAGATCGGACCGCAGCCGGTCGATATCGGCCTGCGTACGTTCCTGCCCCAGCATGTTGTCGATCGGATCACCGACAAAGCGGAACATCGAAAAGGCAACCAGACCCACGATCAGCAGCACGATCACGGATTGGAACATCCTTTGGACAATATAAGCGAACATTCGTTTTCCTCGTTGATCGGACTGTCTATGCAGGCCCGGGCGGGGTGGTCAAGATACCGCTAACGCATGCTAGCGTTTTCTGGCCCCGCCCCGGTTTCAGTTCACCGTTACCCAGCGCAGCAGAAAGAAGTTGTCCGGGCGCTGCGTCAGTTCGACATTGCTGCGTGTGCCCCAGACCAGAGGTTGCACATACATCGGCACATAGACCTGTTCGTCCTGAATGATCTGCGTGACCTCATCCAGCATCGCCTGCCGTTTGCCCGCATCCAACTCGGACTGGATCATCGGCAGCAGCTCATCCACCCGCGCGTTCGAAAATCCGCCGAAATTCCAGCTGCCCAGCTTTTTCTCTTCGTTTGGGGTGGCCACAAGGAAGCGCACGGGGTGTTCGGCATCAAATGTACCGGGGCTCCAGCCCAGCAGGTACATATCGTATTTGCCTTCCCTGAGTTCCGGCCAGTAGTTGCGGACCGGCATCGCATCCAGTTCCGCCGTGATCCCGATCTGGGCCAGCATGCTGACGACCGCCTGGCAAACCGCCTCATCATTCAGATAGCGGTCATTGGGGCATTTCAGCCCGAACGAGAAGCCATCCGCATAGCCCGCCTCGGCCAGCAGCGTCTTGGCGGCATCGACATCAAAGGCGGGACGGTCTGCATTCGCCTCGGAATAACCACTCATCGCCGGGCTGACCAGTTGCGAGGCCGCTTCTGCATTCCCCCGCATGATAGTCGCCAGAATGGCATCCACATTCACCGCCTGCGCTACCGCCTTGCGGACGCGCGGGTCACGGAACGGATTCGGTTTGCCCGCATCGTCGGTGTATTTAAGCACCTCAGCCTGATGATCGAACCCCAACATGATGACCCGTGCCTCGATCCCCTGAATGACGTCGACATCCCCGTTTTCCTTCAGGCGCGCCACGTCCTGAATCGGCACCGGGTTGATCATGTCCACATCGCCTGACAACAAGGCTGCAACCGCTGTCGCCGGGTTTTGGATCGGAGTGAACTCAGCACTTGTGATGTTGTGGTCGGCCTGATCCCACCAGCCGTCAAAGGGCTCAAGAACCGTGCGCAGGCCGGGCTCTCGTGCCGCAAGTTTGAAGGCGCCTGTGCCGTTGGCGTTCAGGGTGGCGTAATTCCCGACCTCTTTGTCGGGCACCGCTGCGTCATTGGCCTCGGCCCAGCCCTGATCCATGATCATCCAGTTGGCGATTGAGGATGGGAATAACGGGTTCGGCGCAGTCGTCATGAAATCGACCGTATAGTCGTCGACCACGATCACCTCGCTGATGGGCGCGAACCAGCTGCGGGTGTCTGACGCCTCGCCCGAGGCGCGCTGATAGCTGAATAGAACGTCCTGCGCATCAAAGCTGCTGCCGTCATGGAAGGTCACACCCTCACGCAGGTTAAAGCGCCAACCTTCACCGTCGCCAATCGTCTCCCAGCTGACGGCCAGCGCGGGTTGAACGCTCATGTCCTTGTCGCGACGCACGAGGCCCTCATAGACATTGTTCAGAAACCCCAGAACCGGGGCCGAGTTGACCGCGTGCGGGTCCATCGTCTGCGGGTCAGTGGTCGAGGCCCATTTGAATTCGGCGGCCTGAACGCTGGTGGTGGCCAGCAAGGCCAATGCAATGGCGCTGTTCCTGAGGGTCATGGCGAAATCTCCCTTTGTTGCCCCGCAATGCGGTGTTGCGCTTAACAATAGCGCAAAAGGCAGGGCGCGATACCGCGCCCTGCCAAATCACTGATCTGAATGGCTTAGTTCAGAGTGAAGTATTTGACCTTGGGTTGATCTTCGGCATCCACTTCGATGCCCACACCGTCGGCCATGCCCCAGTTCAGAACCTGGTGATGAATGGGGATGTAAAGCGCTTCGTCCTGCACAACCCGCCAGATGTCGGCGATGTCGGCATTCCGAGCGTCAAGATCGGTATTCGAGGCAAGCGACTTGATCTTCCCGTCCAGCGCATCGTCCTGATAACCGGTGCCGTTCCACGTGCCGATGTCATCTTCGCGCCCATGCACAAGGAAGTTGAAGATGTATTCCGAGTCATATGTCGGCACACCCCAACCCAGCATGTAGAAATCTGTCTTGCCATCGGTGATCAGCGGGAAATGCTGCGCCTTGGGCTTGGCGTCCAAATTCACGGTCACGCCGATCTGGCCCAGCATCCCAACAGCCGCCTGACAGATAGCTTCATCGTTGATGTACCGATCATTCGGGCAGTCCAGCCGAAGCGAGAAGCCATCGCCATAACCTGCCTCTGCCATCAGTTCCTTGGCCTTGGCCAGATCGGTGGAGGATTCGCCGTCCATGTCAGAGGTCCAGCCATTCACGAAGGGCGGTGCGATCATGCCTGCAGGCTGCGACTGGCCGCGCATCACGACCTGCTTGATCGCATCACGGTTAATCGCCATCGACATCGCTTGACGCACCCGCACATCGGCCAGAGGGTTCTTGCCGTCCACGTTATCCGCCTCGATGTCGTCGGCACCCTGGTTCATACCAAAGAAGATCACCCGGTTCTGCGGGGCTTGCTTGACCATCAGACCGTCGACACCATTGACGCGTTCAATGTCCTGCACCGGCATATCCTGGAGGAAGTTCACCTCACCCGACAGCATCGCCGCAACGCGAGTCGCAGCGTTCTGGATCGGGGTATAGATGATCTCGGTCACTTCCATCGGGAACTGGTCGATGCCCCAATAGTTGTCGTTGCGCACCATCACCGTCTTGATGTCAGGCTCGCGGCTTTGAAGAACATAGGGACCCGTTCCGTTGGCATTGGTGGTGGCATAGGTGATTTCGCCACCTTCGAAATCCTGAACATTGACGGTGTCATTCGACTCGGCCCAGCCCTTGTCCAGAATGAACAGGTTTGTCAGGTTCGACGGCAGGATCGGGTTCGGACCATCTGTGACAATCTCGACGGTGAAATCGTCAACTGCACGCACTTCGACGATCGAGCCGATCAGCTCTTTCATGTCGGAATTAGGTTGCTTGGCACGGGTAAAGCTGAACACCACATCTTCGGCGTTGAAGTCCGCACCGTCATGGAATTTCACGCCTTCGCGCAGCTTGAAGACCCAAACATTCGGGTCATCGGCCTTGGGGCCCCACTCGGTCGCCAGCGCGGGCTCGAATGCACCAGTCACGTCGCGGATGATCAGAGGCTCGTAAATCTGGTGTCGCACGGTGTGCGTCGGACCTTCATTCTGCGAATGCGGATCCAGCGTCAGCGCATCACCGGCCCGCGCCCAGCGCAGCGTTTCCGCCGAAGCGCCCGCCGCCATCAGCGCCGTCGCACTTGCAGCGATCATCAGGTTTCTTAGAATCATTTGTAACTCCCCTTTTTGTTAATATCGCCCTTTGGACGACAGACCATTTTTACGGCCTTGGTGGTCCTGATCATCCAGATCATCGTTACAGTTGCAACACCTGATTGAGCATAAAAACGGCAGTTTGGCGGATGCCCCGACGCAAATCAGCCGTGCGCGCATGAACTTACGTGGCGGAAAGCTTACGCCAAGCTGTGACCGCTGACCGTCTTACAAGTACGGATTTCCGCAGTTTGCAAAACATGCCTTCCGGTTGATCATTCCGGGAATGAAGCCAAGTTTCGAGCCACTTGCGGTCAAAAAACTGGTCCTTGGACCTTGCCCGAATCTGCTGACCACGGCGTATCGCCATGCTGCAGGTACCCGTCGGCCTGATCTGGGGCAACTAGGACACCTTTGCGCCGGTACAGCAGGCCATGGACTTGCACATTCTTCGACCCGATGCCCAAATGGACACCTTGGCAGGGGTCAGGCACATACCCCGGATTGAGGCCCGCAGGCATTTCAAACTGCGCTTAAAAACATTCTTGATCAGATGTCCCAGTTAACTTCGGGAGAAATCGAAAGATGAAAACATTTACCAGAAGGGCGGCCTTGTTTGCCGGCGGAGGGTTTGCAGGATGGGCCGCGTCACGGTGGCTGGGACCGGACCTACCTGTCTATGAAGGCACAAAAAGGACATTTGCGGAAACCGGCGACAAAGTGATGAATGACGCCAGCGGACTGTCACCGACACCGATCCACAAACATCTGGTGCTCAGCGATGACCCCAGAGACACGCTGATCGCCACCATACGGCAAGAGCTTTCGGAGGCCAGATCAGAAGGACGCCCGGTCAACATTGGGGCCGCGCGGCATTCCATGGGTGGGCAAGCCATTCCCCGCAACGGCACAGCGATTACATTTGACAATGGATCGGTTCAGATCGACGGTTCAGCCGGGACCTATCTGGCCCATGCCGGAGCCCGCTGGTCACAGGTCATCTCAGCGCTTGATCCCGCAGGCTGGTCCCCCAAAGTCATGCAGTCAAATAATGATTTCGGTGTCGCCGCCACTTATTCGGTCAATGCACATGGCTGGCCAGTTCCCTTTGGGCCGATGGGGGCGACGGTCCGGTCGTTGCGCATGATCCTGCCCTCGGGTGAGTTGGTGACCTGTTCGCCCACCGCGAACGCCGAGCTGTTCAATCTGGCGATGGGCGGGTACGGGTTGATCGGCGTGATCGTGGACCTTGAGGTCGAGATGGTTCCAAATTCACGCCTGACGCCGGGTTTCGACATTCTGGAAGCAGGAGCGTTTGCCTCGGCCTTTCGTGCGGCGATTGACGACCCGGCGGTCACAATGGCCTATGGCCGCCTGAATGTTGAACGCGATGCGTTTTTCGAGAAAGCGCTATTGGTGACATATCGCGAAGGCTCGGACCAGTCGGACCTGCCACCAGCGTCCGGGTCGGGGTGGATGTCGCATGCGGCCAGCCGTCTGTACCGGGCTCAACTGGGCAGCGAGCCCTTCAAATCCTTCCGTTGGTGGAATGAAACACGGCTGGGCCCAGCGCTGGGTTCGGGTGAGGCGACGCGGAACACTTTGATCAACGAACCGGTTGTGACTCTGGACGACCGCAACCCGGATCGGACCGACGTCCTGCACGAGTATTTCGTGGGGTTCGATGCGTTCGACGATTTCTTATCAGTGTGTCGCGCGGTAATTCCGGCCTCGTATCAAGAGTTTCTGAACGTAACGCTGCGCTATGTCGCACAGGACGATCAGGCTGTTCTGTCCTATGCAAGCGAACCGCGGATCGCCGCTGTCATGTCGTTCAGCCAGGAGCTGACCGAACGCGGCGAAGCCGATATGGCGCGGATGACCCGGGCGCTGATCGACGGGATCGTGGCGATTGGCGGAACCTATTACCTGCCGTACAGGCCACACGCGACACTGGATCAACTGACTGCAGCCTACTCCAATGCGGAAGGGTTTGCGCAGGCAAAACGAGAGCTTGATCCGCAACTGGTTCTGCGGAACAACCTTTGGGACAGCTATCTGGGGCGTCTATGAGCAACCTTCAAAAACTCTGTCTGATTTACTTTGTCGCGCTGATGATTGCCGCATCGCTGAACTATATTCCCGGCCTGACGGATCAGGATGGTCTGGCCTTTGGCATTTTCGCACTGGATATCTATGACGATGCGCTGCACGTGGCCTCGGCCCTTTGGGCGCTGATCGCCGGGCTGTTGTCACACCGCGCGGCTCGTAGCTTTCTGATCCTGTTCGGGCTGGCTTATCTGGGGGACGGCGTGTTCGGGTTTTTCACCGGTTATGGCTATCTTGATCTGGGTATCTTTACAAACCCATCGGCCGGGCCGGAATTGTCCCTGCCCCGCCTGTTTGCCAACCTGCCGCATCTGGCGCTTGGCGGCGTTGCCGCCTGGGCCGGGCTGCGGGACCGGAGACACACCGCATGAGGTTCCTGCTGCGGTGGACCAAACGGCTGATTCTGGTGTTGATCCTTGCCGGGATCGCGCTGGCTGCTCCGATCCTCTATGTGGAAACAAGCTGCCGTGGTACGGGTCAGCCCCCGGCTTATACCGCCCTGATCGACCCGGCACATCACCGGGCCGAAACCCGCACGCTGATGACTTATCCCGAGTGGCACATTGTCCACGCATACGAGGATTACGCCGAGGTTCTGCGCACTCAGGACCCCCATGATTACGGGTTCTGGAGCAGTATCACCGGGTTTTGGGGGTCACTTTGCGATCTGAATCGGAACGCCTCCGCTCTTGGTCAGGTTGATGGGGCCACCAAACAGATGGTCTATGTGATCGGTGCCAGCTTTTCCGCCGAGCTGGCGCTGAAGGCTGCCTATGAGGAAACCCTCGGTCGGCTGGCCTCTGCCTTGCGGGGCCCACAGCGGGCACCTCTGGATGAATTGTCGGCACAGCAGGCCGCCGCATATGCCGAGTTCCTACAACAGGTTCCGTGGTATAAATGGCCCTTCGCCGACGACGCCCAGAGCCTGGTCGAACAAAACAGCGGCAGCCTGCGCGACAGCGAGAGAGCGATTGCGCTGGGTCTGGAATACGGTACCAAACAGGCCTATGCGGGCGTGATCGAACAGGCTGTTGCGCAGGTCGGCGCTGATGAGCTGACGCTGCGGATGATCATCACCGGCGCCAGTGCAGACAGCCTGTCTGCCTATCCCGGCGTGAAGGTTATCGCGCAAGGCCCAAACGGAGTTGAGATCGAAACGCCGCGCTACCGCACCCTGACCAACCTACTGGCGGAAATGGCCGGCGCTGGGGTCGAGATTGTCGAGATCGCCGGCAATGACGACATTCTGTTCACCGCCCTGTCGGATCAACCAACCGCGCCGGATGCGATCTTTAGTGCCCAACGACAAGGGTTCGGGGACTATCGCCATCTGATATTGGTCAAGGTGCCCGATCTTTCACAGCGCCTGCGCCAGATCCAAGCGGACGGGCTGACGCTTGAGCATATCCATGACTATTAGATCGCTCCTGACAGCCATCCCGCTTTTGGTGCTTGGCTGGCTGTCGGTTCTGGTGGTCGTCGCGTTCATAACGGATGAGGCCCCGGCCTATGTCGTGGTCTTTCCCTCGCAAAGTCTGATGCAGAACCTGCCCGATGACGCGGCGGTCATCGGATCATCCGGGATCAGCGTGACGGTCACATCAGAGAGCAGCGGGTTTGCCCAATCGCTTTACCGTCAAGGGGCACGGCTGGTCCTGCCAGCGGGGCTGCCCGGATGCCTTCCGCTTCCGGCGCAGTAACGCCTATCTGCGCAGGTCAGAGCCGATGAAAACTCAGATCAAACCGCGCGCCCTGTGGGACGGGGTGGTTTGCGATGTCTCCGCGATGGGCCGACAGGATGTTGCGGACAATAGCCAGCCCCATCCCGGTGCCGCCGCTTTCCCGGCGGGTTGTAAAGAACGGATCGAACACGCGGTCGGCGTTACCGGGCGATATCCCCGCACCATTGTCGGACACGGTCAGGATAACCGTGTTTCCAGCCTCTGAGGCGCGCAGATCAACCGCGCTGGCCCCATGATCTTTGGCATTTTGCAGAATATGGCCCAGAACGATCCGCAACCCCTCGGCCGAGATCGGGAATGCGACCTCATCCGCCCCGGACAGGTTTAGCTCAAGCGGAGGCGCCCCAGGCAACGCATCGCGCAGGGTGCTTGCCCCGACATATCGGGCCTCGCGCGCGCGGGCGGCATCCCGAAGCGCGGCAAGCTGGGTTTCGATCTGCTGACGCGCCCCGTCGATCTGCGCGATTAGGGCTTTGGAGTCATCGCTGCCATCCGGGGTGTCCTGTAGCATCTCAACCGCCGCGCAGATTGCGGTTACCGGCGATTTCAACTCGTGCGTGACGTGATCGGTATAAGACCGGATGGTCGCCTCACGGTCACGCAGCGCCTCGGCCATGGTGACGACCTGAGTTGCGGTCTGGTGAAGCTCTTTGGTGCCGAAATGCTGGATTGAGGCCGCCTGGGTACCCGCCTCTTGCGCCCCGGCATAGGCCTGCAGGGCTTTGATCGGGCGCAGCAGCAGGCGCACCAGCAACCAACCCAGCCCCGACGTAGCCAGAAAGATCACCCCGCCCAGAACCAAAGCAGAGTTCCGAAATCCGAATTCTGGCCCCAGATAACGCAGAGCCACCAGACCCGCGAAAGACAGGCCCAAGGTTCCGACCAGCGCACCGCCCAGCACAAATCCCAAGGAAGGCCGCCAGCGCCGGGTCACCCCAGCCTCCTCATCCGGATACCCTGACCATGTACGGTTTCCACCGAGTCCGACAAACCAACCTGCGCAAATTTGTTCCGCAGGTTCCGCAGGTGGCTGTCCAAGGTCCTGTCCGAGACCTGGCTGCGCGCGCCCCAAATCTCGGCAATCAGGGCCGTGCGGGGAACAAGACGACCCGGTGTTTCCATCAACATCACCATGATCTGAAACTCAGTACCGGTCAGGGCAATTTCCGTGTCGTGGCAAGCACAGAGCCTTGCGGTCCGGTCCAAGGTCAAGGGGCCGTGCCGCAGATTTCCCGGCGCCGCCACAATGCGATTGGTGCGCCTTAGGATCACCTTGACCCGCGTCACCAGTTCGCGCGGGCTGAAAGGCTTGGTCACGTAGTCATCGGCCCCAAGCTCCAGCCCCAGAATCCGGTCGACCTCATCATCGCGGGCGGTCAGGAACAGGATCGGGACGTCCGAACGGGTTCGAATTTTCTGACATACGGCAAAGCCATCCAGTTCGGGCAGGCCAACATCCAGAACGATCAGGTCCGGTTCGTCGCGAAACGTGCTGATTACGGCTTCTTGACCGTTGGCGGCGGTCGAAACGCTGTAGCCAGCGCGTTCCAGCCCCAGACGCACAACTTCACGCAACCGCGGATCATCATCGACAACTAAGATATTCATATACCCGGACCGATACTGCTCAGATCGGCACCATAGCGGGACAGGCGCCACTTTCGAAAGCCCCATTCCTGCCAGCTGTTGATCGGGTCGGCTTCAAAATAGCACAACGAATTCGGATACCCGTAGCTGATATGCATCCCGGTCATGGGCCCCAACGAACACAGATAGGCATAGTCCGGTTCGGACAGTTTCAGGTTTCGGGTCGCGATCACATGGGCAAAATTCACAAAACTGGTGCAATAGAGGACCAGAACGCTCAGAATGCCGGTTCGCGCGATCAACCAACTATTGGATTTCCTGAACGCTACTTGCCACCCAACCAGCGCCAGACCCGCGGCTACAAGACCCATCCAGATCTGCGCATAGATACGCAGGTAGGTCAGGCCATAGGTGCCGACATATAAATCCAGACGCATCAATGCCGCACCGCACAGAGCCACATTTTGTGCCAGCCACAACACCATCAGCGGTTTCAGCACCCGATTTTCATCCAGAAACGGCCGCGCTGCCAGGGCGAATGCACCGGCCAGCAGCGCCGTTACCAGCAACGGATATGCGCCGCGATGGGCATAGGATGCATAGCTCATCCCCTCGGGCAATGAGGCCCCGCCCAGCAGAATCGACAGGTCCAGCACAGTCTGAACACCAATCAGTGCATTGAACACCCAGAGCGCCCGCAGGACCGAACCACCGTTGAGGCCGGGGATCGTCTGAGGGCCTGCGAATGGTCGCGGGTTCAGTCCGCGAAGCGGGTGGTTATCGACAAAAGGCCAGATGATCAGCGCGATCCCTCCCCAGAACAGGGCGCGCTGCAGCAGGTGGCCAAAGGCGATATCCGGGGTGACGATGGATTGGAATACCGGGTTCGCCTCGGCCAACAGGGTAACAAAAACCATCGTCCCGCCAATCGGCAGACCCCAGTTGCGCAGGAACTGCCGAACCCGCGTCCAGCCGCCTCCGGCATCGTTGACAATCGTGGTTTTCAGGCCGGGTATCGCGCGGACCGGGCCAAGCCAGTTCTTTGGAAGATCAGTCAGAAACCCCAGCGCCAGCAAAAGCAGTTCCAGAACCTGGCCTTTCGGGTGCCTGACCCAGACAATGGCAACGACGAGCCCGGACAAAAGAAACGCGACCGATAATGGTTGAACGAAATCCACGACCGGCAAAACACTCAGCACCAAAACCGTTGCGGGCATAAGCACCCCTTTGCCAGACCGATCCGCGGGCAGGCCGCACAAAAAGACCGCCACAGCAAAGACCGCCAGAGACACACCCGCCTGATGTCCCCAGAACAGGTAATCCGCCAGCGCGACCAGCAAGATAAACCCGATCACGCGCCATGCGCGACCATCGGTGGCAAACGCCGGGGTTGAACCCGGCGGGCCCTTGGTGCCTGAAATCACCGTCTCTTCCGACAGCCACCAAGCGTCCAGCGCCACAGAATTCGGAACTCCAGAAATTATAAGTTGCTGCGCCATTTCTTCCCTCTTGTGTTTTAAGGGACTGGTTTGACCCAAAGGTCGGGAAGCTCGGGTGCAGAAGATCTGCAGATACTGTGCAGATCGGTGAAATGAGTGTCGGATTTGCAAAGGCTCGCGCGTCCTAGCAGGATGAAACCAACATCGCGGAGGTAAAAATGATCTATGCAATCTCGATCTATGGTCAGGCGGGTGTGTTCGAAGCGTTGCCACAGGACCGTCAGGACGATGTCATGGCAGGACATACGGTGCTACAGAATGCACTCAGGCAGCGCGGAGATTTCCTGTCCGTCAAACTGATGCCCCCGACTACGGCTGTCACAGTCGAACCCGCGGCTGCCGAGACTCTGCAACCTATGATCGTCGACGGCCCGTTCGCTGAGACGAAAGAAAGTTTTCTGGGCTTGTATCTGGCCGAGTTCAACGATCTGGATGAGGCGCTTGAACATGCGCGAATGATCTCGTCACCTGTTGCCCGGCTTGAGGTCCGCCCCGCCGCCTGGGCAGGCGGGTCGATGACCTTGGATTGACCGCGTGTCGGATTGGCTAGAGGCCACGTTCTTGCAGCAACGCCCGCAGGCCATCGCTGCCCTGACGCGGTATTTCCGGGACATCGACCTTGCCGAAGATGCATTTGCCGAAGCCTGTCTAAAGGCTCTGACCGTATGGCGCAAACAAGGCGCGCCGCGCGATCCGCTGGCTTGGCTTTTGACCACCGCCCGTAATGCCGGGCTGGATGGTTTGCGCAAATCCCAACGCCGCAGCGCAATCCTGACCCGCCACAGGGAAGAATTTCATTCCATGGCTGATGACCCACCAGATCCGGACGAGCTGCGCGACGATGTTCTGCGCCTGCTGTTCATCTGTTGTCACCCGGACCTAAGCCGGCAAGACCAGATTGCGCTGGCCCTAAAAATTGTTGCCGGGTTGCGTGTGGAAGAAATCGCCCGTGGTTTCCTTGTCAGTACAAAGGCAATGGAACAGCGAATTACCCGCGCCAAGAAAAGGATCGCAGGAAGTTCTGTCGCTTTTGAAACACCCACGCCACAGGAGCGGGCTGCGCGTTTGGGCGAAGTGTCTTTGATGATCTACCTGATGTTCAACGAAGGCTGGTCAACCTCGGGTGGCCCGGTGCAAATCCGGCTCAAACTATGCGATGAGGCGATACGTCTGGCCCGGCTGCTGGTTGCCTTGTTCCCGACGATGGCCGAGCAGATTTCACTGCTGGCCCTGTTGCTTCTGCAACATGCCCGTCGTGAAGCACGGCTAGACGATCAAGGTGATCTTGTAGCCCTGGAAGATCAGGACAGGGCCCTTTGGGACGAGGCCAACATCGCCGAAGCGACAGCCCTGATGCAAAAGGCCGAACGGCTGAACCAAGTGGGTGTTTACGGTATTCAGGCCGCAATTGCCGCCGTTCATGCGCATGCCCAATCGACAGAAGATACCGACTGGTCTCTGATCGAGGCGCATTATGCCGCGCTCTATCGCCTCCAGCCCTCGCCGGTTATCCGCCTGAACCAGATCGCCGCCGGGTCCAGGGTTCATGGCCCACGCCGCACGCTTGTTGCGTTAGATACCTTGGCGAATGATCTGGCGTCTTATCGCTGGTTCCATGCCTTGCGCGCGGCAATGTTGCGAGAGATCGGCGATCTTCCCGCCGCGATCCAGTCCCTTAACCGCGTATTGAACCTTGGCCCGACGGGACCGGAACGTGTGGCGGTCCTGAAAGAAATCGCCGCCTGTGAAAAAGATTTGAACCAGTTGTAGGAAAGGCCGATCCTCACGCGTCCTTTGTTCAGTCCCGCATGCAGCGGGCAATCAAAGGGAGATAAAGATGAGCATTCTGGACATGACCACCGTTGGAAACTCGGGCTGGATCGGGCATTCCGGGCCAGACCAGACCAAGGCCAAGCAATTCTACAAAAATGTGCTGGGCTGGAACATTAACGAGATGCCGATGCAGGACGGGTCAAGCTATGCCGCCGCGGTGGTTGGTGAAACGCCAATCGGAGGGTTCTCGCCCATGCCCGAGACGGATGGAAACTGGACGATCTATTTTACGGTTGCTGATGTCGATAACAGCCTAGCAGCCGCAGTTGCACAGGGAGCCTCAGTCTTGCAACCCGCCATAGATATGCCCGGGGTCGGCCGGATGGCCACTCTGAACGACCCACAGGGCGCACGGTTTGCGTTGATTACTTATGAAAGCATGGCGTCTTAATCTTGGGCAGACAGGAGAATTCCCATGGAACACACACCGCAAATCGCTCTGCTTGTGACAGCAATCTTTGTGCTTATGAGTATTCCGATGGGAATTCTTGTAGGCATCAGACGATCCCAGACCGGAGTTTTACTGCTGCACGGGGATGACGACGAGCTGCTGCGGCGGATTCGGGCACATGGGAACTTTACTGAATATGTTCCACTGGCCCTGCTGGCTTTGGCGGGGGCGGAGATTGCCGGTGCCTCAGACTGGCTGGTCGGGGGATGCGGTCTTGTGCTGTTGGTGGCCCGCGCCGTGCATTATGTCAGCCTGCGTTCCACCCCCGACGGCAAAGGTCGGGTGATCGGTGCCGCACTGACAACATTGGTGATGCTGGTCTTGTCCCTGTCAATTCTTTGGCAGTTGGCGGGATCAGTCTGATGCCAAATGATGAACACCTGAACCAACGTATGCGCCTCGCCCTCGAGGCGCATATTGGAATTTCCGAAATGCGGATGATGGGTGGCACCTGCTTTTTTCTGAACGGCAATATGTTGTGCGGCGCGCGCCGCGACAAAGACGGGTTTGGACGGTTCATGTTCCGTGTCGGCAAGGCCAAAGAGACCGAGGCGCTTTCTAATCCGTTTGCAAACCCGATTGTCCACGGAAAGCGAAAACTCGGTGGGTTTGTCGTTGTAGACGAGGTCAACTGCGATCCGGCTGCGCTGGGTGACTGGCTGAGCCTGTGCCTGGCGCACGCCGCCAGCCTGCCGCCGAAAAGTTGAATATCAGGAGAAGATGATGGATCAGT
The DNA here is from genome assembly GCF_059610485.1 of Ruegeria sp. CDSC081. NCBI lineage: Bacteria > Pseudomonadati > Pseudomonadota > Alphaproteobacteria > Rhodobacterales > Roseobacteraceae > Ruegeria > Ruegeria sp. CDSC081. Next base: position 831 of record NZ_JBXWNS010000009.1, on the reverse strand, counting down.
TCCGCTGCTTTTCGCCCGAGGCCCTTCAGTTTCTTTCTGATCTGCGAGCCAATAACCGACGCGAGTGGTTTCACGCCAACAAACAGATCTATGAGGCCGCGATCAAACAGCCCGCAGAACAATTTGCGGCCCAGATGTCACAGGCGCTGGCTGAAATGACGCACATGCCCCATTCGGCCAAGATCTACCGTATTCATCGAGACGTGCGGTTTTCAAACGACAAGTCACCCTATAATCCTCATCTGCGCATGTCTTTCATACCCGGGGATTGCGGAGATCAGCCCCCGCTTTGGCATTTCGGGCTGTCCCCGGATTGCCTGTCCCTTGGGTGCGGCGTCTTCCAATATGTAAAAGCAGCCCTAGAGAGGTATCGGACCGGCGTAGCAGGACCAGCGGGCAATGATCTCATGGCAATCATCAATGATCTTACGGCCAGGAATGTCAGGATCAGCGAGCCCGAGTTGAAGCGCGGACCGTCAGGCTATGCGAGTGATCACCCCCATCTGGACCTTCTGCGCCGCAAGGGGCTTACCGTTTGGACGGATCTTACCGCCCAACCCACCGTAACCCAGGCAGGTCTTAGGGAAGAATGTCTAAATCAATTTCAACTCTTCCACCCGGTGTTTCGGGCCTTGCAGTCCCTTGGCACCTAGCCGATCTAACACAGGATCATGGTATCCCTTCGCCTTCTTCAACGCCAAGGGTCTCACATTGAGCGGGTCAGGCAGCGAGGGTGCGTCACCAACATTGCTGCCGGTTTCCTACGGGTTGGCATTATCTATTACGGGTCTGTCACAGTGTTTTTCTCGTACTGCTTGCTTCCACGGTGCT
>NZ_JBXWNS010000008.1:0-185774 GCF_059610485.1 Ruegeria sp. CDSC081 | reverse complement strand
GGTGGCGTCGGCCCCATGACAATCGCATGCCTGCTGGCCAACACCCTGACCGCCGCATGCCGCGCAAACAAACTCCCCGAACCAGAAGGCCTGACGGCTTAAAACGAGGCCGCCGCTGTTCAAACTGCGGCTGTTCTTTTTTCCGTTCTGATTTAGGTAGGTATTGGCGACCTTTTAGGTCGTAACTTGTGCATGGTGATCGTATCCATTGGCGTGTCGCCTCCCAATTCCCTCCGATCCCCCTACTACGAGCGTTGTGTGAATCCGGACCGCCACGCTCAGGCGAGATTGAGTGCCTGCGAAACAGCCCGGCTGCAGCCCATCAGGCACGTCAATTCGCAAGGCCGTCCTCAGAGCGCGAGATAGCCGATTCCGGCAAACGCGACGACACAACCAAGCCACTGGCTTGGTGACATACGCTCTTTCAAGATTGCCCAGGCAAGGACAACGGTCAGTAATCCAAAAACCGAAGCCGCGACGGATGCATATTGGGCATTGGGCAACCTACCAGCCGCGACCACACTGAGAATTGCGACGGCATCCAGTAAACCCATTAAGCACAAAAGGGGCAGTGCTTTTGTGCCGGGCCAAATCGACTTGCGAGACGCAAAAGCTATCGCTGCCAGAACCAGAATTGCCGTGAGTCGACCGATTAGAGACACGGTGTATTCGTTGCTGATCTCTGCCGCGTATTGCCCCAGGGCAAATGCTGCGGCGAACCCGGTTGCGGCGAGCAAAGACAAGACAATGGTTAGGCCACGGGCAGGGTAGGTTGTCTCGGTTTTGTCTGAGCGGGCTGCGACGATGGATACTCCGAGGCCGATTGCAATTACGGCCAACCAGTGCCACGCACTGACCATCGAGCCGCGCCAAATTGCGACGGTGACGGACAAGACCGGATAGCTGGCAACTAGCGGCGCAACCAATCGCACGGGCCCTCGATGAAAAGCCTCGTACATGCTTAGCCCGGCCAAGAGGTAAAAAAAACCTGCTGCAATCGCATAAGCCATCGCGTTGCCCGATATGGAGTTGATGTCGCCCCAGGCTGCAACCATCCCGATCTGCAGGACGGCACCAAAGAGCAAAACAAACATAAGCGAGGCGACCACGCTGACGGACTGGCTGATATAGCGGACCGAGAGATCATGAATGCCCCAGCACAACGCAGCTAGCAACCCGAGTGCAAGGGCGCTCATGTAAGGGAAGATTGTTGTAGTGTCGACCATATTGGCATGTGTTTGGTCCCAGATATCAACAGCGCCAAGATGTCACTGTTGATAAACTAATATTCCTGTTATGCAATAATTTAGGCAATGGAGACCCGGAGAATCCACCATGTCCTCGGCTTTGGATCAACTTGGAGGCGAAGAGAGCCTGCGCGCGCTTGTCGAACAATTTTATGATCGAATGGAGGCCGATCCGGCTGTGTATTCCTTGCACCGGCTGCATTTTCGGGGTCACGGATTGAACCATACAAGGCAAGCGCAGTTCGAGTTCCTCAGCGGTTTTTTGGGCGGGAGAGCTTATTACCGGGAACGATTTGGCCACATGGATTTACGGGAAATACATGCCCATGTGCCTATTCGCGAGGCCGATGCAGAGCTTTGGCTGGAAACCTTTGACGCCGCTTTGGAAGATTGTGAACTGCGCGGCCCGGCGGTGGATAAGATGCGAACCTCCCTGCGACGTGCGGCATTGATGCTTGTTAACGACGTTCCCGACTGGCGCATCGAGGTGGATAGGGAAAAAGGACAAGAAGTCCCAGAATAGGCTATTTGCAGGGCCTCGAAATCAGTCGTCAAACAACCGACCGTTCAGATTAGATGAAGCTGGTCTCAAGTGTTGAACGTCATAAAGATTTGCTCGATCGCGATATCGTCGTTTAGGTGTCATCTTTTGCACAGCACCCTTAGCCCATGCCCTGATTGACTGCTTTTCGGCCGCAAGCCAGGGATGGTTCAGATTTCCCAGACAACCAAGGGGCTGCCCAAAGCAGCTGTGCAATGCGGGGATTGGGTTCCCGTCTTAAAGGCGCACAATTTCAACGGAATCCCCGTTTGACGATATGTGTGTAAAAGACGCGCCTCGATCTTCGCCCGGCGCGTGTTGACTGAAAAACATCCCGGCGTGATCGTTGTTGGTTAACGAACAACAAGGCCGCGGTACAGGCCGCAACCTCGATGTCTTCCAGTTTTACCGGATCAGATATCCAGCGTGTTTTCCTTTTCCCAGCGCGAGAAATGCGACACGAAGGAATTCCACTCCTGATGCTTCATCTTCAGGAAAGCAGACGAGAATTCGGCGCCCATCATGCCCTTCAGGTCTTTGTCTTTGTCGTATTCGCGCAGTGCATCAAGCATGTTCAACGGCAGCTTTGGTGCTCCGCGCACTTTATGGCCTTCGGCATACATATCGATATCCCAGCGCTTGCCAGGGTCTGCTTTGGATCGGATACCTGACAGTCCAGCCGCAATGATCACGGCCTGAAGCAGGTAGGGGTTGGTTGCTCCGTCCGGCAGACGCAATTCAAACCGCCCGGGGCCGGGCACACGCACCATGTGAGTCCGGTTGTTGCCCGTCCATGTCACGGTGTTGGGCGCCCATGTTGCACCCGACATCGTCCGCGGCGCGTTGATGCGTTTGTAGCTGTTCACCGTGGGGTTGGTGATCGCGGCCAGTGCTGACGCGTGCTTCATGATGCCACCGAGGAAGTGCTTGCCACGCTCTCCCAGACCAACTTCACCGGTCGGGCCGTCGCCCTCGCCTGCAAACACGTTGGTCTTGGCCGCATCGCCTGGCGCATCCCAGACCGAGATATGCGCATGACAGCCATTACCGGTCAGGCCTTCCACGGGTTTCGGCATGAATGTCGCACGCAGCCCATGTTTTTCAGCAACCGATTTGGTCATGAACTTGAAGAAAGAGTGTTTGTCAGCAGTGCGCAGAACGTCGTCAAATTCCCAATTCATCTCGAACTGGCCGTTGGCGTCCTCGTGGTCGTTCTGATAAGGTCCCCAGCCCAGTTCCAGCATGTAGTCACAGATTTCACGCACGACATCATACCGGCGCATCACGGCCTGTTGGTCATAGCAAGGCTTTTCAGCTGTATCGAAAGGATCGCTAATCTGCTCTCCGTCCGGCGTCATCAGGAAGAACTCGGCTTCGATACCGGTTTTGACATGCATGCCTTCGCTTGCAGCTTCGTCGATCAGGCGGCGCAATACGTTACGAGGGGCTTGCGCGACATCGCTGCCTTCCATAACGCAGTTGCCAGCAACCCAAGCCACTTCGGGCTTCCAGGGCAGCTGAATGACCGATGAGGGGTCTGGAACTGCCAGCATGTCAGGATGAGCCGGTGTCATATCCAGCCAGGTGGCGAACCCGGCAAAACCTGCACCATCTTGCTGCATGTCGGCAATCGCCTGCGCTGGCACAAGCTTGGCCCGTTGTCCACCGAACAGGTCGGTGAACGAGATCATGAAGTATTTGACGCCTTTTTCTTTTGCGAAAGCTGCGAGATCTGTCGTCACGATTGCTTTCCTTTCCCTGTTGAATTCTAGTTTTTCAAAGCAAAAACGCGGCCCCCATCAGGGAGCCGCGCAGCATCGGTTCAGAACCCTTCCTTGCCCGGGTACCAACTGGTGCCCGCCAAGGGGACTCGCGCCATGGCGGCCGCCTCCATTGTCAGGGCACACAGGTCTTCAGGTTCCAGATTGTGCAGGTGATTGTGGCCACATGCACGCGCGATGGTTTGGGCCTCAAGCGCCATCACCTTCAAATAGTTGCGCAGCCTGCGACCCGCAGCAACCGGGTCAAGACGCGCAGCCAGGTCAGGGTCTTGCGTGGTGATCCCTGCCGGGTCCTGACCTTCGTGCCAATCGTCATAAGCGCCAGTGGTTGTGCCCAGCTTCTGGTATTCGGATTCCCATTTGGGATCGTTGTCCCCAAGGGCCACCAGAGCAGCCGTGCCAATGGCAACTGCATCTGCACCCAGTGCCAATGCCTTGGCCACATCGGCCCCGGTGCGAATGCCGCCCGAAATGACCAACTGAACCTCACGATGTACGCCCAGATCCTGCAATGCCTGAACGGCAGGGCGGATGCATGACAGTGTTGGCAACCCGACATGCTCAATGAATACGTCTTGCGTCGCAGCGGTGCCGCCCTGCATGCCATCCATGACGACAACGTCCGCCCCGGCTTTCACTGCCAATGCAGTGTCGTAGTAGGGGCGCGTGGCGCCAACTTTCACATAGATAGGCACTTGCCAATCAGTGATTTCCCGAAGTTCGAGGATCTTGATCTCAAGGTCGTCCGGCCCTGTCCAGTCTGGATGGCGGCAAGCGGACCGTTGGTCAATGCCTTTGGGCAGGGTCCGCATCTCGGCCACACGGTCACTGATCTTTTGACCTAACAACATACCGCCCCCGCCGGGTTTGGCGCCTTGGCCAACCACAATCTCAATCGCATCAGCCTTACGCAGATCGTTGGGATTCATACCATAGCGTGAGGGCAGGTATTGATACACCAGCTTGGTTGAGTGGCCACGTTCCTCGGGTGTCATGCCGCCATCACCGGTGGTTGTTGACGTGCCCGCAGCAGATGCGCCGCGGCCCAAGGCTTCTTTCGCTGGCCCGGACAGAGCCCCAAAGCTCATGCCAGCGATGGTGATTGGAATGTCCAGTTCGATCGGTTTCTTGGCAAAGCGTGTGCCCAGCGTAACTGAGGTATCACAGCGTTCCCGATAGCCTTCCAACGGATAGCGCGACACCGACGCACCCAGAAAGAGTAGATCGTCGAAATGAGGAACTTTCCGTTTGGCGCCACCGCCACGAATGTCATAGATACCTGTCGCAGCGGCGCGACGGATCTCAGCATTGATCGGATTGGTAAATGTCGCCGACTGAATCGGCAGGGTGCGGGGGATCTGATCGTCCATATCTTTCATACCCTTCTTCCTCAGTAAGCTGCGGAATTGTCGATGTCGAAATTGTAAAGCTGACGAGCCGAGCCATAGCGTTTGAACTCTTCCGGCTTGGCGTCGCTGCCAGCGCGGTCCAGCAGATCCCTCAGAATATCCAGATGCTCAGGGCGCATTTCTTTCTCGATGCAATCAGCACCGAGGCTTTTGACCGAACCACGCACGAACAGCCGTGCCTCGTAGAGTGAATCCCCCAGCGCATCGCCCGCATCTCCGCAGACGACCAGATTTCCTGCCTGTGCCATGAAGGCGGACATGTGGCCGATATTGCCATGCACCACGATGTCGATACCTTTCATCGAAATACCGCAGCGCGAGCTTGCGTTGCCCTTGATGACCAGCAACCCACCATGGCCTGTGGCCCCGGCATACTGGCTGGCGTCGCCATCGACGATGACCTGGCCGGACATCATATTCTCAGCCACACCCGGACCAACTGAGCCGTGAACCTTGATGGTCGCCTGTTGGTTCATGCCGGCACAATAGTACCCGGTAGACCCCTTGACCGTCACTTCGATCGGCGCGTCCAGTCCGACAGCAATCGCATGGCTGCCTTTTGGATTTACAATTTCCCAGCTGGTTTGGTTGGTCTCGGCGTTTTGCGCCTGCAGGGACGAGTTCAATCCACGCAGTCCGTCTGCCTCTAAATCATAGGTCTGCATTTCAGGCGGCCTTTTCGTGGGTTGTTGGACTGTCGTTGTGCGACCAGAAATATACGGTGGCCGGTTCAGGTTCCCAAACTCGGGCGTCTTCGATTCCTGGCAGGTTCACCAAGGCGCGGTATTCGCTGCCAAAGGCAACATATTGATCCGTTTCTGCCATCACTGCAGGCTTGCAAGCGATTGGGTCACGTACGACGCCAAACCCGTCTTTGGTCCCTACTACAAAGGTGAAAAACCCGTCCAGATCATCAATGCTGGATTCCAGAGCTTCACCTAAAGTGGCGCCATTCATCATTTTCCAGGTCAGGTATGCGGCACCAACTTCGGTGTCGTTCTCTGTCTGGATGGTAACGCCTTCGCGGCGCAACTTGCGGCGCAACGAGTTGTGGTTGGACAGCGACCCGTTGTGAACCAGACATTGATCGGACCCCGTGTTGAACGGATGTGCGCCCATTGTTGTCACGGCGGATTCCGTCGCCATGCGTGTGTGTCCAATGCCATGAGTGCCGCTCATGCCGCTGAGGCTGAAGCGGTCTGCAACATCCTTGGGCAGGCCAACTTCCTTGTAGATTTCGAGGCTTTCGCCACGACTCATGATACGAACCGTCGGCCGGATTTCAGCCAGCGCGGCGCGCGCGGCTTCGAACTGACGGGCGGGAATTTCCAAGACGGCATGTGTATCATTGTCTGCCTGACCAACCGTCACGCCAAGACTTTTGCCTAGCTCATCAGCCAAGTCGACAAAGTCCGTTTCGGGGTTGGGGGACTGAACTGTAATCTTGGTTTTGCCATCGGACTCAGAGCCGTAGATTGCAATACCGGCACTATCGGGGCCACGATCTGTCATCGTGATCAGCATGTCTGTCAGCATATTGCCCAGTTGGGGCGCAAGAGACTGGTCTTTGAGGAATAATCCAACAATTCCGCACATGGCTGGCAGATCTCCTTATGTGTTTCATTATGATTCGACGGTACCAACAAATCAGTGGGACATCAATAATCATAGGAAAGTTTTTTTCCTAAGAGGCAATGGGCGCGACCTGTGTTTTTCGCGCCCATTGCAAGCATTTAAGACTGGATCAATATCGCTCCAACTGTGCTTTCACCTTTTCTTCGTCACCGGTGTGGCGCGCCTTTTCCAGGTGCTCAGCTTCGCGGACGAATTGGATGCGATGCCAGCCAACCCAGAAGACGACACCAATGATGACCATTAGAACTTCGTAACCTTGGAAGGGATAGACCGGCCCGACTTCGGCCAGATCCACGGCCCAGTTTGTATAACCATTCGTAGACATATCTTACTCCCTCATTTCGCTGCTACGCCACGGGCGGCCAGTTCTTCTTTATCGGCTTCGATAATGGCAGCTTTGGCGTCCTCATAGGCATGGTGTTCAGCGTAATCGAGACCCTGAAGTTCAACTTCTTCCGGGATGCGCAGTACGCCGGCAGCGGATTGCATTTTCGCCAGAGCCCAGCCTGGCAGGAACCCAAGGACAAAGAACATGATGACGGCACCCGTGATCTGACCGATCGGGTTGATGGTTGCATAACCTTCATATGGTGACGAAGGCACGCCCCACAGGACAAAGCCCGCGATGACCAGCCCGACGACACCTGCATAGCCATGCACGGCTACAGCACCGACAGCATCATCCAGCTTGAACCGACGCTCTACCCAGTAGTGCAGATTATAGACGATCACGACGCCGATTGCGGCAATGATCATCGCTTGGATCGGGTGATACAAATCGTTTCCAGCAGACGCGGTGATGATACCGGCCAGACCGCCCGAGAAGGTCCAGAAGGCATCTCCCTTCGAGACGACATAGGCTGCCATCAACCCACCCGACAGCGACATCAGGAAGTTAAAGGTAATCGCCGACAGCGTGGTCGGGGCCAGATAGATGTTGGTTGCAGTCCAGGTGGCGCCAACGATCTGACCGTCGATAACCTCGGGCGAGATCACAGGCACGTTGCATGCCGCATAGAAACCCCAGAACCCGGTATAGATCAGGAAAATACCGATGGTCAGCAACCATGGATTATGCGGAGGAATATCCCGCGGCGTTCCATCCTTGGCAAACTTGCCAAGTCGTGGACCCAGTACCATGATCACACCAAGTGCGTAACCACCTGCGATTGCATGGATAACGCCTGACGCATAAGCATCGTGATACCCCAAGATACGCACCATCCAGCCACCATAGTGCCAGCCCCAAGCAGCGTCGATGATCCACCAGACGGACCCGATCATGACTGCATGGACCCACAAAGCCGAGGACCTGATCCGTTCGATCACTGAACCAGAAACGATCGAGGCAGCTGTCCACGAGAACAGAAGGAACGCGGCCCAGAAGACACCCGTGATTCTGTCGTCCAAATTGGTTGCCATTGTGTTCGCCCACGGTAGATTTGCGGCACCTGCTTCGGTGTCGAGACCGCCCCAGAACGGAAAGTTCGGGAACGCCCAGTAGATCCACCATCCAAAGAAGAAGAACGTGACCGTCACCAGCGGGATGATCATGATGTTTTTCATCAATGTGTGCATATGGTTACGGGCCCGGCTGGCGCCGACTTCGTACATGCAAAAGCCCACATGGATGAGGAACATGAAGACGACCGTTACCCAGTAATAAAACTCGGTAAAGACCGTCGTAAGTGCATTTAGATTGCCATCCACTTCGTAGTCTCCCTGTTGTTGCAGCAGGAGGTCTTTCTGCGAAGCATTTCCTGCTGGGAATAATTGTATACTAAGGGGACAATCTCATTGGCGACCTGTCAATAGATATGTGGGGCAAACATCTTTAAGGTCTGTGCTTGATGTATGTCCTCACACGTCAAAAAACGCACTAAGCCACAGATAAAGAAAAGAAATATCAATATTCCCGGATGTTCTTAGGGTGCAAAAATTGCAGGCAAATATTCCCAACAGGAAAAAATTCTGCACACAAGTGTTGATTTTCAACCCAACATCGGCCTCAATATGGGCAACAAAAACGATCAACGGGAGAACCGAACCATGGCCATTCTTTGGAGGACGTCGGCCCTTGCGCAACGCCACGCCCAGATCGGCGGCGAGCTTGAAGACTGGAACGGGATGGGGACTGCTTGGTTCTATGACCAAAGCCCTGAACGCGCCAAAGCTGACTACGAAGCAATTCGGACCAAAGCTGGTCTTATGGATGTTTCCGGTTTGAAAAAGGTTCACGTGGTTGGTGAGGATGCCGCCTATGTCATTGATCGTGTCACCACGCGGAACGTCGAAAAGATCATGCCGGGGCGGTCTACCTATGCCTCAATCCTGAATGCCGAAGGCAAGTTTGTTGATGATTGCATCATCTATCGCCTGTCGGTGAACACGTGGCTGGTGGTGCATGGCACAGGCACCGGAATGGAGCAGCTGACATCCGTGGCGGCGGGTAAGAATTGTTCGGTCATCTTCGATGATGACATGCATGACATGTCGCTGCAGGGCCCGGTGGCTGTAGACTTCCTGGCTAAGCACATCCCCGGAATTCGCGATCTGGCCTATTTCGGCATCATGCAGACCAAGCTATATGGCTGCCCGGTGATGATTTCGCGGACCGGCTATACCGGCGAGCGCGGGTATGAGATATTCTGTCAGGCTAAGCACGCCGTTCACTTGTGGGACAGCATTCTGGCTGATGGCAAGGATATGGGCATCGTCCCGGTCCAGTTCTCGACGCTCGACCTGTTGCGGACCGAAAGCTACCTGCTGTTTTACCCCGGCGACAATTCCGAAACCTATCCGTTCGATGGCGATACCTGCGGCGATACACTGTGGGAACTGGGCCTGGATTTCACTGTCTCACCTGGAAAAACCGGCTTTATCGGCGCCGAGAACCACTATGCATCGCAAGGCAAAGAGCGGTTCAAGATCTATGGCGTCAAACTGAACGGCACGACCCCGGCGGATGAAGGCGCGGATCTGCTGCAAAACGGCGAGAAAGTCGGCGTTGTCACCTTCGGCATGTATTCTGATATCAATGGTCACAATGTGGGTATCGCGCGGATGCCGGTCGCATGTGCATCACCCGGCACCAAGCTGACGGTGCGCAACGGCGATGGGACAGAAATAACGGCAACTGCGGAAGAGATGCCGTTCTACGATCAGGACAAATCGATCAGAACCGCAAAGGGCTGAGTTTCAGGGGGCGCGACGGACACACCGTGGCGCCCTTTTCCTATTGGGGGCACAATGTCAAAGTTCGAATTTCCCAAGTCAATCGCAAGCCGCCCGGTCTGGGGCACGCTAGAGGTTCGCCAGGGCGAACATCATCTCATGATAGCCGAGGCCGAAGGGGCCGAAGCCATTCTCGACATCGCAACACCTGGCCTGATGGCCAAAACCCATCTGATCTACATCCCGAAAGGCACGGATTTCGCGGAAAAGCTAAGGGCATTGAACCCTGCTCAGTTCTATGAAGGCCCGTCTTTCGAGGCGTCTCTGCCGCGCATTCGTCGGGTTCTGGAGGACGCGCATATGGGATTGCAGGTCTACCTGACCGGCACTGAAGGCATGATGGGGCAGGCCATGAATGAAGTGATGGCTCTGGGTCTGCCGCACACGGCGATCCAGACCGAACATCGCGGATCGGTCGCCCGTCGGATGCAATGCGTGCATTGCAAGGGCATCACCGAAGACGTCGAGATTGACCCGTTTGTCTGTTCACATTGCGGCTTAAACCTGTTTGTGCGCGATCACTACTCCCGCCGTCTTGCCGCCTATCAGGGCGTCCGTATCGACGCCGAGGATCATGGTAATGTGCCCGAGTCGAAGGGGATTTACGAATGAGCGGTGCTGAGAAAATTCAGGTCAAGGTGACCGAGATCACTCCGCTGAACGAATTGGTGACGCGGTTCCGGTTCGAACGTATCGACGGCGCGCCATTACCAACCTTTTCGGGCGGGGCACATACTGTGGTCGAAATGCAGGATGGTGCCATTACACGGCTTAACCCCTATTCGTTGATGTCGGATCCGTTTGATCAGTCATCTTATACAATTTCGGTTCGACGTGATGATGAGGGCAGGGGGGGGTCGCTGTTCATGCACCGCCAGGTCAAGCTGGGTGACGAGATGACCATCAGCTATCCGGTCAACTTGTTTTCACTGGACTTGCGCGCCCGCAAGCATCTGTTTCTGGCCGGTGGCATCGGGATCACCCCGTTTCTGGCGCAGATCAAACAGTTGGAACTGCTGCACGGGCATTGGGAGTTGCATTACGCGTGCCGAAACACTGCCTTGGCATCTTATGCTGAGCAACTGACAGACAGACATCCGAACGAAACCCATCTGTACTATGACGATCAGAGCCAGGCGATTGATCTGAAAAATCTGCTCAGCGGGCAACCCTTGGGAACGCATCTGTATGTGTGTGGTCCAAAGGGCATGATCGACTGGGTCCGAAACACGGCTGCCGCCGAAGGCTGGCCCGAAGATTGCGTGCACTACGAAGAGTTCCTGGCGCCTCAGCCCGGTAAACCGTTCGAGGTGCGCTTGGCGGCATCGGATAAGGTCATTCATGTGGGTGAAAACGAAAGCCTGCTGGAGGCCATCGAACGTGAAGGCGTGGACGCACCATATCTGTGCCGCGGAGGGGCCTGCGGTCAGTGCGAAACCGTTGTGCTCGACCATGAAGGTAATTTCGTTCACCGCGATCACTGGCTGACCGGCGAAGAAAAGGCTGCGGGCAAGAAAATCATGCCCTGTGTATCGCGTTTCGAGGGCAAGTCCCTCGTGCTGGACCGTTGAGAGGAGGCCCAACATGACCATTCAATTCAACGACGAATCCTTCCGCGATGACTATACGTTTCACAACTCGGACTGGGCGATCAAACGCTTTCCGTTTCCGTTTCACGAAGACAGCTATATGTATTCAGTCAACATGGAACAGCATCGCGGCGGGCCCAAAGGATCGGTCTACGAGATGCGGTTCGACGTCGACGAACACTATGTGTCCGAGATGAAAGACCGCGCCATGGTATTGGATCAGGATCCGCTGCGCTGCCAGTCACTGCCGCATATGACTTTGGCCGGTTGGGACTTGCTAGAGCTGATCATGGTCAGCAAATCCGAAGACTATCCCGATCTGTTCGAACTGCATCGCAATGGCAACCAGTGGCGCTGGGTCAACAAACCGATGGGCATTGATCACAGCTTTACCTTCATGGACGAAACCACGCTTCCGTACGGGCCGATGGAATACATCACCCGTCAGGCACAGGGTGATTTCGCCGTGCTGGATCAGCGTGATGAGATGCTGTGGATGGATGCGGGAATGGTGACGACCCAAGCGGATTGGAGTCTGGATTTTGACATCGGAATGAACTTTTTCGAATGGCACGCGCCGGTTCCCAAAGCCCATGAAATGGGCATTTTCCAACGCGCCCTGAAATTCCTGCTGAACATTCAACAGGGTGCCCCAGCACGGCGTCTGAATTGGACTATGACAGTGAATCCGCTGCTGGATACCAGCCCGGAGAACTATCACAAATGGGGTATCCAGAAGACGACGCTGACACCTGAAAACATAGCGCACAAACAGTATCTGCGGGTCGAGTTGCAAACCTTTTTCCGTCTACCGCGATCCAACGCCCTGGTATTCCCGATCCGCTGCTACCTGTGTAGTTTTCAGGACCTGATGACCGTTCCCAAATGGGGCCGCCGTCTGCATCGGGTCATCCGGGACCTGCCGGTCGAGCTGGCAACCTATAAAGGGTTCATCGATAACCGCCCCATGATGTTGGACTATCTCAGCCAGTTTGACGACGGGTTGCCCACGTCTCCGGGGATATGGCCGGATTTGGAAACGGAACCACGTTTGTCTAAGTAAGCGAGACTTGCGAAATTTCTCAACTCATATGATTGATCCGGGCGAAGCGCCTTGGCCCATCTCGAGTGACGATTTTGCTTTGTATGACGTGCTTGCGCTGTTTCGCGCGTCATTTCAGTACATGGATGCCCGGATCGACCCTCCGTCTTCTATCCATAGTCTGAACGTGGAAGGAATGCAGGTGCATTGTCAGGGTGGCGGCGAAATCTGGGCCGTTGGGCGACCACTTTTCGCGTGTATGTTTCTGACGCCCAAGCCAGACAGTTTGTACCTTGGAAAGCTTGCGGTGAAGGATGGATTGCGGGGTCAGGGTATCGGCCGCAGGTTAGTGCATCATGCTGCACGCCGTGCAGCAGAGCTTGGCTTACCTGCGCTGGAACTGGAAACACGCGTGGAACTTACTGAAAACCATCGCGTATTTTCGAGGCTGGGGTTCACGATCGTAAGCACGGGCAGTCGCGAAGGCTATGACAGACCCACAGATTTCTTATTGCGCAAACCGATCAGTTTGTCTGCGGATAGCTGATAACTGATATATACCGCGCCGGCAGGCTGACAAGCCGTTCGGGCCCATGCGGAGCATCTGCATCAAAGAACAGGGTATCGCCGGGTTTTAGCGGGTAAATCTGGTCCCCGTGGCGGTAATCCACCTCACCGTCCAGCATGTAAATCGTTTCGATCCCGCCATGTTGGAAAGTTGGGAACACATCTGATTCAGCGGTCAGGGTAATCAGATACGGTTCGACGATCACGCCGGATCCGTTGGCACCAATATGTCCCAACAGGTTATACTGATGGTTCGCACGTGTTCCTTCACGCTCCAGTTCGACGCCTTCTCCTGCTTTTGTATGAACCGCCTCGCGGCGTTCTTCAAACTGTCGGAAAAAGCTTGTCAAAGGAACCGAAAGCGCATCCGCCAGCGATTGCAGAGTCGTCAAGGACGGCGACGTATTTCCGTTTTCGATCTTGGACAGCATGCCAATCGACAGGCCGGTCAACTGGGCCAGCTCTGCGACCGTTATGTTCTGCTGTTTGCGAAAGGCACGAACCTCGCGGCCGATGGCAACTTCAAGAACTTTCTCTCTGTCACCCGAACGAACGGAATGTGGGTCCTGCGTCAGGTTTGCTGCCATTTCTTTGTCGCGTTTTTTCAATTTCATTCTTTCAACGTCTTGCTACACGTGTCCAAACCGGTTCTGCAAGCAGGCGCGGCGCAATACCCAATTCTATTCGGATTACCATAGCATCAGTTTTTCCTGATAGTAATATAATCATGCTGACAGAAAACAGAATAGAGATCGGATTCTCACTGTTTGACGGCTCTGACGCCAATGTCCTAAATCAAGGTTCGGCAGCTGTGGCAAGGATGCTTGGTGCACCAGAACGTCTTAGGTTTTGACCCTTTCATCGGGCACTTTCACAAGAGACCTCAACCAGCGACGCGGATTGACGCCGATCACCCTTAAGAACTCGCGGTTGAAGTTCGACTTGGTGTTAAACCCGCTGGCCAGCATCGCCTCGGTCACCGATTTTCCAGTCTTCATTACGGTGCAAGCGTGAGATATCCGATGCCTATTGATGTAGCGAGACACATTCTCGCTTTTGCCTTTGTTGATTGCGCTTGAAAGCTGCTTTTCTGGAACCTGCAATTTTCGGGCCAACCGGGCCAATGTGAGATCGGGATCGAGATATGGCTTATGTGTTTCCATATAGGCGTCGAGCTTTTCGACAATAGCGGTGTCACGGGTTTTATCTTGCTTGGAATACGCATCGCGCGTGTCAGAGCCAATGCTCTGACTTTCGATTGCATGCGATAGGCTGAGCGCCCCTAATATGAGCAGTGTGATTGCGGAAAACAGGCTTGGCAGCCAGAGCAAGACCTCGGTGTCTCCGGATGCAAGGCGGACTCCAATGAATATGTCGCTGCCTGCTGAGGCGATCAAAGCGATGGCCAGAACACGCCAAACCCAAACAATCATGCGCCCGTTTTCTAAGCGGCTATGGGGCAAACTATCTTCGCCGCGTAAGAGCATAAACGCGATGGCGATACCGTATGCCGCAAAGAGAAAGGGGATCAACACGTCCAGCGCTTCGGGTCGGGTTGCCAGAAAACTTATCGCAAGGGCCGGACCTACCGCATGCAAATACAAGTCCTGTCTGCGCAGATAACCCACCGAGGCCTGACGAAAGGACAGCCACGCGGATGCGGCAATTACGGTCGCAAGAATGGGCTGAACGACCCTGAGACCCGTAAAGCCATAATATTGCACAAGCGCGATAACCGCACTTTGTGCTGCGCAACATCCGATGAGGACCAAAAGCGTGGGATGGGTTTTGCGGGTCAGAAAGCGATGTAAAAGAAAGCCCGAAAGCAGCAGGGCAGTAATCATTGGGATCGGTAGAACTGGCATCAGGGGGGTCCGTTTTCGTCTGTCATAGGACCTAAATCCTGATCTGCGCGACCTTAAACCGGATTCAGGTCGTATGAAATCCCGACAGCGTCTGAATGTAGGCCGACACTAATGCCACCCTACAAAAAAGGCGCGCCATGAAACTTCCTCTTCTTACCCTCGTCATGACCCTTTCGGCGGGCACGGAAATTGCTGCACAAGATGTCGGCCTCGTCGAATTGACGATTGCCGCACCTCATCATGATCAGGACATGCAAATGGCTGTTATGTTCCCTGCGGCAGGTCAGCGCCAGACTATGTTTGCAGAAAATGCAGTGTTCTATGGAACAGCAGTAGTCGAAAACGCCAAGCCGGTGCCAGGGCAACATCCGGTTGTTCTTCTCTCACACGGATGGGGCGGCAATTATGCACGAATGGCGTGGCTTAGTGCGGGGTTGGTCTCGCAAGGTGCAATCGTAGTGGCAGTAAACCATCCAGGCAGCACGACCTTAGATTTGGATTTCGATACCGCATTTAATCATTGGACCCGCGCCCAGGACATGTCCACCGCGTTGGATCACGCGCTGCAAGACCCGGTTTTCGCCCCCCTCATCGACACTTCACGGATCTACGCCACGGGTTTCTCTTATGGTGGCTGGACAGCCCTTTCGCTTGCGGGCGTCCAGGGCAATCGTGACGGATTTTTCGATTATTGCGAGGCCGCAGGGGCAGGGTCACAATTTTGCGCAAAGCTGACGGCAGAGGGCGTCAATGTAACCGCAATCGACCAGGAAAAATATGAGGCATCTTACAAGGATCCACGGGTCAGTGCCGTCGCAGCCATTGATCCGGGACTAACTTGGGATCTTGCGCATAAGGATGTGCGGGACGTGACAGCCTCGCTTTTTCTGATTGGATTGGGTGACGGGGCCGACAGGCTGAATGCAACAGACACGAGCGCCCTGGGAAGCAATTTTGAGGCGCTGGTTCCTCAGGCCGCGGTGATGACGATCGCGCCCGCAACGCATTTCACCGCGCTTGGATTATGTAAGCCCGCCGGTGAAGCGATTTTGATCGAAGAGCAGGACGATCCTGTTTGCACTGATCCTGGGGGAACGGACCGCGCCCAAGTTCTTGACATGATAATTGACAGTTTGGCCGCTCACTTCGATCTGAATTAGTGTATTTCGGACACTTACATATCGGCATTGCATCCAATGGTGCGGGCGGACCATACCCCTCAGCGGTATACCAAAAATTCGTAGTTGGCTTGCTGCTACCTGCCACTGGCTTTCTTCGTGCCCCGGTGATGGGCGAGGTCGATGAGCCGTCTGAATGTTGGGCATTCCAAATGCGATGGCGCCGGGCAATCCGCCACATGTCGCAGGGTATCGCGCAGCGCCGTCAGCTCGCGGATTTGCCGATCCAGCGCATCCGCACGAATGTGAAACTCTTGCCGGGGGATATTCGGAGTTCCATCAAGGCCGAACATCCCCGAGATTTCCTCAAGTGAAAACCCCGCAGATTTGCCCATCGTGATCAGGGCAAGTTGCAATAAGACATCCGGCGTGAACTGCCGACGAAGCCCGTGCCGCGCAACAGACGAGATCAGGCCAAGCTCATCATAGTAACGCAGCGTTGAAGTTGGGGTGCCGGTCTTTTTCGACACCTCGCCTATATCCAAAAGTTTCATGCTTGACCTCAAGTCGACTTGAATTCGTAACGTCGCTTTCTGTAGCGATTCCGACAAGAGGAAAATAGTGGTGCACATCAAATCAAATGCATTGAAGACAACGAGACCCGGCGCTTTGTTGTGTTTCTCCCTGTCCATGCTGCTGGCCTCATTGGGCACCAGCATTGCCAATATCGCCTTGCCTGCAATCGCCCAGGACCTGAAGGCGCCGGTACATCAAGTGCAATGGGTGGTGATCGCATATCTCGCGACACTGACGCTGTTCTCTGTGCTGGCTGGACGACTTGGGGACCGCTTTGGACGACAGCAGATGCTGATCTTCGGGCTTATACTTTTCGCGCTGGCCTCTGCGTTTTGCGGCTTGGCGCCCAATCTTAAGGTGTTGAGTGCCGCGCGGTCTCTTCAGGGAATTGGCGCTGCATTCCTCATGGTGCTGACCGTCGCACTCGTTCGCGATATTTTTGAAACAGAGCGTGTCGGGCAAGCCATGGGCCTGTTGGGCACGATGTCGGCGGTCGGAACTGCACTGGGACCTTCGTTGGGTGGGGTGCTGATTGGAAAACTCGGGTGGCAAGGAGTGTTCTTTGTCCTGGTGCCGATGAGCCTGACTACGGCCATTTTGGCCGTTCGGCTTTTGCCCGCAAGTGTTTCCTCTGGGATAACACCTCTGGTCGGACTAACTGCACTGCGAAAGAGCGGCGCTATCCCCGGCCTTGCAGCAAATTTTCTGGTGGCAAATGTGATGTTGACCACTTTGCTGATAGGCCCCTTCTTTCTGGGGCAGTCTCTTGGGCTGAGCGCGGCGAAAGTGGGGCTTGTCATGTCGGTCGGACCAATCATATCGATCTTCCTCGGCGTCCCATCGGGTCGGCTTGTGGATGCATGGGGGGCGGCGCGTGTTCTGTCGCTTGGGCTCATTGCTCTGACCACCGGGACCTTTGCGCTTGCGGTCCTGCCAGTCGCATTCGGTGTCATTGGCTACATTGGCGCTATCAGCATCCTGACACCGGGATACCAGTTGTTTCAGGCCGCCAACAACACCATGATCATGGTGGGGGTTCGGGCAGATCAGCGGGGGACAGTTTCAGGGCTGCTTGGCTTGTCGCGCAATCTGGGCCTTATTTTCGGCGCCTCTGTCATGGGGACGGTCTTTTCCTTTGGGATCGGCGCCCGCACCGTCGAGGCAGCATCTGCTGAAGCGATTGCCAACGGGATGCAGCTCACCTTTGTAATCTGCGGGGTATTGGCCATCGTGGCGTATTGGCTTTCGCGTCGAACTTCGTTGAAGAGCATCACCAGTAAGACAGTCGCGAGACAATGATAGAGGAGGTCGCAGACCTACCGATGAACACTTTTAAACCTGTCCCAATAGACGGCTTGAACGTGCAGATTTGGGGGCATGGTGATACGCCCGCGCTCATTTTCCATGGGGGGCCAGGGTCGGGTCTCAACCCGCAGCACACAGCCTATTTCGACGCCGACCGCCATCGGGTAGTTCTTTTTGACCAACGCGGAACGGGGTTGTCGGGCAGAGCTGGTCGGGTCACAGCAAACACGACCCAGCACACCCTACGCGATGCCGAGGCCATCCGGATGGCCCTGGGATATGAAGATTGGATAGTGCTGGGTGGTTCATGGGGTGGCGCACTGGCATTGGCCTACGCATCCGCTCATCCTGATCGGGTACGCGCATTGATCGTGCGCAGCACGCATATCTGCCGTCCTTCAATGGACCAGTGGATGTTGCGCGATAGGGCAAAGCGTTTCGAAGCCGGGCAGCTTGCGCGCGGCCTGTTTCTCGATCCTCTCGATGAGACTGAACAGCTCCATCCTGCCATAGCATGGTTTGCCCGTATGGAAGACAATGACGCGCAAGCACGTGAGGCAGCCCGCCGTGTGATGGCTCTTGAAGATGCGTTTCATGGACCGCAACCTGGCACTGTGCGGCTTCCGGCAGCCGTCACCCAAAGCGACATAAATCGCACCCGCGTGTACCTTTGGTACTGGCTTAATAATTTCTTCCTACCTGCTACCGGCCCCGGAGATCCAAATACAATCGCCGTACTCCCACATCGTTTGATCCATGGAGAGGATGACCTAATATGCCCGATTGAACCTGCCCGTGCCTTTGCCCAAGCTGGAAAGCTTCAATTTGAGGAGATTGAGAGACTGGGTCACAACGGGTTGGCGCCGCAGATGATCGCTGCTGTGCGCCAAGCCGTAGATGATTTGAGCGGTTGAGTATCGAGCAGAAGCGCGTTCTCAAATCGGACAATCGCGGCAATTCCGAGTGCGCGCAATTTGGGTTCAGGGCATCGTCATTTTTTTGGCTGCGTGAGGTGGTTGAAGCAAAGCGCGATGCCTGACCGCCTTCGATTCTGTATGCGAGAGACGGGGGACAATTCTGGCTGGTCGTTTCGCTTCGCGCGTCGATGTTGCTCAACAGTTTAAATCGTTTGCCCGGTAATCTTTTGGTCGATTTTTGTGCCAAGGCGACCCATCTCACCCGATTTAAAAAGCTGTTTGTTCTTGCTCTGCGTTCACGTTGGCTGTGGCACCTAACAGCCCAATGGCAGGAATAGTTAAGCTATCTATGAGGCGCATGTTTAGCCTCGCCCGGTGCCAGCTTCGTATGAGGCAGATGATTACAAATCGAAATATTTTTCGAAGCTATTTTTCTGCATATGTGCAATCGAAATAGAAAACTCCGACCACGGGCAATACTGCACCCTACCTTCGGGGCAGGATCACTTTAGTCAGCCACAACCTCAAAGGTGACAACGATGGCGGTGTTTTCGCTGCCTTTGGTGTATACGCGCCCCTGATACTGGCCGGGTTCTGCCAGATCATGAATGGTGAGGCTTACGGCAAGGTCGACGGCCTGTCCCGGGGGAATACGGACTGCGGAAGGTTGGATGCTCATCTTGTCGGTTGGCAACACGTTGCCGTCGCGGCTGATCATGTCGCCCGGTTCGAACTGCAAGTCGACAACGTCTGCTCCGGCAGGTGCAGCAAAGGACAAGAGAATGGTTCCTGTCTCACCGGGCCTGCAGGGCTTGCGGCAGTGAAAGGGTCCGTCCAGCTGTTGTGTGGTGCTGTTTTCCGCATTCAGAATGCCCCGTGCGATCTGAGATATCGGAAGTGTTTCCTGCTCCGGTACGGCCTTGGTGGCCGTGCGGAGAGCGCTGACAAATGGTTTTCGCTCGAAATAAGGCATAGCTCAATGTGCACAGCCTACAGCGTTTAGTAAATGACAAACTTGAAAGGAATGCGTATTGGATTCGGCGGTGGATTCACGGGATTTCGAAATTTAAGATATTGAATATCTACAAAAAAATAGGGCGAGTGTTAGACCTGACGCGCCACCAGATAATCCATGAACTGACCAAGAAACGCGCGCGGCGCCGCGTTGGTATTTGCAAATACAACATCGAATTCCCGACGGGCCGCCGCAAGCAGGTCATTTGCTGCGGCCTGAGCATATTCAATGCAAGAATAGTGGTTCATCCGCGCCAATACCCATTCGACCTCTTGCTCCGAACGGGCCGTTCTTGGCTTTTCTAGAAACTCTGACAGTCGGGACTGTTCCTGCCGATCCGCCTGCGCCCCAAGACGTCCCAGCATCAGCGTGCGTTTGCCTTCGTAGATATCCCCACCGATCTCTTTGCCGTATTTACCCTGGCTTCCCACAAGATTCAGAACGTCATCCTGGATCTGAAAGGCGGCCCCCAGAAAAAAGCCGAACGCGTTGAAGTCATCCAGATTCAGCGCCCCGGAGGCGACATAGTCCGGGCGCGCGATCAGGGCACCTATACGCATCGGGTGAATGAAGCTGTACCAGCAGGTTTTCTTCAGACACATGGTCAGATAGTCGGACGGGCTGAGGTCAAGGCGATTGTCTTTTATCCATCCCAATTCAAGGGCTTGGCCCTCGATCGACTCTTTCAGCAGGTGATCAAATTCGTCCACCACACGCGCGCCGGTCATCGGGCCCAGAGGGCCGAGGTTCTGGCGCAGCAGGCTTAGCGCCAGAGATTGCATGCCGTCGCCGATATTGATCGCCAAGGGCACACCAAGACGTTTGTGCATACATTCCCGACCCCGTCGGAAATCGCTGAGGTCTTCGATATCGTCATGAACCAGAAATGCATTGTGCAGCAATTCGATGACCGCAGCAGCAATTTCGGCATCCTCGGCTTTTCCGCCGAATGCTTCACACGTGGCCAAAAGAAGGGCAGGTCTAAGCCCTTTGCCCGAGGTTTCGATATAGTCCCGCATAGGCCCATAGAGATAGGCTTGCGGCTCACCCGTTGGCATTTTGTCCAACAGTACCTTGCGCGCCTGATCGCCATAACGCGTCAGTTGGTCAAGGAAGCCTTGCGTGGCCGCGGATGCCGGCTGCGCCTTGGGAACAGTCACCTGTCAGCCCTTCTGTGTGATGATGACTTTGCGACCGGACGTGTCGGTTGGCGGTGAGGTCGCCTCAACAATGCCGATCGCCAGATCTTCGGCAAAGTCCGCGCCGGGGATCGGTGTGTCCCGGCCCGGCAGATGCGCGGCCATCAGATTATAGAGCTCAGGAGGTGCCGCGACCATGCGCAACGCGTCCGAGATCGCAGGGTCTTCGACAATTCCGCCGGGCTTGGAGTATTCGGCCGTCAGCGGACCAATCGCGGCCAGCGGTCCTTGCCCACCACGTTTGGTGCCGGTGGCGTCTTGTCCCATGCGCAAAGCGGCCTCGACAGCGATGGCAAAGCGTTCATCCCAGGGCTCACCCGCCTGATATCGGGCATAGTCATAGGCCCGGAGGGGTTGCAGGATGTCGGGCTCATGCAGATCCCAGATTTCACAGGGCTGCGCCTCAGAACCACTGCGCCGTAGGATGGCATTGACGGCTCTTCGGGCAGCCTCATTTGCGCCTTCCATGGTGGCCAGGTCGGTGTTGGTCCGGACGTAGTCGGACGCAAGCATAAAGTTCGGAATCAGCGTCGCCGCTTCGGGCCGCAGCCGCCAGCTGTTAATGCGGTTTACCAACAGCGGTTCGACATTGCTTTCTCGGGCAGGATGATCGGGGTCCTCAACGATGTCGGGATCCAGGAACCAATAATGCAGTTCTTCATCCCTGAGGACGATGTTGCCATCAACGTTCAGGCTGCGTTTGAGCTGTTCCCAGACCTCTTTGGCGATTTCTTCACGAGAGCTGTCGCGCGCGGTTTTTCCGTTCGTGCCCGGCTTGTCCCATTCGGAAATATCGACCGAGAGTAATCCCTTGGTCTTACCATCGGCCCAGTTTTCAAAATCTATCTGGGACCAGAATTGTTTTTGCGAAACAGCCGTCAGCGCCCAAGGGCTGTCGATAAAGATCACATGGCCATGGGCTAGTTCAACATCCTTGGTCAGGTAAAACTGTATGCCATTCATCCATTGCACGTCTTCGGCAAGCAATGGCAGCTTGGCCAGACCCGGATCTACCTTTGTCATGGCCGGCGTCACCAAAGGTGCAATGCGTTCAATGGGCAAGGCGCTGATGAACCAATCACCGGTGACCTGCTTTTGCGTGCCGTCCTGTTCAACCGTGGCGCTGGCAATTCGGCCGTTTCGGCATTCAATCCCGGTCACCTTGGAATCGAAATGGTACACCACACCCCGGCTTTTCAGATATTCCAGCCAAGGCTGAATCCAGACCAGATTGGTTGGCCCGTTCAGCAGCCTGTTGCTGGTCGCCTCGGGTGTTGCGATCCCAAGCTGCAGTTGAATGGCGACATCGCCGACGGTCTTGGTGCTTGCGGTTGTCGCTTTGGCCGCCACCAGTGACCGGGTCAGGCCGATTGCCAGAAACTTCTGATAGGCTTCGGACCGCTCCGCGGCGCCGATGAATTCCCACCAGCCGATACGTTCATACTCATCGAACCGGCGCTCTTTGCACGAGGTCGCAATGCGCCACATGCAACCAATGAAATGTTCGATATCCTCAAAGTCGATTTCGTTGCGCGGCGAGATTGTATAGGCAAAGGTCTTGAGCGCATTGGCGACCTCTTTTAGCGATTGTGGAAACCGCTCGGGTACGATGATACCGGGGTGGTCGAACTGGCTGACCAATACCTGGGTTGTCGGAACCAGATTGTCGTAGCAGGTGCCTTTGTCATAATAGGGCGTGCGCGACATCGTATTGGTGATGTGCCGGTAGAAGTTGGGGAAGAACCGGAACCCATGTTCACCGGGCAACCAGGGGCGTTTGACACCGGGTGGCAGGTCATAGCCGTGCATCCCGATCCAGTCTTTCAGCGCTCTGATATGTTCCTCTTTCGAACCGTGATCGTCTTCACCTTCAAGCACGGGAATGCTGCGTGCCTTGCCGCCGGCGATAAGCTGACGCTCATACACTTCGACTTCAAAACCCCGTTCGATCAGCTCATGCGCGGCGCTCATCCCGCCGACGCCTCCGCCTAATATGACCACCTTTTCAGCCATCGGATGTTCCTTTCGCGGAATAGACGTCAAATCGCAGGGTGATGTCGGACAGGCTGGCCTCTCCGATCCCGAAACCCTGCAGACGGTTGATCCACATATAACGCGGATTCGAGGTCAGATACCGGGGTGCCAGCCGAACCGGGGCACTGGGTGGCAGCTTGCCCTTGGCAAGGGCGGCATAGCCATCCGTACCGAAATCGCAGATCCCGGTATCGTCGAACATGACCGGGGCACCGCCGGTTGTCGGATTGATCAGCGCCTTGGCATGCAGAATACCCACGCCATCAGGGCGCACGCGCATCCAGTCTCCGCCCACCGGCTCGATCGTTCCGTTCAGTTTCGGGCCGGTCACGGTACCGCCTTCTTTGATCGCAAAATGCAGCCATATGCCATCGGGAGTTTCACCCGATGGGTTGAAGTTGCCTGAAAACGGCACCTCAAAATGGGCGATATGATCCAGCACCGGACTGGATGTCTCGTGTTTTGGCGCGCGATCTTCTGGTTTCGGCGCGACCGCGTTTCCGGGGTCATAATCGCGCCCGCCCGAGGTCAGAACCGGCCGCCAGGTCATCTGTTTTCCCACAGCGGGAACCGGCAGGGCCGCTGCAAATTGTTGCAACCCCGATTGTGGATCCTGACCCAGTGGCCACCCACGGACAGCCCGTTCAGGTCCGCCCCCTTCGCGATAGAACAGGCGCAGCGTGTCATGCGGAGATATCGCAGGCCCGGCCTCAACCAGAACCCGCTGTACCCCGGTGGCTGCTTGAAAGGCGGCCTCGGACCAGCGCAGGGTGACCCCGCCGTCGCTGAATTCCCGCATACCCATCGCGCCGGTCAGCACGTGATGGTCGAGATAGCCTGAGCTTCTTTGATCCTGAGGCGGAACTTCTGCTGAACGCGGAAGATATGATCGCCATCTGCCGAGGTCTGCAGATATTTGACAGCAATGTCAGAAGGCACAACAATCTCAACCGGTGCGCCCTGCAAAGACACCAGCACGGCCTTGTTCACTGGAAATGCGCCAGACCGCAGCAGCGGCCCGTCCAGAAATGGCAGAATGCTGTCGCGGGGCAGGACCATCGAGTTTTCCATCGGTGTCGTGACCGCCTGGAACAGGCCGTTACCCATCACACAGGCATAGGGCCCAAGATGTCCCAGGGATTCCAGCTGGCTGATCCCGGCAACCACGGCCTCGAAAACCTCGGGGCCGGTAGGCTTTTTCTTGGAACCGCCGGAAATGGGTTGTGCCTCCCCCGCTTCCAGCAGGCCTTCGTATTTTCCACCACCGCTGACGGTATAGACCGGGGGCAGCGTGACGGGTGCGCCGGGCGCGGGTTGGGGGCCTTCACCAGTGCCGGCCTGACCGTTAAAAATGATCTCATCCTCGACCCGTGCGACAATGGCAGCCGCCCGGCGGAACATGATCAGCGCGGCGGCCAGTTCGGGATCTGCAAGCTGTGCGCCTTTGACATGGACGTTCACGGACACTGTCGACAGCCGCGTCGTATCAAAATCATTCACGCCAAAGCGCATCTTTGGACCGGTCGCTTCGGGAACCAGTTCAAGCTTGTTCAGAGGAACCGATTGGGTATCAGCCGGTAGCGGGCCGTAGAGCGGCAGAAAACTGGCAGCAATACGCGCGCGCAACGCTTCATCGTGGACGGCCTTGTTCACGGCGTCCCACTGCTGCTGGTCCAATTCAAGTGCTTCGGTCATCGTCTCCCCCTTCTGGATGGCACTGCGCGGTTAAATCTGGCAGCTATCTAATTTCATAACGTTTTAGCAAATTTGTTCAGGCAATCCAGAGCGCGTTTCTCTTGAACAACTGCCCCGATGTCACGTGCAAGCTGCAGGGCTTGATTTGCCTCGGTGACAGCTTGGTCAAGGTCGCCACGGGCGGCCAATGCTTTGGCGCGCACACGGTGATATTCCGGCTTGTTCAACATCTCTCCACGCTCCCACCCGGGCGTGCAAACATATTCAAGCCGGTTCAGGGCATCCTCGATATGACCCTGATCTATCAACAGCTCGGACAGGACAATCTGGTTTTGCGGGAAGGTAAAGTTGCCGCCAGCCTGGGACACAAGGTCCATATAGGTCCCGACACGAGCAGCCCCCCCGATCACGTCACCTTTGCCCGCCTGAGCTAGACCCAGATAGATATCCTGCATTGCGTGAAGATACAGGAACCCTTCCTCGTCCGCGATCCGACGCGCTTCGTTCATCGTATCGTCCAGCAAGTCCCATTCGCCCGCATACGGAAGGAACATCGACGACGCGCCCATAATGTAGACAAGGTTGGGGGCGTGTTCGAACGGCTTGCTGATTTCGATCGACTTCAGGCGGGCCTCTTCGGCCTCGTCGAATTTGCCAAGCTGCCACAGAAGACAGCCCTGAATGGCAAAGAACGACGCGCTGGTCGAGGACTGGGTCATCGGCATCATGGCCATGTCAAGCTCGGGCGTGATCAGGGCAAGGCCCCGTTCAAGCTGTCTTTCGCAATCGGCGAACTCGCCGCGGAAATAATGAGTATAGCTGAGCGCTCGAGCAGCAAGGACGTTTGTAACCGGATCCGGTGCAAGGCTGGCCATGCCGTCAAGGGCCTTCGCCATCTCAAGTGCGCGGTTCATCTGGCCCGACACAAAGAAATGCGTCCATCGGCAGAAGGTCGCGGCAAACAGGGTTTCGCCCGCACCCAGCGCCTGTGCAAGATGCATCGCACGGGCTGCGGTCTGCCCAACCTGTGTGGATGACCAACCGTGTATCGCCATGAATGCAGGCAACACATTCATCTGAACGCCAAGCTCTACCCCATCTCGTTCGGGACCGCCGGGCATCGTTTCGATATTGCGCAATGCGGCCTGAAAAGCGGCAATCGCCGGTAGGTTCGCAAGACGGCTGAGGGCCTGTTCACCCGCCAGAACCCAGTGGGTAACAGCCTCGCCCTTAAGACCGCCTAGATCGCAGTGATGCGCCACGGTATCCGGTGTCGGGTTACCAAAAGCCTTGTGACCGGCCAGCAATTCTTTGGCGATTTTCAGGTGAATCTGTTCCCGGTCTTCAAGTAAAAGCGACTGGTACGCTGTGTCCTGCACCAGCGCATGGTGGAACGTGTAAGTCGGCGCCCCGGCTTCGCTGGTGATGGATACCAGACCTGCACCGATCAGTTGGATCAATGCCGATTCCACATCCGTTTCCTTGGGCGCTACCGCATGGATCATCGCCGACGTGAAGCTGCGGCCAATCACGGATCCCAACTGCGCTACAGGTCGCGCATTTTCCATCCGGTCCAGCCGCGACATCAGCGAGTCATGAAGAGTTGCGGGGATACTGAGGGTTCCCATTACCCCGGCGTCGATGGGCACGTCCTGCGGCAGTTGATCCAGAACCGCCTTGGTCATTTCTTCGATATAAAGCGGTACACCATCGGCTTTTTCGACAATCTGTCTGACCAAAGTGACCGGCAGGCTGCGCGGTACGGCAACACGGCGCACCAGTTCAGACGCTTCGAGAACCGAAAGAGGTGTCAATTCGACGATTGACGCGCGGCCTTCAAAATGTTCCGGAGGCTCGTATTCAGGGCGGTGCGTCAGAACCACAAGGATGGGCAATTGGTCCAAGGCGTCGATCAGCGCGTCCAAGGCATCCAGCGTGGTTGCGTCCGCCCAGTGCACATCTTCGAATACCAACAGCAATGACCCGCGTTCATCGCAGATGCTCCCGGCACAGCGGATCAGCAAGTCCAAAGATTTGCGGGCTTTCTTGATCGGATCGGGTTCGACCGGAGCGTCGGTTTCAAACCCGGCCAAATCCAAAAGCAGCGCAGCATCTTCTTCGGTCAAACGAGAGGCGTTTTTCGCGTATTTCCTGATCGACTCGGTTACCTTGTCGGTATCAGTCTCATCCCCTGCAAACCGTCGAAGCTCGGCACGTAGCGGGTGCAGGGGCAAACTGGCAAGATGCGGGACACATTGCAGGGTCATAGGCCTTTGTCCCAGCGTTTTGCTGAGGGAATTGATCAGGCGCGATTTCCCGATACCGGCCGGGCCACCAACCAGCGCAACCTGACCCGATCCGCGCAGCACATGATCCCAAAGCCCTGTCAGGCTGGTCAGGTCGTCTTCGCGGGCAACCAATTTGACCGTCGACTTGCCGGTGCGCGCGTCGAACCGGCTGGCGGCGATCTTTTCGTCAATAACGCGGAAGACCGAGAGCTCACCATCAAATCCCTTCAATTCGTGATTGCCGCGCGGTTCAAAGTTGAAGGCCCCTTTTGTCAGGCGCCATGTCTCGGACGAGACGACAACTTCACCGGGATTGGCCAATCCCTGAAGGCGTGAGGCAAGGTTGGCCGTTTCGCCAACAATGAAATCCTGTGTTCCCAGGCTGGCAGAGGAAACAACCCCGACAACGACAACTCCGGTTGCAATTCCCGCGCGCAGGTCCAGGTTTTCACCGAACTTGTTTTCCAGATTCTGAACCGCTTCGATGGTTTCCAAAACCGCACGCACCGCGCGCTCGGTATCATCTTCAGTGGCTTTCGGATATCCGAAATACATCATGATGCCATCGCCCTGCTTATAAGCCAGGTGGCATCCGTGTTGTTTCATCGTGCCGATGGCGGTGTCCAGATACAGATTCATGATCTGCATCAGCTCTTCCGGATCATGCCGCTGTGCTAATTGCGTGGACCCGACCAGATCGCAGAATACAAGCGTCAGCTGTCGCCGTTCGGCCACGCGGGACATTGCGGGTCTGTCGGACGCTTCCTGAAGCTTCAGTTCTGCCTGTGTTTGCCGAAAACGTTTCCTTTGACCGACAGTCAAACCCAGATCTCGAAGTTCCGGGTCTGTCAATTCGTCCAATATTACGTCGTCTATCCCCTCTTCGAGAAACCGCGCGCTGAAGTCATGTAGATCGGCGTTTTGCAGAATAGTTGAAAGGCGTGTGGATTTCCCGATGACAGTCGTCATTGATCAGCGCTTGCCCCCTGGTACTTCTTCGGCACATCGTTGCATGCCTCATTCGCGTCAATATCGCGCCGAATCCAAAAGATTGACGTGGTATCAGACCAATTTGGTAACAAGTGTGGCAGATGTCGGGCCGAATTGCTATGATATTGCGGTCAAGCCTCCCAAATGAATGGTTTTGTTGTCAAATCGGAACCAGCCCGGTGTGGTCGCACCACTCAGAGGCAATTTCGGTCGGTCCGAGGTTAATTGGCACCAGGTACAAGGCCTCAGGGGTTCAGGTTAATCCGGCCGGAAACCAGTGGCCTGACCGGATGGCCGTAAATATGCCGGTTGGTCACAAATGCGTCGCGAGCCCTTTCGCGGGCCATAGCTCTTGGATAAAAGAATAACGCGCCAGCACCGAAACGCCGGCCTTCGATGTCTTCATTGAATTACCGGGAGAATACCTGTGACGTCTTTCCGCCTGGCGAAACTAGCGATCCTTTGTCTTGGCATTCCAACCATGTCCCTTGCGCAATCCGCCGAGGACCCAAGCGCTGGGCTGTTGATGGAACTGAACAATCTGCAACAGGTCGATGGCAACTGCCGACTGTCATTTCTGTTGCAAAATCAGACCGGTGCCGAGATTGAGGCCGCCAATTTTGAAACCGTTATCTTTAACGCGGAGGGCAATGTTGTCAGCCTGTCGTTGTATAATTTCCGCGATATTCCTGCGGGACGTCTGCGGGTGCGGCAGTTCAGCATCGCGGACATGAGCTGCGGCGATGTTGGCCGGATTCTGATCAACGGATCCAATACATGTACGGTCGAAGGCGCCGAAAGCGATCTTTGCGACGAAGCCCTTACGCTAAACAACCGAACAGATGTGGAGTTTCTCAGATGAGCCCGCTTGATGCTTTGCGTGAAATTGTTGCCCTTGGCGGGCCAGTGGTTGCGGTCCTGATCGCCATGTCGATCGTGACGCTGGCCGTCACGCTGTACAAGCTTTGGCAGTTCACCGTTTCCGGTGTCGGTCGGCACAAGATCCTGTCCCAGGCGCTTGCGGCCTGGGATGCCGGTGACACGCAAGCCGCAAGGGCCAAGCTGGCAGAAAGCCGCAGCTATCTTGCGCCGCTGGTCAGCACTGCCATGGATGCGCCCATCATGCCTGGGTTGGACCAAAGGCTGGATGCCGAGGCCGGGTTGGCCTTGGCGGGCCTTGAACGCGGCTTTCGCCTGCTGGACACCGTGGCACAGCTGGCGCCTCTGCTGGGCCTGTTCGGCACCGTCCTTGGCATGATCGAAGCGTTCCAGAGCCTTCAGACTGCCGGATCGTCGGTTGATCCCTCGCTGCTTGCGGGCGGTATCTGGGTAGCGCTGGTCACCACAGCGGTTGGTCTGGCCGTGGCGATGCCGACCTCGATGGTTCTGTCCTGGTTCGAAAGTCGCACTGCGCGCGAACGGGTTTTTGCCGACAAGGCCTTGAGGACCGTTCTTGTTCCGGGGCGGGGATCGTCAGACTCTGCCCAGGTGGCCGCTGTCCCAACGACAGCAGATCATGCGTAATTCTGCACCATTTGTGCGACGGCCAATGTCGATGACGCCGCTCATCGACATCATATTCCTCTTGTTGCTCTTCTTCATGCTGACCTCGACATTCTCGAAATATGCCGAGATCGAGTTAAGCAGCGCCACCGGTGGCGCCTCTGCCGACGAAGTTACGGGTCAGCGGGTATTTCTCCAGCTGGGGTCGGAACGCCTGATCCTGAACGGCGTGCCGGTCACACTGGACGAGTTGGTCGCGCAGGTAGATACCGGGCAGGTATTGGTCAGCCTTGACCCGGATACAACTTCGCAAAGGCTGGTGGATCTGCTGGTGCGGTTGCGTGGCCGTGACGGGTTGAGCGTTCTGGTGCTGGAGTGAGGCGATGATCCGCAATCTTCGACCCCGCCGCAAACGCGATTCGACCATTGCTTTGATCAATGTCGTGTTTCTGATGCTGATCTTCTTTTTGATCACCGGAACGATAGCGCCGCCGCTGGATCCGGATCTGCAACTTGTGGATACGTCGGAACTGGAGGGCAGTGAGCCCCCCGACGCGTTGGTTCTGCACAAGAACGGATTGCTCAGCTTTCGGGGCCAGCCGATGACCCCCGAAGCCTATATGACCGGCCGCGACCCCGCGCCGGTGCGCATCGTGCCCGACCGTGAAGCACCGGGCCACCGCCTGATCGAGGTGACCGGCACTTTGCGGCGGCTGGGGGCAACCTCAGTCTTTGTCGTGACCGAAAAGGCGCTGGAATGATCAGACGCTCGGTTGTCATTGCGACTATTGCGGTCCTGGTGTCCCTGTTAATTCACTTAGTCGGGTTGAGCGTGACGGCGCCCCATCTGACGGAAACCGCAGAACCCGCAGGCTCGGCCGATGCCATCGCGCTGGGCAATGAGTTCGAAGAGATTGCCGATGTCGTTGCGGACCCGGTTGAGCCCGAGCCTGCCCCAGAATCCGAACTGGAACCGGAAGAGCCGCTGGCGCCCGAACCGGAACCCGAAGAAGTGCCGGTCAGCGAAGCATTGGTCGCCTCTGATAACCCTCAGCAGGTCCCTTCACCCGATCTGGGCAAATCCGAAATTGTGCGCCCCGTGGTGACGGAAACGGTTGAGCCGTCTGAAACCGAGTCTGAGACACCTTCGGAGACGAATGAGGCCGCCAGCCAAGACACGGATGCCACGCCTCTGGCCGAACCCAGTGAGCAGGCCGAAACACCCGAAGGAGTGCCCGAGGCCAGCCCGGTGCAAGCCGAAGAACAGGCAGCGGTTGACCCGGCCCCGGCCGAAGTTCCCACGCCCGAGCCATCGCCGGTTCCCGACATACCGCTGATAGCTGACATTCCCGACGTCGACATCCCACTTGTCGAGCCCGAACCCGAACCTGAGGCGGAGGAAGAGACAGAGACGGCACTGACCTCTTCGGTGCGTCCGAAGCTACCGGATCAACGGCCTAGTTCCAAACCGCAGGGCGTCTTGCCGGGCTCCAACGATTTCAGTGATCTGCGGTTCCCAGAGAAAGAAGTCGAATCCCCGCTGTCGCAGTACAAACGCGCGGGAATTGACCCGTTCACACGCGGCAACACCAGTGCCGGTTCAGGGGGAAGGGGGCCAGGCAATTCCACCAAAACCAACTATGCTGGCCGTGTGCTCATGCATCTGAACCGGGCGCCTTTGGTCTATGTTTCGGCGCGCGGTTTCGCTCAGGTCTTTTTTCAGATCAACCCGGATGGCACCTTGGCCTTTGTCGATGTGGTCGACAGCTCTGGATCCCCCGAAGTCGACCGTGCTGCCAAGGCGCAGGTTCGCGCGGCGTCGCCTTTCCCGTTGCCCCCTGGCGGTGTCAGCCGCAGCCTGTCATTTTTCTATAACAGCAACTAGTATATGGTGCCGTAGCAGGATCGCATCCGACCCGAGGCGCGGCTGGGCATTATGCCGTGTGAATGGGCGTGCTCTTGGGCGTGGCAATTCCCGGAATGCGGACTCTCAGATTGCGACTCACCTGAAATTGGGCTGCAGTCACAACAGGGGTAGGGACCGAGAATCCCTGAATCGTGCGACCTGTCAATAATTCCCGGTTTAAAGAGGTGGTCTGGCTTTTTTGCGTTCAAATTTTTGTAACGTTTCCAATGAGCGAACAAAGTGCTCGAAAAGCTTGAATATCTGCGCCCTGCGGCCTTTTTGCCCGGTGCAAAGTGGCAACACCGTCGCAGGCAGAGGGCGTGGAAAATCCCGTCTCGCTATTGTGCCCATGCTGAAATTATTCGACCAATTTAGCCGCCGCTTCGGTGGCACTACTCCTCTCAAAACTTATGGATTAACCATGAAAAACGTACTCATCGCATCGACCGCGCTGATTGCAACCGCCAGTGTTGCTGCCGCGGAAGTCAAATTCAGCGGCTATGGCCGCTTTGGTCTGGGCTATGAAGAAGACCGTTCAGCAACCACCACCACAACGACCGCGTCTGGTGCGGTCAATTCAAACAACGCCTCGACCGACGATACCATTTTGGTGTCGCGTTTTCGTCTGAACATCGACGCCAGTGCCGAAACAGATGGCGGCGTTGAATTCCAGGGCCGTGTTCGTCTGCAGGCGGATGACGATTCAAGCACCGGCGAGCAGAACGAAGCTGGCCTGAATGGCGCCCGTTTCTCGGTTATCTATGGCGGCCTGCGTGTTGACGCCGGTAACGTTTCGGGTTCGTTCGACAACCTGGATGACTACTTCGGTACCGAGCCGGGCCTGGAAGAATTCCTGGGTCAGTATTCGGGCGTGAACTATTCCTTCCTGGAATACAGCTCAACCGGCACGGGCGCGAATGCTGTGTTCTTCCGCTACACCGTTGGCGATCTGGCATTCTCGGCATCCTATGACCAGGACACGAAATTCCTGGGCGCAGGCATCACTGACGACCGTGACCGCTGGGACGTAAGCGCATCTTACACCTTCAATAACTTCACCGCCTCGCTGGCATATGGTGAAACTGATGAAGGTGCAGGCGTTGACAAGGAAAGCCTGACTGTTCTGACCCTGGGTGCAGAACTGGGCGATTTCTACGGCACCCTGTTCGTGGCTGACGATGACGTCAACAACGACGCCGAAGACGGCACCGCTTATGGTTTCTCGGTCGCCTATGATCTGGGTGCGGCAACCACGCTGCAGCTGGTTTACGGTGACGGTTCGGCTGACGACGACACCCGCAACATCGGTGTTGGCGCCATCTATGACCTGGGCGGCGGTGTATCGCTGCGTGGTGCAGTTGGCGAGATCAAAGACGGCGACGACGACGGCAAGATCCGTGCCGACTTTGGTGCTCAGTTCAACTTCTAAGCTGATCTGAACCAGATTGATCTAAGGGCGGGCCTTTGGGTTCGCCCTTTTTCTGTCTGACTATTTCTTTTCAAAGAACAAAATGACCTCACCCAGCCGGATGCCATAGCGCGAGACATAGGCCCGGTTCAGCAGCCGGTCATCGCTCAGCATCCACATCCAGTCATCGAAATCGACCCGCATGGTCCCATCCTTGACGGGCAGGTCGATCTTGTAGGTCCAGTTGAACGTATCGCCACGCTCGATCCCGCTGGCGGTGCCCAGCACGCCGGGGGCTGTGCCGGTCCAGCTATCCTTGCCGGTTTTGGTCAGGGTCCAGACGCGCTGCTCGGTTGCGCCGTCGTCATAGACGAAATCCTCGATCAGGGTCAGCGTCTCGCCATCCCATGTACCATTGATATCAACAGTGAACCGGCGTGGCACATTGCCCAGAACATCCTGAAATTGACCATAGGCCACAGTCTGACCCTCAAAGAACTCTTCCAGGTTCAACTGCCGATCGGACAAAAAGGTCTTGGGGGTTCGGGGTTTCGCGGAGCAGGCAGCCAGAACGGTCAGCCCCAGAACAGCAAGGCCAGCGATGAAAACACGACGTGGTTTCATTGCAGCACCCGTGTTTCAGCGGCGGTGTCATGGCCATTCGCCCGGTCCAGATAGGCCGATTTGGTGGAGGGCGCCGGGCGCATGGTGGCTATCAGCTCGGCGACTTTGATGCCGAACTTTCGCATCTCGGACCGGTTCATGATCACGCCACTTTCCGTCAGGTACATCCAGTCGGTTACGTCCAGCGTGTGTCCCCCTGCGTCCTCGGGCAGGATGATCTTGTAGGTCAGCTTTACGGTCGAGCCCGAGACCGTGCCGCGCCCTTCGCCCACGATGTCATCTGCTGTCGCAATGAATGTGTTTCCTGTGCCCAGAGTCAGATACCATTTGCGGGCCATCTTCTTGCCGTTGGAATAGGTGAAATTCTCGGTCAGGGTGCCTGTGTTGCCGTCCCATTCCCCGACCATACGGGCGACAAAGCTGTTCGACATCTTACCGTCGGGGCCATAGATCAGCCCTTCGGACAGGATCTCCCCGTTCAGGTTTTCCTTCATCTCAAAGGCGGGGCCGGTACCGCTGTAATCCTCAGGCGATTGGGCCCGAAAGCTAAGATAGCGCCCCTTTGCAATGGACAGGGCGAAGATGATGAGCAGGGCTATAGCAAGTAGTTTCATTTGGCTGAGACCTCAGTTGGCAGCGTCAGGACCATTCCAAACGCGCCGAGTTTCAGGATGCAGGGCAAAATGGCATAGGCGAGGTTGAGCGTTTGCAGCGCCTCGGCTGAATTTGCCTGTCCCGGAGTGAATCCGCTGCGTTCCAGCAATGGCAGGGTGAAAAAGGCCGCCAGGGCCAGCCCCAGCTTGCCCGCGAATGACCAGATGCCGAATGCGGCGGATGCGTTCAGACCTGCGCGTGTCAGAGCGACCGAGAACATGGCCGGCAGCACCACCATATCCGCCCCAAGTGCGGCGCCCGATGCAATGCAGATCAGGGCGAACCCGGCTAGGCTGCCGGTTGACAGCGTCGCGGCGCTGACAAAGGCCGCAATCGACAGCGGCATGGCGATCATTAGGGTCTGTTTCGGGCCAATTCGATTGCTGAGTCGCGCCCAAAGGGGCACGCTTGCCCCCGCGCTGAGGAAGAACAAGATCAACAGCGGTCCTGCCATGCCCGGCAGTTGCAGCCGGTCTTCGACAAAGAATAGAAACAGGGTCGAGGTGATGGCGACCGGCAAGCTGTTGATCAGCGCCAGAACCAGCAGGCGTAAGGCTCCGGCATCGCCCAGCCCTGCAAAGGTCAGGGCCTGTCCGGTGATCGGCGCGCGCCGCCAGATCGGGATAGTTAGGGCAAGGGCCAGAATGGCGATGAGGCCCAAAAACAGCCCGAACGCAGGATAGCCCTGCGCCTGCGCGCCAATGGCTACAAACAGCGCGGGGGCACTTGCGGCAAGTATCACGCCGGTTAGCTGCCCGCCCTCGCGATAGGCGGCGAGTGTCATCAGCTCGGACGGGGTGGGCGTTTTGGCCAACGTGGCGCTGCGGCCATAGAGCAGGATGGTTCCCAGGCTGTAGGCTGAAAACAGCAGGATAAGGATGGCCACCAAACTGGCAACGGACGCGCCCTCAGACAGAGTGAACAGCAGCGGGAAGCCAACCGCCAGCCCAAGTGCGGCGAGGGCAGCAAACAAAAGCTGGCCACCAGGCCACCGGTCAATCGCCCAGCCAATCAGGGGATCCTGCACAAGGTCAACCAAACGGATCAGCAACAGGACGGCGCCGATCACCCCAAGGCCAATGCCCAGATTGACCGCCGCAAAACGCGGCAGGTGAATGTAAAGCGGGATGCCTGCAGCGGCGAGCATCAACGCATAGAGACTGACCCGGGGATACAGCATCACTGACCCTTCAACTGCCGGGTAAAGTTGGCCGATCTAGTGTTGCTGCCAAGAAAGATCGACATGAATGCGCGCGTGATGCCCGGGCTCGACAAGGTGCAGGTTCTGCTGCCATTGCGCCAGAACCCGATCTTGTCCGGACCCTCCGGGATTGCAAGATAGCTGTCGCCTTTGCTGACGGCCTGAAAACAGGCCTGCAACTGATCGGCGGTTGGAGGCGGGTTGCCCTGTCGCACCATTTCGCCAAGCGTCGACTTGATCAGAGCCTTCTGCGCGATGGATTTGCGGTATGTCAGTTTCAGTCCGAACTCTTGATTCCAGTCAAACGGTGCGCCGCCGGGCGTATAAAGCCTGGCATCGTAAACCGGCAAACCCAGGAACCGGAACGTAGAGCTGCCCAGAACTTTTGGATCGTCCAACCGTTCAGCCAAAGGTGACGCCGCTAAACCGCAGGGCAGCACCATCGCCAGCGCCAGAATGGCCGGGCGCATCAGCTCAGAGATCGGCCGCAACAGGGATGGCCGCGATCTGTTCGGGGGTGCCATTGTCTGCTCCGATGGTTTGCGGGCCGCCAGCGATCCGCTCGACGACATGCATGGCGCTGGCAATCCCGTCTTCGTGAAACCCGTGCCGGTTATAGGCGCCCGCAAACCAGGTGCGGTTCTGTCCCTGCATCTCGCGGATTTGCCCCTGTGCCCAAAGTGCGGCCTTGTCAAAAACCGGATGGGCGAATTCGACCTGATCATAGATCTTGTCGGCGGCGATCTCGGATGAGGCGTTCAGCGTCACAAACAGCGGGTCACTGTCGGGAATATTCTGCAGCCTGTTCATCCAGTAGGTCACCCCGACATTCCCGGCCTGCGAGCGATAGGTCCAGCTGGACCAACAGGCCCGGCGTTTGGGCATCTGCGACGGATCGCAATGCAGGATGGCCGTGTTGGGCTGATACTGGATCGCGCCAAGCGCGGCTGCTTCGGCTGGGGTGGCATCCTGGCCCAGAATGGCAAGGGATTGATCCGAGTGGGTGGCCAGAATGATCTCATCATACTGATCCGACTGGCCTTGGCTGTGAACGGTCACGCCTATCTCATTGCGCTGCACCCTCTGAACGGGGCTGGCCAGACGTATTTCGGCCCCGCGGGCACGCAGGGTGGCGTCAATCCGGCGGACATATTCAATGCTGCCGCCCTTGACCGTGTACCATTGGTGCTGATTGGCGCGGCCATTGGCCAGCAGAGCGTGATTGCGAAAGAACTGCACCAGCGACCGCGCTGGGAATTGATCCACAAATTCAACCGGGGTCGACCAGATCGCCCCGCACATGGGCATAAGGTAATTGTGCCGAAACCAGTGCCCCAACCGCAGCTGATCAACCAGCTCTCCGATCGTTGTGTCATCGTCCTTGGCTGCGTCCGGGGCCTCTCTGCCAAAACGCAGGATGTCGGCGATCATCTTGTAATAGGCCGGCCGCGCAAGGTTGCGTTTCTGCGCCGTAAGAGTGCGCAGGTTGTTCAGCCCGTATTCGATGCGCCCGTTGTCGATGGTCGCACCAAAGCTCATCTCGGATTTTTCGACAGGCACGTTCAGCGTATCGAACAACCGTGTCAGGTAAGGGTAGGTGGCATAGTTGAAGACGATAAAACCGGTATCGACGGGTTGATCGCCATTTTTGCCCGCCATGACCGTGCGGGCATGCCCGCCAAGCCTGGGTTCAGCCTCAAAGAGTGTCACGTCATTGTTTTCGGAAAGATAATAAGCCGCTGAAAGGCCTGAAATGCCTGCGCCAACTATGGCGATTTTTTTCCTGCCCCTTTGGGTTTCGTCGAACATGATAGCCTCGTTACGTGACGTTTTGATATTGAATACGCAGTAGGGGCAGGATTGGATCATTCAAGACATGGGTTTTCAGGTGCGGCTGCAATTTAGCGGCCTCACCGCGAGCAACCGAAGGTGATCCAAACTGGCCGTGTAACCGTATTGAAATAACACAATTCAGAAATGGTCGGCATGAACAGCTTTGACGGGAAAACTTATTGGATAGTTGGCGCAAGCGAAGGTCTGGGTCGTGCATTGGCGCAAGCTCTAAGCAATCGCGGCGCCCGGGTGATCCTGTCGGCGCGAAACGCGAAACGCCTGGATGAAATCTGCAGCATTCTGCCAAATTCAAAAGCCATTCGTTGCGATGTCGCTGATTTAGACTCTGTTCGACGTGCCGCTTCCGCTGCCGGAAAAGTGGATGGCCTTATCTATAATGCCGGAGCTTATGACCCGATGCGCAGCACTGAGTGGAACACTGAGGCTGCTCTTCGGATGTCCGATGTGAATTTTCAGGGCGCTTTGCGGGTTCTGGGCGAAATACTTCCTGGGTTTGTTAAGGCCGGGCAAGGGGAGATCACGCTGATCGGGTCGCTGTCCGGCTATCATGGCCTGCCATCTGCAGTCGGGTATGGTGCCAGCAAGGCGGCTTTGATTTCACTGGCAGAAACCATGCGGCATGATCTGGCGGGTTCGGGCGTCACGGTTCGGATCGTAAATCCCGGCTTCATCAAGACTCGCCTGACCGAAAAGAACAGTTTCCGGATGCCGATGCTGATGACGCCTCAGGGCGCGGCCCAGCATGTGGTTCGGGCAATGTCCCGCCACAGATTCCGCACAGACTTCCCAGCGCCGTTTTCATGGCTGATCCGCCTTGTAGGCTATTTGCCGGATTGGGTGATATATCGCGGAAGATAGGCCCTAACATTGGGGTTTTGAGCTTCTGCCAGGCTTAACCGCAGGTCAGGCTCTGTATGATCCCCGAGCCGTTTACAAAGACGTTCAGCCGGTCGATGCGATAATCCTGTGTGGCGATGTCATCGGGGCCTAAAACGCGCGACCGTTCGGGTAATTGCGACTGAATGGTCGATACAGGCTTGCCAATCGCATCGGCAATTGGCTCTCCTTTGCAAAAGGCCAAATCTACCGGGGTGGGTTCAAGTGGCAGTGGCGCGTCCTCAGGAGCGGGCGACTCCGTACATGCGACCAGCAAAATCAAAACAGGGGTCAAACGGCGCATTGGCGCTCCTCTTTCTGGCAATGTCGTTTCTGTAATATCAAATATTTAGCATTGCTGCCATCAAAGCGCAGTTGAAAAAATCCTGCATTTAACGCAGGGTCAGGCCAAATTTGACTGGGAGAAGTACATCATGCGCACCCGTGCCGCCGTCGCCGTGCAGGCCGGCAAACCTTTGGAAGTGATGGATGTGAACCTCGAAGGCCCCAAGGCGGGCGAGGTTCTGGTCGAGATCAAGGCGACCGGCATTTGCCACACCGACGAATTCACCCTGTCGGGTGCAGACCCCGAAGGCCTGTTCCCCGCCATTCTGGGCCATGAAGGCGCAGGTGTGGTGGTCGATGTCGGCCCGGGCGTGACCAGCCTGAAGCCGGGCGATCACGTGATCCCGCTTTACACCCCTGAGTGTCGCGAATGTGAATACTGCCTGCATCCCAAAACCAACCTGTGTCAGGCGATCCGTTCGACGCAGGGCCAAGGGTTGATGCCCGATGGCACCTCGCGGTTCTCGACGCTGGATGGTGATCCGATCCTGCATTACATGGGCTGCTCGACCTTTGCCAACCACACGGTCCTGCCGGAAATCGCGCTTGCCAAAGTGCGCCCGGACGCGCCTTTCGACAAGATCTGCTACATCGGCTGTGGCGTCACCACCGGCATCGGCGCCGTGATCAACACCGCCAAGGTCGAGATCGGCAGCCGCGCCATCGTATTCGGTCTGGGTGGCATCGGTCTGAACGTCATTCAAGGTCTACGATTGGCAGGGGCCGACCAGATCGTCGGCGTCGACCTGAACCCCTCCAAGGTGGAAATGGCCACCCGGTTCGGTATGACCGATTTCGTCAACCCGGCTGAGGTTGAAGGCGATCTGGTGCCCTATCTGGTCAACCTGACCAAAGGCGGCGCGGATTACACCTTTGACGCCACCGGCAATGTTGGCGTGATGCGCACGGCGCTGGAATCTGCACATAAGGGCTGGGGCGAGTCGATCATAATCGGCGTGGCACCTGCAGGGGCCGAGATCTCGACCCGCCCGTTCCAGCTGGTCACTGGTCGTTCCTGGCGCGGTACTGCCTTTGGCGGCGCCCGTGGCCGCACGGATGTGCCCAAGATCGTCGATTGGTACATGGAAGGTAAGATCGAGATCGACCCGATGATCACCCACACCATGGGCCTGGACGACATCAACCATGGGTTCGACCTGATGCATAAGGGCGAAAGCATCCGCTCGGTTGTGGTTTACTAAGGCTCTAATCCAGACGGAAAAGTTGTTACGGCGCGCTCCTGGCGCGCCGTTTGTCATTCCCCTGGTCGCGTCGCCCCTGTATCCGAACGCGGTGAGCGAACCCGCAGAACCGGGGTGTTGGCTGAGGTAGTGTTCGACCGGCTCTCGCGCCAGACGACGAAGACACCAGATGCGATGATGATGCTGGCGCCGACGGCAACCCAGCCGTCTGGCTTTTCGCCGAAAAACGCCATGCCAAAGATCGTGGCCCAGATGATCTGGCTGTATTGGCTGGGGGCGATGACCCCCGCTGGCGCGGCACGATAAGCCAGAATAATCAGGTGTTGGGCAATGACAGAAAACACTCCGACCAGTGCCATCATGGCCAGATGCAACAGGGACGGAGGTTGATAAACGGCCGGTTGCGCGATGCTCATGACCACTATGGCCAGCAGCATCGGATAAAGGATCAGAACGGCCGAGCGTTCCTCATTGCCGATCTTACGGACCAGAACTGACGCGAAAGCGCTGCAGAACGCGGCCGTCAGCGCCGCCAGATGGCCTAGCGTGATGTCCGTGGTACCCGGACGCAGAACGATCAACACGCCGATCAGGCCCACGCCAACCGCGGCCCAACGCTGGGCGCGGACCACCTCGCCCAATATGGGGATCGACAGGACCGTGACGATCAGCGGGAAAGAGAACAGGAGTGAATATACCTCGGCCAAAGGCAGGACCGAAAAGGAATAAAATGCGCAGGACATGCCTGTGACCATCAACCCCGACCGCAGCAGGACCAGCCAGGGATGGTGCGGAAGGAAGTTGCCGGTAGAGCGGTCTGTCAGGATTGTCACGGCCATCGGCACAAAAGAAAACAGCGTGGCAAAAAAGATGATTTGCATCACCGAATAGGTTCCGCCCAGCACCTTGATCAGAGCATCGTGGCTGGCAAAGACAGCAAAGCCCAGAAACGCATAGCCAAGGCCCCTGAGGGTGGTGTTTTGAGTGCTCATGGGTTTGACCTTGGGCAGCGGAATGGTGGGTTCATCCGTTGCATAAACCCATTTTTCAGAGTCTGATAGCCTTTATTTTACCGCTAACATGACTACCGGCCATGATCTGAGATCATCGCAGGATCGGTGGCGCGTCCTTTGGCTGGCGCGCGGATTGTACACCCACTTTCATCCCTACGCCGATGCGCCGGGCCAGCGCCACCCAGGGCAGCGCGGTTTCTGCGGGCAGGGTGCTATGGGCCACCTCCTCGAACAGGTCCAGCCAATGATCGAACAATTCGGGCCTGATATCAGGCCTTTCGATGTGAATACGCTGCGGATTTCCGTCATAACAACGCTCATGCAGAATGGCGTTGCGCCAGAACGCGGCGATCTTGTTCTCGTGCGGAGGCCAGTCGCTGACATGGTTTGCAAAGACCGGTGCCAGTGCCTCGTCCTGCCGGACGCGGGCGTAGAATGCGCTCACCTGAGACATGATCTGTTCAGCGGTGGCGGGAAACCTCGGAGGAATTCCTGGGCGGGCAGGAGAGGTAGGTTTGGAAATGGGCGTTCCGAAACTGAATTGCGTCCCGTTCAGATCGGATTGTAGCCCGTGCTGTCAAGCCACGACGCGTATATGTCGCGCTGACTCAAAGAAGCGTTTGCGCAGGAAACGGGTCGGTTCCTCTCGCCGGGTTAGGCATCTTTTGTACAAAGAAGGAGACCTAACATGCACAAAATATCCGCCCTCCCCACCGCGCAGGTTCAGGCCTATCGCCAAGGTGCGCCTGATGGTTATGGCAACCCGCCCGAACGGGCGATATCGAACGGGGAAGGAAACCCCTGCCGTCATTGCTTGACCTATATTCCCAAGGGAAAGGAAATGCTGGTGCTGGCCCACCGGCCCTTTCCAGCGACACAACCTTTTGCTGAAACCGGGCCGATTTACCTTTGTGTAGAGCCTTGTCAGCGCTATGAGGATCTCACCAACCTGCCCGAGGCGCTGACCGCCTCACCCAATTATCTGATTAAAGGGTACGGATCGGACGACAGGATTGTTTACGGCACCGGGATCATTACGCCGCAGGCGGAATTGCAAAACGCTGCTGGGGATATCTTTGCCCGCGCGGATGTCGCCTATATCCACATCCGGTCGGCGTTGAATAACTGCTATCACGCGCGGATCGACCGCGCCTAAAGCTTGACCCGGTGCAATCCCCGGCGCGGCTGATCCTGATCGTCGGCCGGGGTGTCGCCCGCCCGGGATGAGGTCAGGGCCAGGAACACATCCTCAAGATCCGCCTCTTCGGTGCGGACGTCGCGGATGCGGATGCCCACGGCCCTGACGGATTCCAAAACCTGTTCCGCACTGGTCTGAGCGCTGCGATAGCGCAGCACCAGGCTGCCATCGTCGCGCAGTGTGGCCTCGACTCCCTCGGTCGCAGGCAGTTCAGTGACGGGGCCATCCGGAATAATTACCATCGTCCGACCATCCATGCGGCCCAGCAGGTCTGCCGTGCTGTCCTGTGCGATCTTTTCGCCATGATTGATGATGGCGATCTGGTCGCACATCTCCTGTGCTTCTTCCAGGTAATGCGTCGTCAGGATGATGGTCATGCCCTGCTGGTTCAGCTTGCGCACGTTGGCCCAGAGCATTTGGCGCAGCTCGATATCCACGCCCGCTGTGGGTTCGTCCAGAACCAGCACTTTGGGGTTATGCACCAAAGCCTTGGCCAACAGCAACCGGCGCCGCATCCCGCCGGACAGGGTGCGGGCATAGGCCTCGGCCTTGTCGCTGAGGCCAACCAGTTCGAGGATTTCATCACTGCGCCGCTGCGCCTTTGGTACACCATATAGGCCAGCTTGAACCTCCAAAGCACCGCGCGGGGTAAAGAAAGGGTCCAGGTTCAGCTCTTGCGGCATAACGCCGATGGCAGCGCGAGATTGGCGCGGGTTGCGGTCTTGGTCATGACCCCAGATCGACACATGGCCTGCAGATTTCACCACCAACCCGGCCAGAATGTTGATCAGGGTCGATTTCCCAGCCCCGTTCGGCCCCAGCAATCCAAAGACTGAACCGCGCGGGATTGTCAGGTCGATGCCCCTCAGCGCCTGCTTTTCAGGCTGGCCCTTGCTGCCGCGATAGGTCTTGCGCAGCCCTTCGATCCTGATTGCCGCATTGTCCATGTGGCTCTTGCCCCCGGTTTGCTCATCGCTCATAAACGCACCTAATGCATGCCCGCGAGGCC
Source organism: Ruegeria sp. CDSC081 (assembly GCF_059610485.1). Lineage (NCBI taxonomy): Bacteria > Pseudomonadati > Pseudomonadota > Alphaproteobacteria > Rhodobacterales > Roseobacteraceae > Ruegeria > Ruegeria sp. CDSC081. Next base: position 142,934 of record NZ_JBXWNS010000008.1, on the reverse strand, counting down.
GACAACCAGTGAAGGATCGCCAGCCGTGACAATCGAAGCGCCGGAAACCAAGATCGTCGAAACCTCTCGTGTCGCCTGTGATGGCGGCGAAGGTGCATTGGGCCACCCACGTATTTGGTTACAGATCCCCGAAGACACCGGCTGGGTCGAGTGCCCCTATTGCGACTGCAAATTTGTCTTAAAAGGGCACGAGGCCAGCGCCTGATTGTGCAAAGCCGCGGGCAGGTTTGGCCTCTGCCTGATCATTGGAGCTGTTGGCTATTTTCTGGCCGCCGCTATCGGAATGCTTCTAACCGGATCGGGAAATCGGGCGCAGGGCGATGATACGATCGAAATCGCCTGGTCAGCGGGCCGATCTACAGGCCTCCTGGCTGCCGGGTTTTTCCAACCACAATCAGTTTTAAGGCCAAAGGGTGTTTCAACGCGCTGCGAACCTGCCATGTCTGGGCCGGTGAGGTGCTGTGGTCCGCGAATGAAGACTTCGGCACATGGGTGCCATTGCCTTACTCGATCACTTTGTCCTGCTTGATAAACCAATCAGGCAAGGTCTAACCTGCCCAACTAATGTCGTGTTCTGACGATAGCTTTGCGCCGGCTCAATGGAGGAAGTGTGTTGATGGACGCCAGTATCCAAAATACCAACCAACCGGTCTTCGGATGGATTGGTTTTAGTGTTTCCGCGATGGCCCTGTTGGGCGCCCTGTTCCTGTTCTGGGCCGGGCCATTCGCACCGCAACAATCGACTGGCGTGTCTTTGGGAGAGCTTGCAGCCGAGCTTGGAAAATCCACCCTGCGCTCGGCCGCCGGGCTGGACCAACCCGAGCCGGTGGCCCGGGTCCGGGACCTGGATGACTATCTGCAAATCGGCGTCGCCCTCTTGGGTGGGTTGGCCATTGTCCTGTCGGCCATAGGCATTCTGCGCCACGAAAAACTGCGGCCGGCCATTGCGGGTATCGCAATCGGCATCGGCGCAATCCTGTTTCAGTTCTTTGCTTTTGCGTTTTTCGCTTTCCTCGGTGTGCTGGTCATCATGGCGCTGCTCAACAGCTTTTCGGATGTATTTGGCGGCCTGTTCGGCGGATAGTTCACCTTCTGTACTGGTCACCCGTGCGCCCCTGTGGCAGAACCATCCCTGACCGACAGGGAGCGCGCGCATGAGCAATTTCGGAAAAGGGTGTCACCTTCATCTTATTGACGGATCGGCCTTTATCTTCAGGGCCTATCACGCGCTGCCGCCGCTGACGCGGAAGTCGGATGGGTTGCCGATTGGGGCCGTGTCTGGGTTCTGCAACATGCTGCAGAAATATGTCGAGGGGAACACTGGGCCAGACGCGCCGACCCATGTGGCGGTGATCTTTGACAAGGGCTCTCATACGTTCCGCAACGATATGTATGACCTTTACAAGGCCAATCGCGAGGCCATGCCCGAGGATCTGCGCCCTCAGATGCCGCTGACCCGCGAGGCGACCCGCGCCTTCAATATCGCCTGCAAAGAGCTTGAGGGCTATGAGGCCGACGACATCATTGCCACCCTTGCCATACAGGCGCGTGAGGCCGGTGGTCGCGTCACGATCGTCAGTTCCGACAAGGACCTGATGCAGCTGGTCGGCGATGGGGTCGAAATGCTGGATGCGATGAAGAACAAGCGCATCGACCGCGATGGTGTGTTCGAGAAATTCGGCGTCGGGCCGGAACGTGTGGTGGACGTGCAGGCGCTGGCCGGGGACAGCGTGGACAATGTGCCGGGGGCCCCGGGCATTGGGATCAAGACGGCGGCGCTTTTGATCAATGAATTTGGGGATCTGGAAACCCTGCTGGACCGCGCCGAAGAGATCAAACAACCCAAACGCCGCCAGACCCTGATCGACAAACGCGACCAGATTGAGCTGTCGAAAAGACTGGTGCAGTTGGATGAGAACACGCCGCTGGATTTCACCTTAGACGATCTTGAGGTGCAAGACCCTGAACCGGACACTCTGCTGGGCTTTCTGGCTGAGATGGAGTTCCGCACCCTCACCAAGCGCATAGCGGACAAGCTGGGGGCCGAGGCACCGGTGATTGCAGACGCGCCTGCGCCCGTTGCAGATGTGGCCGAGGCTGAAGACATTCCATTCGACGCGTCGAAGTATGAATGCGTCCGCGACGCGGGGGCTTTGCAGAAATGGATAGACCAGGCCTATGAGCGTGGCTGGGTTGCAGTGGACACCGAGACCACCGGGCTGAACGAGATGATCGCAGATTTGGTTGGCATTTCGCTCTGCATCGAGGCGGGCGAGGCCTGCTATATCCCATTGATCCATCGTCAAAGCGCCACCGACGATCTGTTCGGCTCGGACGCGCTGGCCGAGGGGCAAATGCCGATTGAACAGGCTCTAACACTGATAAAACCGATGTTAGAGGACCCGTCGATCCTCAAGATCGGGCAAAACATGAAATACGATGCCAAGATTTTTGCCCGCTATGGCGTGGATGTGGCGCCGATTGATGACACGATGTTGATGTCCTATGCGATGCATGGCGGCGAGCATGGGCATGGCATGGACACCCTGTCCGAGCGTTATCTGAACCACACGCCGATTCCGATCAAACCGCTGCTGGGATCCGGCAAATCCGCGATCACCTTCGACAAGGTTCCGATTGATGAAGCGACCGCCTATGCGGCCGAGGACGCTGATATCACCCTGCGCCTGTGGAGACTGTTCAAACCTCAGCTGCATCAGGTTCAGGTAACGACCGTCTATGAAACGCTGGAGCGCCCTCTGGTGCCGGTTCTGGCCGAAATGGAGATGCATGGCATCAAGGTTGACCGCGATGTTCTCAGCCGCATGTCCAACGCGTTTGCCCAGAATATGGCCGGGTTAGAGGCTGAAATCCACGAATTGGCTGGTGAAAGCTTCAATGTCGGCTCCCCCGCTCAGCTGGGCGAGATTCTGTTCGACAAGATGAGTCTGGAAGGCGGCAAGAAGGGCAAGACCGGTAAATATTCAACCGGGGCCGATATCCTTGAGGATCTGGCGACCGAGCATGAATTGCCGCGTCGGGTGCTGGATTGGCGTCAGCTGTCGAAACTGAAATCGACCTACACGGATGCGCTGCAGACCCATATCAACCCCGATACAGGCCGGGTGCATACATCCTATTCGATCACCGGGGCCAATACGGGTCGTTTGGCCTCGACCGATCCGAACCTGCAGAACATCCCCGTGCGCACCGAAGAAGGCCGCCGTATCCGTGAAGCATTTATTGCCGAGCCGGGAAATGTGCTGGTCAGCCTGGATTATAGCCAGATCGAGCTGCGCATTCTGGCGCATATTGCCGATATTCCGGCCTTGAAGCAGGCGTTTACCGATGGGCTGGACATTCACGCCATGACTGCGTCGGAAATGTTCGACGTGCCGCTGGATGAGATGACGCCGGATATTCGCCGTCAGGCCAAGGCGATCAACTTCGGTGTGATCTATGGCATCTCGGGTTTTGGTCTGGCGCGCAACCTGCGCATTCCACGGGCCGAGGCGCAGGGCTTCATCGACCGCTATTTCGAACGCTTCCCCGGCATTCGGACCTATATGGACGACACCGTCGCCTTTGCCAAAGAGAATGGCTATGTGCAGACCCTATTCGGGCGCAAAATCCATACGCCTGAGATCAATGCCAAGGGGCCGCATGCCGGATTTTCGCGTCGGGCAGCGATCAACGCTCCGATTCAAGGCACCGCGGCCGACGTGATCCGCCGCGCGATGGTGCGGATGCCGGATGCGATCCATGGGTTGCCCGCGAAAATGTTGCTGCAAGTGCATGACGAATTGCTGTTCGAAGTATCCGAGGACGCCGTTGACCCGCTGATCGACGCGGCGCGCGACGTGATGGAGGGGGCCTCGGACCCAGCGGTGAAACTGGATGTGAAACTCAGCGTTGATGCGGGACAGGGCGCGAATTGGGCCGAGGCGCACTAGCGCCGCCGTTCATCAAGCCCTGCGGGCCCTCTTCGCGGCGGGTCAGCCCTGTGGTCTGATCATGCGGTTGACCATTCGTTGCACGCTGGGGCCCAGCAGTAGGATAACTGTGAACGCGATGGGCCAGGAGAAAGCCCATGAGCCCATCCAGTCGCCCAGCGTCGCGGGACCGAAGCCGACGGCCTTGGCCGTGGCGATACCGGTGACGATGCAGGACATCATGCCTGACATGATCAGGCTGAACAGGGCGCGGGCATAGCGGGCAGGGATCATCCGGACATCCTTGGTGTGAGGTAGCAATGATCTGCGCCATTTTTCCGGGTAATACCAGTGCGAGCGGACAATCAAAGGTGCATCCAGCCGAGCGTCTCGGCGGTACGTTGGATCGAGGGCTGATATTCGGCACTGACCCAGCCGGTGTAGCCGCTGTCATCAATCGCTCGGAACAACTCGGCAAAATTCATCTCACCTCGACCGGGTTCTGAGCGATCCGGTGCCGCTCCAATCTGGGCATGCACGATGCGGGTTTGGAACTGCTGCCAGACCTGCAACGCGTTGCCATGGATCATCTGGGCGTGAAAACTGTCATATTGCAGGCCAACATTGGGCCGGTTCACGCGATCCAAAACCTCGGCGGCCAGATCGTAAGAGTTCAGGAAATATTCAGGCTGTGACACCGGGTTGAGCGGTTCGATCGTGAACGGCTGTTGGGGCGCGTGGTCTGCTGCCCATTGCAGGTTTTGAACAAAGCAATCCATAGCATCCGCGCCCGAGGAATATCCGGACATGATGTGGATTTTTTCGGGCCGCAGCGCCTGAGCATAGCGTAGAACGCGGCGGATGTCGGACTGGAACCGCGCCTCACCGCCTGGAACGGCGGCATATCCGGGAGTGCCGCCGGTATAGTTGGGTGGCGGCGCGTTGATCAGCACCAGGTCGAGCCCATTAGCCAGCAGAGCACGGCAGGTTTCCTTGGTAGCCAGATCATAGGGAAACAGAACCTCAACCGCCTTGAACCCGGCCTGCGCGGCGGCCTGAAACCGGTCGAGATAGGGCAGTTCGGCAAAGAGCAGTGAGATATTTGCAGCGAATTTGGGCATGGATGGCCTTTGCGTGTCTGTTCGCCGGACCATATCGGTCGGGTGATTTCAGCGAAAGGGACTGAAAACGACAGATTGTCGAAAATCGGCCAGATCACCCGGTTCAAATCAGTGACCGTCGGGGCAACGCGGCGAATCATTTCTGGCGCCGCTTTGACCAGAGGTATGACCCATGGCAATGAGCCCTGACCCCGTGCGCGGGACCGCTATTTCTATGTCCGCCGACCGCAACTCCGCCTTGTCTGGCAATGGGTTGGCGGTTGCCTCAATGCTGGCATGGGCCGCAGGCTTTCCGGCGGCAGAGGTCTTGTTGCAAAGCTGGTCGCCGGTGGGCTTGCTGGCGGCACGTCTGGGTCTGGCGGTTCTGGTGCTGCTGCCGATCTGGCTGATGCTGGACGGTCCCAGCCGTATTCTAAGGGCCAGATGGGGATGGGCCATGATCGTCGGAGCGTTTGGCTTTGGCTGCCCGATGTTCCTGCTGATCCTGGCGCAAAAGCTGACCGATCCGGTAACCGTCGTCATCATCGCCTCTTGCGCGCCACTAATCGCAACCCTACTGGAGCTTAAGGCGGGCACACGTCGGCTGAGCTGGAATTTTGGCCTAGGCGTTCTGGTTTCAATTATCGGCGGGCTGATCGCCACCAGCGCCGTCGCCCCGGCGCAGCTGGGCCTTGGGGCCTTATGCGCGGTCGTGTCGGTCGTCTTTTTCAGCTGGGGCAGCATGACCACAGCGCGCGATTTCCCCGAACTCAGCCAGACCGGGCGCGCGACGATCACGTTGATCGGGGGCTTTGCCATGGCTGTGATCTTGTGCTTTGCCGCTGGCCTGATGGGCATGGAGGTGATCCCCGAGGTTGCCATTGACGGGCAGCAGATCGGGATGCTGGGGATCTATGCGCTGATTTCGCTGGGGCTGAGCCAGATCCTGTTCGTTGCTTCGGTTGGAAAGCTGGGCGTGGCGCTGGCCTCATTCCATATGAACATCGCGCCATTTTACGTGATGCTGATCATGATTGTGCTGGGAGATGAGTGGAATTCAACCCGCGCGCTGGGCGCGGGCATCGTGGCGGTCGCCGTTGTTCTGGCGCAGGATCGCAGGCCGCGCTCAGCCCAGATCGGCTGAGCGGATCAGCGGAAAGAACTGACCGCCCGACCACACCCCGAACCAGTCTTCATGATCGGTGCCGATCTCGACCAGCCGGTAAAAGCTTTTGCGGTCGATGCGCGCCTCAAGATTGGCGCGGATCAGAATATAGGGTGAGGGTTCCTGGGTCTTCGGATCAAACTCAACACGGATCGGGTGATCCGGTCCGGCCTTGGCCGTGTCACCCACATGGGTGCTGAAAGTCAAAATCTGCGCTGCGCCTGAGCCTGTGGCATCAAAGTCGACAGCGACGAACGGGACATCCTCAACCGTGATTCCCACCTTTTCGACCGGGGTCACCAGATAATATTTGCCCTCTTCTTTCTTAAGAATTGAGGAAAAAAGCTTCACAAGCTCGAACCTGTTGATGGGCGAGCCTAAATAACTCCAAGAACCATCTTTTGCGATCCTGATGTCCAGATCGCCACAAAACGGGGGATTCCACAGGTGAACAGGGGGTAAATCCCGTGTTTTCGCGGCTTTGACTGATGCCGCAATGCCATCAGGAGAAGGTGTCACAGGGATTTGTCCGCTCATTACTTTTGCCATTTCCTTTTCGCGCGATACACTTCAACCATACTCGTCCACGGAAGGGAAAGTCATGAGCGAACCTGCCGACCTCGTATCCGAGATCGAAGCGCTGGAAACTAAACTGCAAGAGGCCAAGGCCTCGATCACCCGACGCTTTATCGGGCAAGAGCGGGTCGTGGATCTGACGCTGGCCGCGCTGTTATGCGGCGGGCACGCATTGCTGATCGGATTGCCAGGGCTGGGCAAGACCCGGCTGGTTGAGACTTTGTCGACCGTGATGGGCCTGCATGGCAACCGTATCCAGTTCACGCCGGATCTGATGCCGGCTGATATTCTGGGGTCCGAGGTTCTGGATACGGCCGAGGATGGCAGTCGCCACTTCCGGTTCATTCCCGGACCGATCTTCTGCGAATTGCTGATGGCGGATGAGATCAACCGCGCCAGCCCGCGCACACAGTCGGCCTTGCTGCAAGCGATGCAGGAACGCACCGTCACCGTTGCGGGCGAGGATCGTGCGCTGGATGAGCCGTTTCACGTGCTGGCCACGCAAAACCCGATTGAACAAGAAGGCACCTATCCGCTGCCCGAGGCGCAGTTGGACCGCTTTTTGGTGCAGATTGACGTAGAATACCCGGATCGTCAGACCGAGCGGGATATCCTTCTGGCCACGACCGGTGTCGAAGAAGACGACGCCCATCAGATTTTCACCAAAGAGGAATTGCTGGCGGCGCAGCTTCTGTTGCGCCGGATGCCGGTTGGCGAGTCTGTGGTCGAACTGATTCTGGATCTGGTCCGCGCATTCCGCCCCGGCGAAGCAGGCGTGTCCGATCGTGTGGCCGAAACCGTGGCCTGGGGCCCTGGCCCCCGCGCGGCGCAGGCGTTGATGATGACGGTGCGTGCCAACGCCATGTTGCAGGGGCGACTGGCCCCCAACGCCGAAGATGTTCTTGAGATGGCCCGCCCGGTCCTCAGCCATCGTATGGCGCTGAACTTTGCGGCACGGGCGCGCGGTGACAGTCTGGCCGATCTGATTGACTCGACTGCACTTGGGTTGATCCGAACCGAGGCTGCGGCGTGAATGCCGGGCTGACCCTTCGTGAAAGATCCGAGGCCGAGGCATCTCGGTTGCCGCCCCTGTTGGCGCGGGCGGAACACCTGGCCGGAACCGTCCTGCTGGGTGACCATGGGCGTCGCCGATCCGGGATGGGCGATGATTTCTGGCAATACCGCCCGGCACAGGTTGGCGACAGCCGCCGGATGATTGACCACCGCCGCTCGGCCCGTGGCGATCAACAATTTGTGCGCGAACGCGAATGGCAGATTGCCCAATCGGTGATGCTGTGGGTGGATCAGGGCGCGTCGATGCGCTTTGCCTCGGACGCTTCGCTGCCCACCAAGGCGGATCGCGCGCGTTTGCTGGGGCTGGCAACTTCGATCTTGCTGGCGCGTGGTGGTGAGCGTGTGGGCCTGACGGGCACAACCCTGCCGCCCCGGCGCGGCAATGCCCAGATCATCCGGCTTGCGCAGGCCTGGTCCGAGGATGATCAAGCCGACTATGCGCCACCCGAGCACCGCGCCATGATCCCCCATGCGCGGGCGGTGTTCATCTCTGATTTTCTTGGCCCGATGGAAGAGGTTGAACTGGCACTGTCCAAAGCTGCGGATCGTGGCGTGCGCGGGGTGGTCCTGCAGGTGCTGGATCCCGGTGAAGAGAATTTCCCCTATCGCGGGCGCACCATTTTCGAAAGCGTGGGCGGCTCGGCCCGGCATGAAACGCTCAAGGCTTCTGATCTTCGTGACCGGTATCTTGCGCGCCTTGCCGAACGAAAGGATGCCTTGATGCGCTTGTGTCGGGTGACGGGATGGCAACTGGGGCTGCACCACACTGGCGACAGCGCACAGGCGGCTCTGTTGTGGCTGTATCGCGCTTTGGACGGGGGCAGAGTATGACGGTTTTGGCTGGGATAGGCTTTACCGCGCCCTGGGTGTTGCTGGGACTGTTGACCCTGCCCATCCTGTGGCTGGTCCTGCGCGCTGTTCCGCCTGCGCCGATCCGGCGAATGTTTCCGGCCGTAACGCTGCTGCTGGGGCTGAAGGACGACGAGAGTGTTTCGGATCGGACACCATGGTGGCTGCTGCTGTTGCGAATGCTGGCGGCGGCGGCGATCATTATCGGTCTGGCCGGGCCGGTTTTGAATCCCTCGCGGGATCAGGTGGGTTCGGGGCCGCTGTTGTTGGTGCTGGATGCCAGCTGGGCAGGTGCAAGCGGCTGGCCATCGCTTCAGGACCAGCTTGATACGCAGCTGACCGAGGCCGGACGCGCCGGACGCACGGTGGCCTTGCTCAACTTGACGGAGCCAGAAGCCCCGGTCTTTCAGGCCGCCGAAGCGTGGCGGGGTCGGCTTCCGGGGGTGACTCCGATGCCCTGGCAACCAACTCAGCTGCAGATGGATCAGGTGCTCGATGTGCTGGATCAGCTTGATGGTGGTTTTGATACATATTGGTTCAGCGACGGTCTGGGATTTGCGGGTCGGGAAACGGTTCTGGCTGCGTTGCAATCGCGCGGGGAAGTGACCGTGTACCAGTCAGGCTCGCCTGTTTATGCGATTCTGCCCGCCGCCTATCAGGATGGTGTCATTCAACTGACGGCCCAACGCGCCACTGCTGGTCCGGAAAACATCCTGACCATTTTGGCACAGGGGCGCGATCCGGCGGGCGCAATGCGGGTTCTGCAATCCGCCAATGTCGTCTTTGCTGAAGGTGAAACGCTTGCTCAGGTGGAGCTGGCGCTGCCCTCGGAACTACGGGCCAGAATCACCCGGTTCGAGATTCAGGGCCAGCGGTCGGCGGGTGCCGTAACGCTGACCGATGACAGCCTGCGCAGGCGTGAGGTGGCCCTGCTTGCGGGCAGTTTGAACCGTGAAGGGTTAGAGCTGTTGTCGCCGCTACATTATCTGACGCAGGTTTTGGTCCCGACCGCGGATTTTGTCGAGGGCGGGTTGATGGATGTGTTGCCCGCCAATCCGGATGTGATTGTTCTGGCGGATGTGGCGAAATTGGCCGAAGCGGAACAACTGGCGGTGACCGAATGGGTCGAACAGGGCGGGCTGCTGCTGCGCTTTGCCGGGCCGCGCATGGCCGCTAGCGATCTGGGGCGGGATGTCGAGGATACCTTGCTGCCGGTGCGCCTGCGCAGCGGTGGCCGTTCGGTCGGCGGCGCGATGAGCTGGGGTGAGGCCAAAGGTCTGGCTCCGTTCCCCGAAACCTCTCCGTTCTACGGGCTGCGCGTGCCGCCGGATGTATCGGTCACCACGCAGGTCATGGCACAACCAGACCCTAATTTGGCGGATCGGGTGATTGCATCGCTGTCGGATGGCACGCCTCTGGTCACGCGCAAGGCGCTGGGGCTGGGGCAGGTGGTGCTGTTCCATGTCACCGCCGATGCCGAATGGTCCAGCCTTCCCCTCTCGGGCCTGTTTGTCGAGATGCTGGACCGGCTCGCCGTTGCGTCGGCTGCGAAATCCCGGGAAGAATCGCAACTACAGGGCACGACCTGGGAACCGCTGCAGGTCATGGATGGGTTCGGAGGTTTGTCGGATGCGGATAACCTGGCCGGTGTCGATGGGGTTGATCTGGCCTCGGGCGCAATCGGGCCGGACCTGCGGCCGGGCCTGTATGAAAGCGGCAAGCAAAAACTGGCGCTGAATGTACTGGATGCGGATACGGTGCTGACGCCAGCCATCTGGCCATCTGATGTGCCGATCAAAGGGCAGGAAATCAGCGCCGAAACGCCGGTCGGGGGCATTTTGCTTAGCCTCGCGCTGATCTTGCTGACGGTGGACGTCATTGCGTCACTTCTGTTGTCGGGGCGACTTGGGCTGGCCCGGGCCGCGGCGATGGCGCTGGGTGCGTTGCTGATTGCACCTGACCTTCAGGCTCAGACGCCCGAGGAAACCGATTTTGCCCTGATGGCAACGCAAGAGCTGGTACTGGCTCATGTCATGACCGGAAACGCGCAGGTTGACGATATCGCGGGCGCCGGGATGCGTGGCTTGGCGCAAACTTTGTTCTTCCGCACTTCGGTCGAGCCGGCAGAGCCCATCGGCGTTGATCTGGAACGGGACGAGCTGGCGTTTTTCCCGCTGCTGTACTGGCCGATCACGCCGGAACAGCCGCAACCCTCGGACGAAGCCTATGCCAAGCTGAATGCCTATCTCCGCTCGGGCGGCATGATCCTGTTCGACACGCGCGACGCGGATGTGGCGCGTTTCGGTGCAGCCAGCCCCAACGGCCGCAAGCTGCAACAACTGGCCGCCCCGCTGAATATCCCTTCGTTAGAGCCTGTTCCGGATGACCATGTTCTGACGCGGGCCTTCTATTTGCTGCAGGATTTCCCGGGCCGATATGCCGGTACCGAGATTTGGGTCGAAGCCGCCCCGCCGGATGCGGAACAAATCGACGGCATGCCGTTCCGCAACCTCAACGACAATGTGACCCCGGTAGTGATCGGCGGGAATGACTGGGCCGGAGCCTGGGCCGTCGACCGAAACGGGCAGGCCTTGTTGCCGGTCGGGCGCGGATATGCCGGTGAGCGGCAGCGGGAATTGGCCAATCGGTTTGGCGTCAATCTGGTGATGCATGTGCTGACCGGGAATTACAAATCGGATCAGGTCCATGTGCCTGCGCTGCTGGACAGGTTGGGACAATGACCGGAACCGTTATATTTGACCCTCTGATTCCGTGGCCCGTTCTGATGGTCGTTGCCGCGATTGCCATATCAGGCGTTGTTCTAGCTCTGTGGCGGGGCCTGTCTGGCTGGGCCTTGCGCGGGTTGGCCGCCCTGGTCGTGATCGCGGCCATGGCGGGGCCTGTCTATCAGATCGAAGATCGCACTCCGCTGACCGACATCGTGGTGATGATCGAAGATGAAAGCGCCAGCCAGACCCTGTCCGATCGCGCGGAACAGACCGCACAGGCCGCTGCCGAACTGGCGGCCGAGATTGACGCGCGCGACAATACCGAGCTGCGCCGGATCCGGGTGGGTGACAGCGATGGGGATGAGGGCACACAGGTCATGGCTGCGCTGAACAAAGTCCTGGCCGAGGAACCCCGTGCGCGCATTGCGGGGATCCTCGTGGTTTCGGATGGGATCGTGCATGACGTTGATCAGGCCCCTGACCTGCCTGCACCGATGCACCTGTTGCAGACTGGGCGGGCCAGCGACTGGGACCGCCGTCTGATCGTCCGCAATGCACCGGCTTTTGCCATTATCGGAGAGCCGGTCACGCTGACGTTGCGGGTTGAGGATAGCGGCGCAGTTCCTGTTGCGGCTGCGAATGCGCCTTTGGAAATTTCGGTTGATGGCAATGCGCCAGAGCATTTCACCATTCCAATCGGTGTCGATGTCGAGCTACCGGTCAAGCTGTCCCATGGCGGGCGGAATGTCATCCAGTTTACCGTACCCGGCGTCGAAGGAGAGTTGACCGATCGCAACAACACCGCTCTGATTCAGATGAACGGTGTGCGCGACCGTCTGCGGGTGCTGTTGGTTTCGGGTGAACCGCATCCAGGTGGACGGACCTGGCGGAACCTTCTGAAATCCGACAGCTCGGTTGATCTGGTGCATTTCACGATCCTGCGACCGCCTGAAAAGCAGGATGGTGTGCCTGTGGACGAGTTGTCTTTGATCGCTTTTCCGACTCGAGAACTGTTTCTGGAAAAGATCAACGATTTCGATCTGATCATCTTTGATCGCTATAAGCGGCGCGGTATTCTGCCTGCGGTCTATCTGGAGAATGTCACCAATTACATCAATGATGGTGGTGCGGTTCTGATTGCGGCTGGCCCTGATTTTGCCAGTGCCGACAGTATCTTCCGCTCGCCGCTGGCGCCGATTCTTCCGGCCCAACCCACCGCGCGGGTCATCGAAGAACGCTTTGTCCCCACAGTTACAGATATGGGGCACCGGCACCCGGTGACGACGGATCTGGGCGATTCCGAGCATTGGGGAGCATGGTTGCGCCAGGTTGATGTCCTGTTCCGATCAGGTGAAACGCTGATGACCGGCGTCGATGACCGGCCGCTGCTGGTGCTAGACCGGGTCGGAGAGGGGCGCGTGGCAATGCTGGCCTCTGACCACGCCTGGCTCTGGAGCCGTGGCTTCGACGGCGGTGGTCCGCAGCTTGAACTGCTGCGGCGATTGGCACATTGGATGATGAAAGAACCCGAGCTTGAGGAAGAGGCTCTGTGGGCCGAAGCAAATGGTCAAATCATGCGCGTCATCCGTCAAACCCTGGGGGATGACGTCGGAACAGTTACCATCACGCAGCCCAATGGCGAGACACTTGAGGTGACGCTGAACGAAGTTTCTCCGGGGCGGTTCGAAGCTCAGATCTTCGGCCCCGAGATTGGCCTCTATCGGCTGCAAGAGGGTGAACATTCGGCGGTAATTGGGTTGGGCCCTGCGGCCCCCAAAGAATTTGAGCGCACGATTGCTACTGATCAGATCCTTGAGCCGGTTCTGGCCGAATTGCGCGGCGGTGTGATCCGGGTCGAGGACGGTTTGCCTTCGATCCGAAATGTCCGCGCTGGGCGGCCAGCATCGGGGCGCGGTTGGATCGGGCTGACCCCGCGCGATGCCTACCAGACCAGCTCTGTAACACAGGCTGGTGTTCTACCGCCCTGGCTGGTGCTTTTGCTGGCCGGCGGTTTCCTTCTGGCGGGTTGGCTGCGTGAAGGTCGACGTTAGGTCATTCGACCACAACGCTGATTGTGGCCCCAACCACCAGCATCAGTCTTGGTAAAGCACCGTTTGAACCGGCTTTGCTGCGTCAGGTTTGTCGTGTAATCCCACACAATTTCTTTGATCTGAGCGCCTGTAGCGCATTCAGAAACAGCAGATTTTGCGTTGAGTAGGAAAAGGCAGGTACCGGCGAGGCTGGCTGTTTTGGACGTTTGCGGCCTCTGAGCCTGCCATTGGTCTGTGGCAACAGGTAACGGCTTAAACACTTTTTCACGCTCTGTCGGGATGCTGTGGGCAGATTGTACCGGGATCACCTTTGATGAGTCTTGCAACCAAACTGGCACAGGAAAGACGCGCACGGCTTGCCGCTGAACGTCTGCTTGAGATGAAACAAGCCGAGCTATCAGCGGCCAACCGGAAATTGGGCCTGCACGCGATGGCTCTGACCAAACGCATTGGTGAAACGCGGGCCGAGGTTGAGACGGTGCGCGATGAAAATGAAAAAGTTAAATCGGACCTGACATTGGCCAATGCCAAGATCGAAGTGGCCGAACGGCGGCTATGGCATTCGATCCAGACCTTCCCAGACGGGTTTGCATTCTTCGACGAAGAGAGCCGGTTGATCGGGGCAAATGCCTCATATTTCAGCCTGTTTGAGGGGCTGGATGAAGTAGCGCCCGGCATCAGCTATGGCAGAATTCTGGAAACCCTCACGCAGGAGGGTCTGATTGATACCGTGGACGAGGCTCAGGATGATTGGCGCGCCAGGATGTTGGCCCGTTGGAAGTTGTCCAACCCGCCGTCTGAAATCGTCAAGCTGTGGAACGGGCTCTATATCAAGCTGATTGATCAACGCGGTGGAGGTGGCGATGTGGTCAGCCTTGCGCTTGATATAACCGCCTCGGTCCGGCATCAGGCCGAACTGACCGCTGCGCGCGAACGGGCCGAGGCTGCAAACCGCGCGAAATCTGCATTCCTGGCCAATATGAGCCATGAAATCCGCACGCCCATGAACGGTATTGTCGGCATGACCGAGTTGATGACCGAAACCGCGCTGGATGAAGAACAACGGCTCTATCTCAACACGATCCGCAATTCCGGTGAAGCCTTGCTGGTGATCATCAACGATGTTCTGGATTACTCGAAGATTGAGGCGGATAAGCTGGTCCTGCACCCCGAACAGTTCGATTTCGAACGCTGTATCCTTGAGGTGGCGATGCTGCTGCAGCCCTGTGTTCGTGACAAGGGTTTAAGCCTTTTAGTCGACTATGACCTGTTTTTGCCAACCCTGTTCGTGGGCGATCCGGGCCGGGTGCGTCAGGTCTTGACCAATCTGGTTGGCAACGCGGTCAAGTTCACGGCGGAAGGGCATGTCTTGATCCGCGTCACGGGGGTCCCCCGCGCGGAGGCCCAGGCCTGTGATATTCATGTTGCCATAGAAGATACGGGTATCGGTATCGCCGAGGATAAAGCGGCGCATATCTTTGGTGAATTCAATCAGGTCGAGGATGAACAAAACCGACAGTTTGAAGGGACCGGGTTGGGTCTGGCCATCACCAAACGACTGATCAAATTGATGGACGGTGCCATCTGGGTCGAAAGCGAGCCGGGCCAGGGGTCCTGTTTTGGATTTCGGATAACGCTGCCGACGGTCGAAGGTCCGCAACCCGCCCCCCCGAATCTGGAAGGATGTCTGCGCCATGTGGTCGTGGTTGAAGGTCTGGCTGTCAATCGAGCGATCCTGTCAAAGCAACTTGGTCGCCTAGGTGCCAAGGT
This sequence comes from Ruegeria sp. CDSC081, assembly GCF_059610485.1. Lineage (NCBI taxonomy): Bacteria > Pseudomonadati > Pseudomonadota > Alphaproteobacteria > Rhodobacterales > Roseobacteraceae > Ruegeria > Ruegeria sp. CDSC081. The sequence continues at coordinate 127,688 of NZ_JBXWNS010000008.1, read as the reverse complement.
TACCGAATGTACCACCGGAACCGAGGCGCTGGCTACGCTTGATGACACGGTAGATCTGGTGCTGTGCGATCACGATCTGCCGGACATGGATGGGCTGGATTTGGCGGCCACGATAAAGGGTCGGGGGTGGACGGATACCTCTGTCGTGGTCATGTCGGCCAATCCCGGCGTGATTCATGCTCATCCGGCCTGCGAGCTTATTGACGGAGTGTTGCAAAAGCCGATCCCTCGTTCAGAATTATATGCACGTCTGACCGCTCTGGGACGATCAGCGAATTCGATATCGAATGGTTCCGACACGCAAAACCCAACGGTTGCGCAGGTCAGACCGATTGCCGAGGATCAAAGGCTCATGCGGGTTCTGGCTGCTGAGGACAACAAGACCAACCAGCTGATCCTTCGCAAGATGGTCAAGGATCTGAACATTGATCTTCGCTTTGCCGGCAACGGGCTTGAGGCGGTCGCCGCCCATCTGGAATTCGACCCGGATTTGATATTCATGGATATCTCGATGCCCGGAATGGACGGTAAACAGGCTACAGGTGAAATCCGCCGCCGCGAGGTTGAAACCAATCAGCACGTCCCGATCGTAGCCCTGACCGCACATGCAATGAGCGGAGATGACCAAAGTATTTTATCGGCTGGATTGGACTACTACCTGACCAAACCGCTGCAAAAACAGAAAATCCACCAGATGATCCTTGACCATCGGCCAGACGGAACGCAACCGGTTCTTGATGACGAAACCTGAGCGATCTAGGCTGCCGACATGACTGATGACCGTGGATTTCACCCCCGCGCGCTGGGCGAGATTGCCATTCGCTGCGCAGATATGGCCGCTATGGTGCAGTTCTATGAACAGGTGATCGGCCTGCAGCGTCTGAGCGGTGACCATGACAGCGCTATAACCTTCTTCCGGATAGCCGAGGGGTTTGGCGGCCATACGCAAGTTCTGGCCCTGTTTCACCACAGCACCGCGCCACGACCGGGGCAACATCGGGCCGGTGCCGAAGATCCCGTAACAGGAGCGGGATCGTCGCTGCATCATATCGCATTGTCGCTGCCCTTCGACGAGCAGGCGGCGGTCATAAGTTGGTATGACAAGATCGGCCAACCCTATCGCATCGAGCTGTTCGGATGGGTTGGTTGGCGCGGAATTTTCACCGAAGACCCGGAAGGCAACACAGTTGAACTGGTCTCTTACGACCCGTCGATGCTGGCTGAGGCCTGATAGGGCCGGATAAAGACTGGCTTGTCGTCCTCTGACAAGTCGGGGCGGTATTCATAGCCGCCCGAGTCGAACTCTGTCAGGCTGGCGGGATCGGACAGACGGTGTTGAATGACATAGCGTGCCATCGCCCCGCGTGCCTTTTTGGCAAAGAAGCTGACGATCTTTGGCGTGCCGCTCTTGTCTTCCATGAAGACCGGCGTGATGACCCGTAATTTCAGCGCTTTGGGGTCTACTGCACCGAAATATTCCTGACTGGCGCAATTCAACAGCACGTCGCTACCGATCCCGGCTGCCTGAGCGTTTAGCGCCTTGCTTAGTTGGTCGCGCCAATAATCGTACAGGTTCTTGCCGCGCCGGGTCTTCAGCCTACTGCCCATCTCAAGCCGATAGGGCTGAATGGCGTCCAGCGGACGCAATATGCCATACAGTCCGGACAGGATACGCAGGTGATCCTGGGCCCAGGCCATCTCTTCCGCATCCAGCGAAGTCGCTTCGAGCCCCTGATAGGTGTCTCCGGCAAAGGCCAGTGCTGCCGGGCGTGTCGCCACAGCATCGGGGGCGTCCGAAAAGGCGCGATAACGGTCGCGGTTCAGGCGGGCCAGATCATCGCTCAGATCCATCAGCTTTTTCAGGTCGCCCAGCGTCAGATTGCGGGCGGTTTTCGACAGGCGGATCGCGTCATCCTGAAAGTCGGGCTGCGTGACCTCAACATTCCGTTCTGCCCAATCCAGCCGTTTGGCCGGGGAAATCACTACCAGCATAGTCGCCCTCGTTTCTTGCCTGTTGATGGGTATCTAGCTTGCCATACGCAGCACGTCCAGAAAGGCGGCGCCAAACCTTTCGTGACGGCGGTCACCCAGAACCTGTTCGATGGCGCGCGGGTCGTCTGATCGCAACTGCGCCACCTTTGCCAGTTGCGAGGCGGTACAGGTCAGAGGCTTGTCGATTCCATCAGGGCCGCGCGACAGTTGCGACTGAACTTCGAGCAGGCGGTCGTAAATCTCACCCTGATCGCGCCCGGCCAGTTTGCGACGGGCCGGGTGCAGTTCTTCGACCGCGCCGGTCAGAACCTCCAGAAACGTGGCCCCGTATCGTTCCAGTTTCTTAGCACCGATCCCGCTGATCCGGGCCATATCATCCAGTGTTGCAGGGCGGGTTTCCGCCATTTCGATCAGGGTGCGATCGGGAAAAATAACATAGGCCGGGACCCGCGCGGATTCGGCCAGCGCACGGCGTTTCGCCTTCAGTGCGCTCAGCAGCGGTGCGTCTTCTTCGGATACCATCTCTTTGACTGCAGGCCGACGGGTTGCTTTGCGGATCGTGTCCTTACGCAGGTTGATCTGCGCCTCGCCTTTCAGGATCGGCATGGCGGCCTCAGTCATGCGCAGCGCACCGTGGCGGTCGGGATCAGGACGGACCAGATCATGGCCCATCATCTGCCGAAAGATCGCCTGCCATTGCGGGCGCGACCAGTCCTTGCCGATACCATAGGTGGACAGCGCATCATGGCGGCGGGCGCGGATCTTGTCGGTCTCGTTGCCCAGCAGGATGTCGATCAGATGGCCAGCGCCGAACCATTCCTCGGTGCGCAGGATCGCGGACAGGGCCATACGAACCGGGGTGGTGCCATCGAACACTTCCGGCGGGCTGTCACACAGATCGCATTTGCCACAGGGTTCGGTCTGTTCACCGAAATAACCCAGCAAAGTCTGACGGCGGCAGGCCAGCGCCTCGGCCAAGCCTAGCAGGGCGTTCAACCGCGCGTGATCGGCCATCCGCCGGTCAGAGGGAGCAAGCCCCTCGTCTATCTGTGACCGGCGCAGGCGAATGTCATCTGCCCCAAACAGGGTCAGAGTTTCTGCCCGGGCGCCATCACGCCCGGCGCGGCCGATTTCCTGATAATAAGCTTCGATGGATTTGGGCAGGTCCGCATGGGCGACCCAGCGGATATCGGGCTTGTCTATGCCCATGCCAAAGGCAACCGTGGCCACCACGATCAGACCATCCTCGCGCGCAAAGCGGGTCTCGACGATGCGGCGATCCTCGGGATCCATGCCGCCGTGATAGTGACAGGCGGTGTGGCCTTCGGCACGCAGGGCCTGTGCCAGAACCTCGGTCTTGTTACGGGTGCCGCAATAGACAATGCCGGATTGGGTTTTGCGCGCGGCGGCAAAATCCAGGACCTGTTTGCGGGGCCCATCCTTGGCGGCAAAGGCCAGGTGGATGTTGGGCCGGTCGAACCCGCGCAGAAATTTGCGCGGGGCCGTACCGTCAAACAGCTTTTCGACAATCTCGTCCTGCGTTTCCGCATCTGCTGTGGCGGTGAAAGCGGCCAAAGGCACATCCAGCGCACGCCGCAGCTCTCCGATCCGAAGGTAGTCGGGGCGGAAATCATGGCCCCATTGACTGACGCAATGCGCCTCGTCCACCGCAATCAGGCTGACATTGATCCGCCGCAACATGCCCAGCGCCGATCCGGCGGCCAGACGTTCGGGAGCCATGTACAGCAGCTTGAGCCGTCCGGCCTCCAACGCTTCCCACACGGCATCGGTTTCTTCGGGGGTATTGCCGGATGTTAGCGCGCCGGCCTCGACGCCTGCTTCCTGCAAGCCGCGAACCTGATCACGCATCAGGGCAATCAGCGGAGAGATCACCACCGTGACCCCTTCACGGATCAGCGCAGGCAGCTGGAAACACAGGGATTTACCGCCACCCGTGGGCATGATGGCTAGCACGTTTTCGCCCAGCGTGACGGCATCGACGATCTCTTCCTGACCGGGGCGGAAGTCGTCGAATCCAAAGACATCTCGCAGCAAAGGCGCGGCGTCAAACATGTGCGGGGGTGCCCTGTTTTAAGGTTTATCTGCTCTTAAGACAGGACAATCACATACTAAGATTCACTGAACAAGAGGTCAGACAAAATAGACCATATTGTTGATCAGGATAATACGCAGCGCATAGACGCCGATCAGAACCACCAGGGGCGTCAGGTCAAGCCCGCCCATTGCAGGCAGAACGCGTCGGATCGGGCCGTAAATCGGCTCTAACAGGCGGTTCAGCCCGTACCAGATCTGCGCAACCAACTGTTGATGCAGGTTCAGCACCTGGAAATTGATCAGCCAGCTCATGATGACATGGGCCAGAATGATGAACCAGACAATGTCCAGAATCAGCAGCAGAATTTGGATCAACGACAGCATGGGGCCTCCGGATTTCACATCTGCTGAGACCTAAGCGCCCCTGCACAAAAGAGCAAGTCCGCGCCAACAGAACGCTTGCGAATTGGGCCAAAGCCCCGTCTTATGACGCCAACAATAAAAAACGGGGCAGGTATGGCAGAAATTTCCAAGCGCAAACGCATCTGGGGCTGGTGGTTCTTCGACTGGGCAAGTCAGCCCTATCACACGCTGTTGGTGACCTTTGTTTTTGGGCCCTATTTTGCCGGAGTAGCCGCCGAGTATTATCTGAACGCCGGGCTGGGTGCCGATGCCGCAGATGCACGGGCGCAGACGGTGTGGGCGAACTGCATGACCATCGTGGGGCTGATCATCGCCTTTGGTGCCCCGCTGATGGGGGCGATGGCGGATGTTTCGGGCCGTCGTATACCATGGATATTCGGCTTTTCCATCATGTACGCGGTGGGCTCTGCTGCGCTGTGGTACACGTTGCCGGACGGGTCAAACATGTGGCTGATGCTGTCGGCCTTTGGCCTGGGTTTTGTCGGGGCGGAATACGCGCTGATCTTCGCCAATTCTCAGCTGCCCGATCTGGGTGATGACAGTGAGGTGGGCGAGATATCGGGTTCGGGTTTTGCCTTTGGCTATTTCGGCGGGCTTATCTCGCTGGCAATCATGCTGGCCCTGTTTGTTGAGCAGGGTAATGGCAAGACCCTGATCGGCATGGATCCTGTTTTTGGTCTGGACGCCGCAGCACGCGAAGGCACGCGTTTTGTCGGGCCGTTCACCGCCGTGTGGTTCATTCTGTTCATGATCCCCTATTTCCTGTGGGTGCGCGACGATCCAGATGTCGAAAAGAAAGGCAGCGTCAAAGAGGCGCTGCAGCTGCTGGTCAAATCAGTCTCTAACCTGCGCAATCGCGTCAGTCTGGCCAGCTATCTGGGCTCGTCCATGTTCTATCGCGATGCGCTGAACGGTCTGTATACCTTTGGCGGCGTTTATGCGCGGCTGGTGCTGGAATGGGATCTGATCAAGATCGGCGTATTCGGGATTGTCAGCGTTCTGGCTGCGGCAGCCTTTGCCTGGCTTGGCGGCAAGCTGGACAAGAAATACGGCCCCAAACCTGTCATTCTGGTTGCGATCTGGGTGCTGATCTTTGTCTGTATCACCGTCGTGATGATGGACCGGACCCAGATCTACGGCATCACCCTGCCCGAAGGGTCGGGCCTGCCGGATCTGGTGTTCTTTGGTTGTGGTGTTCTGATCGGCGGCATGGGGGGTATCCTACAATCGGCCAGCCGTTCTCTGATGGTGCGCCACACCGATCCCGTCGCCCCGGTCGAGAGCTTTGGCCTGTATGGCTTGTCCGGCCGCGCCACCGCATTTGCGGCCCCGTTGTTGATCGGGATTGCCACAACCCTGACCGGTAGTGCGCGACTGGGGGTGTCACCCATAGTTCTGTTGTTTATTCTGGGACTGTTCCTAATGCGCTGGGTCAAACCGGAAGGGGATCAGAGCAGATGATTTTATTACGTTTTTTCGCTGTCATTGCCGCAATAACATTCGCCGGTACCGCAGGTTCCGAGCCGCTGGCCAAGCAGTTATTCGGAGGCCAAAAGCAAAGTTCACAACAAAAACCGGCCGCTTTCGGCAGTTATTCGCGCGGCTGTGCGGCGGGGGCGGTGCAACTGCCCGAAACCGGACCCACATGGCAGGCCATGCGTCTGTCACGCAACCGCAACTGGGGCCATCCGCAGGCGATCGACTATGTCCAGGATCTGAGCCGGTTTGCGGCCAAGCAGTCAGGATGGAATGGTCTCTATATAGGCGATATCAGCCAGCCGCGCGGCGGGCCGATGACATCGGGCCACCGCAGCCACCAGCTGGGTCTGGACATCGATATCTGGATGCTGCCCGGTGACAACATGCGTCTTTCCCGCAAGGCGCGCGAGAATATCTCTTCGATTTCCCTGCGCCGCTCGAACGGTGCCTTCGTCAACGGCAACTGGACCAAACAGCATCACGCAGTGCTGCGTGCAGCGGCAAAAGACAAGCGCGTGGCGCGGATATTCGTCTTTCCCGGTGCCAAGGTGCAGATGTGCAATGACGAAAAGGGAAACCGCGCTTACCTGCGTAAAATCCGGCCGTGGTGGGGCCATCACTATCATTTCCACGTGCGGCTGGCCTGTCCAAGGGGATCAAGCGGCTGCGTGAACCAGGATCCGCCGCCCAAGGGTGATGGTTGCGCCGAAGCACAGCAATGGGTGAACAACATCCTCAACCCGCCGCCGCCCGATCCAAACGCGCCAGCACCCAAGAAACGACGCGAATACCGGCTGGCCGATCTGCCCAAGCAATGCACAAACGTCTTGCAATCCAACTGATCGCGGCGCTGCTGCTGACAGGTATGGTCTGGGCGGAGGGGGTAAAGCCTGCCGCTTTGCTGAACAATTTTGCCTGGCGACATCAGGCGGATTGGTTCGGCGGATATTCGGGCATTCACATCTTTGACGGTGGGACCCGTATGATCGCGCTGAGTGATCGCGCAACGATGTTGGACGCTCGTATTGATCGAAACGAGAATGAGATTACTGGCATCGAGATCCAGCGGCACTGGCCCATCCTGTCCAGCACCGGCAAGGTTCTGGTGGGCACAGCGGGCGATTCCGAAGGCCTGGCAATCGCCCCTGACGGTGGGGTCTATATCTCATTCGAGGGGGTGCACCGGGTGGCCTATTACCCCAACCCGACAGGCCCGGCGCAGGTCCTGCCACGCCCCAAAGCCTTTGAGGTTCTTGACCATAACGGCTCGTTCGAGGGGCTGGCCATTGACGGGCTTGGGCGGCTGTACACCCTGACCGAAAAGAGCCGTACCGTATCGGGGGACATACCGGTGTATCGTTGGGATGGTCAGGCCTGGTCGACACCTTTTGTCCTGCCGCAACGGGGCAAGTTCCTGCCAGTGGCGGCGGATTTTGGCCCCGACGGGCGGTTCTATGTGCTGGAACGATCGGTGTCCCTGACAGGCTTTCGGTCGCAGCTCAGGCGTTGGGAACTGAATGGTGACACACCGCAATCCGAAGAGATCTTGCTGCAAACCGCGCGTGGGACGCATGACAACCTCGAAGGCCTGTCGGTCTGGCGTGACGATCAGGGAAGGTTGCGGGTTACGATGATTTCGGATGACAATTTTCTGGCCATTCAGCGGACGGAACTGGTGGAATATCTGCTGCCCGATTGACAGGCTTGAAACAAAGGTCTAAACGCACGGCTTGCCTTGGGACAGTCCCTTGGCCAAGTCGCCGCTACCTTGTCAAAACGGGCATCAAAACATGCAACGCGCTTTTATTCCCGGCATTCTTGCCATGGCCACCATCGTTGTGGCTTCGAACATTCTGGTCCAGTTCCTGATCCTTGACGGGCTGTTGACTTGGGGTGCTTTCACCTATCCACTGGCCTTTCTGGTCACCGACATCATGAACCGCGTCTATGGCGTGGCCACCGCCCGCAAGGTCGTGTTTGCCGGGTTCGTCACCGGCATCGTCTGCTCGCTGATCGGCAGCCAGATCATGCTGCAGGGCGACGGGTTCACCTATGCCGCTGTGCCGCTGCGGATCGCTGTTGCCTCTGGCACTGCTTTCCTGATCGCCCAGCTGACCGATGTCACCGTGTTCAATGCAATGCGCGGGGGTCGCTGGTGGCGCGCACCGCTGGTCTCGACCCTAGTGGGTTCGGCGCTGGATACAGCATTGTTCTTCACTATCGCCTTTTCTGCCTCGATCGCGATCTTCGGCGCCAATGCCGACGCTGCGATCAGCTGGGCGTGGGAGCCTGTTCCCTTCATGCTGTCTGGCCCGATGGCACCCCTGTGGGTCACGCTGGCCTTTGCGGACTGGCTGGTAAAGTTGTCGCTGGCACTGATTGCGCTGATCCCCTTCAAGGTGATCGTTGCGCGCCTGACCGCGCAGCCCGTGTAAAAAACGCTTTGAGAATGGCACAGCTTGTGTCACCATCCTTGTTAACCGCAACAGATAGAAAAGGAGGTGATCCAGTGTCGAGAAAGAGATTGGAGAGAGGTGTTGGAACAACCGGGGGGATCGCCCGTTAGGGCAGCCCTTGGCGGAGCGCTCGCTCCGGCTGGTCGATTGATCTAACCGACCCAACCTCCTGAACTTTCGAAGGGCCGTCCTGCTAGGGCGGCCCTTTTTGTTTCCGCACAGCACTTGTAAGGTCCGCCCCATGTTGCGGATCAATGACGATATCACCCTGCAAGACTGGGAAATGACCGAAAGCTTTGTGCGCTCTTCCGGCCCTGGCGGGCAGAACGTGAACAAGGTTTCAACCGCGGTTGAGCTGCGGTTCGAAGCGGCGCGCTCGCCCTCACTGCCTGATCCGGTCAAGGCGCGGCTGAAACGGTTGGCTGGGCGGCGCTGGACCAAAGAGGGCGCGATCATCATCCAGTGCGAGGAAACGCGTAGCCAGGCCCGCAACCGCGAGATTGCGCGGGTGCGATTGGCTGAACTGATCACCCGCGCGCTGGTCAAACCCAAACGGCGTATCGCCACCAAGCCCACCTTTGGCTCGGTCAAACGTCGATTGGCCGCCAAAAAGGCCCGTTCGGATGTCAAATCTCTGCGCGGCAGGGTCGACGAAGATTGATCTGGTAACTTCTTTGCGCCTTGCTACTCTGCCCTGACAGGCGACAAGGAGGCAAAGCCATGAGGTTGGAGGGAAAAACCGCAATCGTAACCGGCGGCGCGTCCGGGTTCGGGGCCGGTATCGCGCAGAAGATTATTGCAGAGGGCGCACGCGTGATGATCGCGGATATCAACGGCGCTGCGGCCCGCGAAATGGCAGAAACGCTGGGCGCGCAGGCTATCGCGCAGCAGGTTGATGTGGCCAGCACGGCATCGGTTCAGGAAATGGCGGACACCGCCCACGACGCCTTTGGCGGGCTCGACATCCTGGTCAACAATGCCGGAGTAACCCATCTGCCGACCCCGCTGGAGGACGTCTCCGAAGAGGATTTCGACCGTGTCTTCAACGTGAACATGAAATCCGTCTATCTGACTGCCCGCGCCTTTGTGCCGATGATGAAGGCACGCGGAACCGGGGCGATCCTGAACGTCGCCTCAACCGCCGGGCTGTCCCCACGCCCCAACCTGAACTGGTATAACGCGTCCAAGGGTTGGATGATCACCGCAACCAAGACCATGGCGGTAGAACTTGCTCCGTCCGGCGTGCGTGTCAACGCGATCTGCCCCGTTGCGGGCGAAACCCCATTGCTGAAATCCTTCATGGGCGAAGACACCCCCGAGATTCGCGCCAAATTCTTGTCGACCATCCCGATTGGTCGCTTTTCAACACCCGAAGACATGGCCAACGCGGCCCTCTTCCTGTGCTCGGACGAGGCCAGCATGATCACCGGCACAGCCCTGGAAGTGGATGGTGGTCGATGCATCTGATCCGCTCTTCATCTGGCCATAAATACCTCCGCCGGAGGCAGCGCGCGACAGCGTGCTCTCCTACCCAACGCTTGAGGTAGACATGACCCCAGGACTCAGAAACCTTATCACTGATATCCCCGGCCTCAAGGTCGGCAACGCGCAAGATGATGTCCTGAAATCTGGTGCCACTGTTTTGACAGCGGAATCTCCTTTCATTGCGTCGGTTCACGTCATGGGTGGCGCACCCGGAACGCGGGAAACCGACCTGCTGGCCCCCGACAAATCGGTGGACCGTGTTGATGCTATCGTCCTTTCGGGCGGGTCTGCTTTTGGGCTGGATGCCTGCTCGGGTGTTTCAGACGCGATGCGGGCCGATGGACGCGGTTTTCCGGTCGGTCAGGCGATTGTTCCGATCATACCGGGCGCGATCCTGTTTGACCTTCTTAACGGAGGCGAAAAAGGCTGGGCTGAAAACCCCTATCGAGTGCTGGGGCGTGCCGCTTATCAAAACGCATCAACGCAATTCGAACTTGGCACCGCCGGGGCGGGCACCGGGGCATTGGCTGCAATGCATAAGGGCGGGCTTGGCTCGGCCTCATTTGTGTTGCCCAGCGGTATTACTGTCGGAGCGCTTGTCGCGGCAAACCCGCTCGGTAGTGTGACAACGCCCGGAGATCGACATTTCTGGGCGGCCCCATTCGAACATGGTGCGGAATTTGGCGGATTGGGCCCGGATATGTCGCCCGATCAAAGCCAGATGCGCCCAAGCCGCAAAGCACTGGCGATGCGCCCCGCCCGACCCGATCAGACAAATACCACGCTTGCCATTGTCGCCACCGATGCTTGCCTGACAAAACCGCAATGTCAGCGCGTTGCTGTGGCGGCGCATGACGGGATTGCGCGGGCCATTCTGCCCGCCCATACCCCCGGAGATGGTGATCTGGTCTTTGCCGTCAGCACAGGTGCGCGCCCGCTGCAGAGCGAATCCGAGTTGGGCACGATCGGGCATGTGGCGTCTTTGTGCCTGTCACGTGCCATCGCGCGCGCGGTGTTTTCTGCCTCTCCGGCAGCGGGCGATTTGTTGCCGTGCTGGTCGGATGTACATGATTTTGGTTAAGGCGTGGCGGGATCAAATCTGTGACATGGTGCCATCGCGCGGCAATCCGCGCATTGACTCTTACCGGTGCTGAAGGTCCTTTCGGCGCAACAAACCTATATCGGAGCAAAGCCATGAATCGCATCCTCGCTACCGCAATCGCCGGCCTGTTGGCCCTTCCCGTTTACGCAGAAGGTGACGCCGACGCTGGCAAGAAGGCCTTCAACAAATGCAAATCCTGTCATCTGATCGCCGATCCCGATGGCGAGGTGATCGTGAAAGGCGGAAAAACCGGCCCGAACCTCTATGGGGTTGCTGGCCGTACTGCTGGGACGGTTGAAGGGTTTAAATACGGTGACAGCATTGTCGAAGCTGGTGAAAACGGTTTGATCTGGGACGAGGCAACTTTTGTCGAATATGCCCAAGACCCCAAAGCCTTCCTGCAATCCTATCTGGATCAGACCGGGGCCAAGTCCAAAATGACCTTCAAGCTGAAAAAGGGCGCCGAGGACGTTTACGCCTATATCGTCAGTGTTTCGGGCGAATAACTCCTGAAGTCCGGCAGTCGGAAAGATCAGAAAAGGCCGCAGCCCCTGCGGCCTTTCGTGCGGTTGATAACCAGATCAATAGACGCCAATTTGGAACCGTGCGGCACCTCATCTGTTTCACGCTTTGCACCAGACAGCCACGCCTTTCGGGTCACAGCCCTTCCGGAATCCCGGTCGCATAGGCGGATCGGCAGCAGGAGACGACAAATGGGAATCATGATCCCGGCCTGGGTTGATGGTGAATTGACCCCCGTTGAAAAGCTTGAGGCCCATGAAAAGGGTCTGCGGCACAAGGCGGTGTCGGTCTTTGTTGTGCGCGGCACCGAGATTTTGCTGCAGCGCCGGGCAATGGGCAAATACCACACGCCCGGCCTGTGGGCGAATACCTGTTGTACCCATCCTGACTGGGGTGAAATGCCCTCGGTCTGTGCCGTCCGCCGCCTGCGCGAGGAACTGGGAATCACCGGGTTGTACCCCGAATATCGTCACCGTTTGGAATATCACGCCGATGTCGGCAATTCGCTGATCGAGCATGAGGTGGTAGACGTATTCCTGGCCCATGTTCGAGGACCACTGAAGATCGAGCCGAACCCAGATGAAGTGATGGATATCCGCTGGATCGACTACCACGATCTGCTGGCCGAGGTGCAGCGCCATCCTGACCGGTTTACGCCTTGGCTGAAAATCTATCTGCACAACCACGCCGACACGATTTTCGGCCCCGATCTGATTATCTCGGCCAAATCCTGATGCACCGGCTTGCAAGGTCCGTCCAAGGGGCATAAATCAACCCGTCATGGCCAAGCAGAAGACAGACCCGAATTACAAAGTCATCGCCGAAAACCGGCGCGCCCGCTTCGATTACGCGATCGAAGAGGATATCGAGTGCGGCATCATTCTGCACGGGTCCGAGGTCAAATCCCTGCGGGCAGGCGGGTCGAACATCGCCGAAAGCTATGCCACGGTTGATGACGGAGAGCTGTGGTTGGTCAACAGCTATGTCGCCCCCTACGAACAGGCCAAGGTCTTCAAACACGAAGAACGTCGTCGCCGTAAGCTGTTGGTGTCGCGCAAAGAGCTGTCAAATCTGTGGAACGCGACCCAACGCAAAGGCATGACGCTTGTGCCGCTGGTCCTGTATTTCAACCACAAGGGCCTGGCCAAGATTAAGATCGGCATCGCCAAGGGTAAGAAAAACCACGACAAGCGCGAAACCCAGGCCAAGCGCGACTGGTCACGGCAAAAGCAACGCTTGCTGAAAGATCACAGCTAAAGGCGCTCGAACTTCGGTTGTCAGATGGATTTGATCCTCGCGTTCTCAATCAGGCTACCGGGGCTACAGATACGGCAGAAGTCCGGTTCGAGCCCAAAGCGACAGAGCTTCAGACCTAACATCAAACTTTTCGAAGGCTAAAACAACTGCTACTCCCTATTGAATGATTGTTTGGTTTCGAAGCTTCCTCTTGTTTATCTTGTCTTTAGGCTCAGTTGCGTTGGCCTGCAGTCCTGATCCGAATTTTGCTTACGATGACATTTTCTCGCAGGAGATTTTGCTGGTCACAGCCAACGTCAAGACATTTGAAATTGAATCTTCCGACTATGAGCTGTGCTGGAATGCGAGGTATTCCGATGCTCAATACTTGTATGGAGTTGGTGCAGAACAGTTTTCCGTTAGAACATGCTTGGACAAGGAGTCGACAGGTGACGAGCTAGGTGCGGAGCCGGAAGCATTTGATATTTACGGCTTTGTAACAAACGCCAACGTTGTTTTGGGTTTGGTTCGCCCGCCTGAATACCCTTCGACACTAAGATATGCCATTCCGTCATGTTGGGGATGGTTACACTATAATTTGGACAAGTTCTCTAGTGAAGAACGAGACGAGTTTTTGCAAGAGCTCGAAGACCAAATCAAAAAAGCCGAATGACGGCTAAGTCCGCATAGCCGACATTGACCATCAGCCTTACTCACAGCACTGACTTGCCGTAGAAATTCACCGTTCGCACAGGTGGCCCCATAAGAACCCAACTTTGAACAAAGCAGAGCCCAAATGCGGCACCGATCAGAACGCCATGGCCGCCTGAACAGCGCGTTGCCAGCGGTCATAGGCGGCGTCGCGTTCCTCTGTGGAGAGTTTGGGTTCGAACCGGCGATCCAGCGCCCAGGTTTCTGCGAATTGCTGTTGATCGGGATAGATGCCCGCGCGCATACCCGCCAGCCAGGCCGCGCCCAGAGCAGTGGTTTCCTGCATCACGGGTCGGTCGACCTCGGCGCCGAGGTAATCCGACAGGCCTTGCATCGCCCAATCAGATGCGCTGGCACCGCCGTCGACGCGTAAGATGACATCGGTATCTGCACCCCAGTCGCCCTGCATGGCATGCCAAAGGTCACGGGTCTGATAGGCGATGCTTTCCAGTGTTGCCTTGGCAAATTCTGCCCGCCCGGAATTGCGGGTCAAGCCAAAGACCGCGCCCCGACAATCTGGTTTCCAATAGGGCGCGCCCAATCCGGTAAATGCGGGCACCAGCACAACATGCTGGTTGGGGTCGGCCTGCTGCGCCAGCTCGCCACTTTCCGGGGCGGTTTCGATGATCTGCAGCGCATCGCGCAGCCATTGCACCGCAGCCCCTGCGACAAAGATCGACCCCTCAAGCGCATAGGTTTTTTGCCCGTCCAACTGATAGGCAATCGTTGTCAGCAGGCGGTTCTTCGAGGCGACCGGCTGAGGCCCGGTATTCAACAGCGCAAAACACCCCGTCCCATAGGTCGATTTCATCATGCCGGGCTGGAAACAGGCCTGCCCGATGGTCGCGGCCTGCTGATCGCCCGCAACACCCAGAATCGGGATATTTCCCCCAATCAGAGTCGTTTCTCCGAAGTCCGAGGCGCAATCCTGTACCTCGGGCAGCATGGACATGGGCACATCCAACAGATCGCAGATCTCGGTGCTCCAACAGCCTTTGTGGATGTCGAACAGCAGTGTGCGGGCAGCGTTGGTGGCGTCTGTCACATGGTTGCGGCCTTCGGTCAGGCGCCAGATCAGGAAACTGTCGATGGTGCCGAACAGTAGCTCGCCTGCCTCGGCGCGGTCGCGGGCGCCGGGGACATTGTCCAGTAGCCATTTGACTTTGGTTCCAGAAAAATACGGGTCCAGCAACAGCCCGGTCTGCTGGGTCACGTCATCCTCGCACCCGGCCTGCTTGTAGCGGGCGCAGATATCGGCAGTGCGTCGATCCTGCCAGACGATTGCGTTGTGGATCGGCTCGCCGGTCTGTTTATCCCAGACCACGGTTGTTTCACGCTGGTTGGTGATGCCGATACCGGCGATCTGATCGGGGGTTGCGCCAACGCTCTGCATCACTTCGCGGCAGACACGCAGGACGCTGTCCCAGATTTCCTCGGGATCGTGTTCGACCCAGCCTTCTTGTGGGAAATACTGCGTAAATTCATGCTGCGCGGTGCCTGCCCGTTGCATGTCCGCGTCGAACAGAATGGCCCGTGATGATGTGGTGCCCTGATCAATGGCAAGAATATAGGTCACGCCTGCGCCCCCCCTTCGCATTTGGTTTTGCGAGACTTTAGCGCAAACAGTCGGTTGCGTACCAGAGTGTTCAGACGGGAATATTGTCGATTAGACGCACTCCATCCGCCCAGGCCGCGGCAAACAGGCGGGCGGGTCGGTCGGCATGTGTCAGCGGGTTCAGAGATTCCGCACAGCGCAGTTGGATATATTCCACTTGTGTAAAACCTGCGGCCAAAAGATCGGTACTGGCCTGTGCTGCCAGTGTGTCGAACGGGGCGCCGTTCTTTAGCGCGTTGGCAAGATCCAGCATGATGCGGTGTTTGTGCGCTGCAATCTCCATTCCCTCGGGCGAGAGGCGCTGATTGCGTGAGGACATGGCCAGACCCGAAGGTTCACGCACCGTGGGGCAGCCGATCACCTCGATCGGGATATCCAGATCACGCGCCATGCGGTGCACGACAAGCAGCTGTTGATAGTCTTTTTCCCCAAAATAGGCTCTGTCTGCCTGGGTTTGCAGGAACAGTTTGGCGACCACAGTGGCGACGCCATCGAAATGACCGGGGCGGAATTCGCCCTCCATCACATTTGTCAGGCCAGTTACAGATACGGTGGTGGCAAAGCCTTGCGGGTAGATCTCGTCCGGGTCCGGCACATAAATCGCATCAACGCCATAGGGCGCCAGTTTCTGAGCATCTTCGATTTCGGTGCGCGGATAATTGGCCAGATCCTCGGGGTTGTTAAACTGCTTTGGGTTCACGAAAATCGTCACGATAACTCGGTCGGTGCCATTTTTGGCCGCCTCAACCAGAGACAGATGCCCCGGATGCAACGCGCCCATAGTTGGGACGACGCCGATTGCCTCACCTTTCTTGCGCCAGTTGGCGGTCAAGGCGCGCAGATCGGAGAAGCGACGCAGGATCGGAGCGGTCATTTAGCTGAGCCCTGTGACGGAGCCTGATCGGCAAAGACATGTTCATCGGCGGGGAAAGCGCGTGCGCGCACTTCGGCGGCGTACTCGGCGATGGCGGCCTCGGCCTGTGGCCCCAGCTCGGCATAGCGTTTGACGAATTTCGGTTTGAAAGCGGTGAAAAAGCCGACCATGTCGTCCACCACCAGTATTTGCCCGTCACATCCGGCGGACGCGCCAATGCCGATAGTAGGGATGGCGACCTCGGCAGTGATTTGGTTGGCTAGACTCTGCGGGACCTTCTCTAACACAAGGGAAAAGGCGCCTGCATCAGCCACGGCATGGGCATCGGCCAGTACCGTCTGTGCCTGATCATCACGGCCCTGCACCTTATATCCACCTAGCGTGTTGATCGACTGTGGGGTCAGGCCGATATGCGCCATCACCGGGATGCCGCGCTTGACCAGAAAGCGGATGGTCTCGGCCATTTCGACACCGCCCTCAAGCTTGACGGCACCGGCACCGGTTTCCGCCATCAGGCGGGCGGCATTGCGGAACGCCTGTGAGGTGCTTTCCTCGTAACTGGCAAAGGGCATGTCGATGACCATCATCGCCTTGTCCAGCCCGCGAGCAACAGCCTGACCATGCAGGATCATCATCTCCATCGTCACGCCAAGGGTGGATTCCAACCCGTGTAGCACCATGCCGACACTGTCACCGACCAGAACAAAGTCGCAATGATCATCCATCAGTCGGGCCATCGGAGTTGTATATGCGGTCAGACTGACCAGTGGCTCGCCACCTTTTCGGGCGCGAATATCCACGGCATTCGGGGCTCTTTTGCGGGCGGTGGCGCTCATGCTCGCTCCTCGCGGTTCATGTTGCGGTGCGGCATAGCAGATTGGGCCGGGCCAAAGATAGCCCGGTTGCGCGAACATTTCCTTGATTGACCTAAGGTTTAAAGGGACATTGGTCCGCAGACCGGTCCGCGACATGCAGGACCACACAGTTTCAGTGGGGAGACAACGATATGACAAAGCAGATGTTTCGGTCTTTTGCATCGGCGCTGGCGATTGGAGCCAGTTTGATAGCCACCCAGGCCCTGGCCAAATCCGACATCACCATCGCAATGCAGCTTGAGCCGCCGCATCTGGACCCAACCAGCGCTGCGGCACAGGCCATCGATTCGGTTGTCTATACCAATATCTTCGAAGGTCTGACCCGGTTCATGGGCGACGGATCGGTCGTGCCCGGGCTGGCGGAAAGCTGGGAGATTTCAGACGACGGCACCGTCTATACCTTTAAGCTGCGCGATGGTGTGACCTTCCACGATGGCACCACCATGGATGCCGAGGACGTCAAATTCAGCCTTGACCGGGCCCGCGCTGAAGACAGCGCCAATGCACAAAAGGCCCTGTTTGCCGGGATCGAAAGCGTTGAGGTCGTGGATCCGCTGACCGTCAAGGTCACCCTGTCAGGACCAAACGGGAATTTCCTGTTCAATATGGCCTGGGGGGATGCGGTGATTGTCGCCCCCGAAAGCATAGAGGCGATCAAGACCAACCCGGTCGGCACCGGCGCATTTGCCTTTGGGGACTGGGTGCAGGGGGACAGCATCACGCTGACGCGAAATCCCGACTATTGGGGTGATCAGCCCGCGTTAGAGTCTGCTACATTCAAGTTCATCTCGGACCCGACCGCCGCCTTTGCCGCCATGATGGCCGAGGATGTGGATGTGTTCGACATTTTCCCGGCGCCTGAGAACATGCCGCAGTTCGAGGCTGATCCGCGCTTTCAGGTGCTTGTCGGCTCGACCGAGGGTGAGACGATTCTGTCCACCAACAACAAACAGCCGCCCTTTGACGACATCCGGGTGCGGCAGGCGTTGGCCCATGCCATCGACCGTCAGGCAATTATTGACGGCGCGATGTTCGGCTATGGCACGCCCATCGGAACGCATTTTGCCCCGCACAACCCCGCCTATGTCGATCTGACCGGCAATTCGGCGTATGACCCCAAGAAGGCCGCGCAGTTGCTGGCCGATGCGGGCTATGCCGAAGGGTTCAAGACCACTCTGCACCTGCCGCCGCCTTCTTACGCTCGCCGCGGAGGCGAGATCATCGCCGCACAACTGGCCGAGGTCGGGATCGAGGCTGAAATCATCAATGTCGAATGGGCGCAGTGGCTGGAATCGGTGTTCAAGGGCAAGGATTTTGGTTTGACTATCGTCAGCCATACCGAGCCGATGGATATCGGCATCTATGCGCGACCCGACTATTATTTCCAGTATGACAGCATCGACTTTCAGACGCTGATGGAGACGTTGAACGCCACCACCGACCCAGATGAGCGTACGCGCCTGTTGGGCGAAGCGCAGCGTCTGATCGCAAATGATTACGTCAACGGGTATCTGTTCCAGCTGGCCAAGCTTGGCGTTGCCAAGGCTGGCGTTCAGGGCCTTTGGGAAAACGCACCCACAGCGGCCATCGACCTGACCGCCATCAGTTGGGCGGAATAAGACCAGTTCCAGAGAGGAGACCGGCGCATGAGAAGATCAACCCTCGTTGCGTTGATGATCGCGGTTTTAGCCGTGATTGCGCCGGTCGCTAAAGGGGATACGCCGCTTGAACAGGCGGTGACACTGTGGCTGGAAGGCGATGATGAACGCGCTCTGCCACTGCTGGCGGAGCTGGCGGCTGATGGCAACGCGCAGGCTCGTCTGCTGTTGGGGCGAATTGAAACCGCCGATCTTGGACCATCTCCGTTCCGCCAATCGCTGGGCCGAATGGGTTCGCGCAAGCTGTTTCGTCAAAAAGACCTGACGGCCTTTGGCCGATCCTGGCTGTTGGTTGAGGCGAAAGGTGGAAATGAGCTTGCCCAAGCGCTGTTGGATGCCAAACGCCCCACACCAGACCCGAAGCTGATTGCACAGCTCAATGCGTTGGGAGAACATCAAGCTACGGACTACCCGACGCGAATTGTGGCGCTCTATGGCGATCCAGAAATGCGCGGCGATCTGTTGGCGGATGGGCAGCTGATGCAGGACCTCAAACCTTACCTGAGTTATCTGATGGTCGATCCCGAGCCGCGCGGCGACGGTCTGGCCGCGCTGCGCCACATTCAGCCTGATCCAGTTGACATGAATTCCGATCAGGCGCTGGGCATGGCGGGATTGCTGGCCCTGGGGCTGGGATATGGCGATCTGTCAGTGGACAATAGCTGGCGCCCGGCGGTGGAAAACTGGTTGATGACATCCCAGTCGACCCGCCCCATCGCGCAGCTCTGTTCTGACCAATGCGGGGCCGAGGCACCAAACTGCGCCTTCGCCTTCCTTGCCCTGTTTGGCGGCTATTTCGAGGTCATCCGCATCGACAGCCCGCTGGAAACGCTCATCCCGCAGGAGCAGTTTCTGGACAGTCCTCGCGCGCGCCTGATGGTCCTTCGTCGGGCGGCACTGGCCCGGACCGAGACAAATCTGGAAACGCTGGTGGACAGCGCACCCGCGGCGAAGCTTTCGACCTGCGCGACTGATTTGGTCCGGCAAGAGCAGCAGTCCTACAAGTAGCTGTTGCGTATGCGCGGCTCGCACCCGTAACCTGTTTGTAATGCTACGCTATGCCCTCAAACGTCTGATTTCGCTGGTGATCAGCCTGGCTATCGCCTCGGTGGTCATTTTTGCAGTGATCGAGGTCGCGCCGGGCGATCCGGCATCCTTCATGCTTGGCGTCAACGCGCAGGCGGACACGCTAGCCGCGCTGCGGGCCGAGCTGGGGTTGGATGTGTCCAAACCGCAGCGCTATTTCAACTGGGTCAGCGGAATGCTGGTCGGGGATTTCGGCACTTCATACACCTATCGCACGCCGGTGTCTCAGATGATTGCGGACCGACTTTGGGTGTCGCTGCCGCTGGCGCTTTATGCACTGACCCTATCGACCCTGATCGCCTTTCCCGCAGGGATTTACGCTGCTGCGCGCCGGGGGCGGCCGGGCGATGTGGCGGTCATGGGGGCCACACAGCTCGGCATCGCCGTGCCCAATTTCTGGTTCGCCATGATGCTGGTGCTGGTCTTTGCCATCAATCTGCGCTGGTTCAACGCTGGAGGGTTCGCAGGCTGGGACGGCGGGTTTTGGACCGGTCTGCACTCGCTGACCCTGCCAGCCATAGCGCTGGCTCTGCCACAGGCGGCGATTCTTGCAAGGGTCATGCGGTCGGCCCTGTTGGATATTCTGGGTGAGGATTTCATGCGCACCGCACGGGCCAAGGGGCTGTCCCGCCGACAGGCGCTGTGGCGTCACGGGGTGCGCAATGCGCTGATCCCGGTGCTGACTATCATCGGGCTGCAGTTTTCCTTTCTTCTGGCCGGGTCCATCATTATCGAACAGGTGTTTTACCTGCCCGGCCTCGGACGGTTGGTGTTTCAGGCGATCTCGGCCCGCGATCTGATCGTGGTGGAATCGGTGGTCATGCTGCTGGTTTTTGCAGTGATCACGGTGAATTTTCTAGTTGACCTCGCCTATGCCGCCGTTGACCCCCGTCTGAGGAGCAGGACATGAGCCGTAACCTCATCCTTGGTGCAGTACTCTCCTCGCTGGTGGTCTTGGCGGCGGCACTTTCCTTTGTCTGGACGCCCTATGCGCACGCCGCGCTGAATATTCCCGCCAAGCTGCAACCACCCAATGCGCAGCACTGGTTTGGCACCGATCATTTTGGGCGGGACATGTTCTCAATGATCATGGTGGGCGCGCGCACTTCAATCGCTGTGGCCTTGGTGGCGGTGGGGATCGGCATGACATTGGGCGTGCCACTTGGTCTGGCTGCAGCGGCGCGAAAAGGCACGTGGCTGGATGAGGTGATCATGCGCGGCAACGATCTGGTTTTTGCTTTCCCGTCGTTGGTCATCGCCATCCTGATCACTGCCGTTTTCGGTGCCGGGGCAGTCAACGCCATCATTGCCATCGGTATCTTCAACATTCCGGTCTTTGCCCGTATCACCCGTGGCGCTGCGCTGTCGCTGTGGGAGCGAGAGTTCATCCTGGCCGCCCGGGTCTCGGGCAAGAGCGCGGCGCGGATATCGGCGGAACATATCCTGCCTAATGTGGCGAACTTGCTGATCGTACAGGGCACCATCCAGTTCAGCCTTGGCATTCTTGCCGAGGCAGGCCTGTCCTATGTCGGGTTGGGTGCGCAACCGCCTACGCCCAGTTGGGGCCGGATGTTGGCAGATGCGCAGACGATGGTCAGTTTTGCCCCGCATTTGGCTCTGATTCCGGGGCTCGCAATCATTGTCACTGTTTTGGGGCTGAACCTGCTGGGCGACGGTTTGCGGGATTGGCTGGACCCCCGAATACGGGTGGCGCGCGCATGAGCTTGCTGGAAATCGAAAATCTCAACCTGTCGATTCATGGCATGGACATTCTCAAACAGGTCAGCCTGTCTGTTGCGTTGGGTGAGATCGTCGCCGTCACCGGTGAAAGCGGTTCGGGCAAGTCCATGACGGCGTTGGCGGTGATGCAACTGCTGCCAAACGGTGCGGATGCCGCGGGCGCGATCCGGTTGGACGGGCTGGACCTGCTGAACTGTTCCGAGGATGAGATGTGCGCGCTGCGTGGCGCCTCGGTAGGGATGGTGTTTCAGGAACCCATGACTGCGCTGAACCCGGTCAAAACCATCGGGGATCAGGTGATGGAGACAATCCTGATCCACAAGGCCATGCCTACTGCACAGGCCCGGTCCCGTGCCGAAGAAGTGCTGACGCGCGTCGGCCTTCCGCCCGAAAGGTTCCCTCTGTCCCGGTATCCGCATGAGCTGTCCGGTGGTCAGCGTCAGCGCGTGGTGATCGCCATGGCCATCGCGTTGCGCCCAAGGTTGCTGATCGCGGACGAACCTACGACGGCGCTGGACGTCACTACGCAGGCGCAGATTTTAGACCTGCTCACGGGGTTGGTGCGCGAATACGACATGGGATTGCTAATGATCACCCATGATCTGGCGGTTGTGGCCGATATGGCCGACCGGATCATCGTCATGCGCTATGGCGAAGTCGTCGAGGCCGGCGCCACCGAACCCTTGCTGCGGAACATGCAGCACCCCTATACACGCATGCTGTTCCGGGCTTCGGGCCATCAGGTCGACCTGCCGGAACTCAAACCGGCACAGCCTTTGCTTGAGGTTGCACAGGTGGTCCGGGATTACCGTTTGCCCCGAAAGGGCTTGTTTGATGCGCCGCGACACCACAGGGCTGTGGCTGGGGTCAGCTTTACACTGAACAAAGGCGAGCGCTTGGGCCTGGTCGGAGAGTCCGGGTGCGGAAAATCGACCCTAACACGGGCTATCCTGGGGCTGGAAGAGGTGCAGAGCGGCCAGATTCTGCTGGACGGGCAACCAGTATTCACCGGGCACAATCCCAATCTGGCCGTCCGGCGTAAGATGCAGGTTGTGTTCCAGGACCCCTATGGCAGCTTCAACCCCCGACACCGGGTCACGCGCCTGATCACCGAGCCGTTTCACCTGCTCGAACATCCCCCAACCGGGTCCGAGCGGCAGGATCGGATCGCCGAGATTCTGACGGCCGTAGGTCTCAGCCCCGATGACGCGGGTCGGTACATTCACGAGTTCTCGGGCGGGCAGAGGCAGCGTATCGCCATCGCCCGTGCCCTGATCATCCGGCCCGAACTGATCTTGTTTGATGAGGCGGTCTCGGCCCTTGATGTTTCTGTCCGAGCGCAGATCCTTGATCTGCTGGCCGAGCTCTGCGGCGCCTATGACCTGACTTATCTGTTCATCAGCCACGACCTAAGCGTCGTGCGCACCATTACCGACCGGGTTTTGGTGATGCAGGCGGGGCAGATTGTCGAACAGGGTGAGACCGAACAGGTCTTTTCCAACCCGCAGCACCCCTATACCCAAACCCTGATCGCCGCCGCACCGACCCTGCCGGATATCGGTCAGGATGTAGCATAAACTTCAATGTTAGAGACGAAATGGAGCCTGACATGACCAATCCCCTGTGGTTCGATCCCAGCTTGTGCCTGATTGGCGGCGCGTGGCAGCGGCCTGCGTCTCAGGCCGATTTGCCGCTGATCAACCCGTCGGACGGGTCCGAGCTATGTCGGATCGCGCGCGGGGATGCTGATGACATCGATGCTGCGGTGAACGCGGCGCAAAAGGCGCTGGATGGGGACTGGGGCCGCAAAACCGCACTGGAGAGGGGCCGCATTCTGACCCGATTGGGCCAGATGGTGCTGGAACGTGTCGATGATCTGGCTGCGTTGGAGGCGATGGATGTCGGCAAACCCCTGACACAAGCGCGCGCCGATGCGGTGGCACTGGCGCGGTATTGTGAGTTTTACGGAGGCGCGGCGGATAAGGTGATGGGCGAAACGATCCCTTATCTGGATGGCTATACCGTCTATACCCTGCGTGAACCGCATGGTGTGACGGGCCACATTGTGCCGTGGAATTATCCTATGCAGATCATCGGCCGCTCTGTCGGGGCGGCGCTGGCAATGGGCAATGCCTGTGTGCTGAAACCAGCGGAAGAGGCCTGTTTGACCGCGCTTGCCTTTGCCCATCTGGCGCAGCAGGCCGGGTTGCCGGCGGGTGCTTTGAACGTGGTTCCGGGGCTGGGGGCCGAGGCCGGGGCGGCGCTGTCGGCGCATCCGGGGATTCAGCATGTGTCCTTCACCGGCTCCGTTGCCACCGGCGCGTTGGTGCAACAGGCCGCTGGGCATAACGTGGTGCCAGTGACGCTGGAGCTGGGCGGGAAATCCCCGCAGCTGGTGTTCGACGATGCAGATCTGGATGCGGCCCTGCCGTTTCTGGTGAATGCGGGCGTTCAGAACGCAGGGCAGACCTGTTCGGCCTCCTCCCGCGTTCTGGTGCAACGCGGAGTGTATGAGCAGGTCAAATCGCGCATGGCCTCGGCCTACTCCGAGTTGACTGTTGGGCCCGCGTCCGAAGATTTGCGCCTGGGGCCCCTGATTTCAGCACGTCAGAAGGACATCGTGACCGGATTTATCGACAAAGGCGCAGATCTGAATATCGTGGGCCAGGGGCCGATTGTTGGTCACGCACCCGAGACTGGCGCCTATGTGCAACCGACCTTGTTTGCCGACGTACCCTCTGATCATGTTTTGGCACAGGATGAGATTTTCGGCCCAGTCCAAGTGCTGATCCCCTTTGAGACCGAGGAAGAGGCCCTGCAGATCGCCAACTCCACCGATTACGGGCTGGTTGCCAGCATTTGGACACGCGATGGCGCGCGGCAGATGCGGCTGGCAAAGAAGTTGCGGTCGGGGCAGGTGTTTATCAACAATTACGGCGCTGGCGGCGGTGTGGAGCTGCCCTTTGGCGGTGTCGGGAAATCTGGCCATGGTCGCGAAAAAGGGTTCGAAGCGCTGTACGGGTTCTCACAGGTGAAAACGGTAGCTGCGTTCCATGGTTAGGGCCTAAACGATGACCTCGATTGGCTGTTGCACCCCGACGCCGAAGACACGCTTGTAGCGCTCAATCTGATCTGCCGGACCCATCGCTTTTTCCGGGTTGTCCGACAGTTTGACCGTCGGGCGACCATTGGCCGAAACCGCCTTGCAGACCAACGAGAAGGGTGCCAGCGCGTCATCGGGAACCAGCCCTCTGAAATCATTGGTCAGCAGCGTGCCCCAGCCGAAGGATACTTTGGTGCGGCCTGCAAACTGACTTTGCAGTTCGCGGATTTTGCCGACATCCAGACCGTCAGAAAAGATCACGCGTTTCTGTTTGGGATCCTCACCGCGCGATTGCCACCATTTGATCGCAGTTTCTGCACCGGTTGCCGGATCACCGCTGTCGATTCTGATGCCGGTCCATCCCGCCAACCAATCTGGCGCGTCGTCCAGAAAACCCTTGGTGCCATAGGTATCAGGCAGGATGATCCGTAGGTTGCCGTCATGTTCCTCGTGCCAATCGCTAAGCACGTCATAGGGTGCCTGCGCCAGTTTCTCATCAGTATCAGCCAGCGCAGAGTAAACCATGGGCAACTCGTGGGCATTGGTGCCGATGGCCTCGACCTCGCGCCGCATGGCGATCAGGCAGTTCGAGGTGCCGGTAAATGCAGGGCCCAGACCTTCGATCATGGCTTGGACGCACCAGTCCTGCCATAGAAAGGAATGCCGCCGTCTGGTGCCGAAATCGGCGATGCCCAGCCCCTGAATCCCTCGTAGATGTTCGATTTTCTCCCATACACGGGTCATCGCACGAGCATAGAGAATTTGTAGCTCGAACCGCCGCATCGCATTCAGCACCGAGCGGGATCGCAGCTCCATCAGGACTGCCAATGCGGGAATTTCCCACAGCATGACCTCGTGCCATTTGCCTTCAAAGGTCAATTCGTACTGATCACCTTTGCGTTCAAGGTGATAGGGCGGCAGTCGCAGGTTCTCGAACCACCCCATGAAATCCGAACGGAACATCTGACGTTTGCCATAGAAGGTATTGCCGCGCAGCCAAGTGCTTTCCCCCCGGCTCAGGCTGAGTGACCGAATGTGGTCCAGTTGTTCGCGCAGCTCTCCCTCATCAATCAATTCAGCCAATGGAATGTGATTCGACCGGTTGATAAGTGAAAACACCACATCCGTTTGGGGCTTATTTCGAAACACTGACTGGCACATCAGCAGTTTGTAGAAGTCTGTGTCGATTAAAGACCGGACAATCGGGTCAATCTTCCATTTGTGATTGTATACTCGCGTCGCAATATCGACCATTGGGAACTCCTGCGATTTCCGTTGTTAGATCAATAGGTGCGTGGAATGGCAAGAGTCGCTAAATTGATGACAATGACAAGGTCAAGTCACAATGCGAGCATATTGTGGGGTCTTTTCACCGGTTAGTGGAAAGAGGGGGATGGATAGTCGAGGTTTAGTTAGTGAATGGTTCTCGAGTACGACTTTGATATTGTAACGATCGCTTCGGGGGAAAACGATCCGGAGGCGACCCCGTCAGGGGCGCAAAACGGACGCAAAGTGCGTGCGCTGTTTCGGAATGTGAAAACAGCCGATGCATTGCGGGCAGCGTCACCCAAAATACGCAAAATTTTTCATGATGCCGGTTTTGGTCTGGATTCGACGCGCAGCGAGATTACCCATGGATATTACCGTCCACAGGATACGGCGGACAGGGATCGCATTCTGCGAGCCTTGTTTCACAATATCCGGACGACGGGAGTCAAAGGCGAATATTGCGGCGAGTTTGATTTCCTGAAGTTCATGAACGATGTAAAAGCCGCCAAGCCGCGCGCCGGGTTGCCCAAAGAGGTTCCAATGTGGAAACCCAGGCCACAGCAGGCGGAATCGGCCGGACCAAATCGCCGAACTGTACCAGGCCGGGTTGGGTTTGCTTTGGGGTTGGCGGTGATTATCTTTGCGCTGCTCAAATATCTGGCGGCTGCGGGGGCAACCCCTTAAATCAGCCGAACGCCAGCATCTTTCATCGCGGTCTCTGCCGAGGCCAATGACCCATCCAGGTTAATTGCCCGGCAGGCTCTCATCTGAACTGACACGTCGAAACCCAGCCGCGCTGCGTCAACCGCAGAGTAGTAGACGCAGAAATCCGTGGCCAGTCCGACGAGTGTCAGTCTCTCGATTTCACGGGTGCGCAGATACCCTTCCAACCCGGTGGGCGTGGTCTGGTCGTTCTCAAAGAACGCCGAATAGCTATCGATGTTGCTGCGGAACCCTTTGCGCAGGATCAGATCGCCATCCGTACGCAGGTTCGCATGAAATGCTGCCCCATTTGTTCCCTGCACGCAGTGATCTGGCCACAAAACCTGAGGCCCATAAGGCATCTCGGTCATGTCATAGGGGTTTTTGCCCGCATCGCTGCTGGCAAAGGACGAATGCCCCGCAGGGTGCCAGTCTTGAGTCAGGATCACCGTGTCAAAATCTGGCATCATCGCGTTGATCGGAGCCACGATCTCATCCCCGCCGGGAACCGCCAACGCACCGCCGGGACAGAAATCGTTCTGAACATCGATCACAATAAGGGCATGGGTCATGGGGACCTCCTTCGGTTGCGTTATCGGTAGTGGGCGCGACAAGGGGCGTCAATCCGGTCTCTTGCGACTCTGTCCGCGCGGGTTTAGACCGCCCGCATGTATACGATCGCTGCTCTCTATCATTTCACCCGGTTCGCCAACCACGAAGCCCTTCGTGCGCCCTTGCTTGAGCTGTGCCGCGCACAATCGGTCAAAGGGACGCTCTTGCTGGCACAGGAAGGGATCAATGGCACTATTGCCGGACCCCGGGCTGGCATTGACGCGGTTCTGGCCCATATCCGTGCGCTGCCCGGCTGTGCTGATCTGGAGTTGAAAGAGGCCACGTCTGACCAACCGCCATTTGGCAAGATCAAGGTACGCCTGAAAAAAGAGATCGTGACCATGGGCCAACCGGATATCGATCCGCAAGCCCGTGTCGGCAATTATGTCGAGCCCGAAGACTGGAATGATCTGATCCGCTCGGATGATGTGGTGGTGATCGACACCCGAAATGATTACGAGGTGGCAATCGGTACGTTTGAGGGCGCGTTAGACCCTGAAACAAGCAGTTTTCGTGAATTCCCCACCTGGTGGGAAGAAAACAAAGACCGGTTCCACAATAAGCGTGTGGCGATGTTCTGCACGGGTGGCATCCGGTGTGAGAAATCCACCAATTACCTGTTGGGTCAGGGGGTCGAGGATGTCTATCACCTGAAAGGTGGCATCCTGCGGTATCTCGAGGAAATGCCCGTCGAGAACAGCACCTGGCAGGGCGAATGCTTTGTGTTCGACAACCGCGTATCCGTTGGGCATGGGCTGGTCGAAGGGCCGCACAACCTGTGCCATGGCTGCCGTCGCCCGATCCTGCCTGAGGATGTGAAACGTGCCGAATACGAACACGGCGTATCCTGCCATCAATGCATAGAGGAAACCTCTGAGGTCGACAAAACCCGGTTCCGGGAACGTCAAAAACAGATCCTGCTGGCACGTCAGCGGGGACAGGAACATCTGGGCACGGACTGATTTTCTGAAATCTGGTTGCCACGCAGGACAGTCCACCGGATAATCCCGGAGATTTCAGCGCGTTGGAGGTTCCATGTCCCGAAAACCCACGACCTTGGAAGAATGGAAATCAACGCTGCTGGCGGCAGCCGCAATGGTGGTTGCCAGTTTCCTCGCATGGTTCGGTCTGTCCCGTCTGAGCGAGGGCACCGCAGGCGACACGATCGGTACGATCGCCTCTGTGGGGCTGGTTGTGTGGATGGTGTCTCAATCCTGGTTTTATATGACTCAGGTGAAATCACCGCGCCGCATTCTGTTTTTGATGGGTGTGTCCTTTATACAGGTCGTTCCGTTCCTGTTCGCCGCTGCCTATGGCGCATTCGGCTACCAGGATAATTGCGTCATCGGGGCGCAAGGGCCCGCTGATATCCTGTATTTTTCTTATGTTACCTTCACCACCGTTGGGTACGGCGATATGTCCCCAACCGGGCTGTGCCGCGCCCTGGCCGTGGCCGAGGCGGTGACCGGCTATATCCTACTGGGCCTGTTCGTCGCGGCGGCGGTGGCGTTGTATGCCCGCAATCATAGTCCGGATTAGGCTCTGATTTCGCCTATTTGTTTTGATCTATCCAACGCGACATCATCTGTTTGTCGCGAAAACACTCCGACGGGATTGGGCGGCGTTTGCTGCGCGAGATACGTTCGGCAAAGGCAACCTGCTTGCCGGTCGGGTAATTTGCAAATGGCGAGGGATCATCAGGTTTGTGTTTGGAAATCCAGGCAGACATGGACTGACGGTCGCGCTGTGCCTCGACCGGGATCTCAAGTGCAGTTTGCTCCGCGATGGCGCGGGCATAGCGTATCTGCCGATCGGTGGCGGGCAGCAGGTGATAGTCGTTTGTCGGGCCGTGCGGGGCGGCGTTTCGCAATGAATGGGCCAACGGTTGATCCTCTGACTATGTAGAACATAAATAGAACATTAACCGAAAATTTCAAGCCGCGGCCTGTTGGAATTGGCAGGAAATCGCTTTGGATCAGTTTTATTGACTGCTGAGTCAATAAAATATAGATGCGGAGGAAACAGCTTCTGATCAGGGAATCCCCACAATGAGATTTCAGCCCAAGGCGAGCCATTTCATCAACGGTGAATATGTCGACGATACGACCGGAGCACCCATAGACGTGATCTACCCTGCAACAGGGGAAGTGATCGCACGGCTGCATTCTGCTACTCCGCAGATCATAGATCAGGCTCTAAACAACGCAAAATCGGCACAGGCAGACTGGGCCGCGATGTCTGGGACCGAAAGGGGCCGTGTTCTGCGCCGCGCCGCGGACATCATGCGCGAACGCAATCGTGATCTGTCGATCATCGAAACCCACGATACTGGAAAACCGCTGCAGGAAACGTTGGTTGCCGACGCTACTAGCGGAGCCGATGCGTTGGAATATTTCGGAGGTCTGGCGGCCTCGCTGACCGGCGAGCATATCCCGCTGGGTGGTGGGGATTTCGTCTATACGATCCGTGAGGCGCTTGGGGTTTGCGTCGGAATCGGCGCGTGGAACTATCCAACCCAGATTGCCTGCTGGAAAGGCGCGCCTGCTTTGGCCTGCGGCAACACGATGGTATTCAAGCCTTCCGAGACCACGCCCTTGTCTGCTCTGCAAGTGGCCGAAATCCTGGTCGTGGCCGGGGCACCAAAGGGTGTCTATAACGTAATTCAGGGTTATGGCGATGTGGGCGCATCACTTGTGACGGACCCCCGTGTTGCCAAGGTCTCGCTGACCGGATCGGTACCGACAGGGCGCAAGGTTTATGCCGCAGCAGCCGATGGCATGAAGCATGTCACGATGGAACTGGGCGGCAAGTCCCCCATGATCGTGTTCGACGATGCGGATATCGAAAACGCCGTGTCTGGCGCCATTTTGGGGAATTTCTACTCCTCGGGTCAGGTCTGTTCCAACGGCACCCGTGTTTTTGTACACAAAGGCATCAAAGAAGCCTTCCTCGATCGCCTGTCCCAGCGTCTGGCGAATGTGAAAATCGGCGACCCGATGGATGAAGAGGTTAATTTCGGTCCGATGGTTAGCGAAAACCAGATGAATATCGCTCTGGGTTATGTTGAAAAAGGCAAGGCAGAAGGTGCGCGTTTGGTCTATGGCGGTGCGCGTATCGAAGGCGACGGGTTCTACATTCAGCCCGCCGTCTTTGCCGATGTGACCGATGAAATGGCCATCGCGCGCGAGGAAATCTTCGGCCCGGTTATGTCAGTGTTGGATTTCGAAACCGAGGAAGAGGTGATGGCCCGCGCCAATAACACCGAATTCGGTCTGGCAGCCGGTGTGTTCACCAAAGATCTGACCCGAGCCCATCGTATTGTGGCCGCTTTCGAGGCCGGCACCTGCTATATCAACACTTACAACCTCGCACCGGTTGAAGCCCCGTTTGGAGGGTCAAAAATGTCTGGGGTCGGGCGGGAAAACTCGAAATTGGCAATCAATCATTTCAGCGAGATGAAAACGGTCTATGTCTCGATGAATGACGTCGAGGCACCTTACTGACTAAATCCAAAAATTCAGGCTCTGTTCATGGGGTTTTCCCTCTGGAACAGAGCATTGGATGCCGCGGTTCGTCAGGAGATCAGCCCTGACTCAGTGGCCACCCTGAGTTTTTCCCAGACGTTTCAGTCCGCCCTCACAAGTGCGAGAAGCTGAGCGATTTTCTCTCGGGCGTTGGCGCTGTTTTCAAGCAGGGCAGTTGCATCCGCCAATGGTCGTTCTTCAATCCTGGTTACAGGTTCTGCTAATGCCAGAGTCGCCCGCCTGACCTGTCCAAATTTTTGGTCGGCCTCAGGCTGCGGGACGTCTTCCATATCAGAAAGCCAGAACAATCTTTCTGCTTCGTTCACCCTGTCAAACTGCAACAATACCCGCCCTGCATTTTCAAACTCACCTATATCCAGATCGGCCTGGGCCCGCAGTGACATGGCCTTGTCCGAGGGGTCATCCCCTAACTCCAGCAAGGCTTTGTGTGGCTGGCCGGACAACAATGCCGCCTGCGCGCGCAAAAGGGCTCGGTCCTTTCGCCTGATAGTGTCCTGAGGTCGGTTGGACCAAAATAGCGTTGGACGGGCAAACCCCAGCGATGCCAACCTTTCGGCAATGGAGATTGCGGTTTCGGTTGTCAGCGATTGTGCCATCGGTTCGGGCAGGTTGAAGATGCGCCGCAAAAAGGTATCGTCGTCGGCGCGCGCAGTCAGTACTTGAACGGCCCGGTCCAGCGTTTCAGCTGAATTCGGAATATCTTCTAACAGATCAAAAGATTGGTCGAACTCTTGGCCCAAACTCAGCGCCAGCGCATATGTACGTTGCATAAGTGGGCCGATCTCAGATCGGCGCAATTCGACCGTATAAGATGCGGCAAGTTCGAGCTCCCGGGCGGAGGCTGACCCGCGTTCCGCCCACCGCTGTTCAATCAGTCGCGCCAGTGCCAGAGGCGCTTCGAGCCCCGCTTCCGAGCTGCCCACCACGTCTTTCAGCAAGGTTTCGGATTTTTCCTGATTACCTTCGGCCTTTGCAACACCGGCCTCGGCCTGAATCGCGCCGGGGCTGGGTTTGGTTTCGATGCGATCAACAGCCCGCAAGACGCGCCGCGCGGCTTCAAGTTTTTGGGCTGCAACGAAAATGTCGGACAGCATAGGTCCGACTTGCCGACGCAGATGATCCGGTAGTCGCGCAAACGATTGTTCCATAACCCTTATCTGGGCATCTTCGGCGAGCTTACCCTCGGTCAGAGCGGCCCAGATTGCGGCGTCACTTTCGCAACGCTGTAGGTCGCGGAATGGATTTGACCCTTTCAGTGGCCGGTTGTCCAGAACAGCGGCAATCGCAGAAATCCGGTTCGTTTCCGGCGTCTCTTCACCCATCCAGCCAAGGCTGCGAACCGCCTCGGCACCGAAGCCGAAATACGCATAGAGCTTGGCAAGCTTCATGGCCCGTTCTTTGTCAACGCGATCGAACTCCTGAAACAGGCCAGTGCGCAGCTCTGCCACCTGTTCGGGGAACAGGCGCCCATCGGACCAGCTGTCAAAGCCTAGCTCGGCGCTGGAAAAGCAGGCTGGTTTCTTTTCCAGTTGTGGAATGGATGGTCCCAGCAAGCCATCCAGATCGTCCAGTACCGACGTAACTGCGATGTTCAGGTCCATACGCGGTGGCATGTCGAGCGATTGATTGCCATTCGAGTTCCTGGGCCCAATCTGAGATAGTTCAAGATCAACCAGATCTCGGTCAGCGCCCTGCAACAATCGCGTCGATAGCTGGTCCTCAAATACCTGCGCATTGAGATTCAAAAGCGGCAATACCAGAGGATCAAGCGCCTGTGGCCCGGGCAGCGGGGCGTTTACCACAGCGGCTTTGGGCAGCGTTGGGGGTGGAATGTCGCTGCTGATCGGTGGAAGGGCTGCCCCCGGCGCAATATCCACAACGATCATCGTGTTTTGATGCAGAAATGCGGTGGCAAAGCAGTCGCAGCCGAATTCCATCTCTAACGCATCACCCGGGTTGGTCTGTGAGATCGCAGACAGACGGTTCTGCGACAGCCGCTGAAACACTGCCCCGGTCTGAAATTCGACATCAAAAAGCGCTATGTCGAGTCTTGCGCCATTCTTCGTTTGCTTCAGACCCCATTCCGTACCCGGGGGCACCTGCACAACAAGACGCGTATATCCGTCATGCTCGCCCGATCGCACAGAAATGTCGCGCGCGCCAGCCTGTCCAGCGGCCGTAAGCGCCGCTGAAACCATTAGGGCGTATCGGATCATGCCGCTGCCTGCTTTAGCTCTTTCAAGGCCTCTTCAAGTTCTGAGAAACCCGGCCTGTTATGGGTGGGAGTGTTCTGCCGTCCGACTTCGATGCACATGGCTGGGTTGTGGTTGTGCAGGTTGGCAACCAGAACCTCTTTGATCAACTGATAGAAGTGATTGTCTTCTTCCACCACGGATTTGAGTTTTCCTGCAAATGGGCCGACCAGCCCATAAGCCAGAAAGACCCCCAGGAACGTCCCGACCAAAGCGCCACCGATCAGCTTTCCCAACACTTCTGGGGGTTGATCAATCGAGCCCATCGTTTTGATAACGCCCAGAACTGCCGCAACAATTCCAAGTGCGGGCAGGCCGTCAGCAACAGTCTGTAGCGCGTGGCTAGAGTGCATGGCGTGGTGAAAATTCGCCTCCATCCGCTTTTCCAGCACCTCTTCGACCTGGTGGGGATCGTCATAATTCAAAGAGGCAGCCCGCATCGTGTCGCTGATCAAATCGACGGCTTCTTTGTCGGCCTGAATTTTCGGATAAGTCGAAAACAGAGGCGAGTTTTCAGGGTCTTCGATATGCTGTTCAACCTCGACCGGGTTGGCCTTGGCGATACGGATCAGCGAAAACAACAGGCACAGCAGGTCACGGTAGTCATCCGGTTTCCATTTCGGCCCTTTGAATACTTTTGCCATATCCTTGATCGTGTGCTTCACGGCGCTTAGGTCATTGCTGATCATAAATGCGCCGACCGCAGCGCCACCAATCATCATCATTTCGAACGGCAGGGATTTCATGATGATGGTCATTTTCCCGCCAGCCGCCAAATAGCCGCCGAACACCATGACGAAAATAACAACAATTCCGACAATTCCGATCATAAGAGGTCTCCGGCGAATTCCGATGCAGGGTTGAAAATCATGGGGGTTACTCCTGCGGAGCCGAAGCGTTTCGCCCGGCCATAATCACGCTGATTGTATAGGCAGCCCCGGGGTTCAGGCCTGCCAAAACACCGGCTGCGGCATCGGGCGGCATCCGTGACAGGAATCCGGCGGCAAAGGTCGGGTCCATCGTTTCAAACAGGGCGGCCGCGTCTTTCGGCTTCATGTTCTGATAGACATCCGTCAGGCGCGTCAGGTCTGTCTCAGCCGCTTTTTCTGCAATGGCCAGCGTCTCACGCAGCGCCTCTTCGGCCTGCTGCAGGGCGGCCAGGCGGGTCTCAATGGCCTCATCGGCAATGGCGAGCGCCTTTTCCCGATCAATGGCTGTGGCTTCGCGTTTTTTCAACGCTTCTTCGCGCCGCAGCAATTCGGTCAGCAGTATCCGGGCTCCGGGCAGCTCTGCTGGGGTCTCTTTCGACTTTGCTTCTGCCTGCTCGGCCCCTTTTGCCAGGGCTGGTGCAGCCTCAAACCCCAGCCGAATCGCGGCTGACCCAAGCATCAACAGTGAAATAACTGTCAGGACACCGCTTCTTGGTCGTTTCTCTTCAATGTGTCCGCTCATGTCGCGGCCTCTCCGCTATTGCGGTCGTGGCGGAAAAACATCAGCCCGCCCGGGCGTTTTTCCTGAGTGTCCTCAAATTTGGACGCCGTAGGATCCTCTGGCTTTTCCACCGCCTCGATTGGAACCTCTTCAGGCTCAGGATCGGTCGTTGGTTCCTCGGCCTTGGGTTCTTGCGGCTTGGGATCTTCAACCTTGATGTCATTGGCGGGTTCTTCGGCCGGAATGACATCATGCATCGAAGCCATCATCAGTTCGAGCCGCTGAGCAACCGATTCCGCCCTTTGGGTCAGTGCCTCAAGTACAAGGCCCGACTGGTCCGAAGCAGTTCGTGCCGAATCAAGCGATTTCTTCAGCTCATCCGCCTGGGATGACAGGACAGCGACCGCGCCACCGACACCTTGTTCCAGATTAGTGAACCGCTTTAACCGACGGGACAGCACAAAACAGTAAAGACCCGCGCCCAGCGCACCTGCGACCAGCAAAATATCTGCAATCAGCTCCATCTCGGCCTCCTAATTCAATACGAATTCCATCACGAGGACATCGCGCACGCGCCCTTCCCCGACGACGATTCCAATGCGACGCAAAAGGTGACCGCGAATGCGCATCAGTGCGAGCGAATCCTCCAGATCCGACACTTCGACCGCCCGCAGATACCCGTTCAGAACATCCATGATTCGAGGCTTCATCTTCTCGACATCCGAGACGTAGTTGCTGTTCACCTCAAGCTGGGCGTGGAATTTCAGATGCCGCGAATCGCCGGCATTGACCGAGACGATCACCGCCGGCAGGTCGATAAAACCAACCTCGGGCAGGGTTTTAACCTCGGTCCCTTTGTCTTTTTCCTTGGCGTCTTCCGCGGCTGGTTGGCCGCCAAATGGCAGCAGTCCAGAAGTGGTCAGGAAATACCCGCCCGCAGCCCCGGCAACGGCCAGAATCACCCCTATGATCAGTCCCTTTTTCCCCGATTTTTCCGGGGCTTCTGCCTGTTCTGCAGTCGCGTCAGTCATGACGTCCTCATTCATTCAGTCTGGGGATGTCATAACCCGGCAGGGACTAACCGATTGTTAAGGGCAATCGTCCAAACAGGGGATGCGCCGGGCAGAATGTCGGCGAGTCGGAGGTGAGCGTGCAGCAGATCGGAACTGTCTGGGCAAGTTTGGACAGGCGAAAGCAAATCATTGTCGCCGGTGCAGTCGTGCTGGTCTTTTTGGGGGTCCTTGCGATGTCGCGGTTGGCGACGGCGCCGTCGATGACCCTACTCTATGCCGGGCTGGAAAGCGGCGCGGCGGGGGATATCGTTCGATCACTGGATCAGCGCGGCGTACAGTATGAGATTCGGGGCGGTTCGATTTACGTGCCCGGCTCGCAGCGGGACGAATTGCGTATGACGTTGGCCAGCGAAGGCCTGCCTGCGAACGGAAACCGAGGGTATGAGCTTTTGGATTCACTCAGCGGCTTTGGCACCACCTCGCAAATGTTCGATGCGGCCTATTGGCGTGCGAAAGAGGGTGAGCTTGCACGCACGATTGTCGGCAGCCCTCACATAAGTCAGGCGCGCGTGCATATTGCCAACGGGTCGACGAATCCGTTTCAGCGCAGTGTCGCGCCGACGGCTTCGGTCTATCTGGTGTCCTCGGGTGCGGATATCACTTCGGATCAGGCCAAGGCGATCCGTTTTCTGGTCTCTTCTGCCGTCAGCGGCCTCGCACCCGAGAATGTGGCGGTGATTGATTCCAATGGTGCGGTCATTGGCGCAAAAGAGACTGCGGTGGCAGCAGATACCGCGGATGACAAGTCGCGCCAGCTGCGCGAACGGGTCCTGCGTCTGATTGAGGCCCGAGTAGGTACCGGAAATGCAGTCGTTGAGGTCAGTGTTGATACGGTCACTAAAACCGAATCCATCCGTGAAAGGCGCTTTGATCCTAAGGGGCGCGTGGCCATCAGCACCGATGTCGAGGAACGGTCTGACAGCGCCCGGAACCAACCGTCCGATGTCACGGTGGCGTCGAACCTGCCCGATGGCGACGGCGCAGGCGGGGACGCAACCAATTCAAATGCCACACAGACGCGGGAGCGGGTCAACTATGAAGTATCCGAGACTGAGTTAGAGGTTCATACCGCACCCGGGGCGATCAAGCGTCTGACCGTTGCGGTTCTGGTAAATGGAACGCGCTCGGTTGATGCCTCGGGTGCAGAAAGCTTTGCGCCATTGCCCCAGACCGAGCTTGACGCATTGGGAGAGCTTGTGGCCTCGGCCGTTGGGTTCGATGCCGAACGTGGCGACGTCATCACCCTGAAATCGCTGGATCTGCCCGCAGTAGAGCCTGGCGGAACTGTGGTTTCGTCTTCGATCTGGCAGCAGGTTCATTTTGACGCGATGTCACTGGTCCAAATGGCCGTTCTGGCGATCGTGATGCTGGTTCTGGGATTGTTCGTGATCCGCCCGATCCTGATGAAACCGGCCCTTGCCCCCGCCCTTTTGCCGGCGGGAACACCGCCAGAGCCCGAGGCGGTTCTGACCGGTGAGATCGCGACCGAAGAGGGCGGGCAATTCGCCGCCATTCCGGGGTACGCCCCAGCAGACGTGCCGGCATTGGCGGCAAATCCAGGCGCTGATCCGGTTGATCGGCTGCGCGCCATGATCGGCGACAAGCAGGAGGAAACCGTGGAAATTCTGCGCAGCTGGCTTGAAGAAAGTGAGGAGCGTGCGTGATGTCGATAGCTCATCTTCTTGAGGATTTCACTGTACAGGCAGGCGGCGGCAAAGTTCATTTACTGGACGAAGAGGCGCTGGAAGAACAGCGGCTTGGTGCCTTCGAACACGGCTATAGCGCCGGATGGGACGATGCCCTTCAGGCCCAGGAACAGGGTCGTGGAAAGGTATCAGACAACCTTGCCCGCGCGCTCGAGGATATGTCCTTTACTTATCATGAGGCAACGAGCCGGATGACAATGTCGTTGGAGCCCATGTTCCAGAGCCTCGTCAATCTGGTGTTGCCGAACACCCTGGATCGGGGGCAGGCCACGCGGCTGGTCGAACAGCTTACAGAAATGGCCGGTGAACAGATTGGCCAACCGATGCAAATCTTTGTGCCTTCGGGGTTCGTGAGTGTTGTCGAAGGGCTGTTGCCCCCCGAATTGGCCACCCCGACCCGCGTTGTCGAGGACCCGTCTCTTGGGGCCGGTCAGGCACGTCTGCAGGTTGGTACCTCGCAGCGAGAGGTGGATAGCAGCGCCTTGCTAGAGACAATCCGTTCAGCATTTGACGCTTACGTGTATGAGGCAAAAGAGGCATTGAACAATGAGTGACCCGCAATCCCCCAAACCCGAAAAAGCCAGCCCGTTTGATTCCGTTCCGATCGAGGTAACCGTGTCAGTCGGTCGGGCGCGCCCGCTAATCCGAGATCTGCTGAATATGGGGGAAAACGCTGTTCTCACCCTGGACAAACGGATCGAAGATCCTGTGGACCTATATGTTGGCGATCAACTGGTGGCGCGCGGTCTGCTGGAAGAGATGGAGGGTGATCAAGCCGGGCAACTGGCCGTGCGCCTAACCGAAATCGCGGATCTGCAGAACGGGATCGGGTAATGCGTTTCCTGTTTTGGGTGGCGGTGCTGCTGACGCTGACGCCGTCTCTGGCCGCCGCGCAAGAGGTGTCGCTGTCACTGGGCGAAGGCGGGTCGATTTCCGCGCGCACCATTCAGTTGATTTTGCTTATTACCGTGCTCAGCCTCGCGCCTGGGCTGGCGATAATGATCACCTGTTTCCCGTTCCTGATCACCGTTCTGGCCATCTTGCGGCAAGGGATCGGATTGCAGCAATCCCCCCCCAACATGCTGATCGTCAGCCTCGCACTGTTTCTGACCTATTTCATCATGGAGCCGGTCTTTTCGGAGGCCTGGACCACAGGTATTCGCCCCATGGTCGAAGAAACGATGGAGGTCGAACCAGCGTTGGAGCGCGCGTTGCAGCCGTTTCGTGCCTTTATGGCAGGGCGAGTTGATCCGGATACTTTCCACGCCATGGCAGCATTGCGACCCGGGGGTGATACGGTTTCCTTGTCGGCCGAGGCACCCTTGTCGATCTTGATGCCGTCTTTCATGCTCTCTGAGATAGCGCGGGCCTTTCAGATCGGGTTTCTGATCTTCCTGCCGTTTCTGATCATTGATCTTGTGGTGGCCGCTGTGCTGATGTCGATGGGGATGATGATGGTTCCGCCTGCAACAGTGTCGCTGCCGTTCAAACTAGCCTTCTTTGTCATCGCCGACGGCTGGTCGCTGATCGCAAGCGCGCTGGTGCGTAGCTATATGACATGAATCGTCACTGCCTGGTGATCTGCAGACGTGCGCGCAGGCCTTGCTCTCCGGCTTCGAAACTGAGGGTGCCGCCATGCTGTTCTGCGATTGTCGCCGCGATTGTCAGACCCAGACCAAACCCATCCGAAGACCCGGTGTTTGACCCGCGCCGGAACGGGGCCATCAGGGCTTCGATATCCGAGACGGACAGATCGGCCCCTTTGTCCTCAACGGTGATGGTTGCTATTTTGGCATCGGTTTCCAGCTGAACCTCGGCATGGCGCCCATATTTCAGCGCATTGTCGATCAGGTTGGTCAGGGCGCGCTTCAGCGAAATTGGCCTGCCGACGACCAGCATTCTCCGGGTCTCGGGCAGGGATCCATGCCCTCGGCGCGACATGAAAACGGACGTGCCGCCCTGTACCGCCACTGGGGCCAGCTTTTTCAGGGTCACCGGCAGTCCCATATCCTGATAGTCCGCGACCAGAGCCTCGACCAGCGACGTCAGTGAAATCTGCCGCGGTTCCTCTATGCTCAGCTCGGACCTTGTGTAGGTCAGAACGCTTTCGATCATGCCGGTCATCTGATCGACATCGGCCTCAAGCTTTTCGCGCAGCTCGGCATCCGGGATCAATGCGGCGCGCAGCCGGACGCGGGTGGCCGGGGTGCCCAGATCGTGGCTGACACCCGATAAAACAGTGGCGCGCTTTTCCAGTTGCATGCGCTCTGCGTCCAGATGCTCGTTCACGGCAGAGACGATGTCGCGCAGTTCGGCCGGGCCATCGGCCTCATAACTGTTCGGCCCGCCCCGCCTTTTGCGGTCGCGCAGGGCAGTCGAAAACCGGGTGAAACTGTCCGATACATTGCCGACCGAAGTCAGGATCACCGCCAGCGCGACAATGGCGACCAGAATTGTGGGCAGACGCAGGTCAGTTGGGGCTGCACGGCATCCCCAGATATCTGTCCCGTCCACCTGTTGCCATGCGCCGCGCCCATAGCGGGCGATCAGTATGGGTTCGCTGCAATAGGTCGCCAAAAGCCGGGTCAGGTTGCCCATTTTCTCAGGGCCGGTCTGGTCGATGCCGGAGAGGATGTCGGACACCGGGTAAACTAGCCGGTCTGACATCACAGCCAGCGTCAGCTCTCGGCCTGAAACGGGTGCTGAGCTGTCAGTCAGGATCGACAGGTTGGTGACAAAGCTGCGATCCGAAAACCCGGGAAGTTGCTCAAACTGCCCGGCATCCGCCAGGCTGGCTGCTTTGGGCGGCAATGGTACGATGGAGATGCCTGGCGGTGGGGATTTACCGATGCGCAAATCCTCGTAAATAGCGAACCCGGCAACATATGCACGGGTCTGGAATTCCTGCCATGCCCGGGCCGAGGCGAACCAAAGGCCTGCGGCCAGCAACCCCGAGGTAAAAGCGGCGCAGGTCCAGATCCAGCCCAGGCTGCGCAGGCGCGTGGCGCGGACGGTCATGCGGTTTCGTCCACAGACACCTCTGCGGCAAAGATATAGCCCACACCGCGTTCGGTCTTCAGCATTTGCGGGTTTTTGGGGTTGGCTTCGATCTTGGATCGCAGCCGCCCGACCAGCATGTCGATGGCGCGTCCCTGGCCTTCGCTCTTGTCATTAGCGCCTGTTACATCCAGGGCCGCGGCGATTTCATCCCGGGTCAGGGGAATATGCGGGTTGGCCAGAAAAACCTTGAGCATTGCTGTTTCTCGCTGCGACAGGGATACCAGATATCCGTCGGGCGAATGCACTTCGTCCCGTTTGCCGTCATAGAGCCAGCCGTCAAACCTAAAGGAGCGGGTGCGGCGGCGATAGGCAAGCGAAGGTGTACGACGCGCCCGTTGCATGACGGCGCGTACGCGAGCCAGCATCAGTTGCGGATTAAAAGGCTTGGCGATGTAATCGTCGGCGCCCACCTCATACCCGGCCATGCGTTGATGATCGGCGGACAAGGCCGAGACCAGAATGATCGGCACGTCCTGTTCGGCCCGCAGGCGGGCACAGATATCAACGCCGTTTTCATCCCCCAGCATCACATCTAACAGAATCAGGTCGATCCGACCCGACTTGAGATGGGCGCGGATTTCGCTTTCGGAACTGGCGGGCAGCGCAATGAAGCCATTCTGTTGCAGGAACTGGGTCATCATCGACCGCATTTCAGGGTCGTCATCCACCACCAACAGCCGCGGAATGCTCACAGTGTTCGTCCTCCTGTTCTCTGGCCCCAAACTTCGTCCATTGTAACGAACGGAAACAGATTCAATGCTAACGTAACACGCTGTAACAAAAGCGGTGAAAATTTGCGCCATTCCCGGGTATTGGCCCGGATTTAGCGTTGTCAGACTCAGATAGGGACACAGTATTGCGGCATTGCCATTTTGACTGGCACCGAATTCTCAGGGAGGAGAAAACATGAAACGATTTTCTTTTGCGACTGTGTCCGCATTGGCCGTCGCAGCCGGATCATCTGTGGTGGCCGAACCACAGGCGGAGGTCTTGCATTGGTGGACATCCGGTGGCGAGGCCAAATCGGTGGCCGTGCTTCAGGAAGAGTTTGCCTCGAACGGGGGCACATGGACCGATATGCCTGTCGCAGGCGGCGGCGGTGATGCGGCCATGACAGCGCTGCGGGCGCGGGTTCTGGCAGGCAACGCGCCGACAGCGGTTCAGCTGAAAGGCCCGGCGATTCAGGAATGGTATGAAGAGGGCGTACTGGCCGATATCTCGAACGTGGCCGCCGCCGAGGGCTGGGCCGAGGTTCTGCCCGCGTCGATCGCCGGTCACATGATGTGCGAGGGCACCTGGTGCGCGGCACCGGTGAACGTTCACCGCATTGACTGGATTTGGGCCAATGCCGATGTGCTGGCCGCAAACGGAATTGAGATGCCCACCACATGGGACGAGTTCAACGCCGCAGCCGAAAAACTGCAGGCCGCCGGTGTGATCCCGCTGGCGCATGGCGGTCAGGCCTGGCAGGACGCTACGGTTTTCGAAGCCGTCGCGCTGGGTCTTGGCGGACCGGAATTCTATCAGAAAGCCCTGGTCGATCTGGACCCCGAGGCGTTGACCTCGGACACAATGATCCAGGTCTTTGACCAGATGCGCACCCTGCGTGGTTATGTGGACGAGAATTTCTCGGGTCGCGACTGGAACCTTGCCACCGCGATGGTGATGAACGGCGAAGCGG
This sequence comes from Ruegeria sp. CDSC081, assembly GCF_059610485.1. Taxonomy (NCBI): domain Bacteria; kingdom Pseudomonadati; phylum Pseudomonadota; class Alphaproteobacteria; order Rhodobacterales; family Roseobacteraceae; genus Ruegeria; species Ruegeria sp. CDSC081. Next base: position 85,945 of record NZ_JBXWNS010000008.1, on the reverse strand, counting down.
CCTTTCAGATCATGGGTGACTGGGCCAAGGGCGAATTCCTTGCAGCGGGCAAGAAGCCTGGTGAGGATTTCCTGTGCGCCTCGACCCCCGGCGATGGATATCTGTATAACGTCGACAGTTTTGCCATGTTCGAGGTTGAGGGCGACGACAATCGCGCCGGTCAGGAATTGCTGGCCAAGCTGATTGTTGCACCGAACTTTCAGGAAGTGTTCAACCTGAACAAAGGTTCGATCCCGGCCCGGACCGATGTGTCGCTGGATGCCTTTGACATCTGCGCGCAAATCTCGGCCGAAGACATGGGCTCGACCTCGGCAGGTGGTTCACTGCTGCCGTCTTATGCCCATGGCATGGCGCTGCGCGGGTCGCAGGCTGGTGCGATCACAGATGTTGTGACCGCGCATTTCAACTCGGATATGTCCTCGGCTGACGCGGTTCAGCAACTGGCGGACGCGGTGGCCAACAGCTACTGATCCAATACGCTCTGCCCCCAAGATGTGGGGCAGAGCATCTTTCCCCGGAGGAAAACATGTCCGAATGGCTGGAAAACCACCTGCCCAAGGTGGTGCTGGCACCGTCGTTCATCGCCGTATTGATCTTTGTCTACGGATTTATCGGATGGACCGCATGGGTGTCGCTTACACGCTCAAAACTGCTGCCGAAATACGAGATCCATGGCTTCATCCAGTATGAGCGCCTGTTCGACTCTCCGCGCTGGGATACGGCGATTGGCAACCTGTATATCTTTGGTACTCTGTTCATCGTGATCGCGATGCTGCTGGGCCTGCTGCTGGCCATCCTGCTGGATCAGAAAATCCGCGTCGAAGGAGCGATCCGAACAATCTATCTCTACCCCATGGCGCTGTCGATGATCGTCACGGGCACGGCGTGGAAGTGGATCCTGAACCCCGGTCTGGGGATTGAGTCCATGGTGCAGGGTTGGGGCTTTCCCAACTTCGAATTCGATTGGCTTGTGAATCCCGATTACGCGATCTACACCATCGTCATTGCCGCACTCTGGCAAAGCTCGGGCTTTGTGATGGCGTTGTTTCTGGCCGGTCTGCGCTCGGTCGATGGCGAGATCATCAAGGCCGCACAGGTCGATGGTATTCCAACCTGGCGTATTTATACCGCGATCATCATCCCGTCGATGGCCCCGATTTTCTTGTCGGCTTTCATCGTGTTGGCGCATCTGGCAATCAAGAGCTTTGACCTTGTCATCGCCCTGACCGGAGGCGGTCCGGGCTATGCGACCGATCTGCCCGCCACCTACATGTATGCGATGGCCTTTTCGCGCGGCGATATCGGTCAGGCGGCGTCTTCTGCAATGATCATGATGCTGGTCGTCTTTGCCATCGTGGTTCCTTATCTCTACTCAGAATTGAGGGCTAAAAATGACTGATCTGTCGATGCCCCACACCCAAACCCGCAGTCAAAGTAACATGAGCAAAATCGCCCTGCGCTGGCTGCTTTACGTGGTGCTGTGCCTGTTCGCGCTGTATTACCTGATGCCATTATTTGTGATGTTGACGACATCGTTGAAAAGTCTTGAGGAAATCCGTACCGGTAGTCTGATATCGTTACCGCGTGAGGTGAGTTTCGAGGCCTGGAAAACCGCTTGGTCGGGCGCCTGCACGGGTATCCAATGCGAAGGTCTGCGGCCTTACTTCTGGAACTCGGTCCTGATTGCGGTGCCTGCGGTGGCCATCTCGACCCTGCTGGGTGCTCTGAATGGTTACGTTGTCGCGCAGTGGCGGTTCAAAGGGGCTAACATCATCTTCTCGCTGATGCTGTTTGGTTGCTTCATTCCGTTTCAGGTCGTCCTGCTGCCGATGGCGCGCCTTCTGGGCATGATGGGTATTGCCGGAACCATTCCGGGTCTGATTTTTGTCCACGTAATCTATGGTCTTGGCTTCACCACGCTGTTTTTCCGCAACTACTATGTCTCTATCCCGGCCGAGCTGACCAAGGCCGCTCGCGTCGATGGGGCCGGGTTCCTGCGGATTTTCTGGTCGATCTTCCTGCCACTGTCACTGCCGATCATCGTGGTAACCGTGATCTGGCAATTCACGCAGATCTGGAATGATTTCTTGTTCGGCGTGTCGTTCAGCCAGGCGGGCACACAGCCTGTGACTGTGGCGCTTAACAACATCGTAAACTCCACCACCGGTGTCAAAGAATACAATGTCGACATGGCCGCCGCGATCATCGCGGGTCTGCCGACGCTGCTCGTCTATGTCGTTGCCGGTAAGTATTTCATCCGCGGCCTGACCGCTGGCTCTGTGAAGGGATAGAATGATGGCTCCCATCCTTGATATCAACAAGCTGTACAAGAACTACGGCGCAACCGAGATCCTGAAGGATATCAACATCTCGATCGAACCGGGCGACTTTCTGGTGCTGGTCGGCCCATCGGGCTGTGGTAAATCCACCTTGCTGAACTGCATTGCCGGGCTGGAACCGATCACCGGCGGTACGCTGGCCATTGGTGGCAAAGACATGACCCATGTCAGCCCTAAGGACCGGGACATCGCCATGGTGTTTCAGTCCTACGCTTTGTACCCGACCATGTCGGTGGCCAAGAACATTACCTTTGGCATGAAAGTGCGCGGCGTGGATCAGGCTACGATGGGCGCTAAGCTAAAGGATGTGGCCGCGCTGCTGCAAATCGAACCGCTGCTGAACCGCCGTCCCAGCCAGCTGTCCGGTGGTCAACGTCAGCGGGTGGCGATGGGACGGGCGCTGGTGCGCGACCCCAAACTGTTCCTGTTTGACGAGCCGCTGTCGAATCTCGACGCCAAGCTGCGGGTCGAGATGCGGACAGAAATCAAGAAGCTGCACCAGACTCTGGATGCCTCTATCGTTTATGTGACCCACGACCAGATCGAGGCGATGACGCTGGCCACCAAGATTGTGGTTCTGAAAGGCGGGATCGTGCAGCAGATCGGCAGCCCGGCCGAGATCTATAACAACCCTGCCAACCTGTTCGTGGCTGATTTCATGGGCTCACCCGCGATGAACCTGATCCCTGCAAAGGCAACCAAGAACGGCACAGGCACCGAAATTGCCATCGAGCGGTCATCGGGTGAAACGCTAGTCCTGAAGGATGCCCGTGATCTGTCACTGCCGCAGGATGTCATTCTGGGCCTGCGCCCCGAGGATATCGCCGAAGCCGGTTTCCGCGCCGGGGACGGCGTGCAGGAAGCGGTTTGCATGGTCGACATGGTCGAACCTGCCGGAGCTGACACCTATGTTGTGTCCGAACTGGGCGGCAAACAGGTCACTGCGCGCCTGCACGCGGAAACCAGCGCCCAGGCCGGACAAGAGCTGAACCTGGCCTTTGACATGAGCAAAGTGTCCTATTTTGCCAAGGAAACCGGCGAGCGGTTGAACTAGCGCACTGCGCAGGACTTGTTCTTGCTAAACTCGGGCAATTTCGCCAAGTACTGACGCCATGTCAGGCCAACGAGATTGCCCGGGGAATATCGATGATACTGGAAATTCGACATTACACACTAAAACCGGGCCGCCGAGAAGCGTTCATAGAATTCTTTGAGAAACACAATCGCGCTGCGTTGCGGGATGCAGGAATGCTTGTGTTTGGGCCGCTCAGAGACCTGGAAAATCCTGACAAAGTGCATTGGATGCGCGCGTTTTCTTCGTTGGAAGAACGCGACAGGAAAAAGGACAGCTTCTATGGTGAGGCGGTCTGGAATGACCAGATCGAACCCATTGCAATGCCAATGATCGCACACTATGAGGCCGAACTGGTCGAAACTACGAGCGGATTTGAAAGTTTTGACTGCAGCAAATCGCTGTGAATTCACCCGGTTCGCTTCATATCCTTGATCAGACGGTTCAGATCACCGCCGCGCGCGTCCAGCATGGCGCCAATCTCGGTACGTTCGGTCAGCAGCATGTTCACGCCTTCGATGAACATGTTGAAGAACTTGTCGCGGCCGGATTTGTCGGACACCAGGAAGGTCACCTCGAACGGGGAAGATCCCTGCAGCTTGACCGAGGTGCGGACCTCGTATCCCGCTTTGATCTTGCGCGCATTGCGAACGGTCACCTGGCCGCCAATAAACTCGCGAAAGCGACGCCCGTATTTGCTGGAGATATAGCCCTGAAACGCGTCAGTGAACTGCCTGATCTGCGACGCACTGGCCGAGCGGCCATCGGCCCCCAACACATAGCGCGCCATGATCGGAACATCGGCATATTGCACGAAAATCTTCTCAAAATCGCGGATCATGCTCTTTTCGGATTTTCCCGAACTGATGACGCGATTGATGTCATCCACAACGCTAACGACCAACGCTTTTGCACTGGCCTCTGTCTGGGCAAAGCCTGGCAAGGGGAGGGTGGCTAGCGCCAGGCCGGCGATGCCAGATGCAATAAACTCTCTTCTCTTCAAATAATTACTCGGCATATGGATCCTCGTAGGGGTCAAGGTAGGGGTCTCTGACAGGGTCGGTCCCGATATCTGCATAGGGATCGTCATACAATCCCAGATAGGCGTCCTCATCATCGCGTGCCAGTTCGAAACGTCGATTTTGCAGGTAAATTGTTTGTGCCTGCTTATAGCTGTCAGCACTTTCATAGAGGATGGAATCGACTGTGTCCGAGAACCGTCCACGGTCGCCCATCCGCCTTACGATTTCGGCGTAGACGCCAATATTCTCGACCGGGCGCACCGGTGTGAAGTTGATCGGGTTCGAAAACAGGTTGACGACGACGCCGACCGCATCCCTGGATGTTGAGGGGCCATAGAAGGGCAATTCCACATAGGCGCCTTCGCCAAAACCCCAGACGTGCAGGGTTTCACCGAAATCGGTATCCACGGGCGGCAGGTTCAATTCGCTGGCCGGGTCAGACAGACCCGCGCCACCAACGGTCGTATTGATGAGGAACCGCAGCAGGGCATTGCCCGACTGCTTCAGATTGCCCTGCAGCAGATAATCCAGAGCCTGACCCGGCATAGTCAGGTTTTCGGCAAAATGGTTGAAACTGGTCACCATCGGATCGGGCACGATTTTCACATAGCCCTTCGAGGCCGGACGGAACAGGAACCGGTCGACGCCCAGATTGAACTTGTGAATGCCGCGGTTTGTATTCTCGTAGGGATCGAAAGTATCGCCGCGCGCGGCCTGATCGGCGGGTTGGGACGCACAAGCGCCAAGAACGGTCATCAGGGTCACGACAATCAGGGGCTTGAATCTGATCTTGCTCAACACGGTATTTCAACTCCAAACGCGCCAGCCGTTTTGTGAGTGGGGCTGGACGCTCAATCAATAATGCCTGCGGCCATTTTGCGGCTCAATCTGTCGTCACATAAAGGTTTTGGGCCCATTTTGAAACAGTTCGCGTTTAACCCGGCCGACTGCATCTGGTAAAGTGACACAAGTTCAACACCTCGGGATAAGAGAAGTTACGCTTAATACGCCACTGACCGCAGTTTTACTGGTTTCACACTTTTCCAGCCGAACGATCCCGGATAGCGTCCGGCCGAGTCTATATCAGGTGAGGATCAACAGATGAGTATCGCAGCAAAACTGGAAAGCCTGGGAATCAGTCTGCCGGACGGGCCGGCGCCCGCCGCCAACTATGTGCCTTTCGTGCGGGTCGGCAATATCGTCTACGTTTCAGGACAGATTTCCAAGGATGCGGAACTGATCACCGGCAAGCTGGGTGATAACATGGATGTTGCAGCCGGTGCTGCGGCTGCCAAGGTCTGCGCGATCAATCTTCTGGCGCAGGTCAAGGCTGCTTGCGGTGGCGATATAGAAAAGCTGGTGCGTGTGATCAAACTGACAGGGTTTGTGAATTCAACCGCCGATTTCACCGACCAGCCGCAGGTGATCAATGGTGCGTCGGACTTTCTGGTCGAGGCGCTGGGCGAGGCTGGTCGCCATTCGCGCTCGGCCGTGAGTGCAGCGTCGTTGCCGTTGGGCGTCGCGGTTGAGATCGAAGGCATCTTCGAGATCGCATGACCCCGGTACTGCCCGCTACGTTCCTACAGGCCCCGATCACGCATCGGGCCCTGCACGACAAATTGGACAACCGCCCGGAAAACAGCCGGGCGGCGGTTCGTGCCGCTGTTATGGCCGGTTACGGGATTGAGATTGATCTGCAGTTGAGCGCCGACAACCGGGCTTTGGTCTTTCACGACTATGACCTGGGGCGACTGACCGGGCGACCGGGGCCAGTTCGGCAGATTTCGGCGCAGGTAGCGTCCGAGACACAGCTGTTGCACGCTGATGACGGCATTCCGACACTGGATGATGTGCTGGAAATCGTGGCGGGCAAGGTACCCCTGCTGATCGAGCTTAAGGATCAGGACGGTGTGATGGGCCTGAATGTGGGCCCGCTCGAGCGTGATACTGTACGAGCCCTTGAGGGTTATGAAGGTCCGGTGGCGCTGATGTCGTTCAACCCCAATTCGGTGGCTGAACTGGCGCGGTTGGCGCCGCATTTGCCCAGGGGGATCACGACCTGTTCGTATCAGCCCAAAGTCGAACTTTTGCCTGCGGCGGTGTGCGATTACCTGCGGGACATCCCGGATTTCGCAAGGGTCGGGGCCAGTTTCATCAGCCACGAAGCCGAAGACTTGTCCCGCCCAAGGGTTGCCGAGCTGAAGGCGCAGGGTGTTCCGGTCCTGTGCTGGACCGTTCGCTCGGCTGCGCAAGAGGCCGAGGCTCGCAAGATTGCCGATAATGTGACTTTCGAAGGGTACTTAGCCGCGCATCCGGGTTGAACCGCGCCCCTTCCGTCACAGATAAAGATCAAACGCAGAGGGCACATGGATCAGGCACAAATCGAGGTTCGGGTACTTGGATCGCTCTCGCAGATTACTGCGGCAGAGTGGGACAGCTGTGCCTGCCCCGAGGCTGCGGATGGGGGCCGTCCGCTTGATCCCTTTACCACTCATCGCTTTCTTTTGGCTTTGGAGGAAAGCGGGTCGGTCGGGCCGGGTACCGGTTGGCAGCCGCAATACCTGACGGTTTATCTGGACGGAATGTTGATCGGGGCCGCCCCGATGTACGCCAAATCGCATAGTCAGGGCGAATATATTTTCGACCACAACTGGGCGCATGCCTATGAAAACGCCGGCGGGCGGTATTATCCCAAACTGCAGATTGCCGTGCCGTTCACCCCGGCCACCGGGCGCCGCTTTCTGCTGCGGCCGGGATATCAGGCGGTGGGCATGTCCGCCTTGGTACAGGGGGCGGTGCAGCTGGCCGCGGATAATCAGGTATCGTCGGTCCATACGACCTTTTGCACTGAAGATGAGGCGTTGGCGGGCGAACAGATGGGCCTGATGCTGCGCCATTCCCAGCAATTTCACTGGCTAAACGACGGGTATGCGGATTTCGATGGATTTCTGGCCGCTTTGTCCTCGCGCAAACGCAAGAACATCCGCAAGGAACGCGCGCAGGCCTGCGCCTTTGGCGGCGAAATCCGCGCGTTGACCGGTGATGACCTGCGCCCCGAACATTGGGACGCGTTCTGGGAGTTCTATCAGGATACCGGCGCTCGGAAATGGGGCGTGCCCTATCTGACGCGGCAGTTCTTTGATATTGCGCAAGAAACCATGGCGGATGACATGGCATTGGTGCTGGCCGAGCGCGGCGGGTATCCGATTGCGGGGGCGCTGAACTTTATCGGGCGCGAAACGCTTTATGGCCGTTACTGGGGCTGCGTCGAACATCATGCCTGCCTGCATTTCGAACTGTGCTATTATAGGGCAATCGACTTTGCCATTGCGCAAGGCCTGGCTCGGGTCGAGGCTGGGGCGCAGGGCGAACACAAGCTGGCGCGCGGCTATCTTCCCACGCGCACGCACAGCCTGCACTGGGTCAATGACCCCAGCTTTGCCGATGCGATCAAAAAATATCTGGACGCCGAGGCCCAAGCAGTGGGAGAAGAAATCGAGATTCTGACTGATTATGGCCCGTTCAGAAAGTCGAACCCGGAGGAACACCAATGACTGAACTTCTGTCGACCGAGACCCGTGGCCCCTTGCTGGACCCGCTGTTCAAAAGCGGCTGGACCATGGTCAAGGACCGGGATGCGATCACCAAGACCTTTATGTTCGAGGACTTCGTCCACGCCTTTGGTTGGATGACCCAAGTGTCTATGTTTGCCGAGAAATGGAACCATCATCCCGAATGGTTCAATGTCTACCGCACGGTCGAGGTGACGCTGTCCACCCATGATGTCGGCGGGCTTTCGGCGCTTGACGCCAAACTGGCCCGCAAGATGGACAGCCTGGTCTAACCGCTGTCACCGCGTGATCCGACACCACCGGCAAGGCTGGCAACCTGACCCAGCCGCTTGAACTCAGCTGGGGTGACCAGGTTGTCACTAACGTCGATTTCGGCAGGTATCCGGGTAGTTCTGTTGCCGATCATGCGCACGGACCGTGCTGCGGGGTTGATGTCGAGACAACGCCGGTCATAGCAGGTCAGGCCAGTGGCGCTGATCTCAATCCTCGATTGGCCATCAGGGCCGGTCACAATAGGGGCCTGCGGCACATCACATGCAGCAAGCAACCCCAACGCAAAAAGAGCACTCCATTTGGTCATTGCATACTCCTGTCTGGCCCAAGGCCGCAGAGCCTAGTCCAGTTGACCGTTGCTGTTCTGATCAGCAGAAATAAAATCTTCGGTCATATGCTGATCGTATTCCGTTCTTGAAATATTATTATCCCGGTCCCGGTCAACCTTTTGGAATTGCTTTATATCCAGAAACGGCTTGGCTTCATCCAGGCCCAATGTGCCGTTCTTGTCCTCATCCATCGTCTGGAACGCATAGTCGGAAAAGGCGTCGAACTCATCTTTCGACAGGAAGCCGTCATTATTGGTGTCGATGGCCTTAAGCTCATTCTCATGCAGCTCTGCCACGGTTTCGGCCGTTGCGGCACCCGCCAGGGACAACATCGACAGGACGATTGCGGTTTTCATCTTCATCCCTCTCAACATGCGAACCTCTGACCTTCAACGCCGCCGACCGCAGCACCCGCTGCCGTCAGGATGGTTTTCCCGGAACCGCCGCCAAACTGATTGCCGATGACGCCGCCCAGCAAGGCACCACCCACTGTGCCGCTCAGGCAAGCGATCTCATGCTGTCGTGCGGCCTGTTGCTGCGGGGTAGGGGCCGGTCCACAAGCGCCAAGTGCACCGGTCAGACCTAAAAGAAAGGTAAATGTCTTTAGGTTCATAAATAAACTCCCTGATGAATATGTACCAAGTATTCGCCCATCATAAGAGTGTCGCAAGTTAAATTGCGAAAATGGCCCCAGCGGCACTGGGGCCAGATCAGGTCAGATAACCTCTAACAGCCCTTCACCTGCGGATATCTCGCAGACGCCGGGATTTTCCTCCAGGTTCATGGCGACCACTTTGCCGTCTTCGACCAGCATCGCATAGCGCTTGGACCTGCCGATCAGACCAACGGGCGGGGCGTCGAAATCCATCCCGATGGCTTTGGTGAATTCAGACGCCGCATCGGCCAACATGGTTAGGCCAGTCGCAGTTGCGCCGGTGGACTCGCCCCAGGCGCTCATGACAAAGGGATCGTTGACCGAGATGCAGATGATTTCTTCCACGCCTTTTGCATCGAACTGGTCTTTGGTACGCATAAAGCTTGGAACATGCGCTGTTGTGCACGTGCCGGTATAGGCGCCGGGCACGGCGAAAATGACAACCTTGCGGCCTTTGGTCTTGTCCGAAACGCGGACCTCTTCAGGGCCATTTGCCCCCATTTGGGTCAATGTCGCGTCGGGCAGAGTGTCACCTGTTGAAATCATTTTTTCGCTCCTGTCATTTGGATTTGCAGAGTCGGGCCTAGCCGCAATATAGGTGAGCTAACAAAAGTGACCACGGGAATTCGACAGGGTGAGGGGAATATGAGCCATATTGTCGTGATTGGCGCCGGCCAGGCAGGTGCTTCGCTTGTCGCCCGGCTGCGCAAAGATGGGTTCGACGGCGAGATTACTCTGATTGGCGCAGAGCCGCATTTGCCCTATCAGAGACCGCCTTTGTCCAAGGCCTATCTTCTGGGTGAGATGGGGCTAGAGCGCCTCTTCCTGCGCCCCGAAAACTTCTATACCGATAACAATATCACCCTGCGCCTTGGTCAGCGTGTGACCGGTATTGACCCGCAGGCCAAGACGGTGACGCTGGGTGATGAGGTTGTTTCTTATGATGAGCTGGCCCTGACCACTGGATCGGATCCGCGCCGCCTTCCAGCCGCTATTGGCGGCGATTTGGAAGGGGTGCATGTGGTGCGTGATCTGTCCCATGTGGACGAAATGGAACCCTATGTGTCCGAAGGCGCGCGTGCGCTGATCGTGGGTGGGGGATACATCGGGCTTGAGGCCGCAGCCGTTTGCGCCAAGCGCGGGGTCAAGGTGACCCTGGTCGAAATGGCCGACCGCATTTTGCAACGGGTCGCCGCCCCCGAAACCAGTGACTATTTCAGAACGCTGCATTCCGAATATGGCGCCGATATCCGCGAAGGTGTCGGGTTGGAGCGACTGCTGGGTGAAAACGGCAAGGTCACCGGCGCGGTGCTGACCGATGGAACAGAACTGGCGGTCGATTTCGTTGTTGTCGGCGTTGGCATCGCTCCTGCAACCCAACTGGCCGAGATGGCCGGGCTTGAGCTGGACAATGGCATCAAGACCGATGGGCATGGGCGCACCTCTGATCCGTCGATCTGGGCGGCGGGCGATTGCGCCTCATTCCCGCATGCTGGCGGGCGTATCCGTCTGGAAAGCGTGCCAAACGCGATTGATCAGGCCGAGATTGTTGCCCAGAACATGTTGGGCGCGGCAAAGGATTATACTGCGACCCCGTGGTTCTGGTCGGATCAGTATGACGTCAAACTGCAGATCGCGGGCTTGAACACCGGGTATGACCGGGTGGTGACCCGCAATGGTGACGGGCAGACCGTGTCCTTCTGGTACTATAAGGGCGATCAGCTGATCGCGGTCGACGCGATGAACGATCCGCGTGCCTATATGGTTGGTAAGCGTCTGATTGAAAGCGGAAAAACAGCTGATCCTGCTATTGTGGCCGACCCGGATGCGGACCTGAAACCGCTGCTCAGAGCGTGAGGATCATCGCCGGAGCCTTCCGAGGTCGGGCTTTGGCCTCGGTCGGCAAGGGGGACGCCGGCGCGCATCTGCGCCCGACCACAGACCGGGTACGCGAAAGCCTGTTCAACGTACTGGCCCATCAGATTGATTTTGACGGGCTGCGCGTGTTGGACCTGTTCGCAGGCACCGGTGCGCTGGGGCTTGAGGCCTTGTCGCGCGGTGCGGCACATGTGAGCTTTGTCGATGATGGCCGCGTGTCACAGGGCCTGATCCGCAAGAATATCGACCTGACCCGCAGCTCTGACTGTACCGAGTTGATCCGTCGCGACGCCACGCGGTTGGGAGCCAATCCTGCAGCGCCTTATGACCTGATCTTCCTGGACCCGCCCTATGGTAAATCCCTTGGGCAAAAGGCGATTGCTGCCCTGTCAGAGGACTGGTTCGCACAAGGCGCCCTTGTGGTCTGGGAGGAAAACGCGCCCATGCAGCCGCCCGAAGGATTCGTCCTGCAAAACAGCCGCAAATATGGCGATACGCATATCACCCTGATGTGGAATGGCGATCCGGATGCATGATCTGGTGATCTTCGATTGCGACGGAGTCCTGGTCGACAGTGAGCCGCTGTCCAATCAGGTACTGGTCGACAATCTTGCCCGTTATGGCCTGAACCTGACAATCGAAGACAGTATGAAGCTGTTCGTTGGGGGCACCATGACCGGGGTGCGGGACAAGGCAAGGGCGCTGGGCGCGGAGCTGCCCACAGGCTGGGTTGATGAGGTCTATGCGGAAACCTATGACCGGCTCCGCCTTGGCGTTCAGCTGATGCCCGGCGTGGCGGACCTGCTGGCGGTTCTCGAAGCAAACGGGTTGCCTTTCTGTGTCGCCTCGAACGGCAGCCCGGACAAGATGCAGATCACTTTGGGTCAGAACGGGTTATGGGATCGGTTTCGCGATGTCGCCTTTTCGGCCCATGTCCTGGGAACGGCCAAGCCGGACCCGACATTGTTTCTGACAGCGGCTGAGCGTTTCAACGCCGTAAACCCCGTGGTGATCGAGGACAGCCTCAGCGGCCTGACCGCAGCAAGCAGGGCACATATGCGCTGTTTGGCCTATGCGCCGCATGGTGGCGGTGAAAAACTGGCCGCTGCGGGGGGCGAAGTCTTCTCTGACATGGCGCAGGTCCCGGCGCTTTTGGGGATTTGACCCTGTCATGTTACCCTGCGGGGCATGGACCGTGCACTGACCCCGTCGAATTGGTCACTTCCGCAAGAGGCTGACACCGCAACCGATCCCCAGCGCACACCTCTGCGCGCGCCGGTTTTCATCCATGATGCGGTCACGCCATGGGGGCCGGAAACCTTGCTGCTAAAGCTGCTACGGGAACAGGCCGCGGATCAGGAAGAATAAGTCGGGTGGTACTTACCGCCTGGCGACAGGGTAAAGATCTCGACCCCATCTGCCGTTACACCGACCGAGTGTTCAAACTGTGCCGACAGTGATTTGTCGCGCGTCACGGCGGTCCAGTCATCGGCCAGCGTCTTGGTCTCGGGGCGGCCCAGATTGACCATCGGTTCGATGGTAAAGAACATGCCCTCTTCCAGAACCGCACCAGTGCCCGGACGGCCATAGTGCAGAACGTTTGGCGGTGCATGGAAGACCCGGCCCAGCCCGTGGCCGCAAAAATCGCGGACTACGCTCATCCGGTGTGCCTCGACAAATGATTGAATCGCGTGGCCGATATCGCCGAACGTGTTGCCGGGTTTGACCATCTCGATGCCCTTGAACAGAGCATCATGAGTGATCTGGATCAACCGTTCGGCTTTGCGCGGCAGCTTTCCCGCTACATACATGCGCGAGGTATCCCCGAACCAGCCGTCGACAATAACGGTCACGTCGATATTCAGGATATCGCCATCCTTCAGCTTTTTGTCGCCGGGAATGCCGTGGCAGACCACGTGATTGACGCTGATACAGCTGGCATGCTGATAGCCCTTATAGCCAATCGTGGCCGATGTTGCGCCCGCATCCTCGACCATCTGCGTGATGAGCCCGTCAATCGCGCCAGTGGTCTGGCCGACAAACACATGATCGGCAATATCATCCAATATCCGCGCAGCCAAAGCCCCTGCCGCCTGCATGCCGGCAAAGTCACCCTGTTCATAGATACGGATACCGTCCTTGGTCAGACGGCCACGATGTTCTTTCATCGATGCGAGGCTCCAAATATTTCGCGCAGCACCCTTTTTACGCTGCTTGTGCAGAAAGTACCAGAGGGCGCACGGTCGCGGGTTAAGATGGGGATCAATGCCGTGGCTTCAAGGATTGGTCGGATCGCCTTTGTTGGGCGCGTGCTTTTTCTGAGCACATTGCCCAGTCAGAGGGGGTGCTAATGTCGGCTTGGCGGGACATAGCACCATTTCGCTGCATGCGCCCCAATGGCCGCTTATCTCGGACTAGCTCGAAATAACACATCGAGTTGGCCCAGATGCAGTGAAGTGATCGCGGCAGGCTTGCGCGAATTCTTTAACGATCCGCCTTGGGCGCGCGCGGTCGTAACCGAGGGCCAGCGTCAATGGTGGCAAGGTATCTGAAATCGGACGGGCGACGACGGGCGAGCCTCCGTAGGTTTCGGATGTCAGCGGCAGCATGTTCAGGATGGCGCACCCCCTGCCTGCGGCGACAAGGCAGCGTACCATTTCGGTCGAGTTCGCATAGGCCGAGACGGGCGCTTGCCGTGTTCCAGATTGAAACAGACCTTCGTAATAGGAGGCGGCCACGGGACGGTTCAGCACGATCAAGGGTTCCTTTGCAATCTGAGCCATCGTGACTGCATCCTGGCCTGCCAATGGATGGGACTCTGGCAGCAAGCAATACGGGGGTGCCGCAATCAAAGTGTCAAATTCGATGGAAGGCCGAACACCTTCAGCCACAAACAAAATGGCATCATATCTCCCCTTGAGCAGCCCATCCTGTGCCTCATCATTGTTACATTCTTCCAGCTCAAGGGTGATATCAGCTCGGTTTGGCAAGAGCGCATCAAAAACTTGCGGGAGGAACGCGGGCGCGATGGGAGCATAGTAACCAATCTTCAACGTTCCGCTTTGCGACTGTTTCAGCTCCGTTCCTTCAATCAGAAGAGACCGATAGTCCTCCAATAGGTGTTCGCATTTTCGCGCCACATCTCGCCCAGCCGCATTCGCCTGGATTCCTCGCGCGCGCTGGCGGATCACAAGGGTCAGATCGAATTCCGCTTCGACCTGATCAATCGCGCTGGAAACTGCGGAGGCCGCGATGTTCAGCTCCGCCGCCGCTTTTACGATGCTCCCATGACGCAGGGCAGTCGTGAAATACTCCATTGCTTTAAGGGTCAGTGGCATTTCTATCTCTGAATTTGTGATAATGATGATCTTTTAATACTATTTTTCCGTCGAAACAAATCGTGCAAAAATATACGTGCTGTTAATATCGGAGGCGACTGATGTCTGACGCACCACTCAAAGGCTGGAACCACACGCCAAACGTGCCGCTTCAAGTGTCACCCTTTTTCAGTTGGCCGCAGCGCCCAATGGCGATGGTGAAGTGGTTCTGGAACTCTTGGTTCTTCATCACCGAACGATTGATCGTGGTCGCGATCGCCTTCATATCGTTCTATTGGTTTCAGCCACCGTTAGAAGAAACGCAAACGCTTGCCTTCGGGTGGGTTGCACAGATGTTCATCCGCAATGTTGCGTTGATGACTCTCGTGGCCGGAGGATTGCATCTTTATTTCTACACCTTCACCAAACAGGGGCAGAAGCTGAAGTACGACCCGCGCCCCCTGATGAAAAATGGGCGGCAGTTCACGCTAGGCGGGCAAATCCGCGACAACATGTTCTGGACCATCGCCAGTGGCGTGACAATTTGGACATTCTATGAGGTGCTGATGTTTTGGGCGATGGCCAATGGCTATGCCCCTATGCTGACATGGGCCGCGCACCCGATCTGGTTCATTGCCCTGTTCCTGCTGATACCGGTCTGGGAAAGCTTTTATTTCTACTGGATTCACCGGTTTCTGCACATCCCGTTCTTGTACAAGCACGTGCACGCGTTGCACCACCGTAACATCAACGTCGGCCCATGGTCAGGCATGGCGATGCATCCCGTCGAACACCTGATTTTCCTTGGGTCAGTGTTGATCCATTTTGTGGTTGCCGCACACCCGCTCCACATCCTGTTTCACCTGCAATACTACGCGCTGACGGCTGCGACAACACATACGGGCTTTGAAGGCATGCTGGTAAAGGACAAGAACCGCCTGAAGTTGGGGACGTTCCATCACCAGATGCACCACCGTTATTTTGAATGTAACTACGGATCGCTCGAACTGCCGTGGGACAAGTGGTTTGGCTCGTTCCATGATGGCACTGTCGAATCTGACGCGAAAATCCGCGAACGCCGCAAGAAATTTACAAACGGGGCCAAATGATACGGGTGGCATGACGGTTAAGGACCTACTGGACGCTAAAGGCAAACGCACAATTGCATATGTGCAAGTTGCCCGTGAGGAAGAAGCGATTGCGGCGGCGCAGGCAAGCATGGACATGATTGGCACAGCCTTTGTGTCAGAGCGGTCCCAATTCGCCAAAGCTGTGCCTGAAACGCATTTCCAATTTGGCCTGCCATGGGGCAAACATGCAGATGCGACAGAGGCTTTGCGCGATGCTATGGACGCAATGATGGCAGGTGCGCAGTCGGTCTATTGCGGCTACAGCCCGCGGATAGTCGAGGCACTTGTTCGCGAAGGTATTCCCGTCATTTGCCACGTCGGACTTGTGCCACCCAAAGCCACATGGACAGGCGGCTTAAAAGCTGTCGGCAAGACACTGGAACAAGCCAAGATGATCTGGACGCAAGTTCAGGAGTTCGAGAACGCCGGTGCGTTCGCCGTAGAAATGGAGATCGTGGCCGCAGGTCTTGCAACCGAGATCACCAAACGCACATCAATGCTCACGATGTCGCTGGGTTCGGGCGGTGGATGTGATGTGCAATATCTGTTCTCGGCTGATCTGTTGGGCGAAAACCGTGGCCATATCCCGCGCCATGCCAAAACCTACCGTAACTTCGCCGCGGAGAGGGACAGGCTGCAAGATGAACGTGTCGCCGCCTACCGTGAATATATCGCAGACGTCACGAACGGAGGGTTTCCTAACGCCAACCAAATCGTGAACATTGACGATGAGACACTCGCGAAAGTCTTGGAGACGTAAACTCGAATGCTTCAAAGCGGCCATTCATTTGCCGCGCATCATTTTGAAGTTTGGGCTCAAACTACCCCTTCAACGCTTCTGCATGAACGATAGTTTTTCGGCTAAGTTCACCCAGACCCCCTCAGCCGAAACCCGCGTGCCGTAGACCAGTTTCTCGACACCCCTAGCTGCGCCGCCTCGAACGCCGTTGCATAGGTCGGGTCGATATCTGCGGCCATGGCAATTCGTCCACAATCGCCGTTTTGCCATTCCACAACCTGAGCGATGATCCAGAACAGTTTTTTCAGTGATGGTATTACAGAAGACATCATCACAGGATTGTCGCGCTTTTGCACGCTTCAGTTGGTCTCAAGGAACGCCTCTTTTCGCTTCAGAGGCAAGGAAGCCGATCCAGCTGAAATTGCGGCGACCTTGGGCGCGGACTATCTTGTCGAAGGTAGTGTACGAAAAGCAGGGAGCCGGGTCAGAGTTTCGGTGCAGCTCTCCGACTCAATTTCGGGATTGCAGTTGTGGTCGGATCGAAATGATCGTGAATTAGAGGATATTTTGGAGGTTCAAGACGATGTGACACGAAGCATCGTGGCGGTCCTCCCCGGGCGGGATCAGCACGATGTTGACCATCGTTCGACCCGAAAGCCAGAAAATGAAATGAAGGCTTACGAGCTAATGCTAAAGGGCAAAGCCCTTCGCGAGGGCCTGAATGCCCGAGATACGGCAAAGGCACGGGCCCTGCTAGAACGGGCAGTAGCCCTCGACCCAAGAATCGCGCGATCGTTCATGTACCTTTCAGATACCTATGTCATTGATATTTGGCTAGAGTTAGCGGTTACCGAAGCGACCAACCATCTATTGCACATTGCAAAAAAGAGGGCGGCACTGGACAACCGGGATGTCTACATCCAGGACCAACTCGGTTTCGCCTATTTGTGCGCAGGCCTTTGGCAAGAGGCTGAGACCCAGTTTGAAAAAACGCTGTCTTTGATCGAAAACGAGGCAGAGTCCATGGCTTGGTGCGGATACGCCTTTCTTTTGCTCGGGAGGCATGAGAAGGCGCGTGACGTCGTATCTGAGGCAATGCAGTTGGATCCTTTGCACCCCCCCCGGCCATCGATTGGATTATGGGAGAGGCTTGGCTCAATTCCTTGTGACAGCATTCGTGGCGGCCTTCTACGCAAAGCTTGATCGTCAGGCAGAGGCCGAAGCAGCCCTCGTTGAATTTTACAGCCGAGCGTCGCGACGAACTCATGAGCCGAGGTATCCGAGTGAATGAAGAAACCGTTTCCACTCTCGCTCATGGGTTTCAGACGATGTAGCGGCAACCAGATGATTTCGAACACCTTGCTGCTGGCCTACGCGCAGCCGGTTTGCCCAGTTGAACTTAAGTATAGAAATTGCTTTCGACTTTGTAGGGCTGGACCAGACCTCGGAGGCAGAAGGAAATTCGGGGTTCAGTCACATTTACTTGGATGAGGACGGCCTAGAGCAGCCACTCGATCCGGCCCTGTCATGCTGCGGTGCAGCCCGCCATTGCCGCCGTTGATACATGGCGCAGCATTCACAAAGGATCAGTTTTGTTGTTGGGGCAAATCAATCCCTGATGAGTTTCTACTTAAGGGTACGATCGGATTGATTTGATTCCAGTTGCCTAACATCATGTCCAAGCCTGAACTCGGTGGTATCAATCCGGTCGCAAACCTAATATGCCTGCCTGCAACCAAGAGAGGACACCCAATGCCTAAATCCAAAAAGCCCAAGGCGAGGCGCCCGGGTGCGAACCCTGTCAAGAAGCCTGCTTGGCATCAAGCGCTCAACGGTACTGCCGGACAACATGGGGAGCGGCCTACCAAGACAGGCAAAAAGGCACAGAACAAATCGGCCTAGGCAAATAGCCAATTTCGCCAGATCCATCCTTCGCAATGCTAGCGGCGTTAGCTTCTTTTTCTTACTATCAAATATGTAGTGGATTGCTTTCGACCGTGAAGTATCTCGCAGAGCGCGTGTTCCCTAGAAGTCGTCGTATCGAGCCGCACAGACAGCTCAACACACTTCTAAAGGAACAACACAATGACCACGCAACCCCAAGACAAGCCCGTTTCAAATGGCGTAAATACCGAGGCCCTGATCGGGGCACGGGGCGCATTTGCCGAGATGCCAAAAGCTGCGTCCTTCACATTCCGCAGCACTTGCGACTGGGTCGACGGCAGTGAAAGCCGCAACACCATCAATGGCTATTTTGGCCTGGGTGAAGAACACACACGCAAAGAAACTTTTTCAATTTGCTCGGACCATCCAGAAGTTTTCGCTGCTCGTGACAGCGCGCCGACCCCCCCGGAAATCGCATTGTCCGCATTGGCGAGCTGCCTGACCGGTGGCATCGCTGCAGTTGCGCAACATCGGGGCATCCAACTGCATGACGTACAATGCGTTGTCGAGGGTGATATGGATATGCGCGGGATATTGGGCATGGACCCCGACATTCGCAACGGCTTCAGTGCAGTCCGTGTGACCTTTGATATCGATGCTGACGCAAGCGACGATGACATTCGCGCTTTGGTCGCACAGTCACAAAAACGATCCACTGTTTTTGATCTTATGACCAATCCGACCAACGTACATGTGGTCGTCGCCTAGGCCGCGATTGCTACAGGAGCGAGCGTCATGCGACATATTTCGACTGTCATCATTGGCGCCGGGCAAGCCGGGCTTGCAATGAGCAAGTGTCTTTCGGACCGTTCCGTTGCGCATGTTGTGGTGGAGCGGGGCGAGGTGGCGCAGTCCTGGATGAAAGACAGGTGGGACAGCCTGCGGCTGCTTACTCCAAATTGGCAGTCAAGGTTGCCGGGGTATAGGTATAAAGGACCTGATCCGGACGGGTATATGAACATGCCCCAGATCACTGGTTATCTGCGTGACTATGCCCATGCGATCGATGCCCCGGTCGAAGAGCACACAGCTGTTCATTCTGTGACCTCTCACGGGAACAACTATCTGGTTCGCACCAACAAGGGCGATTGGATCTGCGACCATGTCGTTGTCGCCAGTGGGGCTTGCGCACGGCCTAAACTGCCTCAGTTGGCGGGCGCTGTTCCGGAAGGCGTCACGCAGCTGTCGCTCGGAACGTATAAATCGCCTGATCAAGTTGCAAAGGGCGGTGTGCTGGTGGTTGGAGGGTCAGCCAGCGGCGTGCAGATTGCCGCTGAACTCTGCAAAGCGGGGCATGCTGTGACCCTTGCCGTTGGGGAGCATATCCGTGCGCCGCGGCGTTATCGTGGGCGGGATATTCAATGGTGGATGGATCGTAGCGGCATTCTGGACGTCCGCGTCAAGGATGTGGACGATATCGAACGCGCCCGCCGCTTGCCCTCGTTCCAACTGATGGGTGATTCTGGAATAGGCTCCATTGACCTGAATACGCTTCAGGCGATGGGGGTTGCAGTAACGGGTCGACTGGTCGGCATTCAAAACGGTATGGCGCAGTTTTCCGGCTCAGTTGCCAATCACTGTGCCATGTCGGACTTGAAGATCGGCCGCCTTCTTAAGCATTTCGACGACTGGGCCGAACGCGTGAACATTACAGGCCTTCCCGAGGCGCAGCTGTTGCCCCCGACGTTATTGTCCAACCCGCCACACCTCATGTCCAATCTGAGAAACGGAGCGATCTGCACCATCATCTGGGCAACGGGTTATTCCCCCGAATTCAGTTGGCTGAAGCTTCCTGTGTTCGACCGGAAAAGCATTTTGGTCCACGATCAGGGCATCGTTGCACCCGGTCTATACGTCCTGGGATTGCCCTTCATGCGGCGTCGGAAGTCGGCGCTGATTGATGGCGTGGGCGGTGATGCGCAGGCCGTTTCCGATCACCTTATTGCCAATCGAAACCGCCACGCGGCTTGAAGGAGTTCAATCATGAGCAAGGCGATCAAAACCCGCGCAATTTCGACGGCGTTTACAGATCTGGTTGCGGTTGATCACCCTATCGCGCTGGCCCCCATGGCCGGCGCCGTGGAAAGCGACTTGGCTGCTGCTGTTGGCAATGCAGGCGGCTATCCGATCATGCCCTTCTCGTGGAGCAGCAGAGAGACTATTGAGGCTGAACTTACAAACCTGCGGGCAAAGACCGGTGCGCCATTTGCCGTAAACCTTTGCCTTGACATGCCGCAAGAAGCCCGATTAGAGCTTTGCCTATCGCATCGCCCTCATGCTGTGCATTTCTTCTGGGGGGATGCAGCGCCCTTCGTAAAACAAGTGCATGCCAGCGAGGCATTGGTAATCCAAACCGTCTCGTCTGCGAATGAGGCTAAATGCGCCGTTGATGCGGGCGTTGATGTATTGGTCGCACAGGGTTGGGAAGCAGGAGGGCATGTTCGTGGGACCGTTGCGACCCTGCCGCTGATCCCGGCCGTCGTGGATGTGGCAGGATCGGTGCCAGTTCTGGCGGCCGGAGGTATCTCGGACGGGCGCGGGTTGGCTGCGGTCCTCTGTTTGGGGGCCAGCGGCGTTGTCATGGGAACTCGTTTTCTGGCAACCGCAGAAAGTGCGGCGCATTCGGAATACATCGCGCAACTTATTGCAGCCCAGCATTCAGACACACTCTACGAGACCGATCTGTACAATGTTGGCTGGTCAAATGCCGCTCATCGTGTGCTGCGTAACGCGGTAGCGGATCGTTGGCTTGCAGAAGGTCGTCCCGGCAATAATACACGCCATCGGTCCGGTGAAACGGTTGCAATGCGTGGCATCGCCCCAATCAAGGCCTATCAATCCACGACACCCCATCATTCGATGACCGGTGAGATTGAGGCGTTATCGATGTGGGCAGGTCAAAGCGTTGGCCTGGTGAACAGCACTGAACCCGCTGGAACGATTATCGACAGTATTATGGCACAGGCCGGCGCTGCGCTAAGATTGTCCTAACGTGTTGCCAAAATCTCTTCGGCATTCGGCAAGCTTGCAAAAACGCAATCGGAAAGCCAGCTTGATATATTACGTGTCAGAGCCGCCGGTCCGATGATCTCCATCGCGCCAGAGGCTTTGGCAGCCTTATAGGTCGTGTGACCCAACCATGCATCCGCCATCGCGCGCACCTTGGTTGTGATGAATACGTCCACGTCCAGACCGGGGTCGGTTGTGCAGACATCAACATTGCCACCTTCAACTGTGATCCACCATTTCGGTTGCTCAGCGAAATCCGTAAACTGGAACAATACGACCGTTCTGCTGCCGGGCAGGTTCTCGGGAACAATACTTCGTTGAAGATAAAGCATCAAAAGCTCGACGTCGTAATCCGCGTCGCTCATAAACGCCTTTGACCATTCCATGCCCCAACTTCCAAGTGCCAGTAGGATTGGCTGCAGCTGCCGGCAGCTTGCGGTTGGTAGGTATTCGTGCCCTCGACCGCCTTGAATACGACGCTTATAGACAAGGTCATACTCCTCGAGCGTGACCAATCTGCGCGTCAAAAGCGTGGGAGAGATCGCGCCCAACCCACGCTGGAGCTCTGAAAAACGTGTGCTGCCCATCAACAGTTCGCGTACAATCAGCATGGTCCATTTTTCGCCCAAGATTTCAGTTGATTTGGCGATGGGGCACCATTGGCCATAGCTGTGCGACATCAAAGTTACTCCAGAAAGTGTAGTAAGGCACTCCAATCGGTATAGTGCTTTGCTCCAATCTGTAAAGCATCGCGTAGGGACGCCGTCAGATAGATCTCATGACATCAAGCAGCCCAACTGCGGATCTGCAAAACAGAGAGTGCTTATGACCCTATCCATACACACGCCCCAGACAGCTGCCCCACAATCACGTCCGATATTCAACGCGATCACGCAGGCACGTGGCTTTGTTCCTAACGTTTATGCCGTCTATGGCGGTCTTCCTGATGCGATGACCGGGTTTGCCGGGCTGACCGGCGCCTTTGGGAACAGCAGCCTGTCGCCCGCCGAACGCGAAGTGATCCAACTTGCGGTTAGCGTGGCCAACAAGTGCCGCTACTGCGTCGCAGGTCACACAGCTTTTGCTGCTGATGCCAAACTGAGTGACAGCCATGTTCAAGCGATGCGTGCGGGGCGCGACCCTGAAGACGATCGTCTTGGTGCTCTGGCACGGTTTGCCCGGAAACTCACAACAGACCGTGGTCGTGACTGCACCGAAGAATACGCGGGATTTTTAGCGGCAGGTTATCACCCAGAGCAGGCGCTGGAGGTAATCATAGGCGTTGCAAACAAGACGCTAAGCAACATGACAGCCAACTTACTGGACCTGCCGCTAGACGCGGAATTTGCGCCCTATGCATGGACTCCTAAGGCAGACGCAGCATGAGCCCCGAAAGCCGCGCAAAGGGATTAAAGATCGCCTTGGCCCTGTTTGGGACCATCTGTTTTCTGATCTATCCACTGGCCGTTATCTGGCCTTCGGGGTGGGTCTGGCATGGTGGCGGAGGTCAGCACTATTTCCAGATGATCTGCGGTATTTACGCGGTTCTGGGATGGTTCCTGATCGGGGCATCCTCAGCCCCGCAGAACCACAAGAGCCTGATCAGTTTTACCATTTGGTCCAGTATCGTCCACGCAGCGATTATGGCCGCTCAAGTCAGCCGGGACCATATGGAGATCGGTCATTTGGTGGGCGATATCCCAGCCCTGATCATTATGGCTGCGGTGCTTTGGTATCTGTCGCCACGCCGATCAGAGACACCCAGAACCAGCGAAGGAACACCCAATGAAAACCGCAGCTCTGCAGCGCGTGGTCGTCAAGACCGCCCAGACACCCGCTGAAATCGCCGCCATACAAAACATGATGCGCGCCTTGGTTGATTGGTTGTTCGTGCGCCATCACGCCTATCGCGATCTTGTCGCTCGCTATTTCGACCCGGTTGAATTTGAACGAGAGCTCTCAGACCTGCGTTGCATATATGGAGCGCCCACAGGAACGCTGTTAATCGCAACCATTGATAAGGAATTCGTTGGGTGTGTCGGACTGCGCGCACTCGATACAGAATATTGCGAAATGAAGCGCATGTTCGTCGTTCCGAAATTTCACGGGCAAGGCGTAGGTCAGGCTCTTGCAACGCATCTTACCCACCGTGCCCGCGAATTTGGGTGCTCGAGAATGTATCTTGATACCGGCCCAGAACAAATCGAGGCACGAGGATTGTATCAAAAGCTCGGTTTTAAGCCGATCAAACCCTATTATGATGTCAGCGAGGAAATGGCGGATTGGCTAACCTTCATGGTCCTGCAACTCGACCCACAATGACTGGATCAAGGTTGGGGACTGATTATAAAAGCACTGCGTGTAATGAAGCATTCCTCAGATACTCATGGAAGATATCTGCCTGGTCGTGACTGCTGACCCAATGATCGTACATTGTTGTCATTGCCGGATGTGCCAGCGGCAAACAGGCAGCGCATTCGCCGCAATCCCACTTCTTACGGCAGACAATGGGTGTTCAGATCAGGGAGGGCCAGCGCCCCGGTTTTCTTGCTCACGCAGAGAATCCCACGTTGCTAGAAGGTCGAATTCACAGGATGGGATCAAAGGGCCTTTTCAACGCTTCTGCATGAACGATTGGCTTTCGGTCACGTTTACCCAAACCCCTTCAGGCGATATCCGTGTGCCGTAGACCAGTTTCTCGACACCCCTAGCTTGGGCCGCCTCGAACGCCGCTGCATAGGTCGGGTCGATATCTGCGGCCAATGCAATTCGCTCACAATCGGTGCGCTGGACCAGATACAGCAGGATTGCGCGATGCCCCTCGTCCACCATAGCTGTCAGTTCCCCTAGATGTTTGGTTCCGCGCGCTGTGACGCTGTCGGGGAATTCGGCCAGACCAGGTTCGCGAGACAGGGTCACGCATTTGACCTCGACATAAACGTCCTGAAGGCCCGGCTGGGTCAGCAGGAAATCAACGCGGCTGTTCTCGCCGTATTTCACCTCGGGGCGTACAGTTTCATACATTGCCAGTTCGGGGATCTCCCGCGCGATCAATGCCGCGCGCAACGCCCGGTTCGGGACGGATGTATCCACGCCGGTGAAATGCCCGTTTTCGTGATCGACCAGCCGCCAGCCATATTTCAGCTTTTTCTTCGGGTCGTCATTGGGCTCCAACCATATTTTCTCGCCCGGTTCGGCCAGTCCCATCATCGAGCCGGGATTGGCGCAATGCGCTGTCACCTCGCGCCCGTCCTCAAGCCTGCAATCGGCTAGAAAGCGTTTATAGCGGCGGATCAGGTGGGCGGGGACAAGAGGGGTTTCAAATCGCATGCTTCAGGGCCTATACCTGCGGAAAGGGTCGATCAAGGGGGCGCAGGCCATGCAAAATCCAACCGCAGCCATGCTGGTGATCGGGGATGAAATCCTGTCGGGTCGCACCCGCGACGCAAACATGCATTATCTCGCGCAGGAGCTGACCAAGCAGGGGATCGACCTGAAAGAGGTCCGTGTGGTCAGCGATGACGCCGCTGCAATCGAAGCCGCCGTTCAGGCGTTGTCGGCAAATTTTGATCATGTCTTCACCAGCGGTGGGATTGGACCGACCCATGATGATATCACCGCCGATTGCATCGCCCGTGCCTTTGGCGCGCATATCGACATCCGCGACGATGCTCGCGCTTTGCTTGAAGCGCATTACGAGAAATCCGGGCTGGAACTGAACGCTGCCCGTTTGCGCATGGCGCGCATCCCCGATGGTGCCACGCTGATCGACAATCCGGTGTCGACTGCGCCAGGCTTTACCATCGGCAATGTTCATGTGATGGCTGGGGTGCCCTCGGTCTTTCAGGCGATGGTGGCGAGTGTATTGCCGGGTCTGACCGGCGGTGTTCCTCTGCTGTCCCAAACCTTGCGGGTGGATCGCGGCGAAGGCGATATCGCAGCCCCCCTTGCGGCACTCGCAGCGGATTTTCAGGATCTGTCCATCGGGTGTTATCCGTTTCAGATCAATGGTGTGTTTGGTGCCAATGTTGTCATCCGCGGAACCGAGGGCGCCCAGATTGATGCAGCCTCAACTCGGTTGGCGAAAGAGCTTGGTCTGTGAGCGTTGTCTGGCCTGATGTCGTCGATGGCACTTGGCCATCTGCGCATCGCGACAGGAAGGGGCCGTTTTGGGTGCGTCAGGGTCTGGGCGGCGGATCGCGGGTGAGTGCAGCCAATGCGCTGGGGCCGGTCTTGGATGACGATATCGCGGCGGCCGAGGTCGCGATGCAGGCACTGGGGCAAAAGCGCATCTTTTGCCTGTGGCCAGGGGACGAGGCGCTGGATGCGCAGCTTGAAGGCCGGGGCTATTCCGTGTTGGATCCGGTCAATATTTACACCTGCCCGGTTGAGCATCTGACTGATCTTCCGCTCCCCCGCGTAACGGTGTTCTCGATATGGGAGCCGCTGGCAATCATGCGTGAGATCTGGGCCGAGGGCGGGATTGGACCAGAGCGGCTGGCCGTGATGGAGCGAGCCCCGGGTCCAAAGACCGGCCTGCTGCTTCGCCATAATGACCAACCTGCTGGTACCGGGTTTGTTGCGATGCACGGGGACGTGGCCATGGTCCACGCACTTGAGATTTTGCCCGCTCATCGCCGTCAGGGCCTGGGCCAATGGGCGATGCGCGCGGCTGCGCTCTGGGCACAGGATCAGGGCGCCGGGACGCTCAGCGTGATTTGCACCAAGGCGAATGCGGGGGCCAATGGCCTTTATCGCGCGCTTGGGATGGAGCTTGCCGGAGAATACCATTACCGTCAGCTGGTTGAAGGAGAGAACCCAAAGTGACCGATCTTGCCCTGCCCACCGCGCTGAACCTTCCGATGGCTGATCCGCTGCCGCCCGAGACGCAGAAATACTTCGACATTTGCGTCGAAAAGCTGGGGTTTGTGCCCAATGTCCTGCGGGCCTATGCCTTTGATATCGACAAGCTGAACGCGTTCACCGCGATGTATAACGATCTGATGCTGGCCGATAGCGGGCTGTCCAAGCTCGAGCGTGAGATGATCGCGGTGGTCGTGTCGGCAATAAACAAGTGTTTCTATTGCCTTGTCGCACATGGTGCGGCTGTCAGG
Source organism: Ruegeria sp. CDSC081 (assembly GCF_059610485.1). Classification (NCBI taxonomy): domain Bacteria; kingdom Pseudomonadati; phylum Pseudomonadota; class Alphaproteobacteria; order Rhodobacterales; family Roseobacteraceae; genus Ruegeria; species Ruegeria sp. CDSC081. The sequence goes on along the minus strand of NZ_JBXWNS010000008.1, from coordinate 59,552 downwards.
CAGTTGTCCGGTGATCCGCAGCTGGGTGAAATGTTGATCATGAACTACCGGGTTGCGCCTTTGGATCAGCGGCAGCGTGCCATGCTGGATTTCGCGGCTAAAATGACCACCGAAAGCACCAAGATCGAAGAGCCCGACCGACAGGCTTTGCGCGATGCCGGGTTTAGCGACCGCGATATCTGGGACATTGCCAATGTGACCGGCTTTTTCAACATGTCGAACCGTGTTGCAAGCGCGACCGCGATGGCCCCCAACCCCGAGTATCACGCCCAATCCCGATGATCCGCCGCCTCGCCATATTCCTGTTGCTCATTGCGTCGCCCGTTGTCGGCCAAGAGCTGACGCTGCCTTCGGGCGCGCGTCTGGTCAGCGACCGCACAAGCCCGCTCGACAGCTATGACCTGCCCACCGGCCCCTACGTCGACGGAGCAGTCCCAGCGCGCCGGGTCGAAGGGCGGGTCGAGCGCTATACCTGGCGGCTGCAGGCCGGGTCCAGCACCACTTTGCAGCTGCTCGCCCCGTTGCGGGAACAGATCAAAGCCCAGGGGTATGAGGTTCTCTTTGACTGCGACGCCCGCAGTTGCGGTGGCTTCGATTTTCGCTTTGGAACCGAGGTTGTCCCGACGCCTGACATGTATGTGGCCATCCAGGACTATCGCTTTTTGTCCGCTGCCAAGGGCGACGAAGTCCTGAGCCTTTTGGTCAGCCGAAACCCGCCCGATGGCTATGTGCAGATGATCCGCGTGTCACCTGAGGGGGCCGAGGCCGCGCCTCCGCTGGTGATCGAAGAAGAGGTCGATCAGGCGCAGGGGCTGTTGGCAGAGCTTGCGCAAGAGGGCCACGTGATTCTGGGCGATCTGCATTTCCGCACGGGCGAAATAACCCTGGGTGAGGGGCCTTTCGGCTCTCTGAACAAGGTTGCGCAGTATTTGTCGGACAATCCCGGAACGCGGCTGGCTCTGGTCGGGCACACGGATGATACCGGCGCACTCGAGGCCAATATTTCGGTCAGCACGGGCCGGGCGCAAACCGTGCGCGCCCGGCTGATCGAGAAATACGGCGTGGCCGCCGATCGGGTCGAGGCGCGGGGGATCGGCTATCTGGCCCCGATCACCTCGAATGCAACGCCCGAAGGTCGCGAACTGAACCGCCGGGTCGAGGCGGTTCTGCTGATCAACTGATCCCTACATCACCCACCACAGGTACAGCGGCAGCCCGATCGTGATGTTGAACGGGAAGGACACGCCCAGCGACAGGGTCAGATAGATCCCGGCCTCGGCCTTTGGCAGCGCGATCTTCATCGCCGCGGGCACAGCGATATACGAGGCCGATGCGGACAGGACCATGAACAGGAACAGGCTGCCGTCAGGTAGGCCGATCACCGCCCCGACCGCCCAAGCCATCGCAGCGCCGATCAGGGGCATCAGCATACCAAAGGCAAACAGACCCAGCGAGAGTTTATCGCGATTATTGATCAGGCTGCGCCCTGCGGAAATGCCCATATCCAGCAGGAAAAGGCACAGGATGCCGGTGAAGGGTGTGACGATGAACGGCGCAATCATCTGCATCCCTTCGCCACCCGTAACAGCGCCAATTAGAAAGGCCCCGGTCAACAGGACAATCGACCCGTTTGCCAACAGATCGCGCCACAGCCCCTTGTCCTTGACGCCATTGCTGCTGGTTTTATGCGCCAGCCACAGGGCCGACAGGATGGCTGGAACCTCCATCGCGGCGGCGACAGCAACCATGAAGCCGTCATGATCAAGACCCACCAGATCCAGCAGGCTGGTTGCGGTGACGAAGGTCACGATTGAGATTGATCCATAATGCCCGGCAACAGCCGCCGCATTCAACGCGTCCAGCCGCGTCATGACCCGGAGCAGGCCGAATGCCACTAAGGGGATGACAAAAGATAACGCCACACCGCCTAGCAAAGTCAGGAACAGATCCATGTGGATGCCATGCTCGGCCAGGCTGCTGCCGCCTTTGAAGCCGATGGCCAGCAGCAGATACAGCGACATGAACTTGGCTGCCCCACCGGGGATCGACAGATCGCTGCGGGCAAAAGCCGCGAGCAGCCCGAGGACGAAGAATAGGATGGTCGGCACCAGCAGGTTGCTGGAAAGGGTTTCGATCACGCTGGGCATTTTTGGCTCCTGTCCCGGTAGTGCGGGCTAAGTGCCTTGCCTATTTTTGTTATCCCAATACTATCTTTCTAAATTTAGGATAGTTAGAAGCTATGAAATGCGCCCAACATTAAGACAGCTGGAATATATCGTTACGGTTAGCCGACTGGGCCGGTTTGGATTGGCGGCCGAGGTTCTGAATGTCAGCCAGCCTAGCCTCTCGGCACAAATTGCGTCTGTAGAACAAGAGCTTGGCCTGCGCATCTTTGATCGCAACCGGGGCGGTGTTCAGGTCACGGCCAAAGGCCAAGAGTTCATCGAACGCGCCCAGAAGATCCTTGCCGATGTCCGGGATCTGCGCCACGCGATGAGCAGCGAGACACCGGTTTCGGGACGGTTAAGGCTGGGCGTGTTGCCCTCAATCGGGCCGTATCTGCTGCCTCAGGTCATCAAAAAGGTCCATCAGGATCGCCCCGGTCTGCGCGTTGTCGTGCGCGAGGAAAACACCCGTGATCTGGAACAAGGGCTGAAATCCGGTCGGTTCGATCTGATCCTGTCCACGCCCGAGGACCATCCGAACACAATCCAGCAGCGCCTGTTCAACGAATCCCTGTGGATCGGGGTCGCTGTAGATGATGTGCTGGCGGGTGATACGCAAGGTGTCACCGCCCAGGATTTGCGAGACCGGCTGATCCTGACCCTGGACCAAAGCCACCGTCTGTCCCGGATCGTCTATGCGCTTGCGGCGGAATGCGGCGGGGTGGTGTCGGATGAATACGAGGGCACCACGCTTGATTCCATCGTGCTGATGGCGGCTTCGGGGGTTGGGGTCGCAGTATTGCCGGACCTCTATGCAAGGCGTCAGGGCATTTACCGCGATGAGGTCCGTCTGCGCCCGCTGACAATCGCAAATGCCAACCGCGATATCGCGCTTCTTTCCCGCAGAAAAGAAGCTGATCTGCCCGGACAGAATATCCTGATCCAATCCTTGCGTACGGTCGCGCAGAGTATGGGGCTGGCCGTGATCAGCGACTAAAAAAATGGCCCACACAACATGTGCGGGCCGTTCAGTTTCCACCGGGAGAAATTAGAATTACCAGTCCATCGGACCTTTTTCGTTGAAGGCATCGACGAGGAAATCAATGAATGCCCGCACCTTGGGCTGCGTAAAGCGACCGGGCGGGTAGACGGCATAAACGCCTTGCACTTCATCGGGCAGCGACGGCATTGCGTCGACAACTTCGCCCGACTTCAGCGCGTCGGAATAGAGATAGCTGGGCAGATGCGCGATCCCAAGCCCCGAGACCGCAGCGTTCAACAAGGATTGCCCATCATTCACGCTGAGCCACCCGGCGGTGCGGACCTGACGTTTTTCACCCGAAGGTGCGGTCAGTTTCCACACATTGCCCGAAGACTGGCTGGAATAATGTAACAGCTTGTGTTCGTTCAGGTCGTCGATCTTTTGCGGACGCCCGAATTTCTCGATATAGGTGGGCGCGGCGACCATCCGCTTGACGGTTTCGGTCAGCTTGCGGGCGCGCAATGTGCTGTCTTCCAGCTCACCAATCCGCACGGCAACGTCGAACCCTTCCGAGATCAGCTCAACATAGCGATTGTTCAGCACCATATTCACCGTGATGTCGGGATAGGCAGCTAGAAATCCCGACAGAACCGGAGACAGGTGATTCACGCCGAAATCTGTCGCCACACTGATCCGCAGCAGACCAGAGGGGGCAGATTGCATCGAGGTGACCAGCGCATCAGCCTCGCCCGCGTCATTCAGAACGCGGCGGGCCCGGTCATAATAGGCCAGCCCGATTTCGGTTGGTGACACGCGGCGCGTCGTGCGGTTCAGCAGTCTTGCGCCCAGGCGTGCTTCCAGGCTGGAAACGTGCTTGGACACAGCCGATTTTGAGATGCCCATTTTCTTGGCCGCGTCGGTGAAACCGCCTTGGTCCACCACGTTGGCGAAGGCTTCCATTTCGGTCAGTCGGTCCATTCTTGTTCCCCAGGTGTAGGTTCTTTAGCTGATCTTTACGTCAAATCTGGGCGGAAACAGGGCGGACATGGGATAATATCAGGGATTTGAATCGGATCGTTTGCGCTTGGGAAACTCTGAAACAGTGGTTTCCATATGGGCCACAAGCCTTTTGACAACGGGTATCCTCGATTTCGGGCCGAAACATGCTACCATGAGGATGGCAAATTTGTGACAACGGAGAAGATTATGAAAGCTGTTTTAGCTATTGCCGCAACCTGCCTGTCGGCGACATTTGCTCTGGCCGGGGGTGAAACACCATCAAACCCCGAAGCGCAGGTCTATTTTGTGAAATTGTCTGACGGCGACGTTGTCCAATCTCCGGTCACCGTGGTCTTTGGCCTCAGCGGCATGGGGGTCGCGCCGGCGGGTACTGAAAAGGAAAACACCGGGCATCATCATCTGCTGATCGACCGACCGCCTTTGGGGCAGGGAGAGGACGGTGCGGATGAGTTGTCTTATGGTCTGCCCGCGGATGACAATCATATCCATTTTGGCGGCGGTCAGACCGAGGTGACGCTGGAAATGGCTGCAGGCGAACATACGCTTCAGCTGGTTCTGGGCGATGCAGGTCATGTGCCGCATTCCACGCCCATCGTGTCCGAGGTGATTACGATAACCGTTGAATAAGCGATAAGAGATGTCTGCCGTTGGTATCCGGTGGGCTTTCAGGAATGTCGCCGGGCCACAGTGATGTATGGCGTTTACTTTTCTTTTCGAACCGGAAATTCTGCGTGCTAGGAAAGGGAGGGCTAGGATGTCGACAGAGTTTCTACTGACGTCTCTGATCGTTGTGCTTTTACCGGGCACCGGCGTGATCTATACGCTTGCGGTTGGGTTGGGGCGCGGCTTTTGGGCCAGTTTTGCGGCGGCGATTGGCTGTACCATAGGGATCATACCTGCTGCGCTGGCCAGTATCGTCGGTCTTGCGGCCCTGCTGCATACCAGCGCGCTGGCCTTTCTGGTGCTAAAATACCTTGGGGTGCTGTATCTGTTTTACATGGCCTGGGGGATCGTCCGGCAAGGCGGAGCATTGGATGTACAGAGCCAGAAACCCGCAAAAGGGTATGTGAAGATTGCAATCACGGGCACCTTGATCAATGTGTTGAACCCCAAGCTATCTTTGTTCTTTCTGGCCTTTCTGCCGCAATTCATTCCTGCCGGTACAGGTGCCGCCGAAGCAGAGCTGATCAAGTTGGCCTTGTCCTTCATGGCCATGACCTTTGTCGTCTTTGTTGGCTATGGCGCTTTCGCGGCGGTGGCACGCGACTATGTGATCCAGCGGCCCACTGTCATGGCTTGGGTCAGGCGCTGTTTCGCCGGCGCCTTTGGGGCATTGGGTGCAAAGCTGGCGCTGGCCGACTGACCCCAGTACCAGCAGAGTGATTGGCCCGGTTCTGGACCGGGCCAAGGCATATCAGAAAGTGGTTGCCAGCCGCGTGCCCTGATTGATGGCCCGTTTGGCGTCCAATTCGGCTGCAACATCCGCGCCGCCGATCACATGTGGGGTGATGCCACGTTCGATCAACGTATCGGCCAGGCTGCGGTCCGAGATCTGGCCCGAGCACAGAACAATCGTATCCACCGCAATTACTGTCGGGTTCTCGCGTGCTTCGCCGAAACTCACATGCAGCCCGTCATCGTCGATCCGCTCATAATTCACGCCACCGACGAAATTGACGTTTTTCATCTTCAGCGTTGCGCGATGAATCCAGCCGGTGGTCTTGCCCAACCCTTTGCCATGGGCTTGCGCCTTGCGCTGCAGCAAAGTCACCTGGCGCGCGGGGGCGGCAGGTTGTGGCCCTTCAGGTGCCAGGCCTGAGCGGTGCTCGGCCGGGTCGGTCACCCCCCATTCCTTCATCCAGGCGGGCAGGTCGGTGGTGATGCTGTGGCCTTCTTCCAGAAGGAATTCGGACACGTCAAAGCCGATACCGCCCGCTCCGATCACGGCAACCGATTGGCCAACCGGGGTTTTGTGGCGCAGGACGTCGATATAGTCGACGACATTGTCGCGGTCCTGACCGGGGATTTTCGGATCACGCGGGACGACGCCGGTTGCGATTACCACCTCGTCATAGCCTGCCAGATCATCGGCGCCCACTTCACGCTCAAGCTCGACCTTGATGCCCAGATCAGCAATCATGGCGCGGTACCAGTCGACCAGTCCCCAGAACTCCTCTTTGCCCGGAACCTGCTTGGCCATGTTCAACTGACCGCCGATCTCACGGGCACGGTCAAAAATGGTAACGTCATGGCCGCGTTGCGCGGCGGTCAATGCGGTGGACAGGCCTGCCGGGCCCGCCCCTACGATGGCGATTTTCTTGACGCTGTCGGCCTGTGTGATCACCAATTCGGTTTCGTGACAAGCGCGCGGGTTTACCAGGCACGAGGTCAGTTTGCCCTGGAATGTGTGATCCAGACAGGCCTGGTTGCAAGCGATGCAGGGTGCAATCGTCGCCGCCTCAGCAGCGATGGCTTTGTTGACGAAATCCGCATCTGCCAGCATCGGGCGGGCCAGCGAAACCATGTCGGCGCACCCCGTGGCAAGAACTTCTTCGGCGACCTCCGGCGTGTTAATCCGGTTCGACGTGATGACCGGGATCGAGACCTTGCCCATCAGCTTTTTGGTCACCCAAGCAAAGGCCGCGCGCGGAACGCTGGTGGCAATGGTGGGAATCCGCGCCTCGTGCCAGCCGATGCCGGTGTTGATGATCGTGGCGCCGGCCTGTTCGATCCGCTGCGCCAGTTCCACAACCTCATCATGAGTAGATCCGTTGGGAACCAGGTCAATCATCGACAAGCGGTAGATGATGATGAATTCCGTGCCGACGGCCTCGCGCGTGCGGCGGACAACTTCGATCGGCAAGCGCATCCGGTTCTCGTAAGAGCCACCCCAACGGTCCTCGCGCTTGTTGGTGTGAGTCACCAGAAACTGGTTGAGGAAATACCCTTCGGACCCCATTATCTCGACCCCGTCATAGCCCGCTTTCTGGGCCAGGACCGCGGCGTTCACGATATCGCTGATCTGTTTCTCGATACCCTCTTCGTCCAGTTCGGTCGGCGGGAACGGAGAGATCGGAGATTTCACAGGGCTGGGTGCGACACATTTCGGCCCATAGGCATAGCGCCCCGCATGCAGGATCTGCATCGCGATCTTGCCACCGGCCTCATGCACCCGTTGGGTGACGATGGAGTGGTTTGCCACTTCTTTGTCGTTGGTCATCATTGATGCCCCCGGCAGTACCGAACCTTCAAGATTTGGTCCGATTCCACCAGTCACCATCAGCGCCACGCCACCGCGCGCGCGGTCGGCATAGAACTCGGCCACCCGATTCCAATCGCCGGTCTCCTCAAGCCCGGTATGCATCGAGCCCATCAGCACGCGGTTCTTCAGCGTGGTAAAGCCCAGATCCAGCGGGGCCAGCATGTTTGGGTATGCAGTCATCCAGAACTCTCCCTTATAGAATTTGGCTGCCAGATTGACCTTCGCGTCATCTTTGTCACGCGAAACCTAACGTCATACCCTTTGCCTTGGGCCCGCTGCTTGTTACAGACGCTCCAAAGCATGTTCACGAGGCCGCGTATGACCCCCGAAGAGATTGCTAAACTGCCCTACCGCCCCTGCGTCGGGCTGATGTTGATGAATGCCGAGGGTAAGATATTCGTCGGCCAGCGCAACGACCGCCACAAGGACGCCTGGCAGATGCCTCAGGGTGGTGTGGACCAGGGTGAAGACCCGCGCGATGCGGCGCTGCGCGAGCTGTGGGAAGAAACCGGCGTCACGGCAGATCTGGTCGAGATCATCGCCGAGACCGAGGGGTGGTTGCCCTATGATCTGCCGCATGACATCGTGCCGAAGATCTGGAAAGGTCGGTATCGGGGTCAAGAGCAGAAATGGTATCTGATGCGGTTCTCTGGCCGCGACGATCAGATCGACATTCAGACTGAGCATCCCGAATTCACCCGCTGGAAATGGCAGGAACCGGAACAGCTGGTTGCCGAAATCGTGCCGTTCAAACGCGACGTGTATGAACACGTGGTTGCAGCGTTTTCGGATCACCTGAACTGACATGATCCCACAGACCTATCCCAGTCCGGACCCATGCCACCGCCACGCCGATCTGGTCGTGCATCTTATCGGTCTGGCGTTGATTTTGACCGCTGGCGGAGCGCTGATCCGCAAATCGTACCTGATGCTCGACAGCGGGCTTATTCTTGCGGTTCTGGTTTATGTAGCCTGTGCGTTGGGCTCTAATCTGGCCTCGTGTTTTTATCACTTTTCCCGCTGGCACCAGCGTCGGCAGCTGCTGCGACGCATAGACCATGCCGCAATCTATTCCAGTATCTGCGGCACCTTCACACCCTTTTTCCTGCTGGCCGGTACCGGCTGGACCATGACTTTGCTCTGGTTGTGCTGGGGGCTGACTGTGGTGGCCATCTGGAACAAGATCGCCAACAAGACGGTCAAGTCCCGATGGTCAACAGCATCCTATCTGGGTCTGGGCGCGCTGGGGCTGTGCGCCATACCCGATCTGAAAGATGTCCCCGTTTCAGTCCTGTGGTGCATTCTGGCCGGGGCGGCAAGCTATGTGATCGGCACGGTCTTTTATTCCCGCAAGACACTGCCTTTCCGCTATGCGATTTGGCACGCTTGGGTCAATCTTGGCGGCATATTCATGTTTGTAGGCATCTGGATCGCCCTGTTCGTGCAGGGATACCCGTGAGGGGAGGGGCTCTGCCCCTCCCACAAACTATAGGCCAGTCCTGATCCGATTAGAGCAAGCCGCCCTGCTTGAGCAAATCGATCATGTCCGCCTTGGGGCGCGGGCCGATATGGCTGATCACCTCACGGGCGCAGACATTGCCCATCTTGGCGCAGGTCTCATAGTCGCGCCCGGTGGCCATGCCAAACAGGAACCCGGCCGCGAATTGGTCGCCTGCGCCGGTGGCGTCGACGGGAACGATTTTTTCCACCGGAATGTCAAAGCGCTGACCTTCATTAAGCACAGTTACCCCGTCGCCTGACCGGGTGCAGACCACCAGAGGGCAGATATCGGCGGTTTTCGCCAGTGCATCCTCAAGATCGTCGGTTTCGAACAGGGATTTGATCTCGGCCTCGTTGCCGATCACAAAATCCAGTTCATTTTCGATCAGCAGCAGGAAATCGACCCGGTGCCGTTCAACGCAGAACGGGTCAGAAATGGCGATCCCGGCCTTGCCGCCGCCCTTGTGGCAATCCCGTGCGGCCTGAAGGAACGCAGCTTTGCCTTTTTCCTTGTCGAACAAATAGCCTTCAAGGAACATGATCTGGCTGTTACCCGCGACCTCGGCTGACACATCCGCCGAGGAAAGCTCCGAGGAAATCCCCAGATAGGTGTTCATCGACCGTTCGCCGTCGGGTGAGACAAAAATCATCGAGCGCGAAGTCGGAAGCTCTCCACCCGGTACGGGCGGGTTCACGAAATCCACACCGTCCTCGTGCATTGCCTCTGCGTAGAATCGTCCCAACGCATCATCATGTACGCGTCCGATAAAGGCTGCGCTCAGGCCCAGTGCGCCGGCACCGGCAATCGTGTTCGCAACGGATCCGCCCGGCGTTTGCACGCGGCCTTCCATAGCGGCGTAAAGAAGTTCACCCCGCTCCTGTTCTATCAGCTGCATGATGCCCTTCTCGATGCCCATCAGTTCCAGAAAACTGTCATCGGCCTGAGAGATCACGTCCACAACGGCGTTTCCAATACCGGTGAGCTGGTAGGTTTTCATAGGTTCTTGTCCTCGAATTGGCAGAGATCGCGGATGATACAGGTTCCGCACATAGGTTTGCGTGCTTTGCAGTGATACCGGCCATGCAAGATAAGCCAGTGATGTGCGTGCAGTTGGAAATCGGTCGGGATGTTATCTTCGATTGCGCGTTCAACCGCATCCACATGTTTTCCCGGGCAGATGCCTGTTCGGTTTCCGACACGAAAAATATGCGTATCCACGGCCTGCGCCGGATAGCGCCACCACATGTTCAACACCACATTGGCGGTCTTACGCCCGACGCCCGGCAGCGATTGCAACGCGGCGCGGGAATTGGGAACTTCGCCGTCATACTCTTCGACCAGAATACGGCTGAGCTTGATAACGTTCTTTGCCTTTTGGCGGAATAGACCGATGGTTTTGATATGCTCGATTAGGCCATCCTCGCCCAGGTCCAGCATCTTTTGCGGGGTGTCGGCGGTTTTGAAAAGGGCGCGCGTAGCCTTGTTGACGCCGACATCGGTGGCCTGTGCAGACAGCGCCACCGCTACGACCAGAGTATAGACATTCACATGCTCTAGCTCACCCTCAGGTTCCGGGTCAGCCTGCTGAAAGCGGGTAAAAATCTCTCGGATAGTGTGGTAATCAAGTTGCTTGGCCATGCGGCGACGTATGCACGTATTGCGGCGCAGGGCAAGCCGATGGCTCGGGTAACCACACAAGCAAGAATCTGCTTAGCGGATAGCTGTGGGTTTTGGATTACGTAGGGTAAGCCTGATTCGTGTTATTCTCGCGATGCGCAGCCAATTCTTATTTCAGCGCATTTTTCCCGCATTGGCGGATATTTTATTTAATTATTGAAAGGTTGATCCATGGCGAACCCAGATCTTGCCGCAAAACTGCAGTCCCGTTATCGGTCTGTTGAGCTGGCCCATCAAGGCGACGAAGACCTCGGCCCCCTGAAATTACTGCCCGGAGTTTGGAAGAACGGCGACAGCACGCGCGGACGTGGCTGGAACATGATCGCGCTTCCGTTTGCGACCGAGCCTGGCAGCCGTCTCAACTATCGTCTGCTGGTTAATCAATTCGAGGAAACGCTTCAATTCACGACCGTTGACAAAGCGGTACCAAACCGCGGGATTGAGCGTCCGAACCCGGCCTCAGGAGACCCGACCATTAACACCGATCAGTTTGTGGTCACGCTGGATTATCAGCAGTCCATCGCGCAGCTCTCGGCTGAAGATCGCCCCGACAGCGGACTGGCGGGACCTGCCGATCTGGCCATCCATCACGAGCCCGGTCTGTTCCTGCATATGACCAATCTGACCACAAACAATCTGAACGTTGCACGTTTGGGAACGGTGCCACATGGCGACTCGCTGTTAGGTCTTGGAGAAGCGAGCGAGATCGATGGACCGCCAACGATTCCGGTGGTCGACGGGCTGCCCGAAGGGGCCACAAAGGACCTGAACAGCGGATATCTTTCGCCCTACAAACATTATCACGATAATCCGTTCAACGGCGTTGTGACCGCCCCGGGGTTCCCAGGCTTCGATCCTGTGCACCCGCATCTGTTGCTGGCAGCTGGAATACCGAACAATGTGAAAAAAACCACGATATTGCCGTTCAACACCGCGCTTGAGGATGCCGGGATCGTCAACATTCCGTTTGTTGTCAAACAAGCCAACGCGGCGGTGATGGATTCGATCTTTTGGATCATGGAACTGGACGAGCCGGGAATTGGCGGTGAACCCAAGCTGCTGATGATGTATCTGCAGAATGTCGGTCTGGATTTCTTCCCACGCTTTGACGGGAAACCCGGTCTGATCCGCTGGCCGCATGTCAGCATCAACGTCATGGAAAAGGTTGCACCCCCGGAAGAGGCGGCACCCTATACCGTTATCCCGCAGGTCTGAGGGCGCAGATAGCGCAAGAATCGGGTCGCACTCTGGTCGGTAACAGGCCATCTTCTGTCTATCGAAGGAGTGCGACCATGAATGTCCAGACCCCAGAAAGCGGCTATCATTATAATGTCATGCGCCGGGCGATTGACCTGATTGATCAGGGCGGAGAGGCCCTGAGTCTTGAGGAACTGGCACAGCAGATGGATATGAGCCCCGCGCATTTCCAGCGCCTGTTCTCACGTTGGACCGGGGTATCGCCCAAGCGGTATCAGCAATATCTGACGCTGGGCCATGCCAAGGCGTTGCTGCGCGAGCGGTTCACGACACTGGAAACCGCTCTGAATGTTGGCCTGTCCGGCAGCGGTCGCCTGCATGATCTGTTCCTGAAATGGGAATCCATGAGCCCCGGCGAATATGCCCGTAGGGGTGCCGGTTTGACCATCTATTGGGGATGGTTTGAATGTCCTTTTGGTCCTGCTTTGGTGATGGGCACCGACAAGGGCATCTGCGGAATGGCCTTTGGGGCCGAAACCGGCGAAGAAAATGCCATGGCGGATATGTTGTCGCGTTGGCCCAATGCCAATTTCGTCGAGGACCCGATGCGCCTGCGGCCCTGGGCGCTCAGTGCATTTGGCGCGATGAGCGACCGATTGGAACCAACTCCTCTGTATCTGATAGGCTCGCCCCTGCAGATCAAAGTGTGGGAAGCGCTGATGCATATCCCTTCGGGCCAGGTCACAACCTATTCCGAGATCGCGCAACGGGTGGGATCACCGCAAGCTGTGCGCGCCGTCGGGACGGCCGTGGGTCGAAACCCGGTCAGTTGGCTGATCCCTTGCCACCGCGCGCTGCGAAAATCCGGGGGGCTGGGTGGGTATCATTGGGGCCTGCCGGTGAAACGCGCCATGCTGGCCTATGAGGCGGCACAAGCAGACGCTTGATTTCTGATCAGAAAAAGCCATAGGGATCATCGAACAAAGTGATAGACCTGTCCCAAGGTTGCAGGACACCAATGCGATGATCCAGAAATTTGCCCTGTGGTCGATCCCGATTTCCATCGCGGTTCTGGCCTTGAAACTGTTGGCCTGGTGGTTGACGGGATCAGTCGCCTTGTTGTCCGATGCGATGGAATCCGTGGTCAATGTGGTCGCGGCCTTGCTGGCGTTCTTTGCGGTTTCGATCGGCGGCAAACCTCCTGACGATAATCACCCCTTTGGGCACAAGAAAGCCGAATACCTGTCTGCTGTTGTCGAAGGTGTGCTGATCGTGCTGGCGGCACTTCTAATCCTGCGAGAGGCCGTTGCCGCGCTGTCATCGTCGCATCTGGACCAGGCCCCGCTGACCGGGGTGGCAATCAATGTGCTGGCAACCGCTCTGAACGGTGCCTGGGCCTATATGTTGCTGCGGGTCGGGCGGCAGTACGCCTCTCCGGCGCTTGAGGCCAGCGCAAAGCATATCTTTACCGATGTGTTCACCTCGGTGGGCGTTGTCATCGGATTGGTGTTGGCCCTTGCCACCGGCTGGCTGATCCTGGACCCGATCCTGGCCATTCTGGTCGCCCTGAACATTCTGTGGGAGGGATGGAAGGTCATTCGCAAGTCGATTGACGGTCTGATGGACGTGTCCCTTACTGATCCCGAACTGGATGAGGTGCGGAGCATCATCGATGCAAATCTGGGCCGGGCTCTGGAATATCACGACCTGCGGGGCCGTCGATCCGCCAGCATGATCTTTGTCGAGTTCCATCTGGTCGTTGACGGTGGCATGAGCGTGGCGACGGCCCATGATATCTGTGACGATATCGAAGACGCTTTGACCGATCAGTTCCCCGGATCGGTTTTTGTGATTCATCTCGAGCCGGATTCAGAGTCTAAAGGGCCCGGCGCAGATAGCGCGCGGGCCCCGAAAACAGGTTAGACGGCAGGTGGGTTACTCGGCAGCCCAGCCGCCGACGGCCTTGACCTCAAGGAAATCCTCCAGCCCCCAGACGCCGCCTTCGCGCCCGTTGCCGGATTGTTTCATGCCGCCGAACGGGGAACCCGCGCTGCGGGATTTGCCATTCATCTCGACCATACCCGACCGCAGAGCGCGGGCCATGCGGTTGGCACGGACGTTATCCTGCGTCTGGACATAGTTGGTCAGCCCATAAGGTGTGTCATTGGCGATTTCGATGGCGTCTTCCTCGGTATCGAAGGGGATCATGGTCAGAACCGGTCCAAAGATCTCTTCGCGGGCGACGGTCATCTGGTTGTTGACGTCGGCAAAGACCGTGGGCCGCACGTAATAGCCCTTGTTCAGCCCTTCGGGCCTGCCAGTGCCACCAGCGACAAGGCGCGCGCCTTCGTCGATACCCTTTTGGATCAGGTCCTGAATCTTGCCCCATTGCAGCTCGTTCACAACCGGGCCGATATGGCGGCCTTCTTCCATCGCCGGGCCAACGGTGACACCTTTGGCAATCTCAGCTGCGGTTTCCACCGCCGCGTCATAGATGGGACGCTGAACCAGCATCCGGCTAGGGGCGTTACAGCTTTGACCGGTGTTGTTCATCATGTGCAGCACGCCACGTTTGACGGCCTTTTCATCCGCATCGGCAAAGACCACGTTTGCACCCTTGCCGCCCAGTTCCAAATGCACCTTCTTCAGTGTATCGGCTGCGGCTTTGGAAATAGCCGTGCCCGCGCGGGTGGATCCCGTAAAGCTGACCATATCCACATCGGGGTGCGTGGACAGCTGAGATCCGACGCCAACCCCGTCACCGTTGACAAGGTTGAAGACACCGGGTGGGAATCCGGCCTCATCCATCAGCTCGGCAAAGATCATCGCGTTCAGCGGGCTTTGCTCCGAGGGTTTCAGAACCATTGTGCAGCCCGCAATCGCAGCCGCACCGACCTTCAGCGTGACCTGGTTCATTGGCCAATTCCACGGTGTGATCAGGGCGGCGACACCGACGGCCTCATAGATGATCTGGTCGTTGGGAGCGTGATCGCCCAGCGGCCGCTCGAAAGGAAACGCTTTGGCAGCGCGGATGAAATTTGCCAGGTGCCAACTTCCTGCTCCGACTTGCTGGCTACGCGCCATGTCGATCGGGGCGCCCATCTCCAACGACATTGCCTGGGCCAGATCCTCGGACCGTTCGGCATAAAGCTCGATCAGCTTTTCGACCATCGCGATGCGGGTTTCCGCCGGGGTTTCCATCCAGCCGGGCAACGCCGCCTTGGCCGCTGCAACAGCCGCGTCCGTATCGGCCTGATCGCCCAGTGAAATCACGGCACATGGTTCTTCGGTCGAGGGGTTGATGACCTGAAAATCATGCGTAACCGATGGGGCAACCCACTGACCGTTGATGTAAAAATTGCGTTTCTCGATCATGGTGCATCCTCCTGACCATGCGACGGGGATTCTTGGTTCGGCGCCACTGTGTCAGGCCTTCAGGAAACCGGCAAGCGCGATTTGATCAAATGGAATTTTGAGGTCTGGCCTAGGGCTAAAGTGACTTGCTGACTGTTTAACATCGGCGCAAAGTGATTAGGTTCTGGACAACCGACTCGGTTTTGTAATTAGCAAAGGAGATGCTTCATGGGTTTGCGCATCAACGACACAGTCCCCAATTTCACTGCAGAAACGGATCAGGGCACCATTCAGTTCCACGACTGGATTGGGGATAGCTGGGCCATTCTGTTCTCGCACCCCAAGGATTTCACTCCTGTCTGCACCACCGAGTTTTCGGCCGTCGCGCAGCTAAGCGATGAGTGGGCCGCGCGCAACACCAAGGTCCTGGGCGTTTCGGTTGACGGCGTCGAAGACCACAAGAAGTGGAAAAAGGATATCGAGGCCTATGGCAACGCGCATCCCGGTTTTCCAATCATTGCCGATGATGGTCTGGCCGTTTCAAAGGCCTTCGACATGCTGCCCGCCGAGGCCTATTTGCCGGACGGGCGTACCCCGGCCGACAGCGCGACCGTGCGGTCGGTCTTTATCATCGGGCCAGATAAGCAACTGAAGCTGTCGATGACCTATCCTATGACTGTGGGACGTAACTTTGCCGAGATTCTGCGTGCACTGGACGGGTTGCAGATGTCGTCGAAAGGCGTGGCTACCCCGGCGAACTGGGTGCCTGGCGAAGACGTAATCATTCCGCCTGCTGTCTCAAACGACGACGCCAAAGCAAAGTTTGGCGAGTTCGAGACCATCTTCCCCTATCTGCGCAAGACCAAGGCGCCGTCGTAAGACGGCCCAGGTCAGGGGGGCTGTCTGCCCCCCATCGCGCCTCGTGGCGCGATTCCCCCCGGAAGGTATTTTCAGCCAGATGAAGCAGGCGGGCGCTGCGGGTGCAGGTGCAGCTTGGCGCGGTAGGCTGCGCGCTTGAACTCTCGGGTTAATTTGTCTGACAGGGGCGGTTTTGTCTGAATGGTCGAGCCGCCGATTTCCTGGGCCACTTCTTGATTTCCGCTGCCTTGCAAGGCGTGAACCGGCTGGTCTGTCAGCCAGTGCATCTGCAAGAAGGTATCGACAGGGCGGTCGATTTGGTCGGTGGTCGCTAAAAGGCGTTCGGCGGCGTTTTTCCCCACTATCTGACATACGCATTGCAGGCCGATCACCTTGGGTAGGATCAGCCGCAGGCCATCTTGTTCTGCCAGGACCTCTGCCGGTACTTCGCGCTGTTTTACGGGGATGCGGATATAGTGATCGGGGGTGGCGATTGAGGCCAGCAACCCAAGCGCCTGTTCCATTCGCGCCCGATCTATGCGCAGGTCATCCTCGGTGATGATGGCCAGGTCGATATCGTCCTCGACCAGCTTGCGCCAGATGCGTCGATGGCTTTCGAACACGCCGATTTCTGCGGGTCGCAAGGGGAATGGGTAATGCGGGCGGTGCAGATTTCCGGAATGCAGTTCGACACCGGAAATCTGGTCAGGGTCGCGGCCATTTACGGCCTCAAACAGTTCAGCATTGGGCAGGGCCGCGCAGAGCTGATCAGCATTGGGACGGCGCGCGGTGCTCGAGGACATATGGATGACAAAGGATCGCATGCCCCGTGCATAGAACACCGCGTCAGGCGGGGAAAGAGCAACCGTGGATTAAGCCTGGTCCTGGTCGGCGGGTTCTGACGACGAGGACGTGTTGACCAGAGGTTCGGACAAAAGCTCTTCGACAAAAAAGCTGAGTAGTTGAAGCCGTCCCGAGACACCCGCCTTGCGGTAAATCGCAGCGCTTTGTGCCTTGATAGTCCCTTCTTTCGTCTGTCTCAGCTCGGCGATTTCTGCGATCGACAAACCCTTGATGGACAATATTGCGACATCGCGTTCCGCATTGCTGAGCTGCCACTGCGTGAATTGATTTTCGATGACCTGTGAAAAGGCGCCCTGCGCCACGCCCAGTTGACGCTGCATGTCCTGCACGCGCAAGCCCTGAGCCCGGATCAGGGTGATTGTCGCCACCAAACCACCGATCAGAGCCAGGGACAGGAACAATTCGAACTGGTGCAAATGCCGAAACCCGGCAGTTTCGCCGCCAAACCAATCTAGCGCCGCATCGGTTAGGAAAAAGGTGGCGCAGACAGCCTGCACCACCAGAAGGAGCCAGAGTAAAGACGTCTGTGAAATCTTCATAGCGCTCCTTTAAGATTGTCTGGTCAGTCGTCGTCCTCTTCAAGCTCGATCGCGGTGACAACGCCATCGGTCTTGTTCAGGACCAGTTCAGTTTCCACGCCATCCTTGACGAGTTCAACCTCGATCTCGCCATCTTCGAATTCGATCTCTTCGATCTGGTATCCCTGCGCCTCGAGAGTGGTGCGGATATCGGTCTCGGTGGTGCCCAGCTTGTCCCCGACTGTCACGTTGGCAAAAGCCAGCACCGGGGCGGTCGCGATCAGTCCGGCCAGAGTCAGCATTTTGAAAGTCTCCATTTCGCATCTCCTAGATTTGTTGCGTCGATTTAGGAGACGTGGGTTCGCCTGGCCGGTGGTGCGATTGGATTTCGGTTGAATTGGGCGGAATTGGTCCAAGGTTTATGCTGACTGAACAAAAAAAAGACCCCGGACAAAGCCGGGGTCTTTCGAGAAATCAGAGGGGCGAGCAGATTATTCTGCGCCTTCCTCTTTCTTTTCTTTCTTCTCAGGTGCGATCTCTTCGCCGGTTTCCTGATCGACGATTTTCATCGACAGGCGCACTTTGCCGCGGTCGTCAAAGCCCAGCAGCTTGACCTTCACTTCCTGGCCTTCCTTCAGAACATCCGACGGATGGTTCAGGCGACGGTTTTCGATCTGGGACACATGGACCAGACCGTCGCGCTTGCCAAAGAAGTTCACGAAAGCACCAAAGTCGACGATCTTGACCACTTTACCGGTGTAGATCTGGCCTTCTTCGGGTTCGGCAACGATCGAATGGATCATCTCGTATGCCTTCTTGATCGATTCACCATCGGGCGAGGCGATCTTGATCACGCCATCGTCGTTGATGTCGACCTTGGCACCCGAAACTTCGACGATTTCGCGGATGACCTTGCCGCCGGAACCGATCACTTCACGGATCTTGTCGGTCGGGATGTTCATGGTTTCGATGCGCGGTGCATGGACCGAGAAATCATTGGTCTCGGACAGGGCTTTGCCCATCTCGCCCAGGATGTGCATCCGGCCGTCCTTGGCTTGCGCCAGGGCTTTCTCCATGATCTCGGGCGTGATGCCCGCAACCTTGATGTCCATCTGCAGAGAGGTGATGCCGTTTTCGGTACCCGCAACCTTGAAGTCCATGTCGCCCAGGTGGTCTTCGTCACCCAGAATGTCCGACAGGATCGCGTAATCGCCGTCATCTTCCAGGATCAGACCCATGGCAACACCGGCAACCGGTGCTTTCAGCGGAACGCCCGCATCCATCATCGACAGCGAACCGCCGCAAACAGAAGCCATCGAGCTTGATCCGTTGGATTCGGTGATCTCGGACACGATGCGGATCGTGTAGGGGAAGTCGGTTGCCGCAGGCAGAACCGCCTGCAACGCGCGCCATGCCAGTTTGCCGTGACCAATCTCACGACGTCCCGGAGGGCCCACGCGACCCGCTTCACCAACCGAATAAGGAGGGAAGTTGTAATGCAGCAGGAAGTTCGATTTGAAGTTGCCGTGCAGGGCGTCGATGAACTGCTCATCATCACCGGTGCCCAGCGTGGTTACAGCCAGCGCCTGTGTTTCACCACGGGTGAACAGGGCCGAGCCGTGTGTCCGCGGCAGCATCGAGGTTTCTGCAACGATCGAACGGATATCGGTGGTCGAACGACCGTCGATCCGCTTGCCGCCTTTGACGACGTCGCCGCGCAGGATGCCTGCTTCCAGCTTTTTCATCGCCGAGCCAAGGTTCGCGTCTTCCAGCTGTTCCTCGGTCAGGGCTTCCTTGATTGCGTCGCGGGCAGCGGAAACAGCGGCAGTGCGCTCTTGCTTGTCGGTGATCGCGAAGGCTGCGCGCATCTGCTCTTCACCTGCGGCCTTAACGGCAGCGGAAAGCTCAGAATAATCGGGCGCCTGGAAATCAAACGGCTCTTTTGCCGCGTCTTCGGCCAGTGAAATGATCAGGTCGATCACCGGCTGAATCTGCTCGTGTGCGAATTTGACCGCACCCAGCATCTCGGCTTCGGACAGTTCGTAAGCCTCCGATTCAACCATCATCACGGCGTCTTTGGTGCCGGCAACAACCAGATCCAGTCGCTGTTCAGGGTTCAGGCGCAGGTCCTGCATGTCGTCCACAGTCGGGTTCAGAATGTATTCGCCATCCTCGAAACCAACGCGGCAACCAGCAATCGGGCCTCTGAACGGTGCGCCGGAAATGGTCAGCGCGGCAGAGGCTGCGATCATCGCCACCATGTCAGGGTCGTTGACCAGATCGTGGCTCAGCACGGTGCACATCACCAGAACTTCGTTTTTGAAGCCGTCAACAAACAGCGGGCGGATCGGCCGGTCGATCAGACGCGCGGTCAGCGTCTCTTTTTCAGTCGGGCGCGCCTCGCGCTTGAAAAAGCCACCCGGAACTTTACCGGCGGCATAATATTTCTCTTGGTAGTGGACGGTCAGCGGGAAAAAGTCCTGACCGGGTTTTTGCTTCCGCGCAAAGGTCACGTTTGCCATCACGCTGGTCTCGCCCAGCGTGGCAATCACACTGCCGTCCGCCTGACGGGCAACCTTGCCGGTTTCCAGTGTCAGCGTCTCTTCGCCCCACTGAATTGATTTCTTTGTTACATCAAACATTTGCGTATCCTAGAAGGGAGCACTCCCGCCCCTGCGGGTCTCCCGTTTGCGTGGCGGCCCCATTGCCGCCGACCCCACTTTATCTTCCATTCGAGTGCCGGGGTCAGGGCACAACGTCTCAGATGGACCGCCCATACAGCAGTTTGGGGGCTTTGGAAAGGCAGGAGTTCCGAGGAAGAGTAAGGGTATAAAGGGCGCATGCCCGATCCATCGAGGGTCGGGCATGCGCTGCGATCCTACAGGATCGCGTGGGCCAGGATCATGACGATACCACAGCCCAGCGCATAGCCGGTGTCGACCGCAATGGCGAAGCCGCTTTTTTGCGCCCATGTCCCGACCGAGGCTGTCTGCGCCGCCACCGCAAGGATCGCAAGCAGGGCGACGCCCAGGCTATTGGTGGTCTCGGTCACCGTGATTACCGCAGCCAGCAGGATCAGGAACACGATCTGTGTGGCCATCGCGCCCAATGGCAGGGTTTCGGGCGGCGTCGGGTCGATGCGGGTGCCCTCGGCCCAGCGTTTCTGAAAGCCCATAGGGCCGTAGACCAGCCAGCCCAACAAAAAGGCAGCGGCCACCCCTGCACCGAGGGCCAGCCAGTTGATCATAGTGCCGTCTCCAGCGCCGCAAGGATAGCGGACCAGCCGCCCTCGTGATTGTCCCGGCTTTCCTGCGTGGGAAAGCGGATGTGGTGCAGCCGCAGCTCGGTACCCTTTTCGGTGGGTGTGAAATCCAGTGTGACCGTGGAATCGTCTTGGCTGTAGGGCGAATTCCAGGTGAATTGCAGCCGGTTGGGGCGGTCGATGACCTTGTATTCGCCCTCATGCGGCAAATCGCCAGCCTCGGGCGCGCGCATGATGATTTTGAACCGGCCGCCGACCTTGGCGTCGGAATGCGCTTCGGGCACGGTCATGCCCGGTGCCGGCAGCATGAATTTTGCCAGCATCTCGGGGTTGAGCCAGGCATCAAACACCTTTTCGGGTGGATGTGGAATGGCGCGCGTTATTTCAAGTGACAGGTCCGTCATCTTCTGGGTCCTCCAAAGCAGTTTCCAAGGCGTCCAGCCGAAGCGCCCAAATCGAACGCAACCCGGCAAACCAAGAATCAACGGCTGATAAAGGAGCCATCTGAACCTCGATCAGATGTTCGCGCCATTCGGTCCGGCGCTGCACCAGCTCGGCGTTTTCCAGCACCTTGATGTGCTTGGAGACCGAGTTGAGGCTCATATCGAATTGCCGCGCAATGTCCGTCACCCGCAATGGCCCCTGCTGCGCAAGCATCGTCAGAATTGCGCGGCGGGTCGGGTCGGACGCGGCCTTCAATATTGCATTGAGGTCATATCGACTCTCTCGTTCAACCATTTGGATGAATTACAACCTTATTCTGCTTCAGTCAACCATTTGGGTGAATAACATGTTGAAACCCTGATTGACCAGTCGCCAAATGCACCCTTTGGATAAGGGTTTGGCCCTGATCGGTGCAGATGTGGCCGAATACAGTCTGAGTCAGGTAAAATTTGGGGAGGACATGTGTGGCAAACGATTTTGGTGGAGCCACTGACTACAGGTGAGATCGGACCGTATTGGCCGCGTCTCCAGCTTAAAGAAGATGATCCATTCTATTATGATCGTGCAGAAAGCGGATTTCATATATCCGGGATCAAAGCGGGTCTGGGCCTATTGCAACGAATCTTCTTTGCTACGCGGTTGGGGAGACCCCAATTCTTCTTCTTTCAATATGCCGCGGAGGATTGCGGCAGTTTCCACCTCGGACATTCTTTTTACGATGCCATCTGTGCCAGAGACCATTGTTGACTTTTTTTCTGATTTAGGAGCCTGGGAAAGGTTTGCTGCAAAAACGCGGTTCAAAACTGATTTTAGAGGCATTGTTTAACTCCAGTAAAATAGTCGTCAGACACTGTCGCTGCGGGCCAGTCCGAACCACGAGGGTGGGAGGGCTCAAAGACCGTTTGCCGTGAGTGTGTACCCGCAGCGACAGGCGGCATTTAGGAACCGACCGATCCTGTGCAAAGGGGGAAGATATTGGCCTTTCGCGTCATTTTTTGACTCTCTGATAAAAAAACACGACGTTGCTTACGTTTACGTCAACTTTCTAAACCAGCGCTGAGATTCTGCGACGCAACGTCACAATTTGACACCTGTTCATCACGGGCAAATTCAACGGTCCTGAAGGCAAAAAAGCGGCCGTCTTTAGAGGCGATTCTATCGTGCAAGCAGGCGGAACCGTGGCTCCCAATAAAAACGGGCGCGCCCATTGTGGGCGCGCCTTGAAAAGGGAGGACTATGAAAAACCTAACGCTCGAAAAAAAATAAGCGCCTACTCACTACAGTTCCTAGACTGCAGCGATTTGAGCAGCTTGTCGGTGAAGTGGATCACACGGCGCGAAAAAAGTTTCCATCGTCCGAGATGTTGTCGTGATCGGTCATCGAGAAGGCAGCGAAAGGCTTTGCTTCAAGGTCGGAGAGAACCCCAAAACCAAATACGCCCGCCGAATGGCGAGCGTATCATGATCTATAGGCTTTTCAGCCTCTGTATCAAAAACAGCAGCGCGCGCTTAGCGGCGGATGCCCAGCTTTTTGATCAGGTCCTGGTACCGTGCTTCTTCTTTGCCTTTCAGATAGTCCAGCAGCTTACGGCGCTGGGCAACCATCTTCAGAAGACCACGGCGACCGTGGTTGTCTTTCTTGTGGGTCTTGAAGTGCTCGGTCAGGGTGGTGATGCGCGAGGTCAGGATGGCAACCTGGACTTCTGGCGAACCGGTGTCGCCGTCCTTGGTTGCGAATTCTTTCATGACGCGATCTTTTTCAGCGGCAGTAATCGACATCGGGGTCTCCTTTGAAAAGGTTAGGGTTGATGGCACAGGCCGGGATGTCGTCCAGCGCAGGCCCATGGAGAAAACCGCATCGATTCCGACACGGATGCGCGCGTATAGGCGCATTTGCGGTCAATGGCAAAGGGATTCTGGAAATTCAGCCCAGCGCGCTGAGCTGCGCCAGGTCGCCTGAGGATATCAGTTGAATGTCATCGGCGCTGACTCCGTCTGCCCCGATCAGCTGCACCACGTTCTGCCCGTCGACAATTACTTGGGTCAGGTTCTCGTCTTCGGTGTCTGTCTTGATCTGAATGTCGGGGTTTTCCTGACCTTCCCATGAGATCAGCAGCTTGTCTTGACCGGGCTGAAAATCCATGACGGTTACGGCGTCGTCATCCGGTTCGGGCGAAACAGCGATGTCATCATCGCCTTCGCCTCCGGTTACGATATCCCCGCTTTCAGCAATGATCGTATCATCCCCGGCGCCACCGTTCAGGAAATCCACCGCGTCGGGGTGCTCTCCATCCTGACCGTCCAGAATATCGTCGCCATCACCGCCGAACAGCACGTCCTCGCCTTCGCCACCGCACAACCGGTCATCACCAAACCCGCCATGCAGTGCGTCATCGCCCTCACCGCCGATCAGAATGTCGTCATCCTGCCCGCCATACAGCTCATCCTCGCCCATCCCGCCGTCCAGGTGATCTGCGCCGAAATGCCCGTAAAGTGCATCATCCCCCTCATCGCCCGAGATTTGATCGTCGCCCGCCCCTCCGTGAAGGACATCCTGGCCAGTGCCGCCAAAGATCGTATCAGCGCCTTCTCCCCCATGCAGGGTGTCATCGCCTTCGCCACCATAAATCGTGTCATCGCCCGCATATCCATTGATCTGATCGTCGCCTTCCAGACCGGTCAGGATGTCCAGATCCTCGGTACCTGCGATGATCATGTCGCCCTCGATTTCGGATATGATGGTCCCGGTCGAAATCTCGGGCGCTTCGGGTTCCTCGACATTCTCACCGACGTCAAGGAATTCGCCTGTTTCGACCGCAGGAGGCTGGTCGTCGACGACATCGTCCTCACCGGGATCTTCATCTATGTCAAAGACATCGCCGATGGCATAGGCGGCCCCGCCGACAGCCGCCAGACTCAGCAATCCGATCAGAAACATGACAACCTCCTTGAACGCATTGCTTCGAGGGTGAAATGTCTCATGCAATCAGGGCTTTGGTCAAAGCCTAGCTGAGCTTGTGGTTAACCCTTTGTCACCAGGGTTCGGGGTTTTGCGTGTAAGCGATATAGAGCGGATGCTTGGGGTGGCCGTCCTTGGTAAGCCCAAGGTGGTACATCGGCTGACCGGTGCCGCGCAGCAGGGTTTCGACGGCGGTACCTCGATCCAAATGCGCGCCATGGGTGCCCCAGGCAGCGATGACCTGATCGGCCCAGTCCACGCCATTCAGAATGGCCATGTCATTCTCAGGCCCCACCGGATCGGCGGCGGCCCGCATCTTGCGTGGATCAGTATCGCGCCATGCAAAGATATTGGTGACCTGAAACGCGCCGAACCCCAACGCGCGCGCCCGGCGTTCGCAGCGTTCAACTGTGGGATCGTTCTGCACCTCGGTCGCGGTGGAGGGATTCAGCATCACAAACAGCGCCTTGCGCCCGGCCGGATCCCAGATGCGCGTCAGGCTATAGCGGTATCTCTCGCAATCCGAATAAACAGCGGTCGAGGGCGCGTCGCCCTTGGTATGTGTGCGCGTGATCATGGGTTTCGACTAGCACGCAGATTACGTGACGAACACCCGGCTGGGATGCAATTCGCCGGATTTATAGATGCCGACCGCCACCGCCTGACCATCCAGCGAGGCCCAGGCCTCATCCCCGTATTCCACATCGGACGCCAGAACCATACCAGGGTTGCCGTTACGCAGACGGGTCGCACCTTCGGGGGTGCATTTCAGTTCGGGCAGGTCCGATAGGCCAGTTTCCAGCGGGTGCAGGAAATCATCCAGCGCGGTGGTTTTGGCCATCTCGTCGATCTGTTCAATGCTCAGTCCGTCTTTGGTCTCGAACGGGCCGGACCAGATACGGCGCAGCTCGCGGACATGGCCGTAGCATCCCAGCGCCGCGCCCAGATCACGCGCGATCGATCGGACATAACCACCCTTGCCGCAGGTCATTTCCAGCATGACGTGGTCGGCATCTGGGCGATCAACCAGAACCAGTTCCTCGACCCACAGAGGGCGCGCAGCGAGTTCCACATCCTCGCCATCGCGGGCCAGCTTATAGGCACGTTGCCCGTCGATCTTCACCGCCGAGAATTTCGGCGGGACTTGCATGATTTCACCAATAAAGGGCGCGAGGGCCTCTTTGATGTCATCATCCGAAGGGCGCGCATCGCTGCTTGCGATTACCTCGCCCTCGGCGTCATCGGTATTGGTGGCCTGACCCAGTCGCACGGTGAAGGTATAGGCCTTGAGTGCGTCGGTGATATAGGGAACGGTTTTGGTCGCCTCACCCAAAGCCACGGCCAGAACGCCGGTGGCCTCGGGGTCCAGCGTGCCCGCATGGCCCGCCTTCTTTGCGTCCATTGCCCAGCGCACCTTGTTGACCACGGCGGTCGAGGTCATGCCCGCGGGCTTGTCCACCACCAGCCAACCGGAAATGTCGCGACCCTTGCGTTTGCGTCCCATTGTGCACCTTGTTCTATGCCGAGGCGCGCGAGTTAGCGGATCGGTCTGGCCCTGTCAATTTCAGGGCGTGTCTTCAACCACACCGACAATCGGCCCCAGCGAGAACCCGACATCGGATCGGCTGTTCGCCCGGTCATACATGCGAGAGATATTGCCATCAAAGAACAGCGCATTCGGCGTTTCCAGCACATCGCGGAACAGGCTGCCGAATTGGTGGAAGGTGACGTAATCCTCGGAAATGGCGAACACCGCGCGAGTGCCATCGGCGCTGGTGCCCACGCCATTGCGCACATAAACCGACGTCGAATCAGGCAGGAACCTTGGGTGCAGCTCTCCGTCGATGACAAGCATCGGGCCGGATTGGCTGGCAAAGCGACATTCGAGGGCCTGATCAATAAACTCGAGCGTCTCATACACGTCGGCGCGGCCCTCACGGATGCAGAACACCCCGTTGGGCAGAAGGCCGAAGTTTCCGGGACCGGGGTTCGGGATCACACGCATCTGCTCCTGCCCGTCCTCGACATAATGGCCGACGGGCGAGCGGTCGTCGTGATACATGCCTGCGTTCATCGCAAAGGCCAGACGCTTGCCAACGGGCTCCAGCGCCTCATTCACCGCCGAGAAATGCCCTAGCAGGTCGCCATTCTCGTCATTGAGGAACAAGCGCATGTCCTCATTCGCGGCATCCACCTCGCAGACAGTGTAGCGTTTGTTACTATGCGTGACCTTTTCGCATGTCACTGCCCCGGTTTGTGCCGCCCACAGGAAAGCGCCCAAAGTGACAAATGCCCGGATCACTCGTCGAGATCGCGGCGCACCGCGTCCTGATCGAACATGCGGCGGGTGTCATCCAAACGGTCGAATGTGTCATCCAGCCGGAATCGCAGATCGGGGGAGAATTTTAGCCCGACCTTTTTACCAACCATGCGCCGCAGCTCGTGTTTGTTGCGGGCCAGCAGTTCGATTACATCCTCCTGCCCTTTGCCGCCCAGGGGCAGCACAAAGGCGGTGGCGATCTTCAGATCGGGTGAGGTGCGCACCTCACCCACGGTGATTGACATGCGATTCAGGTCGGGATCGTGGACATCTCCGCGCGCCAGAACCTCGGACAGGGTGCGGCGGATCAGTTCGCCGACACGCAGCTGTCGTTGGGACGGGCCGGGGCCATCGTGGAATTTGTTCTTAGCCATATCCCCGATCTAAGCGCAAAGCGGGGCTTTGCCAAGCGGGTGCGAACCGGGTAGGAGGCTTTGAGCCAATCAATGCGAAAGGACCAGCGCAATGACCCATATTCCGGGGATCGTCATCACAGGGGCTTCGGGCCGTATGGGTCAGATGTTGATCAGGACCGTGACCGACAGTGATCAGGCCCGCCTGGTCGGCGTGGTCGAGCGCACGGGTCATGATTGGGTTGGGCAGGATGTGGGCGTGGCCATGGGCGGTGCAGCGCTGGGCGTTACGGTGACCGACGATCCGCTGGAGGCCTT
Source organism: Ruegeria sp. CDSC081 (assembly GCF_059610485.1). NCBI lineage: Bacteria > Pseudomonadati > Pseudomonadota > Alphaproteobacteria > Rhodobacterales > Roseobacteraceae > Ruegeria > Ruegeria sp. CDSC081. The sequence goes on along the minus strand of NZ_JBXWNS010000008.1, from coordinate 32,499 downwards.
TGCCCAGGCGCAGGCCGTGATTGATTTCACCGCACCCGAGGCGACGCTGGAATTCGCCGCGTTGGCGGCGCAGGCGCGCTGTGTGCATGTGATCGGCACTACCGGGATGAGTGACGAGCAGATTGCCGCTTTGGAGCCGGCCTCACGTCATGCGGTGATCGTGCGGGCGGGAAATATGAGCCTGGGTGTGAACCTGCTGGTACAGCTGACCAAAAAGGTCGCTGCCGCGTTGGATGAAGATTTCGATATCGAGGTGATCGAAGGGCATCACCACCACAAGGTCGATGCGCCCTCGGGCACCGCGCTGATGCTGGGCGAGGCCGCTGCCGAAGGGCGTGGTGTAGATCTGGCTGAGGTGTCCGATCGGGGCCGCGATGGTATGACCGGCGCGCGCAAACGGGGCGATATCGGGTTCCATGCCATTCGCGGCGGCGACATCGTGGGTGAGCATGACGTGCTATTCGCAGCACCGGGCGAACGCATCGTGCTGCGCCACCTGGCCACTGACCGCGCCATTTTCGCGCGCGGCGCCCTGAAAGCCGCACTTTGGGGGCAGGGTAAAGCGCCTGGCCAATATGACATGGTGGACGTTCTGGGGCTTTGACACCGCCCGGGAGCCGACAGACCGACTACAACTCTCGGATCTTATCTGCGCGCAAAGGGCAGGCGAGATAGACGCCGAATTCTTTGCCGATATCCGCACTGACCCGCGCGTGAACCTTGCCCTGCCGATCCAGAAAACGCTGATTGTCCTCAACCGGGAATATCCCCTCGTGCCAGATGCCAGGATGGATATACAGCCCGCGTGACCCATCACACCAAAAGGCCACCACCTTTTCCGGTGTCAGATTGTCGCCCGGCAATGCGGCAGGGATGATGAAAGGCTTGTTGTCGATCGGCCAGAACATCTGTCCGCCATCGGGGTGATAGTTCATGTGCCAAAGCAGAACCTGATCGCGCGGAGCAGTTTGCCGGTTGGCGTTGGCCTGTTGCGGATCAGTGGACCAGCCGAGGACATTGTGGCCGTTGACCGCTTCGTTCTCGCCGTAAAGGACGTCCCCTTTCCACTCACCATGAAATGTGCCTTCGACCCAACCGGCCTCATCGCCGGTACCTTCGTCGATGGACCGCCAACCCTGTTGCGGCCAACGGACGATTTCAATTTCGAATTCTTCGGGGTCGTCGACCAGACAGCCATAGTCCTTGACCGACTGGTCTGTAGCACGGATCAAGGGGACCTCGTGCCAAGGCAGGGAGGGTTTGGTGTTGGCCTCAAAAATGTATTCTGGGGCGTTCATGTGAACTCCTGATATTTTTCGACCATTCGCTGCACCATCGGCGCAAAATGGTTGAAATCGGGGGTTTCCATGTCTGCACGTTTACCTGCTTCGTCCAGATAACGCACCTGAATGATCTCTTTCAGGTTCGGGTTCTGCTCGAATTCGGCAACTTCTCTGGCACTCATCGGCCCGCCTTGCAGTTCCAGTGTATGAACCGAAGCCGTGGACAGGCGGTTGAAATATTCGGGCTTGGTAGCGCAAAGATACCGTTTGGCCGCCACGTGATAGCGGCAGCAATCGGTGATAACTGACGGAAAGAACTGTTCCAGCACCTCGGCGCCTGCATCTTCGTGATGGCGGTCTTCGGTGTCGTCGGGGTGGTACGTGCCGAATTCGGATGTGAAATGACCGATATCATGCAGCAATGCCCCTACGATGATCTCTTCGGGCATGCCGTTCTGTTCGGCAATGGTCGCGCCCTGCAGCATGTGTTCTGCCATGGTGACGGGTTCGCCCAGATATTCCTCGCCGCCGCGGCGGTCAAAGATATCCCCGATGAAGGCCACGATATTGTCGGGGGTCAGGGTCGAGAAATCAGGTTTCATTCCGCCGCCTCCAGTGTCGCCAGTTCCATCGCCGCCAGGGTTGACAGTAAGCCGTCCTTGTCGGCGTAGCAGCCTTGCAACCACCGCGATCCGGCGCCGGAATAGCCCAGACGCGCGTGCAGGACGCGGGTGTTGTCAACGATGAAGCTTTCACCCGGCTCCAGCTTGAACGACACGCCCATGGCCGGATCGTCGATTATCTCACCCAACTGGCGATAGGCGGCGTAATAGGCCTCCATCAGATCGAAAGGGATGTCCACAAACGGAGCCGACGAGCGGTTGTTAAAGCGGATACCGATCAACTCGCCATCGGGCGATAGCTCAATCATTGGGCGGCGCGACCGCAGGCAGACCCCGTCCGAGCCCTTGTATTCGAACCGCGCCGGGAAACCTGCCAACAGCGCAAATCCATCGGGGTTCTGATCGCGCAGTTTTTCCGCCGCCCGGAACCCGTCCACAACAATGGAATCGCCACCCTCGGCGCTGTTCTCCAGGCAGTACAGGATCTGCAATGTCGGTACCGGGTCGCGATAAGGGTTGTCCGTGTGCGCCTGCAGGCCAAGCCCTGTAAAGGCCAGGTTGGTCGGGTTCACCTCGGTTCGAACCTCGAAATAGGGGCCATAGTTGGTCTGACGGACGTATCCGAACAGATCAGCCACCTTCAACAGGGATTCCGGTTCGGTCGGGCCACTGGTCAGTTTGGCAAACCCGTATTCGGCGACCATTGCCAGCCAGCCGCGCTTGGCTGCGGGGTTGGCGTGGACGTCGCTCCAGTCGGCGCTGGGCGCGTCGAGCCCTTGCTCCCAGGTGGTGATCCCGGGCGCGGTGCGGCCAAAGGTGCGGCTGTCCTCTTGGTCATAGCTATGCGCAGCCAGCCAATCGGCGGGGAAAGTGACAGTCTTGTTTTCGGGTTGAAATGTGACAGTGAGGTCGCCGTTGGCCACTGAGGCAGCGCTGACCATGGTATCGGCGGGGATATCGCCAATGGTGATCAGGCGCTGTCCGTTGCCCGGTGCCCGTGTGTCAGGATCAAGCGCGTTGTCGCGTAGCCAGATGGCGTGAAAGCGGGCACTTGGGCCTGTATCGAATTCCACGGTGACGATTGACGGAGTATGGGTGGCAGAGCGCAGCATGGGGTTTCTCCTGTTCGCGCGGGCTTTGCTTGAGGATATACGCCCCCTGTGGCATTACGACAATTAATCCTTGTTACTGCTGAGGCCTGGAAAAACTTATGGATAAAAAGAAGATCGGCTTGCCCCCTCTGGACTGGTTGCGCGTATTCGAAGCGGCGGGGCGGTTGGGTGGATTCTCGGCAGCGGCGCGCGAGTTCGGTCTAACGCAGGCTGCCGTCAGTCAGCGCATCGGCAACCTTGAGGCCTGGTTGGGCCGCACGCTGTTTGTGCGCGAGGCGCGCGGTGTATCGCTGACAGTCGAGGGCGAAAGCTATCTGCCGCTGGTTCAGGACAGCTTGCAGGCGCTCGAGCGCAATACCGAAGACCTTTTCGGAAAATCCCCGCGCGAATTGCGGGTGGCTGGCCTGTCGTCCCATATTAAAGCCCTCGTCATACCCGCTCTTGCACGTTTTCACGACCTGCGCCCCAAAGTTCGGGTGCTGACAGATTCTGTGGCGCGACGGTCTTCGTTGGATGAAGAAAGGACTTGGCTTCAAATCCGCTATGGGCGTGGGGCGTGGCCCGGGCGAGATGCCGAACTGATTGCGGCCGAAGTGCTAGTGCCGATGGCAGCGCCGGGTGTGGATTGGTCCGCGCCCTTGATTGATCTGCGCGGTGAAAGGCCCGGCTGGCGTGATTGGGCGAAAAACACCACTCAGACCGACCTGCCGCCCTCGAAAATGAGCTTCGATTCGATGGAACATGCGATTTCGGCGGCTCGGCAGGGTTTGGGCGTTGTGTTGGGATCCATGCCCTTGGCGCAATCGGACTTGCGAGCGGGGCGGTTGCGTCGACTGGATTTGCCCGAATTGAACGCAAAAGATGGCTATTGGCTGACCTGGCCCGAAGAGCGTGCGAAATCCAATAAGCAACGGGTGCTCATCGCGGATTTTCTGCAGGCACTGCGCGGGGATTGATCAGAAATCTATCGCGATGCCTTTCTTTTCCCAATCGCCATAACGTGCAGGATCGGGGCCGTCGCGTCCGCCCAGCTCTTTGGGTTGCGCTTTTGCGTCGGCTTCGGCCTTGCGGCGGCGGTCCTCCGCCTCGGCCAGCGCGCGTTGGGCGGCAGGCGGCAGGTCTTTGGGCTCGTCATTCATGACATCGGGTTCCTTTCAGTGCATTGGCTTGATATACGCCCCCGTCCGCCCTTGGCAATGCGGACGAGGGTCACATCAAAGGCGATTCAATGTCCGATAACGCAACGGCCGCGCGACGCAGCGCAATCTACCTTCTGGATCAGATCTTGGGTGAGGGGCGGCTGATGTCAGAATGTCTGGCTGCAGGTGCGCTGGAGCGATTGGCACCAGAAGACCGGGCGCGGGCACAGCGGCTGGCGTTGCAAACGCTGCGTGGGCTCGAACGCGCCGACCGTCTGTTGGACAATCACCTGAACCGCACCCCCGCCCTGACCGTGCATAATGCCCTGCGTCTGGGAGCGGTTGAGCTGTGCCATGGCGAGGCAGCGCATGGCGTCGTAAATTCCATGGTTGAGATTGTCGGTCGCTCGCGCAAGCATGGGCGGCTCAAGGGGTTGGTGAACGCGGTTCTGCGCAAGGTCGCGGCGGAAGGGCCAGAGGCTTGGCCGAAAATGCGCGTGCCTCGCCTACCCGAGTGGCTGCGCGATCCGTTGATCATGGCCTGGGGTGCCGAGGCCGTGACCGGCATGGAGCTGGCGCATTTCGAGGGCGCGCCGCTGGATCTTTCGGTCAAGCCAGGGGCAACTGCGCCGGGTGAGGAACTGCCGACCGGATCAATGCGGATAAAGGATGCCGGGCAGGTTTCGGCCCTGCCGGGATATGATCGCGGCGATTGGTGGGTTCAGGATGCCGCCGCCGCGCTGCCCGCCCGTGTTCTGGCACCCAAGGCCGGAGAGAAAATTCTGGACCTATGCGCCGCGCCCGGCGGCAAGACGCTGCAGCTGGCGGCTGCGGGGGCGGATGTAACCGCACTCGATATCTCGGAATCGCGGCTGGAACGGGTGCGCGAGAACCTGACGCGCACCGGGCTGAAGGGCGAAGTCATCGCAGGCGACGCGCTGGAACACCAGGGCCAGTATGACGCCATCCTGCTGGATGCGCCCTGTTCCGCCACCGGCACGATCCGCCGCCATCCTGATCTGCCCTTTGCCAAGGACGGGTCGGAATTCGGCGCACTGATCGAGCTGCAAACGCAGATGCTTGCCCATGCCTGGACCTTGCTGAAACCCGGCGGGCGGCTGGTATACTGCACCTGTTCCCTGCTGCCGGATGAGGGCGAGGTGCAGGTCGAAGAGGCGCTGCAGATGTATCCGGACATGCAGGTGGACCGGGCCGCTTTGCAGGTCGCAGGGATCGAAACCAGCTGGATCACGGAAGAGGGCGGTTTGCGTCTGCGGCCTGACTATTGGCCGGGCACGGGCGGCATGGACGGGTTCTATATCGCCTGTCTGACGAAATCGACCTAAAGGCACGCTTTTCGATGACTTGACGATTGCTCCGGTCTATCGTTGGGTCTCAGGCGCCAGCAGAGCGCAAGGGGCAGAGTAACGAGCGTCATGTCAAATTCGGACACCATGGCAAACCGATGGTCGCGGTTTCAGAACCGGCTTTATGCGCGGCTCAGTCAGCGGCGCAAGGCCGTTACCGGATTTGTGGGCGATCCGGAACCACGCACGGTTGGATCATTTGCGCGCGGGCGTCAGTTGGTGGCTGGGAACCTGCTGTTCTCGGGCTATCTGGTTGAGGCGCAGGATACAGGCTTATGGGATGTCACCGCGCCCAGCACCGGATTCGATGATGAACGCCACGGTTTTGCCTGGCTGGATGATCTGGCGGCTGTTGGCGACATCCGGGCGCGCGAAAAGGCGCAACGCTGGGTCTGGGGCTGGATCGAAGCACATGGGCGCGGGCACGGGCCCGGTTGGGCACCTGATCTGACAGGCCGGCGAGTGATGCGTTGGATCAATCACGCGATCTTTTTGCTGCGCGGTGTGGATGAGCAACAAAGCAAGGTCTTTTTCAGTTCGCTATCTCAGCAGGCCTGGTTCCTGTCGAAACGCTGGCATGCTGCGACGCCTGGCCTGCCCCGGTTCGAGGCGCTAGCCGGTCTGGTGCAGGCTGGTTTGGCTTTGGAAGGGCTTGAGCAGATGGCAGAGCCCGCCCTGCGCGCTCTGGCGCGGGAATGTGACAGTCAGATAGATCAAAAAGGTGGTATCTCCACGCGCAACCCCGAGGAGCTGCTGGAAGTCTTCACGCTGCTCGCCTGGACATCGGCAGCACTTAGCGATTTGGGGCGGGGTACACCTGGGGCGCAGGCGAATGCGATTAAACGGATGGCCCCGACCATGCGTAATCTGCGTCATTCGGATGGTGCACTGGCCCGTTTCCACGGGGGCGGGCGCGGGGTCGAGGGTCGTCTGGATCAGGCTCTGGCGCAAAGCGGCGTCAGACCGCAGAGCGAGAACGGCCTGTCCATGGGATTTGCCCGTCTCTATGCGGCACGGACCAGTGTGATAATTGACGCCAGTTCGCCGCCCAAAGGGGATGCGTCATATAACGCACATGCGTCGACCTTGGCGTTCGAGCTGACCTCGGGCCGCCGACCTCTGATTGTGAATTGTGGGTCTGGGGAAACCTTTGGGCTGGAATGGCGTCGGGCCGGGCGCGCCACGCCGTCGCATTCGACACTTTGTCTTGACGGCTTTTCAAGTGCGCGTCTGACCTCAGCTGTTCCTGGTACGGAACGTGAAGGGCTGGTCGACGCGCCAAAGGATGTTCCGGTCGAGTTCGAAGACGCGTTCGAGGGAACCCGGTTCATGGCCGGGCACGATGGCTATACCAAAGTGTTCGGCCTGACCCACGCCCGAACGTTCGAGCTGCGCTTTGACGGGCGGGAGCTGACCGGCGAAGATATTCTGCTTACCACAAGTGACAGGGCCAAGCGGCAATTTGACAAGGCGCTGGATGCGTCGAACCTGACTGGTATCGGCTTTGACATACGGTTCCATCTGCATCCGGACGTGGATGCGGCGATAGATTTGGGCGGTGCGGCGGTGTCCATGGCGCTCAAAAGCGGTGAGATTTGGGTGTTCCGCCATGATGGTGTGGGGAAATTGTCAATCGAGCCAAGTGTTTACCTTGAAAAGGGCCGTTTGAAGCCACGCGCGACAAAACAGATCGTTCTATCTGGCCGCGCAATGGAGTATGCGACGCGCATCCGGTGGACGTTGAGCAAGGCGCAGGATACAGCCTTTGCCGTGCGCGACCTGCACCGGGACGAGCCCGAGTTTGACTGACGCCAAAAGGACCTTTGGACCCATGACCGATCTTCACCCCGTGCGCCGCGCGTTGCTTTCCGTATCCGACAAGACCGGGCTGATCGAGCTGGGTAAGGCGCTGGCCGACCGCGGGGTCGAGCTGTTGTCGACCGGCGGCACAGCAAAAGCGTTGCGCGATGCGGGGTTGGAGGTGAAGGATGTCAGCGAGATCACCGGTTTCCCCGAGATGATGGATGGCCGGGTCAAAACGCTGCACCCGATGGTGCATGGCGGCTTGCTGGCCTTGCGTGACAATGACACCCATGTCGCCGCGATGAACGAACACGGCATCGACGCGATCGACCTGCTGGTAGTGAACCTCTATCCGTTCGAGGCGACCGTGGCTAAAGGCGCTGGCTATGACGAATGTATCGAGAATATCGACATCGGCGGCCCAGCGATGATCCGTGCCGCGTCCAAGAACCACGCGTTCGTCAATGTCGTGGTCGATGTCGAGGATTACTCGTCGCTGTTGGATCAGCTGGACGAGAATTACGGCAAGACCGCATATGGTTTCCGTCAGTGGTTGGCCCAAAAGGCCTATGCCCGCACCGCTGCTTACGATACCGCCGTGTCGAACTGGATGGCCGATGCGCTGCAGCTTGAGGCCCCCAGACGCCGCGCTTTTGCTGGCGAGTTGAAACAGACACTGCGCTATGGCGAGAACAGCCATCAGACCGCTGCATTTTATACCGACGGTACCAACCGACCCGGTGTGGCGACCGCCCTTCAGCATCAGGGCAAGGAACTGAGCTATAACAACATTAACGACACCGATGCGGCGTTTGAGCTGGTGGCGGAATTCGATCCCGTCAAGAGTGCGGCCTGTGCCATCATTAAGCATGCCAACCCGTGTGGCGTTGCGACAGGAGGCACGCTGCTGGACGCCTATAAGGCCGCGTTCGACTGTGATCGTACCTCGGCCTTTGGCGGGATCGTGGCCCTGAATCAGCCGCTGGATGCTGAAACCGCGCAGGAAATCACAGGGATTTTCACCGAGGTTGTGATCGCGCCTGGCGCCTCAGATGAGGCCAAGGCGATCTTTGCCGCCAAGAAAAACCTGCGCCTTCTGACGACCGAAGGCCTGCCGGATGTGACCGCCGGTGGCAAAACCGTGCGTCAGGTCGCGGGCGGTCTGTTGGTGCAAGACAAGGATAACGGTTTCGTCGGCATGGATGACCTGACGGTTGTCACCAAGAAGGCCCCGACGGATGAACAGATGCGCGACCTTCTGTTTGCCTGGAAGGTGGCAAAGCACGTGAAATCCAACGCCATCGTCTATGTTAAGGACGGCGCGACCGTGGGTGTCGGCGCTGGCCAGATGAGCCGCGTGGATTCGGCCCTGATCGCGGCCAAAAAGGCCGAGCGCATGGCCGATGTTCTGGGCCTGCCACAGCCGCTGACCATCGGCTCAGCGGTGGCTTCGGACGCGTTCTTCCCCTTTCCCGACGGTTTGATGGAGGCCGCAGAGGCCGGGGCCACCTGCGTGATTCAGCCTGGCGGCTCGATGCGAGATGACGACGTGATCGCCGCCGCAGATGAGGCCGGTCTGGCCATGGTCTTTACCGGCATGCGGCATTTCCGTCACTGATGCGTGCCCGATTGCTCCTCTGGGCGGCGCTGACCGCGTTTCTGATCGACCAGATCAGCAAGTACCTGGTCGTTCATGTGATGCGCGTGGCCGAAGGGCCGATCAGCGTTCTACCGCCCTTTCTGGTGTTCAGATATGGCGAGAATCGCGGCATCAATTTCGGCCTGTTTCAGGGCAATGGCGACGCCGCGCGCTGGGCTCTGATCGGAGTTTCACTGGTGATTTCAGTGGGCGTGTTGATTTGGTTGATGCGCTCGGCCCCCTCAAAGCTCATGTTGGTCTGTGGCGGCCTGCTGATCGGCGGTGCGCTTGGCAATGTGGTGGACCGCGTGTTGTACGGATATGTGCTGGATTTTCTGAACATGTCCTGCTGTGGTTTCGACAACCCCTATGTGTTCAATCTGGCCGATGTATTCATATTCGCAGGTGCGTTCGGGTTGGTGCTGTTTGATAGGAAAAAGCCCTCGTGACGCGGGTTTGGAAATACGATAAAAGCGCCTGAAACAGGCTGGAGACTTTCATGCGGTTGCCGCGTTCCATATTTGTTGTGACTATGAGTCTTGCGGTTGCGGGATGTTCGGATATCGGTCTGCGCCACCTCGAGCCGCCGGGCCCGGGCCCGGACGAGTTTGCGATTTTGCCGGTCAAACCTCTGACCCAGCCCGAGAACTACAACTCCTTGCCCGCACCGACACCGGGTGGCACCAACCTGACCGATGCCAATCCCACAGGGGATGCTATTGCCGCGCTGGGTGGGAATCCGGCTGCTTCGAATCCAAATACCGCTGTGCCTGCCTCTGATGGCGCGCTTGTCACGGCCTCCAGCCGATATGGCGTTCCGTCAAATACACGGCAAGTCGTCAACCAAGAAGATGCGGATTTCCGCAAGCGTCAGGGGCGTTGGACCCGTCTGCGGCTGTTCAACGTAGACCGATATTCGCAGGTTTACCGTCGCTGGGCTATCGACCCGAACAAGCAAACCCAGGCTGCGCGAAACGCTGGGATCGAAACGCCATCGGCGCCGCCGGTCAATGAATAATTCTTAACTTTCCGTCATCGGGGTTGAACCCGCGCGGCACCACCGTAGTTTGAACACCAGAAACGAAACGGAGGATGCCCCATGGTTCGGGCTCTGGCACTGTCGGCTGCTCTGATCGCCGCCACCCCGGTTTTTGCCGAAGATGGGCACGAGGCGGTCACCACCTTTACGCTGGATAACGGTATGGACGTTGTCGTGATCGAGGATCACCGCGCCCCAGTCGTGCAGCACATGGTCTGGTATCGCGCCGGATCGGCGGATGAGCCGGTTGGTTCGTCCGGTGTGGCGCATTTTCTGGAACACCTGTTGTTCAAGGCCACCGACACGCTGGAGGCGGGCGAGTTTTCTGCCACCGTCGCGGCCAATGGCGGCAATGACAACGCGTTCACCTCGTATGATTACACCGCCTATTTTCAGCGTGTTGCTGCCGACCGGCTTGAGTTGATGATGCGGATGGAGTCAGACAGGATGCGCAATATCCGCCTGTCCGATGACGACATCGCCACCGAGCGCGACGTGATCCTGGAAGAGCGTAACCAGCGTACCGAAAACAACCCGCGCGCCCTGTTCGGTGAACAGGTCAGCGCGGCGCAATACCTCAACCACCGCTATGGTGTCCCCGTTATCGGTTGGAAACATGAGATGGAAACGCTGGACCTGGACGATGCACTGTCCTTCTATCAGATCCACTATTCGCCAAATAACGCCATCCTGGTGGTGACCGGCGATGTTGAGCCAGACGAGGTCAAATCCCTGGCCGAGCAATATTACGGGGTAATCCCGGCAAACCCGGACCTGCCCGAACGGGTGCGATCACAGGAGCCGCCACAAACCGCTGAACGCCGTCTGACCTTTAAGGATGCGCGCGTATCGCAGCCCTATGTTCAGCGCAGCTATCTTGCACCCGAACGGGACGCAGGTGCGCAGGAAAAAGCCGCCGCCCTGTTCCTTCTGGCTGAATTACTGGGAGGCAGCACGACGTCGTACCTGAATGAAAAACTGCAGTTCGAGCAGCAAAAGGTCGTCTATACCGGTGCGTTCTACCGAGGCGTGTCGCTTGACGATACCACATTTGATCTGCTGGTTGTTCCGGCCGAAGGCGTGTCGCTGCAAGAGGCCGAGGATGCGATGGATCAGGCCGTGACCGATTTCATCGCCGAAGGTGTGAACGAAGAGGATCTGGATCGGATCAAGATGCAGCTGCGCGCCGCGCAGACCTATGCGCGTGACAATGTGGACGGGATCGGCAATCGCTATGGCCGTGCCCTGACCAGCGGGCTGACGGTCGAAGATGTACAGGCTTGGCCTGATGTCCTGCAGGCGGTGACCGGTGATCAGATCATCGCCGCCGCGCGCGAGGTGCTGCAGCCTGAAACCTCGGTCACGGGCTGGCTGATGCGAGACGAAGAGGTAACGCAATGAAGCGGATATTTATAACTCTGATTGCTTTGGTCATCGCAGTTCCTGCATGGGCCGAGATCGAGATTGAAGAAGTCACCTCGCCGGGTGGCATCACCGCATGGCTGGTCGAGGATCACTCGATCCCCTTCACCGCCCTGGAGCTGCGGTTCCGCGGTGGCACGTCGCTGGACGACCCGACAAAGCGCGGCGCGGTGTATCTGATGAGCGGCCTGATCGAAGAAGGCGCTGGCGAAATGGATGCCCGTACCTATGCGCGCGAGCTGGAATCTCTGGCCGCGTCGTTCGGGTATAGCGCCTCGGACGATTCAGTGTCGATCTCGGCACAGTTTCTGACCGAAAACAGGGATGAGGTGATTGACCTGCTGCGGACCACGATTCACGAACCGCGTTTCGATCAGGATGCAGTAGACCGTGTTCGCGCTCAGGTTCTGTCGGGTCTGCGGTCAGATCAGACCAGCCCCAGTGACATTGCCGGGCGCAGCTTTGCGGAAATGGCCTATGGCGATCACCCCTACGGCTCCGAAGGCAAGGGCACGATCGAGAGTGTCAGCGCCTTGACCCGCGATGATGTGGTCACGGCATATGAGAACGTGTTTACCAAGGATCGTCTGTATGTAGGCGCGGTCGGCGATATCACCCCAGAGGAACTGGGCGCGGTGCTGGACGAGCTCTTGCTTGATCTGCCGGATACCGGCAAACCGATCCCTAAGCGGGCCGATGTGACGATCACTGGCGGAGTGAGCGTGATCGAGTTCGATACGCCGCAATCGGTGGCTCTGTTCGGCCATGCCGGGATCGACCGCGACGACCCGGATTTCTTTTCCGCCTATCTGTTGAACCATATTCTTGGCGGCGGGGGTTTCGAAAGCCGCCTGATGCAGGAAGTGCGCGAAAAACGCGGTCTGACCTATGGCGTGGCGACCTATCTGGTGCCAAAGGATCTGGCCTCTGTGTATCTTGGGTCGGTGTCCTCTGCCAATGACCGTATTGCCGAAGCCGTTGATGTGATCCGCAACGAATGGGCGCTCGCCGCATCCGAAGGGGTCACTCAGAAGGAGTTGGACGACGCCAAGACCTATCTGACCGGTGCCTATCCACTGCGCTTTGATGGCAACAGCCAGATCGCTGGGATCATGGTGGGTATGCAGATGGAGGATTTGCCTATCGACTATATCGCCACACGCAATGACAAGGTGAATGCAGTGACGCTTGAGGATGTGAACCGGGTGGCCTCCGAACTGCTGGACCCAGATGGTTTACACTTTACCATCGTTGGCAAACCCGAAGGTCTGGACGGCTGACCCTTAGGCCGCTGCAGGTCTTCTCTGGGCCTGCAGCGTGTGCTTGTTGCTGTTCAACAGCTTTTGCCGTGTATGTCGGAAATGCGCTGCTTTCAATGCATCGTCGATATGGCGGCTCCGCCGCAGCAAGCGCATCAGGCTGATATTGTCGAAGACCAGGCATTTGGTGGGTTCGGTGGCTATTACCGTGGCTGTGGCAGGCAGCCCAAGGCCAAAGGTCAGCTCTCCCAAAATCTCATCTTCTCCACATTGGTTGATGACCCGGCCGTTTTTCAGGATCGTGGTCCGCCCCTTTAAGACAAAGCCCAAAAAGTCGGTTGTCTTGCCTTCTTCGATCAGGATGTCACCGTTTTCATAGGTCTTGACGGCGGCGGTGTTCAACAGTTTCCGGGCTTGGTGGGGTTTCAGCGATTCAAGGTGCAGGGCAATGAACTGACGTTCGTCATCTGAAAACCGAAGCAGATGCCGGGACAGAAACCCGCGCAGCAGGCCCAGGATCGAGATCGAGATATAGGCCAGCTGAATGATCGAGCCCGCGAGGTTGAATTCTTCCGACATGCTGAACAGAACACATCCGGCTGCGGCGATCACAAGCAGGGGGTAGAGGCTGCCGTTGCCCCGGATGATCCCCATCTGCAGCAGAAAATAGCTGGTGATGTAGAGGCCCGCGCCAAAGACGCCGATCATCGTGGCGACCTGAACCAGTTCAGGAAACTCGTATGGAAAACTCAGCATGGACCGATCCAACCTTGTTAAGACTGGGTCCAAGCTGAGGGATAGTGGCGGCGCTGTATATGAACAATGTCACATGTTAATCATCGTTATGTTCATTCAATGATCACTCTATGCAGCAGCGCGCCATCTGTACCCGAACAAACTGTTTGCACCCCTGGGTTTTCCGGGGCTGGGGCCCTACTCGCCGTAGGGCACCCAGATGTTTTTAACCTCGGTCGCAGCCTGCAGGAAGCGGCGAGTCTGATCCTCGTGCCAGTCGGTTGCCATGGCGTTATTAACCCAACTCCGTTTCAGGTTCCCGGCCGAAGCCCGCTCGATCTCGGCCGACAGATCGGTAGACGAGAATGACCAGATCGCATCCACATTCAGATGCGAAGCCAGCGGCTTCGCCAGTTCCGTGTGACTGCCAGTCAGGATGTTGACCACGCCAGCGGGCACGTCCGAGGTTTCGAGGATTTGGTAGAAATCCGTCGCCGCCAGCGGGTAAGGCTCGCTTGCCGCAAGAACCACCCGGTTGCCCATCGCAACCGCAGGCGCCATGGCCGAGACCAGACCCAGCAGCGGCGCCTCGTCAGCACAGAGCGCGCCGATCACGCCGACAGGTTCTTTCATGGCAATGGCCACGCCCCGGATCGGAACGCCGTGCACCTGGCCGTCATACTTGTCGGCCCAGGCAGCGGCGGTGAACAGGCGCTGGATCGAGGCTTCGACCTCTTTCGCGCCGTCTTTCCTGCCGGTCATGGCATCAAGGCGCGCAGCGAATTCACCCGCGCGGGCCGAGAGGTTTTCGCCGATGTAATACAGGATCTGTGCCCGCAGATGGCCGGTGGTCTTGGACCAACCCTTGGCCCCCGCTGCGGCCTCGACCGCGTTGCGGACGTCTTTGCGGTTGGCCAGACCCACATGGCCCAGCAGTCCAGACTTGCCCCAGACGGGTTTCGAATATCCGCTGTCAGGACGGGCCTGTTTGCCGCCGACATACATTTTGGCAGTACGGTCAATCGGATCGACCGGGGCACCTTCGCCCATCGCGGCCTCGGCCTTGGCCAATGGCTTGCCTTTGCCTTTATGCTTGGTGTAAGCGGTCAGACCTTCCCAGCCACCTTCGCGGCCAAAGCCGCTTTCGCGCACACCGCCGAACCCGGCTGCGGCATCGAACAGATTGGTGGCATTCACCCAGACAACGCCCGCGACCAGCTTCGGTGCGATATCCAGTGCAAGGTTCACGTTCTCGGTCCATACCGTCGCCGCCAGCCCGTAACGGGTGTTGTTGGCCAGCTCAACCGCCTCTTCCGGAGTACGGAAGGTCGAGGACACCAGCACCGGACCGAAAATCTCCTCCTGCATCAGTAGATCAGAGGTTTCGAGGCCCGAGATCAGCGTTGGCGGGTAGAAACAGCCATTTTCGGGCAGCGCGCCAGCCGCCTGATAAACGTGACCCGCGGTGTTGTTGTCGACCATGCTCTTGATGGTCTGCAACTGGACCGGGTCGACCACAGCACCCACGTCGATGCATTTGTCCAACGGATCACCGATGCGCAGAGTGTCCATTCGGGCGCGCAGTTTCTCGTGGAACCGATCGGCGATGCCTTCCTGAACCAACAGACGCGAACCTGCGCAACAAACCTGACCCTGATTGAACCAGATCGCGTCGACCAGCCCTTCGATGGCGGAATCGATATCGGCGTCGTCAAAGACGATATAGGCGGACTTGCCGCCCAGCTCCAAAGTCAGCGCCTTACCCGAACCGGCGGTCGCCTCACGGATGCGCCGACCCACTGCGGTTGAGCCGGTAAAGGCGATCTTGTCCACGTCCGAGGCCACGATCATCTCACCCACCGCGCCATCGCCCGTGACGATGTTGACCACACCCTTGGGCAGCCCGGCTTGTGAGCAGATATCGGCAAACAGCAGCGCGGTCAGAGAGGTATATTCGGCAGGTTTCAGAACGACCGTGTTACCCATGGCCAGCGCCGGAGCAATCTTCCAAGCCAGCATCAGCAGCGGGAAGTTCCAAGGAACGATTTGTCCACACACTCCCAGCGCTTCGGCGTTGGGTAGTTCGCTTTCCATCAACTGCGCCATGCCGGCGTGGTAGTAAAAATGGCGCTGTACCAGAGGGATGTCGATGTCGCGCGATTCACGGATCGGCTTGCCGTTATCCAAGCTTTCCAGCACTGCAAACAGACGCGAGTGCTTCTGCAGCAGGCGCGCGACGGCATAGAGGTAGCGCGCACGACCCGCACCGCCCATCTTCTCCCATTTTGGCTGCGCCTTGCGGGCGGCGGATACGGCGGCGTCGACATCGGCTTGCCTGGCCTGGGTCAGCTTGGCCAAAACCTCTCCGGTCGCCGGGTTGCGGCTGTCGAACCCCTTGCCCGGTTTGGTGAAGGCCCCGTCGATATAGTGACCAAACTTGTCACCCTGATCGACCAGCCAGGCCAGCGCTTCGGCTGAGCTTTCAGGGGCAGGGCCGTAATCCATGGTCTCGAAAATCTCTTTGACTGTCATTGTTTTCGTCCTCAGCCCATCGAGTGCCTGTAACCGGCGGAATAAGCACCCGTTACGAAATGTTCTAGCTGCCGTTCGATATCGCCCAACAGCGACGACGCGCCAAAGCGAAACAGGTCCGGCTCCAGCCAACGGTCGCCCAACTCATCCTTGATCAGCGACAGGTAAACTAGTGCGTCCTTGGCTTTGGAAATCCCGCCTGCGGGTTTATATCCGACACGATACCCGGTGCGGTCATAGTAATCGCGGATCGCCCGGATCATCACCAGCGACACGGGCAGCGTGGCGTTGACGCTTTCCTTACCGGTCGAAGTCTTGATGAAATCCGCCCCCGCCATCATGCAGACCAGCGAGGCGCGCGCCACGTTGCGTAGGCTGCCCAGTTCGCCGGTTGCAAGGATGGCTTTGACATGCGCGTCGCCACAAGCCACGCGGAACGCTTTCATCTCGTCATACAAGGCCTGCCAGTCGCCCGACAGCACATGACGCCGAGAGATTACGATGTCGATTTCCTCGGCTCCGGCTTTGACGCTTTCTTCGATCTCGGCCACGCGCAGGTGGAACGGGGACAAGCCTGCAGGGAATCCGGTCGATACGGCGGCCACCGGAATCCCGGTGCCCTTCAGCGCATCCACAGCGGTTTCGATCATGTCGTGATAGACACAGACCGCGCCGGTGGTGATCGGTGGCATGTCCAACGCCTGAAGTGTTGCAGAAGCCACGGGTTGCCGCGCTTTGGCGCACAGGCGCCGGACACGGCCGACGGTATCGTCTCCCGATAGGGTGGTCAGGTCGATCAGGGTGATCGCCTTGAGCAGCCACGCCGCCTGGTAGTCCTTTTTCACCGAGCGCCGACCCGGCAGGGTGGCTGCGCGGCGCTCAACGGCCGAGGTGTTGACCTGTACGGCCCGCACCCAATCCAGATCAAGCTCCATTCCAGGGTTCCGGGGCTCGGTCACTTGCGGCAGATGCGCGGTGCGCACGGGGCTTTCTGAGCTCTGCGTTTCCATTTTCACATCCTTTGGGAGGTTTGTATCAAATTCGCACGGGTAAGATGCAAATGGAAGGCCATCCGGCATTGGAAGGGTAAATTTTTTGACCAAATGGACAAAATAGGCGTTTTCTTGCGAATAATTCTCAATAGCATTGACTTAGTTGCGAGCGGTTCTCATATTCATCTTAGCAAGATACCAATTCTGGGGCCTGACATGATTCGTCGTAGTTTCCTTGCAGCGCTGGCATTCGCCGCTGTATTCCCATTCTCGGCCTGGGCCGATGCGCCGCTGAAAGTGGTGGCCACGACCGGTATGATTGCCGATGCCGCTCGTCAGGTCGGAGGTGATCAGGTCGAGGTGAAGGGCCTTATGGGCCCCGGTGTCGACCCGCATGCCTATCGTCAGACCCGCAGTGATATCGTCGCTATGACCAGGTCCGATCTGATCCTGTGGCATGGTCTGTATCTTGAGGCGCAGATGGAAGAGTTCTTCCATGACCTTGGGCGTAAACGCATGGTTGTTGCGGTAGCCGAAGGCGTTGATAAGTCAAAGCTGCACGCGCATGACAATTATGCTGACAAATACGATCCCCATCTTTGGATGAGCCCGACCCTGTGGCGTGATGTCGTAATCGAAGTGCAAAAAGCCCTGACTCAGGCGCGCCCCGAGGCCGCGGACATCTTTGCGGCAAACACAGAGGCCTTTCTTGCGCAGATCGCGGAACTGGAGGCTTATGGCAAGCAAGTGCTTGCAGCGGTCCCGGAAAACAACCGTGTTCTGGTGACGGCACATGATGCCTTTGGGTATTTCGGTGCTGAATACGGGTACGATGTGCTTGGAATTCAGGGTATTTCAACCCAATCCGAGGCGGGGCTGAACCGGATTAGCGAATTGGTCGATACGCTGGTTGACCGGCAACTGACGGCAGTTTTCGTGGAAAGCTCGGTCTCGGATCGGTCGATGCGTGCGCTGATCGAGGGCGCAGCGGCCAGGGGACATCAGGTTGAAGTCGGTGGACAGCTTTATTCGGACGCGATGGGCGAGCCCGGCACCTATGAGGGTACCTACATCGGGATGCTGGATCACAATATCACTGTAATTGCAGGCGCTCTGGGGGCTGATATTCCCAAAACCGGCATGAGCGGCAATTTGTCGGCGGGGTTTTAGGAGATGCTGGAACTGGCGGCACATCAGGGCATCCCCCTTTCGGAAAACGACATTGGAGAAAGTCCGCTGGCCATTCGTGGCCTGACCGTCTCGTACGGGCAGAAGCCGGCGGTTTTCTCGGTTGATATGACCGTGCAACCGGGTGCCATGACAGCGATCATCGGGCCAAACGGTGCAGGTAAATCGACCCTGTTGAAGGCGGCTTTGGGGATTGTCTCACCCCTGTCCGGTCAGGTGACGGTGTTTGGCGATCGGCTGGATCGACAGCGGTCCCGGATCGCATATGTGCCGCAGCGGGCCAGCGTGGACTGGGACTTCCCGACGCGCGTGATTGACGTGGTTCTGATGGGCTTGTCGCGCGAACTGGGGCTGTTGGGGCGGGTGCGCGCCCGGCATAAGGCGCAGGCGATGGATTGTCTGCACCGTGTAGGGATGCGTGACTTTGCCGACCGGCAGATCGGCCAGTTGTCAGGCGGCCAGCAGCAGAGGGTCTTTCTGGCGCGCGCCTTGGCCCAGGCCGCCGATCTGTATCTGCTGGACGAACCTTTTGCCGGGGTTGATGCGGCAACGGAAAAGGCCATCATTTCCGTCCTGAAATCGCTGAAAGAGGCGGGCAAGACCGTGGTTGCGGTGCATCATGACCTGGCGACCGTCACCGACTATTTCGACCATGTTTTCCTGATCAACACGCGCAAAGTCGCCGAGGGGCCCGTGGCCGAGGCATTTACGGCCAAGACATTGCAATCTGCCTATGGCGGCCGTCTGGCTACTGCGCAGATCGACCAGATCTCACGCGCGCTGGGGTGAGTCATGCATTGGGATGCTCTGACCCTTCAGCTTGGCTATAACGCCACGCTTGTCGCAATCGGCGCAAGCCTGCTGGGCATTTCCGCCGGGGTAACCGGCACATTTCTGTTCTTGCGCAAACGTGCACTGGTCAGCGATGCGATCAGCCATGCGACATTGCCGGGTGTGTGTCTGGCCTTTATGGTGCTTGTGGCCCTCGGTGGGGACGGCAGAAACCTGATCGGCCTGCTCGTTGGGTCGGCAATATCCGCTTGGATCGGCCTTTTATGTATGAACTGGCTGACGCGGCACACGCGGCTGGCCGAGGATGCCGCGATCGGAGCGGTCCTATCTGTATTCTTTGGTTTCGGCATTGTGCTGCTGACGGTGATCCAGACCATGGGTGTGGGCCGACAGGCGGGGCTTGAAGGGTTTCTGCTGGGCTCGACCGCTGGGATGCTTTGGGCAGATGCGATGATCATTGCGATCGGAGGCGCGGCAACGCTGGCGCTTGTCATGATTATCCGCCGTCCAATGACGATCGTGGCCTTTGACCCTGAATTTGCCGCAGCCAGGGGCCTGCCGGTGCATCGCATCGACCTTGCAATGATGGGTCTGGTAATGGCCGTCACAGTGGTTGGCCTGAAAGTTGTCGGGTTGATCCTGATCGTTGCGCTTTTGATCATTCCGCCGGTGACAGCCCGGTTTTGGACTGAGCGGTCCGAAAGAGTAGTGTTGCTGGCGGGTCTGATCGGGGGCGTCTCGGGCTATATCGGTGCGGCGCTGTCGGCGGCGGCTCCCAATCTGCCGACGGGTCCGCTTATCGTTCTTGTCAGTTTTGCCGTGTTTGTCCTGTCGTTGCTGTTGGCGCCGGTTCGCGGTGTTCTGGCGGCGGTGTTGCGGCACCTGCAATTCCAGCGTCGGGTTCATATCCGGCAGGGCTTGCTTGCGTTGGCACAAGGGCAGAAAATCTATGAGCCGCTGACCCTGCGTTTGTTACGCCGGGCCGGGTTGGCCCGCCCCGACGGCGTGGCAACCGAGGCTGGCAAGGCCCGCGCCGCCAAAGCCCTGCGCGACGAAAAGCGGTGGGAGGTCGTTCGCACGGACCAGGCCCACGAAGCAACAGCGGCGTTGTATGATGGGCTGCGCGATATCGAAACCGCGCTGACCCGCGACCAGATTACCGAGATCGACCGCCAGATCGGCGGCCCGCAGGGGATAGCACCATGAGCGGCGAAGAATTCGTTCCCCTGTCACTGACACCGCTGCTGATCGGGACATTTGCGGCCATCGCCTGCGCCCTTCCGGGGAACTTTCTGGTTCTGCGCAAACAGGCGCTGATCGGGGATGCCATCAGCCATGTGGTGCTGCCGGGTATCGTGGTTGCCTTTCTTCTGACCGGCGCGATCTCGACCTGGCCAATGATGCTGGGCGCGGCGGGTGCTGCCGTGGTTGCTGTGGTGATGATCGAGGCGATCCGCAGGCTGGGTCAGATCGAACCCGGTGCGGCAATGGGCGTGGTCTTTACTACCCTATTTGCGGCGGGTGTTCTTTTGTTGGAGCAGACGGACACTTCGACCGTGCATCTGGATGTGGAACACGCGCTGTATGGCAATCTCGAAAGTCTGATCTGGCTGGACGCAACGGGATGGGTCTCGCTGTGGGACCCGGCAGCGCTTGCAGGGTTGCCCCCGGAATTGCCGCGTATCGCGCTGACACTTGCAGGGGTTTCGCTGTTTACCTGGGTATTCTGGCGACCATTGAAGATTTCGACCTTTGACGAAGGTTTTGCCAGCACGATTGGTATTCGGACTGGTCCTTTGGGGTTTGCGCTGGTGATCACAGCGGCGATAGCTGCCGTCGCAGCCTTCGACGCGGTTGGCTCGATCATCGTGATCGCCATGTTCATCTGCCCCCCCGCTGCGGCGCGGTTGATGACCAACCGATTGGAAACTCAAATCGCATGGAGCGTTGTATTTGCCGTTGTTTCGGCCGTGATGGGCTATGTTCTGGCGGGCTATGGCCCATTATGGCTGGGTGCCCGCGATGCCGTGAGTGCCGCCGGAATGATCGCAACGGTATCGGGTGTGATTCTGGCGCTTGCGGCTGTTTTCGGCCCCTGCCGGACCCGCGCGGGCGCTCCAGGCACTGTCTGATCCGGCAAATTCCTGCTGTTGGCTGATGCCGTATTTCGGCTGAACTTTGCCAACGCGAACAGCGCGGCCAGAGTTAATGAGCCTTAATCTGCAGATCGTGCTAAGGTTGTTGTATTGTTAAGCAACTGACCACCACTCACCCCGGCTTGTTCGGGCAATCGTGATCAAGGTCGTCGCCTTGCAGGCCGACATGGCGCGATTGTCCGAACGCCCCCCCTCTTGCACAAAATCTGAATACCATAGCGGTGGCAGAATCGTGTGCGCATGTGCTAGGTCTAGGGGTATGGAGCAGGCAAACCCCAATATCAACGAGTTTCGACCGGTAATTCGGCAGTTGGACGATGCTGCAATCAACCGGATCGCAGCCGGCGAAGTGGTTGAGCGACCGGCCTCTGCGGTCAAGGAATTGATCGAGAACGCCATTGATGCAGGTGCCACGCGGGTTGCGATAGAGATCGCCGATGGGGGTAAGACGCTGATTCGCGTCACCGATGACGGCTGTGGTATTGCGGCGACGGACTTGCCGTTGGCTTTGTCCCGCCACGCAACCTCGAAAATCGACGGGTCGGATCTGCTGAACATTCATACTTTCGGATTTCGCGGTGAGGCGTTGCCGTCGCTGGGCGCGGTCGGGCGTTTGACCATAACCAGTCGTGTTCCGGGGGCGGATGCGGCGCAGATTCAGGTCGCTGGTGGCACAATGTCCGCGGTGAAACCCGCGGCTCTGCGCGCGGGTACCGTGGTCGAGTTGCGCGATCTGTTCTTTGCCACGCCTGCGCGTCTGAAATTCATGCGTACCGACCGCGCCGAGACACAGGCCATCGCCGATACGGTCAAACGTCTGGCCATGGCCGAGCCCTCGGTCACCTTTACCCTGCGCGATGTCTCGGGCGGCGGCGAGGGGCGCGTAACCTTCCGTGCTGACCGCGAGAATGGTGATCTGTTTAACGCGTTGCATGCCCGACTGGCCCGCGTGATCGGGCGCGAGTTTGCCGAGAACGCGTTGCAAATTGACGCCACGCGTGAGGGTATCCGGCTGTATGGCTATGCCGCTCTGCCGACCTATTCTCGGGGCGCAGCGGTGGCGCAGTACCTGTTCGTCAATGGACGGCCTGTGCGTGACAAGATGCTGACCGGTGCATTGCGGGCGGCCTATTTCGACTTTCTCAGCCGTGATCGGCATCCGGCGGCGGCTCTGTTCATCGACTGTGATCCGACGCTGGTGGATGTGAACGTGCACCCCGCGAAATCCGAGGTCCGGTTCTGCGATCCCGGCGTCGCACGCGGGCTGATCGTCTCGGCCCTGCGGCACGCACTGGCCGAAGCGGGGCACCGGGCGTCCTCGACCGTCGCAAACGCGACGCTTGGCGCGATGCGACCCGAGCCGTCTCACTCCACCCCGGCGCGGGTGTATCAGATGGATCGCCCCTCACCCGCCGCGCGCCAGATGGCTTATCAGGCGCAGGCGCCGGGCTTTGCTGAACTGACCCGCGATTACAGCGGCAGCGTGGTCGAGCCGGTCGCGGAGCCCGCTTCCGAGGCGCCGACCGAAGACCTGCCTTTGGGGGCCGCGCGCGGGCAGGTGCATGAAAACTACATCATCGCCCAGACCGCTGATGGCATGGTGATCGTCGATCAGCACGCCGCGCATGAGCGGCTGGTCTATGAAAAGCTCAAAACCCAGATGGCGGCGAACGGCGTGGCGGCGCAGGCGCTGCTGATCCCCGAGATCGTAGAGTTGTCTGAAAGCGACTGCGCGCGACTTATGGCGGTGGCAGATGACCTTTCGCGCTTTGGCCTGACGCTCGAGCCCTTCGGCGGCGGTGCGGTTGCCGTGCGTGAAACCCCGGCCATTCTGGGTGAGGTCAACGCCCGCGCAATGATTCTGGATATTCTGGATGAGCTGTCCGATCAGGGTGAAAGCCAGATGGTGCAGGCGCGGATTGAGGCGATCCTCAGTCGTGTCGCCTGTCACGGTTCGATCCGCTCGGGCCGCCGAATGCGGGCCGAAGAGATGAACGCCCTGCTGCGCGAGATGGAGGCAACGCCTCATTCCGGCCAGTGCAACCACGGGCGGCCAACTTATGTGGAACTGAAGCTGACCGATATCGAACGTTTGTTCGGACGCAGTTGATCCCGCGGGGTGCGCGGGCTATGAAGAATAAAACAAGAACACCCGAGGCGATATGATCGAGATTGCAGGAACCCAATTTGCCTTGAACGACCCCGTGATCTTGGTCGTTGGCGGGGTGGTGGCATTGATCCTGTTGCTGCTGTTCCTGTCTTTGCGAGCGGCCAACCGGTCAGCCAGGATGGCCGAGCCACTGTCGCGGCAAATGGCGCATCTGGGTCAGCATGTTCAGCAGTTGGGACAAGGACAAGAGCAGCTGCGCGGTGGTCTGCAGCATGTCTCGGACACGCAGGCCAATGCGCAGCTGCAGGTGATCCAGACGGTTGAATCCCGCCTGTCTTCGGTGCAGCAGCAGATGAACGATCGGCTGGCAGATAATGCGATGAAATCCGCGCGTGCGCTGGCCGAGATGCAGGAGCGGATGAAGGAATCGCTTCACGGCTCGTCGAAACAGACGGCGACGTCACTGACCCAGTTGCAGGAGCGTCTGGCGGCCATCGACAAGGCGCAGGATAACATCACCAAACTGTCGGGCGATGTGCTGTCGCTTCAGGATATTCTGTCGAACAAACAGACGCGCGGTGCGTTCGGAGAGATTCAGTTGAACGATATCGTCTCCAAGGCGTTGCCCTCGGACAGTTTCAAACTGCAGGCGACCTTGTCGAACGGGCGTCGGGCAGATTGCCTGATCCACCTGCCCAACCCACCAGGCCCCATTGTGATCGACAGCAAATTCCCGTTGGAAGCGTATGAGGCGCTGATCGGGTCGACCAATGATGCGGAGCTGAAAGCAGCGGTGCAGATGTTCCGAACAACTGTGCGCAAGCATATCAACGACATCTCCGAGAAATACATTCTGGACGGGGAAACCGCCGATGGCGCGTTGATGTTCCTACCTTCTGAAGCGGTTTATGCCGAGTTGCACGCCAAGTTTCCCGAATTGGTGCAGGAGAGCTTTACCAAACGCGTTTGGATCGTCTCGCCCACCACCTGCATGGCAACGCTGAACACGATGCGCGCGATCCTGAAGGACGCAAGGATGCGGGAACAGGCGGGTGCTATCCGCAAAGAGCTGGGTCTGCTGCACAAGGATGTAGATCGCCTGGGCGATCGGGTTTCCAATCTGGACCGTCATTTCGGGCAGGCGGCCAAGGATATCTCGGAAATCAAGATCAGCGCTGAAAAGGCAGGGCGCCGGGCGCAGCGACTGGACAATTTCGATTTCGAAGAGATCGCACCTGACGACACGCCGGGCGTTGTACCGCTGGCGCGGCACGAAATCTGACAAGCTGTTCGATGCGACATTGGCCGGATTTGGCCAGCGCACCGCGTCAGGTCCCAGAGATCAGATACGCAGGAAGGGCTGGAACAAGCGGGGCATGAGCTTGGTGAATTTTAGCGGCGCGTCGGTAACGGCCAGACAGATGCAATCTGCGGTAATGTCTGCGGTCGGGGTGTGATGCAGATCTTCATCGGCAATCTCGACATCGCCGCGTGCAAAGTGATCAACCTCATCCGAGAAAGCACCCTGCAGAACCATGGTCAATTCCATACCGTTATGGCTGTGATCCGGAACTGCGGTTCCGGCCGGAATGAACAGCAGACGTGCCGAAGCGTCGCCGCTCGTCGGCAAGATAGCTTGTCTGACGCCCATTCCGATGGGCCGCCATCGGATGTCATTGACAGTGCCGCCGACGTAGTCCTGCAGGGGGGCAGGTAGCACGGCGCAGCCCTTGTTCACGGGCTTGGGGGTCGGTGCGCCTTGGGCGATCAGCGCCATCGTCGCAGCCAGCGCGCTGTCGCTCATTTGGGCAGGATAGGGCAGCTCGTCCAGTATCTGTCCGCCAACCGCATCAAAGCTTTCAGCCTGCGCGCGGCAATGGTCACACAGCGACAGATGGGTCGCGACCATCAGATCGAACGCTTCGGGCAGGCTGCCGGCGGCATATGCCATCAGCAGATCTTCCGTCAGGTGATGCTTAATCTGTTTGCTCATCGTCTCTGTCTCAGTTCATTGCGTGGCGCAGGCGATCCAGCGCCAGCCTAATTCTTGATTTGATCGTTCCCAGAGGCAATCCAGTCTGAGACGCAATTTCCCGGTGACTCAGGTCTCCGAAATAGGCCTTTTCGATCAAGTCTCTTTGCGCGTCAGGCAACGCCTTCAAGGCAGTGCGCAGCTGCGCGGTTTCTTGTTGCAAGACGATCACGTCGTCCTGATCAGGTTCGGACTCGGGGCCCCATCCCAGTTCTTCCGGTTCGGGGCGCCGTTGCTTGCGCAGGGCGTCGATGCGTTTGTTCCGTGCGATGGTGAACACCCATGTGGCCACCGTTGCCCGGGTCGGATCGAACAGATGGGCCTTGTGCCACAAGGTCGCCATCACCTCTTGCGCACATTCCTCGGACATGGTCGCGTCCGAGCCTGACTTCATCAGGAACGCCTTGATACGCGGCGCAAAATGCTGGAACAGCTCGGCAAAAGCCGCCTGATCCTGCGCATCCCGAATGCGCCTGACATGGTCCACCCACTCAATCCTGGTGTCGCAACTGCTTTGTGTTCCGTTCACCTGTTTACCCTTGATGCGTTTTCTTGCGCGCCATGGCTTGAGGACGGCGGGTGTAGCCGCCGGCTCGTCCAAGGTCACGGTGTCTATCTCGGTAAACATAACCACAATACGGTTGGTGTCCCAAGCCGGATCACTCTGAAGCGATATTTTTGATCCAATCCTGGCTGGATGCCGTATTCTAAGTAACAGAAACCTTCAGAAAACCACGCCCCTCCGGGCGGTTACAAGCGGGTCGGACCATATCGAATGACACAGACCGTTGATCACGTTGCGGGCCATACTTTTCACGGGCGCAAGGGGGCGATCGAAAACGCCTTCCGCTATTCGGTCGACTACATTCTTCTCAACCCCGAATGTGATCTGACTACACCAGTGCTGTTTTCGGTGAACCGGGCCAACGTTACCAACTGGCGGTCGCAGGACCACGGGGGGGCGCCGGGCCAAGGCGGCGCTGCCGTATGGCTGCGCGCCCAGTTCGATCAGATGCAGGTGGCGCAACCGGCGCGCCTGATGTTGCTGACCCAGCCCCGGGTTTTGGGTCATGTCTTCAACCCGGTCAGCTTCTGGTTCTGTTTCGATGGGCAGGGTGCGCTCTATGCGGTTGTGGCCGAGGTGACCAATACCTATGGCACGCGCCACAGCTATCTGTGCCACAATCCCGGCTTTTCACCCATCAAGGCAACCGACAGGATGGTGGCTGACAAGCTGCTGCATGTCTCGCCCTTCCAGAAAATCGAAGGAAGTTACACCTTCCGGTTCGACTACCGCCCCGAACGTGTTGGCGTTTGGATCGACTATACCCGCCCCGAGGGCGGATTGATCGCCACCCTGACCGGGACACGCCGTCCGCTGACCAACCGGGTGATCCTGTGGTCGCTGCTGCGCCGCCCATTTGGTGCGCGGCGGACCTTTGCGCTGATCATCTGGCAGGCACTTAAACTTTGGGTGAAAAAAGCCACCTTTCGCCCGTTCAGAACCGCACCGGTGCCGGATCAGCCGGTTTCGCGTGTGCGCCTGCGCTAACGCGTTTGTTCAAGATCAAAGACTCGGGCTCTGCCTAGTGGTTGTTTCATTCGAAAGCCGCGAACACAGGAGTCGGGTCATGTTGGAAATTTCAGCAAGAAAAGTTGCTCAGGTTGCGCTGATGGGGCGCGAGCTGAATCGGGCCGAGGGCGAGTTGCGCGCGTTCATTGATCACATGAGCGAGGACGAACAGGCCGAACTGGTGGCTATCATGTGGATCGGGCGTGAAAGCTTCTTCGCCGAGGATCTGGTCGAAGCCATCGCCACCGCAAGGGCCGAAGCCTCAACCCCCTGCGCTGATTACCTGATCGGCACGCCGCACATGTCAGATCATCTGGAAAATGGTTTGGATGCGCTGGGGGTATCGGCGGAAGATGTGGAAAACGATCTGATGTAGGCGATTGCGCAACGGATCGAGGACAGAGTTTTCCACACCTTCTTGTCTGGCGTTTTAATCGGATAAAGGGATGGTCGTGGACAATTTCAGCCAGGTTTGATTTAGGTTCGGGTGAACTACTTTTGGTTGAATGAATGACATCCGATACCCCAGCTTCTTTGCGACACAGAAAATCGAAGCTCGCCCGTGTTCTAACGGGTATTGTCTTGATCGCAATCGTTGGGGTTTTGGTGCTAGGCCAAGAACGTAAAAAGCTGATGGCTACCTGCAACTTCAGTAAGGCTGACTTGGAAGACAAGTTGGCCGCCTGTGATACGTTGTTGATATGGGCGGCATATAACCCGTCAACCCGGTCGCTGATCCATCGACACAAGATGCGGGCACATATGTGGAATAGAGACTGGGAGGCTGCCCAAAGCGAGGCTGATCTGGCTATTGCAGAAGACCCTGAAAGCCGCGTGCCGTGGCAGTGGAAGGCGCTGGCCCACGCCCGCGCCGAAGAATACCCAGCGGCGATGGAGGCAATTGAGGCAGCGCTGGAGATTGCCCCGGGTAATGACTATTCGCTAGAGACAAAAGCCAAACTCTTGCGCCGGATGGATCGGTTGTCAGAGGTTGAGCCTCTGGTTGAAGACGCCATAGCCAACCATAAAGTGGGCCCGTGGGCCTGGAGCTATGCTGGCTATTTCAGATTGCGGGCAAAGGAGTATAGACCTTCGGCTTTGGCCTTTTCCGAAGCATTACATGCCGATCCACACAATGCATATGATCGCCGCAAGTTCCTTGAGGCCTGCCGACTTGCTGGCCCAGATTGCCCGCCTCTGTTTCCTGAAAAACGCGCGAGCTATGCTGAGCTTAGCTGCGAAGACATTGCATTGCAATTTGCAGAGCAATATCCAGGTTTTCACAGCGGAGCTGGTTTTGATACGCCGTATGACCTGATCGACCAAGGTGATTGGCGTGCAAAGGTCCTGGTGCAGGTTGTTTACCTCGGCACAGCAATCGGATTCGAGCAGACTGCGTCAAAAGAATATGCAAATAGGTTGATAGTAGACAGCGCCATGTTTGAGTGTGTTTCGGGTGGCGAATATTACTTTTCGGGCTCGGATAAGGGCTCCGAAGAATACCGCTATGCAGCTGAACACTTGTTTGGACCGGAATTGCGTAGAAACCTTGTCGATCTCGCGTATACGCATCTGAATTGATGTACCAACCCGGCCAATCCAGGTTGGTGCGGGCTTAGTTTTCAGCCCGCGTGATCCACCACCTGCAGATGCTGCGCCAGCCGGTCAATTTCAGCCATCCAACTCTGCACCAGCTTTGGATCATTGGGGGCCGCATGAACGCCTGCCGGGATAGCGCGGTTCAAGACGGCTTCGACAGCCAGTGAAACGGGGACCGAAACCAGCCGCGCCATTGCCGTGCCGCGGTCGTCACCCCAGGCATCCATCACATAGGTTTTGTGCCAGACCGGAACGCCGTCTTTTTCCGCCTTCAGGCCCACACACAGAACCACACGGTCCGGCTCGCCCTCGTCATAGGCGTTTTCGGCCCAGAACTGGTCCGACATCTCCTTCAGGCGTGCATCGCCTTCGGGCCCTGACAGGGTTTCGATTTCGGCAAACACATCTGACCACGCATCGGCCCAGCCATTCAGACGCAGCGTACCGCGGACGAATTCCTTGACCGGCCAGTGATCCTCGAAATGGTACTGCGCCATGAACGGGATCGAGTCGCGGTTCGGGTAGACCTCAAAGCTTTCGGGTGTGGGCAGGGGTGCGATATAGCTGGTAATCGCATCCCATGGGCGCGCCACGTCCAGCGGAGCATAATTGCGAATTGATTTCGATGGTGAACGCAACGCCTTGAGCACACCCAGCGGTGACCAGCTGAACTTGTACCGGAACGGGTTCGGATGCCTGGGGATACCACCGCAATAAGAGATGAAACTCAGGTGGTTCTGCGGGTCGAACGCGTCCGAAGCGCGATAGTCGTCGATCAGTGCATGAGCCATCAAGTGATCGATGCCCGGGTCCAGCCCGACCTCGTTGACCAGCGCCACCCCGGCTTCGCGGGCCGCGTCGTCCAATGCGCGCATCTCGGGCGCGATATAGGAGGATGAGACGAAATTCGCCTGTTTCGCGATTGCAAGCTCGGCCAAGGGCACGTGCCAATCGCCGGGCAACATCGAAACGATGACATCGTCCTGTTCCAGCACCGCCGCCAAGGCGTCGATGTCAAAAACGCGGATATCGCTGGTCAGGTCACCAACTTCGGCCTTGGCCTTTTCGATTGTCCGGTTCCAGACCGTGACCTTTTGCCCGCCTTCGATCAGGCGGCGTAAGCCGGGAATGGCCGACAGGCCGGTGCCACACCAGTGAATCGTCATGTGAAAACTCCTTTACGGCTGTTCAGCCAAACCTCAGTTTTGCAATCACGATCGCGCTGACAAGCAGGATCGAGATCACATTACCCAATATCAGCGGCCATGCCGCAATCATCACTCCGTAAATCAGCCACAGGCTCAACGTGGCCAGAATCAACAGGTTCGCCGGCATAGACAGATCCTTGGTCTCGCGGGAGCGCCAGGTCTTTAGGGTTTGAGGAAGCCAACATACAGTGCCTAGAACTGCTGCCGCGCCTCCGATCAGGTGTTCCATGCGTGGCTACTCCTAGACATGGTTGTCGAACGTATCGCGGGCCCGGCCCCAGACGCCGCTGTCCAGATCGGTCAGGGTCAACAGAGAAGGCAGAAGCTGTGCTGCATAATCTTCCGAGCTTTCGACCGGTAGCATCGACGGCAGATTGTCGATTGCAACTACATCAAGAACCGGATTGGTCGCCACGCGCAGGGCAGGTGCGTCCCAAGTTGTTGCTCGGTCATAAACCGGAACAGGGTTATAATCGCTGTCGGGGTCACAAGCGACATCGCCGATGGCGGTCAGCTTGCGGTCAGCGGCCAGTGCCTCATGTGGGACAAAAATCGGCGTACCTGGGCGCGCGAAGATACAGTTCAGGAACAGGTCGTGGTCCAGGATTTCAGGGAACGGCCCACCGCCGGCGGTTTCGGCCATGTCCCACTTGGTGACACTGACATCCATCGCCGTGCAAAGGTCGCTGGCGCCGGTACCCACGCGGCCAAGAGCACCGATGACGATGGCCCTTGGTTTATTGGCCTCGATGGCATCTAGTTCAGCCAGAAGCTCGGTATTCAACGCGTCCTTGCTGGGATAAACACCAACCGGAGGGCATTCCGCGCCCCGCTGCTGCGCGGCCCAAGTCTTGAGTGTCACCGCAGCCCCGGCATAGCCGGCCCAATAGCCAAAGGCGGCGACCCGGCGGCCGTTTTCCTCGACAAGATATTCCAGATCATACAGCGTTCCGCCCCCGGCCTTGAACCGTTCTAGCAGCGCCCGGCCGGAATGCTGACCCTTATAGGCATGGCCGAACATGATGTGGCGGTGGGGCAGGGGCGTGCCATCCTCGGGCAGTTCCTTGAGGCCAAAGATGATCGCGTCCTTAGGTGCATCTGGCCAGGAATTCTCGGGCGCGATCTCGCAGCCAGCAGCCTTGTAACCGTCGATGGGGATGGCGCGAACATGGCTTTCCTCGACCGTTACGCGGATGCCAGCAGCGATCAGCGCCAAAGCGCCTTCAGGGGTCAGCCCGACCCGTTCTTCGTTCGGGCGCTGTTCGGCCCGGACCCATAGATGCGTCATATTTTGTCCCCTTTATCAGAGCATTCCGGCGGCACGTACGGCTTTCAGCGAAGCGCGCGCCTCTGCCGCCTCACGAAAGGCGACGATCTTGGGGTAGGCTGCGACGTCGACGCCGTCGCCTTCCAACCAACTGCAAACCACATACAAATAGGCATCGGCCAGTGAGAACGCCTCGCCCAGCACAAACGGTCCACGCAGACCGTTCGAACAGATATAGTCGCAGGACGCTGCCATGGTCTGCGCGACTTTTGCCGTCATATCCTTCCAGCTGGATTTCTTGTCGGCCCACCGTGCGCCGCGCAGCTTATGGGCGTGGTTCACATGCATGGTCGAGGCAAGGTAATACATCACCTCGCGCATCCGGGCGGCCATGATCGGGTCCGCAGGCACCAGCCCGGCCTTCGGAGCCATTGCTGCGATGAACTCCAAAAGTGCCCCGGTTTCGGTCAAAATCCCACCGTTTACCACCAGCGCCGGAACCCGGCCTTTTGGGTTGATCTGCTTGTAGGCGGATTTGGTTTGCTCTCCACCGGCAAAGCCCAGTTGGATCGCTTCATAGTCCAGCCCGGCCTCTTCCAGTGCAATCGCAACGGCGACCGAAATCGTGCGAGGGGCATAGTAAAGTTGCATCACAAAGCCTCTGGTTTGGGGTTACAGGTGGGTCTGTGCAAACTGCCGGTCTGGTGCTTCCAGATGCGGAACGGCATTGAACAGAACCGGGCTGAGCTGAGTACCTATCGGGTATAAACGGTGCATTGACGTGTTCATGATGGCAAGAGCCACCCGCGCCATGGCCGGGATATCCAGGCCCATCGCCTGCCGGACAACCATCGAAATCAACCCGCCCGAGGTCACAACAATGGCAGGGCCGCCTTCGGTTCCGATATCGGTCAGCGCGTCGCGCACCCGGGTTTCGAATTCCTCGAAGGTTTCCGGTGTGTTTTTGATGGCGCCATCGGCCCAGGCGGCAAAGGTGCGGGGCAGATGCTCGACAAAACCTTCGCGATCAGTGGGCACTTTCACTCCGTGCTGTTCCTCGAACAGCTGCGCGATGGTGAAATACTCGATCTCGTTCAGCCGCGGATCGCGGATCGGATCAGTCAGCCCCATGCTGGCGGTGGTCTCGGCGTGGCGGATCAGGGTGCCGCAATAGACCCGGGGAAAATGGCTGCGTGTGTCCTGCAAATGCGCCCCCAGCCAGCGGGCCTGCTGATGTCCCAGATCGCTGAGCTTGTCATAGTTCTTTTCGTCGCGCGCGGTGGTGTTGGCCTGCCCGTGACGCACCAGTGTGATATGTGACATGTCGGTCCCTCTTGCGTGGCAAGTCTTAGGACAGGTCTAGGTCCGGGGCCAGAGCCGTTCGTTGCGGTTTGGAAATTATTCTCGCTCACCCCCGAATCTGGCCGGGCGGTATTGTTGTTGACTCGCAAGACCGTCCACAGGAACCTTGGTGATATCAGACTGTCCTGCAAATTCATCGTTGCAAGCTATTCGATGACCTCGGAAAACTGGCTTGGGAAAGGGTTTATTTATGACGGATATTAAGCGCACGCCTTTGCATGGTTTGCATGTTGAGTTGGGTGGGAAGTTGGTTGATTTTGCGGGCTG
>NZ_JBXWNS010000007.1:0-189254 GCF_059610485.1 Ruegeria sp. CDSC081 | reverse complement strand
GTCTTGCCGTGGTCAACGTGCCCAATCGTGCCAATGTTGACGTGCGGCTTATTACGCTCAAACTTTTCCTTTGCCATGATGGCCTCCTTTATCGGTAATGAAGGGAGCCCGCTAATCGAGCTCCCTCAAATCTTCGCTTATGCGTATTTCGCCTGGATCTCGTCCGAGATGTTCTGCGGAACCGGATCGTAGTGGTCGAACTGCATGGTGAACTGGGCGCGGCCCGACGACATCGAACGCAGAGTGTTGATGTAACCGAACATGTTGGCCAGCGGCACAAACGCGTCAATCGCGATGGCGTTGCCACGGTTTTCCTGCCCAGAAACCTGTCCCCGACGCGATGTCAGGTCACCAATGATACCGCCGGTATATTCTTCCGGAGTGATCACTTCGACCTTCATGATCGGCTCAAGCAGTTTCGCACCCGCTTTGCGCATGCCTTCACGCATACCCATACGCGCCGCGATCTCAAAGGCGAGAACCGAAGAGTCCACGTCGTGGTATTTACCTTCGATCAGGGCAACCTTGAAGTCGATCACAGGGAAGCCAGCCAGCGGGCCGCTATCCATGACGGATCTGATGCCTTTTTCAACGCCCGGGATGTATTCCTTGGGCACCGAACCACCAACAACACGAGATTCGAACGAATAACCTTCGCCCGGCTCTGTTGGGGTGATGATCATCTTCACCTCAGCGAACTGACCCGAACCACCCGACTGTTTCTTGTGGGTGTAAACGATCTCGGCTTCGTGACCGATGGTTTCGCGATAGGCCACCTGCGGCGCACCAATATTCGCTTCAACCTTGAATTCACGCTTGAGACGGTCAATCAGGATGTCCAGGTGAAGTTCGCCCATGCCCTTCATGATGGTCTGACCCGATTCCAGATCAGTTTCCACACGGAAGGACGGGTCTTCGGCGGCCAAACGGCCCAGACCCTGGCTCATTTTTTCCTGGTCAGCCTTGGTTTTCGGCTCAACCGCGATCTCGATCACCGGATCGGGGAAGGTCATGGTTTCCAGAACCACCGGATCGCCGGTCGAACACAGAGTGTCGCCCGTGGTGGTGTCTTTCAGACCTGCCAGCGCAATGATGTCGCCCGCGAACGCTTCGGTGATTTCCTCACGTTCGTTCGAGTGCATCATCATCATCCGGCCGATACGCTCTTTCTTACCCTTGGTCGAGTTCAGAAGCGTGTCGCCCTTGGACAGAGTGCCCGAGTAGATGCGGGTAAAGGTCAGCGAGCCAACAAAGGGGTCGTTCATGATTTTGAACGCCAGACCCGAGAACGCCATATCATCATCCGCACGGCGGGCGATGTTACGGGTTTCTTCTTCGTCACCGGGTTTGAAGCCCATGTAATCGACAACGTCCAGCGGGCTGGGCAAGTAGTCGATCACAGCGTTCAGCAGTGGCTGAACACCTTTGTTTTTGAACGCCGAACCACCCAGAACCGGAACAAACGCGATTTCCAGAGTACCTTTGCGCAGCAGGGCGCGCAGGGTTGGAACGTCGGGCTCATTGCCTTCCAGGTATTCCATCATCGCGTCGTCGTCCATTTCGACGGCCGCTTCGACCATTTTACCGCGCCATTCGTCAGCCATGTCCTTCAGGCTGTCGCGGATCGGTGCTTTGACCCAGCTTGCGCCCAGGTCTTCGCCCTGCCACAGCCATTCTTCCATGGTCACCAAGTCGATCAGGCCTTCCAACTCGGTCTCTGCGCCGATCGGAATACCAACCGGAACAGCACGTGCGCCGGTACGGTCTTCGATCATTGCAACGCAGTTGAAGAAGTCCGCGCCGATCTTGTCCATCTTGTTGACGAACACCATCCGCGGAACCTTATAGCGGTCAGCCTGACGCCACACGGTTTCGGTCTGAGGTTCAACACCGGCGTTTGCGTCAAGAACGCAGACGGCACCGTCGAGAACCGCCAGCGAACGCTCAACTTCAATGGTGAAGTCAACGTGGCCGGGGGTGTCGATGATGTTCAGGCGGTGCTTGGGCGAGTCAGCAGTTTCACCGTCTTCAGTGCGTTCCCAGAAAGTGGTTGTCGCAGCCGAGGTGATGGTGATCCCGCGTTCCTGCTCCTGCTCCATCCAGTCCATGGTGGCTGCACCGTCGTGCACCTCACCGATGTTGTGGGATTTGCCGGTGTAGTACAGGATGCGTTCCGAGCAGGTCGTTTTACCCGCATCAATATGCGCCATGATACCGAAGTTACGGTAATGGTTGAGTGTATATTCGCGTGCCATTTCAATAAGCCTCTGGAATTACCAACGGTAGTGGCTGAAGGCTTTGTTCGCCTCGGCCATCTTGTGGGTGTCTTCACGCTTCTTAACGGCGGTACCGCGGGACTGTACGGCGTCCAGCAGTTCGCCGGCGAGGCGTTCTTCCATGGTGTTTTCGTTGCGGCCACGCGCAGCAGTGATCAGCCAACGGATGGCCAGTGCTTCGCGGCGCTCGGGGCGCACTTCGACCGGAACCTGATAGGTTGCACCACCAACCCGGCGCGAGCGAACCTCGACGGACGGCTTGATGTTGTCGAGCGCTTCGTGGAACACTTCGACGGGTGCGCGCTTGATCTTGCCTTCAACGCGGTCAAATGCGTTGTAGACGATGCGCTCTGCAACCGACTTTTTACCGTCGATCATCAGGTTGTTCATGAATTTGGTCAGTACCTTGTCGCCAAATTTGGCGTCAGGCAGGACTTCGCGTTTTTCGGCGGCGTGACGACGTGACATATCAGCCTCTCCTTCTTATTTGGGACGCTTCGCGCCGTACTTCGAACGACGTTGCTTACGGTCTTTGACGCCTTGGGTATCCAAAACACCACGCAGGATGTGATAACGGACACCGGGAAGGTCTTTTACACGGCCGCCACGGATCAGAACAACCGAGTGTTCCTGCAGGTTGTGGCTTTCACCGGGGATGTACGAGATCACCTCGAACCCGTTGGTCAGGCGCACCTTGGCAACCTTACGCATCGCCGAGTTCGGCTTTTTCGGTGTGGTTGTGTAAACACGTGTGCAGACGCCGCGTTTCTGCGGGCACTGCTCCAGGTGCATGGACTTCGAGCGTTTTACTTTCGGCTGCCGCGGCTTGCGGATCAGCTGTTGGATCGTTGGCATTCCGGTTATATCCCCGTTTTGCAACACACATGACATGCACGCGTGATGCGTGCGGTTAAATTCGCTGCACTCGTGCGTCCACAAGCGCAAAACCCGCGAGCGTTCCCATTCCGAGGTGAACGTCGCGGTTTGTTATCAGAGGGCGCGAACGATAAAAGAGCTCGGGCCTTGACCAGTTCATTACTGAAATCGGTTTTGGGGCGGCCCCCGGTACCGAGATGTGGCGCGTAATAGGGGGAGTCGGACCCAGTGTCAACAGTACAGCTGATCCGTTCCACATCAGGCCGTTTCGCGCTGGAACCAAAGCTCATCCAGTCTTACCGCCCGTTGCAGGAACAGGTCCGTGCAGGCATAGTCAGCCCATTGGTCTGGACCACGGATGAATCATGCAAATACTTGGCCTGTGTCGTTTTTCCTATCCCGCCCATGGCGGCTTTCAGATCGAACACGAAACGATCGAGGACCGGCGCTCCTATCTGTATCAACCTGACCGGCTGGAAGAGCGGTTTCGCCTGTTCGAAACCACCTCTCTGCCCTGCATAAAAGAGCAAACCGACGAGGATTTTCAGTTTCTCATCGTGATCGGTGAATGCCTGCCAAACCCAGCACGCGAACGTCTTTACGACTTAACAGCGGGCATGCCTCAGGTACAGATCATCGCACGCGAACCAAAGCGTCATCGCAGGGTCATGAAGGAAATCCTGAATTCAGCACGCACCAAACCGGACGCCCCCTGCATCCAGTTCCGCCACGATGATGACGATGCGGTTTCGGTCGATTTCGTTGAGCGCTTGCGCATCGCCGCAGATGAGGGTCAGGGCTTAATGCGGAACCACAGAACCGTTGCGATTGACTACAATCAGGGGTTCCTGGCCCGTTTCGATGCGGGCGGTATTCGGGCCGCACAGGTGTATCAACCTTTGTTGGGGGTGGGCTTTGCGATGTACTCCGCCGGGGGGAGTGACTTGACGATCATGAATTTCGCACATCACCGGATCGGAAATTTCATGCCCGTTATCAGCTATCCGGATGCACCTATGTGGGTCCGCACGCTTAACCAGTTCAACGATTCTCCGCATGCGCGAAACAGTAGGACCGAGCTGTCCCCCCTAACCTCTGAACAGGAAGGCGAATTCATCGCACGGTTCGCCATCGACCAGGACGCCGTTCGCCGCATTCATTCGGCAGATTGACGAGTCCTTTCACGGAACAGCATGAACATTCCTGCCCCAACCACTAAGGCCGCCCCCGCCATCGTAATCCTGTCGGGCCAGTCCCCAAATACGGCCCAGCCCAAACCCAACGCCCAGATCAGACTGGAATAACGAAACGGCGCGATAAAGCCGATCTCACCAGCGCGCATGACAATGACGCTGAACAAATATCCCGTCAGAACAAAGACCGCAGCACACGCTACCATCGAACCGGCGGCTGCCGGAACCGGAACCCAGCCCGAGACAGAGGTGACAAGAACCGCCGTCAATGTAATCGTCGCGGTTGTTGCCAGCGTTACTGCAAGTGATGGCACATGCACCGACATGCGTCGCGTAATCAAATCCCGGGCAGTTACCGAAGCAACTGCGATCAAAGCATATATCGCGTAGATGCTGAAACCGTCCGTGCCCGGGCGAACGATCAGCAACATACCGGCGAACCCGAAAACGATGGCAAGAATCCGACGCCAACCGATATACTCTTGAAAAAACAACGCGGCTCCAAGTGTTACGGTTAATGGCAAGGCCAGCAGAATGGCCGTCACGTTTGCCAACGGCATATGAAGCAGCGCGACCAAAAAGAAAATTGTTGCCAACAATTCGGCGAGACAGCGTGCCGCGACCAACCACTTGTCATGACGCGGAAAGTTCAGATGCAACGCCCCATAGTACCGTGCCAGAAGATACACCAGAATGGTCGCCAAAACCCCGCGGATGGCAACCATCTGAAACAGCGGTATCTGGGCTCCGGCGGCCTTGATCAAAGTGTCATTGATGGTGAAGGCAGCCATGCTGCCCATCATCAGCAAAGCACCCCTGAAATTCGGCGTCACTCTTTTTGAACTCCGCATTTGGCCACGAGGTGCATTTGGCGGCGTTCAAGAAAGAGATGTCAATATGGCTCCGCCCGCCAATGCTCTGCTAGCATGACATTTCCAATGGCGCTTCATGCAGAGCCACACCCGAGCCTGAAATGAAAAGGCCCCGCGAAATCGCGGGGCCTGATCTTTGGAATTTAGGATCGCTTATTCGCGACTTTCCGGTGTTTCCACCAGAACATCCAGCTCATCCCCGACCATATCGTCATCCATCATCGGCGCAGCCAGAGCAGCGGCGGCTTCGGCCTCTTCCCGGCGGGCTTCGATGACAACGTTGTCACGCGACTGCGCGACGCGCTGTACGCTTTGCGTTGCGCCACCGGTACCGGCAGGGATTAGACGACCGACGATCACGTTCTCTTTCAGGCCAACCAGCTTGTCTTTCTTGCCCTGAACCGAAGCCTCGGTCAGAACCCGTGTGGTTTCCTGGAACGACGCCGCCGAGATGAACGAACGCGTCTGCAGCGAGGCTTTGGTGATCCCCAAGAGGATCGGCTCGCCCTGAGCCGGACGTCCACCGCGGGCGAGGGTCTTCTCGTTGGCCGCGTCGAACTCCTGCTTGTCGACATGTTCGCCTTTCAGCAGGGTGGTGTCACCTGAATCCAGGATCTCCCACTTCTGCAGCATCTGGCGCACGATCACTTCGATGTGCTTGTCGTTGATCTTCACGCCCTGCAGACGATAAACATCCTGCACTTCGTCGATCATGTAATCCGCCAGCGCTTCGACACCCATGATGGACAGGATGTCATGCGGGGCCGGGTTACCGTCCATCAGGTATTCACCCTTCTGGATGAAGTCACCTTCTGCAACCGGGATGTGCTTACCCTTGGGCACCATATACTCGATGGTCTCCATGGACTCGTCAGCCGGTTCGATGCTGATGCGACGCTTGTTCTTGTAGTCGCGACCAAAGCGCACGTAACCATCGGCTTCTGCGATGATCGCGTGATCTTTCGGGCGACGGGCTTCGAACAGTTCGGCAACGCGCGGCAGACCACCGGTGATGTCCTTGGTCTTGGCACCTTCACGCGGGATACGCGCGACAACTTCACCAGCTTCGATCTGCTGACCGTCTTCGATCGACAGGATCGCATCCACCGACATCGGATAGTGAACCGGGTTGCCCGCATCGTTACGGACCGGTTCGCCATCTTCGCCAACCAGAATGATCTCAGGCTTGAGGTCGCTGCCTTTGGGGGCCGCGCGCCAGTCGATCACGATCTTCTGGGTCATACCGGTTGCATCGTCGGTCACGTCGCGGACAGCAATGCCCGAAACCAGATCAACATATTTCGCGGTACCGGACTTTTCGGCGATGATCGGCAGGGTGTAAGGATCCCATTCGAACAGCTTGTCGCCACGGTTCACCTTGGTGCCATCCTTGACGAACAGCTTCGAGCCATAACCCAACTTGTGGTTGGCACGCTCTTCGCCATGTTCGTCTTTGATCACCATCTTCATGTTCCGGCCCATGACCAGGCTTTCGCCCGCGGAATTGACCAGGATCTGCGGGTTCTCAAACGAAACGACACCGTCGTGGCTGGCTTCCTGGAACGACTGCTGACCACCCTGCGCAACACCACCGATGTGGAAGGTCCGCATTGTCAGCTGCGTACCGGGTTCACCGATGGACTGGGCGGCGATGATGCCGACAGCCTCACCCGTGTTGACCATAGTACCGCGTGCAAGGTCACGACCGTAGCAGGTTGCACAGACGCCTTCCTCGGACTCACAGGTCAGAGGCGAACGGATCCGCATCGACGCAACAGCGGCCTCATCAATGATGTCAGCCATACGTTCGTCGATCAGCTGACCCGCTGCGACCAGAACCTCATCGGTGCCGGGACGCAGAACGTCATCGGCAGAGACACGGCCCAGCACACGTTCGGCTAGCGAAGCAACAACTTCACCGTCGTTTACCGCGGCTTCCGCAGTGATCGCACGCTCGGTTCCACAATCGAGCTCACGCACGATGCAGTCCTGTGCCACGTCCACTAGACGACGGGTCAGGTAACCCGAGTTCGCCGTTTTCAGAGCAGTATCCGACAGACCCTTACGGGCGCCGTGGGTCGAGTTGAAGTATTCAAGAACGGTCAGACCTTCCTTGAAGTTCGAGATGATCGGCGTCTCGATGATGTCACCGTTTGGTTTGGCCATCAGGCCGCGCATACCGCCCAGCTGTTTCATCTGAGTGACCGAGCCACGCGCGCCCGAGTGGGCCATCATGTAGACCGAGTTCGGTTCCTTTTCAGACCCGTCCTCTGCCCGATCCGAAGATGAGATCGTGCTCATCATCGCTTCGGTTACACGATCGTTACACTTCGACCAGGCATCAACAACTTTGTTGTACTTTTCACCCTGAGTGATCAGGCCGTCCATGTACTGCTGTTCAAAATCCTTCACCTGACTACGGGTTTCATCGACGATGCCCCATTTGTCATCCGGGATCACCATGTCGTCCTTACCGAACGAGATGCCGGCGCGGAACGCTTCCTTGAAGCCCATCGACATGATCTGGTCACAGAAGATGACCGACTCTTTCTGACCGCAGTAACGGTAGACGGTGTCGATCACTTGCTGCACTTCTTTCTTCCGCAGCAAACGGTTGACCAGTTCGAACGGGGCCTTGTTGTTCATCGGCAGCAGAGCACCCAGGCGCACTCGGCCCGGAGTGGTCTCAAACCGCTGTTGAACTTCATTGCCTTCACTGTCGATCTGAGTAATCCGCGCAGTGATCTTGGTGTGCAGATGCACTTCACCGGCGTCCAGCGCGTGCTGAACTTCGTCGATAGAGCCAAAGACCTTGCCTTCGCCTGGCATGCCTTCGCGTTCCAGGGTCACATAGTACAGACCCAGAATCATATCCTGCGAAGGAACGATGATCGGCGCGCCGTTTGCTGGCGACAGAACGTTGTTCGTCGACATCATCAGAACACGCGCTTCCAACTGGGCCTCAAGGCTCAGCGGGACGTGAACGGCCATCTGGTCACCGTCGAAGTCGGCGTTAAAGGCCGAACAGACCAACGGGTGCAGCTGGATGGCTTTACCTTCGATCAGAACCGGTTCAAACGCCTGAATGCCAAGACGGTGCAGTGTCGGCGCACGGTTCAGCATGACAGGGTGTTCGCGAATCACCTCGTCGAGGATATCCCACACTTCGGGACGCTCTTTCTCGACCAGTTTCTTCGCCTGTTTCACGGTCGAAGACAGACCCTTGGCTTCAAGGCGCGAGTAGATGAACGGCTTGAACAGTTCCAGCGCCATCTTTTTGGGCAGACCACACTGGTGCAGCTTGAGTTCCGGACCGGTCACGATGACCGAACGGCCCGAGAAGTCGACGCGCTTACCCAGAAGGTTTTGACGGAAGCGACCCTGCTTACCCTTCAGCATGTCCGAAAGCGATTTCAGTGGACGCTTATTGGCACCAGTGATCACGCGACCACGACGGCCATTGTCGAACAGAGCATCGACGGATTCCTGCAGCATCCGCTTTTCGTTGCGGACGATGATGTCAGGTGCGCGCAGTTCGATCAGACGCTTCAGACGGTTGTTCCGGTTGATGACGCGGCGATACAGATCGTTCAGATCCGAAGTCGCAAAACGACCACCATCCAGTGGAACCAGCGGACGCAGTTCCGGCGGAATCACCGGGATCACGGTCATCACCATCCACTCAGGCCGGTTGCCCGACTCAAGGAAGGATTCAACAACCTTCAGACGCTTGATGATCTTCTTGGGCTTCAGTTCACCGGTTGCTTCGGCCAGATCAGCACGCAGCTGTTCGGCTTCGGCTTCCAGATCGATCTGGGCCAGCATCTCACGGATAGCTTCGGCACCGATGTTCGCGGTGAACGCGTCCATGCCATAGGCATCCTGCGCGTCCATGAACTCTTCTTCGGTCAGCATCTGACCATAGGAGAGGTCGGTCAGACCGGGCTCGATGACGACATAGTTTTCAAAGTACAGAACGCGTTCCAGATCGCGCAGCGTCATGTCCAGCATCAGACCGATGCGGGACGGCAGCGATTTCAGGAACCAAATGTGTGCGACGGGCGCGGCCAGCTCGATATGACCCATACGCTCGCGGCGGACTTTCTGCAGGGTGACTTCCACACCGCATTTCTCGCAGACAACGCCGCGATATTTCATCCGCTTATATTTACCGCACAGACATTCGTAATCTTTGATCGGGCCAAAGATACGCGCGCAGAACAGACCGTCACGTTCGGGTTTGAACGTCCGGTAGTTGATGGTTTCGGGTTT
Organism: Ruegeria sp. CDSC081; assembly: GCF_059610485.1. Taxonomy (NCBI): domain Bacteria; kingdom Pseudomonadati; phylum Pseudomonadota; class Alphaproteobacteria; order Rhodobacterales; family Roseobacteraceae; genus Ruegeria; species Ruegeria sp. CDSC081. The sequence goes on along the minus strand of NZ_JBXWNS010000007.1, from coordinate 179,765 downwards.
CTTGATCTCGCCATAAGACCAAGAGAGGATCCGTTCCGGGCTGGCCAATGAGACCTTGATCTCGTCAAAGACCTTAGGCGGCGTCAGCGGGTTGAACGGGTTATTGGTAATTTCCTGGTTCATTTTGCGTCCTTACAAATTGGGATGGGATGAGTTTGGGGCGTTGCCGCCCCTACTCTTCCTCCGCATCCAGGAGTTCCATATTCAGGCCGAGGCCACGGACTTCTTTCACCAGAACGTTAAACGATTCCGGTACGCCCGCTTCAAAGTTATCCTCGCCCTTGACGATCGACTCGTACACTTTGGTCCGGCCGGCGACGTCATCCGATTTCACGGTGAGCATTTCCTGCAGGGTGTAGGCGGCGCCATAAGCTTCCAGAGCCCAGACTTCCATCTCACCAAAGCGCTGACCACCGAACTGCGCCTTACCACCCAGCGGCTGCTGGGTAACCAGGCTGTACGGCCCGGTTGAACGCGCGTGGATTTTGTCATCCACAAGGTGGTGCAGTTTCAGCAGGTACTTGATGCCCACGGTCACCGGACGTGCAAACTGCTCACCCGTACGACCGTCGAACAGAACCGACTGACCGCTTTGCGAGAAGCCCGCGCGCACCAGAGCGTCATTGACGTCTGCCTCTTTGGCGCCATCAAAGACCGGAGTCGCGATCGGAACACCACGGGTCACGTTGCCCGCAGCCTCGATCAGGTGACCCTCGTCCATGCCAGTGATGCCTTCTTCATAGACATCGTCGCCATAGGCCAGCTTCATTGCTTCGCGAACCGGCGTCAGGTCGCCAGAGCGGCGATATTCACCCAGGGCGTCGTCGATGTTCAGACCCAGACCGCGCGCGGCCCAACCCATGTGGGTTTCAAGGATCTGACCAACGTTCATACGCGAAGGAACACCCAGCGGGTTCAGACAGAAGTCAACCGGCGTACCATCGGCCAGGAACGGCATGTCTTCCATCGGAACAACCTTGGAAATCACACCTTTGTTCCCGTGACGACCGGCCATCTTATCGCCCGGCTGCAGCTTGCGCTTCACGGCGATGAAGACTTTGACCATCTTCATCACACCCGGCGGCAGGTCGTCGCCACGACGAACCTTCTCGACCTTGTCCTCGAAACGGGCGTCCAGAGCACGCTTTTGCACTTCGTACTGCTCATTCAGAGCCTCAACGATCTGTGCGTCCTGCTCATCTTCCAGCGCCAGCTGCCACCACTGACCACGGGTCAGGGTTTCCAACAGGTCCTCGGTGATCACCGACCCTGGCTTGACGCCTTTCGGGCCTTTGACCGCGGTTTTACCCATGATCAGGCCTTGCAGACGCGCATAGATGTTGCGGTCCAGGATCGCCAACTCGTCGTCCCGGTCACGGGCCAGACGTTCGACTTCTTCCCGCTCGATCTGCAGCGCACGCTCGTCTTTCTCGACGCCGTGACGGTTGAAGACGCGGACCTCAACGACCGTACCGTAATCGCCCGGCTTCACGCGCAGCGAAGTGTCGCGCACGTCAGATGCTTTTTCGCCAAAGATGGCGCGCAGCAGCTTTTCTTCCGGGGTCATCGGGCTTTCGCCCTTCGGAGTGATCTTGCCGACCAGGATATCGCCCGGTTCAACATCCGCGCCGATGTAAACGATGCCCGCCTCGTCGAGGTTACGCAGCGCTTCTTCACCGACATTCGGAATATCGCGGGTGATCTCTTCCGGACCCAGCTTGGTGTCACGGGCGGCGACTTCAAATTCCTCGATATGGACCGAGGTAAAGACGTCGTCACGCGCAATACGTTCCGAGATCAGGATCGAGTCTTCGTAATTGTAACCGTTCCACGGCATGAACGCGACGACCACGTTCTTACCCAGGGCCAGTTCACCCATATCGGTCGACGGACCATCAGCTATGACTTCGCCCTTCTGGACGGTGTCACCCACTTTGATCAGCGGACGCTGGTTGATGCAGGTGTTCTGGTTCGAACGCTGGAATTTGCGCAGACGATAGATGTCAACGCCAGCGTCGCCCAGTTCCAGATCCTCAGTCGCGCGGATAACGATACGCTGGGCATCGACCTGGTCGATGATACCGGCGCGTTTCGCCTGAATTGCAGCGCCTGAGTCAATCGCAACCTTTTCCTCGATTCCGGTACCAATCAGCGGTGCCTCGGCCCGCAGCAGTGGAACCGCCTGACGTTGCATGTTCGAGCCCATCAGAGCGCGGTTGGCGTCGTCATTTTCAAGGAACGGGATCAGCGATGCAGCAACCGATACCAGCTGTTTTGGGCTGACGTCGATCAGGTCCACATTCTCGCGCGGGGCCAGAGTGTAGTCACCTGACTGACGAGTCGAAACCAGATCGTTGATGAACTTGCCATCCGAATCCAGTGTCGCGTTCGCCTGCGCCACAGTGTGACGCATTTCCTCGGTCGCGGACATGTAGTGAACCTCATCGGTCACCTCAGCGTCTTTGACGACGCGGTACGGTGTTTCGATGAAGCCATACTTGTTCACACGGGCAAAGGTGGCCAGCGAGTTGATCAGACCGATGTTCGGGCCTTCCGGCGTTTCAATCGGGCACATCCGGCCATAGTGTGTCGGATGAACGTCGCGCACCTCAAAGCCCGCACGCTCACGTGTCAGACCACCGGGGCCAAGCGCCGAGAGGCGGCGTTTGTGGGTGACTTCCGACAGCGGGTTGGTCTGATCCATGAACTGCGACAACTGCGACGAGCCGAAGAATTCGCGGACAGCAGCAGCAGCCGGTTTCGCATTGATCAGGTCCTGCGGCATGACTGTGTCGATCTCGACCGACGACATACGCTCTTTGATCGCGCGCTCCATGCGCAGCAGGCCAACGCGGTACTGGTTTTCCATCAGTTCGCCGACCGAACGCACACGACGGTTGCCGAGGTGGTCGATATCGTCGATGTCCCCTTTGCCGTCACGCAGTTCAACCAGAGCCTTGATGCAGGCCACGATGTCTTCGCGGCGCAGGGTGCGCAGCGTATCGGGCGCATCCAGAGCCAGACGCATGTTCATCTTTACACGGCCAACGGCGGACAGGTCATAGCGCTCGCTGTCAAAGAACAGCGTTTCGAACAGCGCCGAGGCCGCTTCGACGGTGGGCGGCTCACCCGGGCGCATGACGCGATAGATGTCCATCAGCGCTGTGTCGCGGCCCATGTTCTTGTCTGCCGCCATGGTGTTACGCATGTAGGGGCCGACATTGATGTTGTCGATATCCAGAACCGGAATATCGGTGACGCCCGCGTCGATCAGCTCTTTCGCGGTGCCTCCGATCAGCTCGCCGTCTTTGTCGTATTCCAGCGTCAGCTCATCACCAGCTTCGACATAGATCGCGCCGGTTTCTTCGTTGATGATGTCCTTGGCGACAAACTTCCCGACGATGTGATCGAACGGAACCAACAGCTCGGTGACGTTGCCTTCATCGATCAGCTTCTTGACCGCGCGCGGGGTGACTTTCTTGCCCGCTTCGGCAATCACTTCACCGGATTTGGCGTCGATCAGGTCATAGGTCGGACGCGTACCGCGTGCACGCTCGGGGAAGAACGGTGCAATCCAGCCCTTCTTCTTGTCCAGCTTGTACGACACCGTGTTGTAATAGGCGTCCATGATCGCTTCTTGATCCAGACCCAGCGCATACAGCAGGGTTGTCACAGGCAGTTTGCGGCGACGGTCGATACGGGCGAACACGATGTCCTTGGCGTCGAACTCAAAGTCCAGCCAGCTGCCGCGATACGGGATGATGCGGCAGGCAAACAACAGCTTGCCCGAGGAATGGGTCTTGCCCTTGTCGTGGTCAAAGAACACACCGGGCGAACGGTGCATTTGGGACACGATCACACGCTCGGTACCGTTCACAATGAACGTCCCGTTTGGTGTCATCAGGGGCATATCCCCCATGAACACGTCCTGTTCCTTGATGTCTTTGACCGACTTGGCGCCAGTGTCCTCGTCGACATCAAACACGATCAGACGCAGAGTGACTTTCAGCGGCGCGCTGTAGGTCATGTCGCGCTGCATGCACTCTTCGACGTCGTATTTGGGTTTTTCCAAATCGTATTTCACGAACTCCAGAACGGAGGTTTCGTTGAAATCCTTGATCGGGAAAACCGACTGGAACACGCCTTTGATGCCTTCGCCGTCTGTCGGCACATCTGCATCGCCGGAGCGCAGGAATAGATCATAAGAAGATTTTTGCACCTCAATGAGGTTCGGCATCTCCAGCACTTCGCGGATTTTGCCGTAATATTTCCGAAGACGTTTCTGGCCAAGGAACGATTGAGCCATGTCAGATGTCACCTTTCGATGTTCTCAGCGGACAAAGACACCGTCGGGCCCCGGTGCCTTGCACATTAGAGACAACACGTCCGGATCAATTCGTGGCCACCGTCCCGAATGGCAGCCTCCCGATCCATGAACCGCGTCTTAGAAAACACCCCAATCCATGAGGTCCTTTCTAAGACAGGTTCGGCTGGACCCGGATTTCTCCGGGACCAGCCAAATTTCCGGTGCATCTGCGATGCACCAAAAGACTGACTTAGGCCAGTTCGACCTCGGCGCCAGCTGCTTCCAGCTTGCCTTTGATGTCTTCGGCTTCGTCTTTCGACACAGCTTCTTTGATCTTGCCGCCAGCTTCGACCAGCTCTTTGGCTTCTTTCAGGCCCAGACCGGTGATGCCGCGAACTTCTTTGATCACGTTGATTTTCGAAGCGCCGGCATTCTTCAGAACGACGTCGAATTCGGTTTTTTCTTCCTCAGCTGCGCCACCGGCGTCGCCACCGGCTGCCATGACAACCGCGCCGCCTGCTGCGGGCTCGATGCCATATTCGTCTTTGAGGATGGTTTTCAGTTCTTGTGCTTCCAGCAGGGTCAGACCCACGATGCTTTCTGCGAGTGCTTTCAGATCAGCCATTTTATCAGCTCTTTCCGTTTACAGTGTGTGTTCCAACGTCAGGGTGACTACCCTACGCAGATCATTCAGTGCCAACCGCTTACGCAGCTTCCGCCTTCTCTTCGATGGTGGAAAGGATGCTTGCGATGTTGCTTGCAGGTGCGCCAATTGCGCCAGCGATATTCGAAGCAGGTGCGCCCAGCATGCCCGCGATAGTAGCAATAAGCTCCTCGCGCGAAGGCATTTTGGACACGGCTTCGACGCCGGCACGATCCAGAGCGTTCTCACCCATTGCACCGCCAAGAATTTCGAACTTTTGGTTCTCTTTGGCGTAGTCCTGGGCCACTTTGGCTGCTGCCACAGGGTCCTCAGAATAGGTCAGAACGGTCATCCCCGTCAGCAGGTCGGCAATGCTTTCACATGGCTTTCCGTCGAGGGCGATTTTGGCGAGCCTGTTCTTGGCAACACGCACGGCACCACCCGCGTCACGAGCACGTGCGCGAAGGTCCTGCATCTCGGCAACTGTCAGACCGGCGTAGTGTGCAACCACTACGACGCCAGAGCTTTCGAAGATTTGGCCGAGCTCGTCGACCACTTTCTCTTTCTGGGCTCTATCCACAGTTTTCTCCAAGTTAGGGGTGATATCTCACCCCGGCTCATATTTGCCGCAGCTTACGCTCCGGCGTTCAGGTCCGTTGTTACGGGATTAGCCAAAATTCGCCCGAGGATCGAAGCCCTCAGAATTCTTTGGTCTTACCCGTCTCAGGCAGGGAATTAAGGGGCCAGATGACACCACCCACCGTCTTGGACGAAACAAAATAAAGCGCACGACGAATCGCACGCTTTACTTCGCAGCTCTCTTTATGGCAGTTACGCCGGGTTTCCAAGGGGTAAATTAGGCCGAAACCGGAAATGATCGAGCAGCGCAGCCGGCATTGGAACAGTGTCCTAGATTGACATGTTCCATGCGCTGAGGTCCAGTCTGGCTAAGCCCCTTTCTTCTTAGGTATCCATCCCTGAATGCTGACCCTCACCACAGACGAATACGAATGCGCGCGCGGCTTTGTTCAGGAGTTCCTGGATCAAACGCCCGAGGATGGCCCGGCGGGTTTCGAATGCGTCTATCGTTCTCATGATTTTGCGGGCTCGCGTATAGTGCTCAGGGTCCGGGGTGCGCGCCGGGACTATGCCCTAAAGGTCGATACGGAATCGCCCGGAACGGGACGTTTGCGCGATGAGTTTGACATGCTCGGAAAGCTGACCGCCCATTTTGCACGATACGAATCTGCGGGGGTTGTCGACCCGGTTTACATATCACCGGGTGATGCGTTTTTTGTGACGCAGTTTATTGACCGCCCCACCGCTGCGGATCTTATCCATAACAGCCCGGATGACGACCAGATCGGCCGCATCTATCGCCGCGCCGGATCGTGGCTGAACGACCTGCACAGGTTTCAACCCATCAAGACCTATGATTTCCGCCCTAGCTGGATGATCGACAGGCTTCAGGCTTTGCTACGTCTTGCCCCGGACACAGCACAGCTCCGGGGGCGGAATATGGTCCAGCATCTGACCGACGAGGCATTACAGCTAAAAGGCACCCCTGAACTGCTGGTCCTTGCACACGGAGATTGTCACAGTCAAAATCTGATCGTCGGGCATGGCGAAATGATCGGCCTGGATTTTACCGAAACGCGGGAAAAGCTAGCTTTGTATGATATTGTCGACTTTCTAAAGTCCGATATCTTTCGCGATGGCACTGATGATCAGGTTGATCAAAGCGGCATCCTGAAAACAAACAAAGACATGTTCTTTCGCAAATATCGCCATCCAATTCAGATGGACGTTCTGGATATGTGCATGCGCGCACGTCTAGTGATGGATTGGCTGGACTTATGGCGATTGGACAGATCCTGCAGCGAATACGAGAGCTTTCGCAGAGACCGCCTGAACCTGCGCCTGCAAGCCGTGTATGAGTGAGGGCTGAAAAAGAAAGACCCGAACAGCCTTCACCGTTCGGGTCTAATCATTTTAGCTGTAAGCTAGGGGCTTACTCGCCCGCAGCAGCAGCCACATCCAGAGTCACGCCTGGGCCCATGGTCGAGCTCAGCGCGATTTTCTTCATGTAAGTGCCTTTGGCGCCTGTTGGCTTGGCTTTGGCAACAGCGGTCACAAATGCACGAACGTTTTCTGCCAGTTTGGCTTCGTCGAAGGACGCTTTGCCAACACCAGCGTGCACAACGCCGCCTTTTTCAGCTTTGAACTGAACTTCGCCGCCTTTGGCTGCTTCTACGGCCGCTTTCACGTCCATGGTCACAGTGCCAACCTTGGGGTTCGGCATCAGGTTGCGGGGGCCCAGAACTTTTCCAAGACGACCAACGATGGGCATCATGTCCGGGGTTGCTATGCAACGATCGAATTCAATGGTGCCGCCCTGAATGGTTTCCATCAGGTCTTCTGCACCAATGATATCCGCGCCTGCTTCTTTCGCTTCGTCAGCCTTGGGGCCACGAGCGAATACAGCAACGCGCATTGTTTTACCGGTGCCATTCGGCAGGCCAACAACGCCACGAACCATCTGGTCCGCGTGACGGGTGTCAACGCCCAGGTTCAGAGCGATTTCGATGGTCTCATCGAATTTCGAAGTTGCGTTGGCTTTGACCAGGGCAACTGCTTCTTCGACCGACAGGTTTTCCTTGCCAGCGACAGCTTCGCGCGCAGCGCGGGTACGTTTACCGAGTTTTGCCATCTTACTTCACCTCGATGCCCATAGAGCGGGCCGAGCCCAGGATGATCTGCATTGCGCCTTCGACGTCGTTGGCGTTGAGATCTTTCATTTTTGCTTCGGCGATTTCACGAACCTGCTTCGAGGTCACGGATGCCACAGTCTCACGACCTGGGTTTTCCGCGCCACGGGGGCGGTTACGCTTGCCAACCGGCTTCAGGCCAGCTGCTTTTTTCAGGTAATAAGACGCAGGCGGCGTCTTGATGTCCATGGTGAAGGACTTGTCCTGATAATAGGTGATCACGGTCGGGCAAGGCGCGCCTTGCTCCATGTCTGCGGTCTTGGCGTTGAACGCCTTGCAGAATTCCATGATGTTGATGCCGCGCTGACCCAGCGCCGGACCAACTGGCGGCGACGGGTTCGCCTGACCTGCAGGAACCTGCAGTTTCATTGTACCAGCAAGCTTCTTGGCCATTTGGTTTTCCTTTCAACTAAGGTGAAACGCGTTTCACCCAGATTATGTTGCGTGGTTCGATCCGGGATCGCGATCCCGGTAATCTCCCACGAGAGAATCTCGCCCAAAGACGATAGAGGCGGCATGTACAGGGGAACGGAAGTATTGGCAAGGGTTTGAATCACGGCCTGAAGCAGCCACATCGAACCCAAACTGACCCTCGCTCCAAAGCTAAGCAACAGCAAAACAGCATCTGTCATCGCCCAATGATATTGCACAGGCTACATGCACAACCTTGCGGGCTATCAGAGCAACTTAGCAGCCGCCATAGTTCTTGTTTCCACTCGCCGTGATTGTGTAGGTTCCGCCTCTTGGACCCGTGTAGCATCGTGAGGTCACGCGCCTAATGCTGGCAACCGGTCGGCGGTACGAAGATACTTTCCTGATCTGAGCACCCCACTCACACGCGAGACCATCGCCATCAAGATCCAAATTATGTGGATCAGATAGAGGTCCACCAGACGCTAAGAAGAACCTTTGCGCTGCTGCGCCATTCGGAAAGTCATCACAATCATAGTCACCCCCTGCTGCCTCGGATGAAAACGGTCGCTCGTAGGATTTGGTCCCAGCTGTAGACAGGCTGTACTGACCATAATTGCTATAACCACATTGGTTTACTTTTCGAGCAGCCAGCTCTGCTTCGATCATCAGTTTCCCCCGCAATGTCGTACTTGGGAGCCGATATGCGGAACACAGCTCTGCGGACGATGCGCGCGCTACTTTCGAGGACAACACTTCGGGTGACAAAACATCAGCGGTACACGCAGCCAAAATCAAGAAAACAAAATAGATGAACGCACGCATGAAAAACGCCTTGTGGTCACTTTTCGGAAAAAACATTCGGTCAAATCAATAGGGCAGTTATGTACCAACCCAGATCATCAATGTAAACGTTCAGCCAGCCAAGATGCCGCACTGGCTAGGGCAATGCGGCCCCTCAAAATCCACCGAATAAATTTTGCCTGCTGCTTCTGGTCATCCACGCCCTCGACCATCCCGTCGAAATCCACGAATGGACCAGAGTAGGCCGTTACCTTCTCGCCAATTTCGAATGAGATCATCAGCTTGGGCGCTTCGCCACCTCGCCGAGTGATGTAGAAAACCTGATGCACCTCTGCCTTGCTTGCCAGTTGTCGCGCAAAGGCTAATCAGGACTGTGTGATTGCCAATATCCCAAGCGCGATCAGGCTGGCCCAGCCGATGCGGTGAAGAAAGCGCGGCTCTTTCAGGACGAGCGCGGCAAGGACTACGGATACCGGAATCGAGGCCTGCCGAACCGCGCTGACAGGTGCCGCCTCGGCGCCTAACTGGAAAGCTTTCAGGATAAAAAGATAAGATAGATAGGACGCAACCCCCGCGAATACGATCCGCCACGGGGCGAGTGTCCAGCCTCGTACCACGCCTAGAAATGGGGTCGACATATGGCGATCTTCCCAGGCCCGAATGCCGGCAAGGGTCGATGTCACCAGGATATAGCAGTAGAACAGGAAAGGCGCGGGCGTTGTTTTTTGCATAGCGTTTGCGTCGCTCAGCGAATAGGCGGCCGAGCCCAGCATCGCCATGACAGCCAGCGCAAAAGCCTTGTGATCATGCAGCAATCCGCCCGGAGATTTCTGGATCATCAGGCTGCCCATCAGGACCAGCGAAATCCCCACAAGGATGAGCCACGAATACTGCTGATCCAGCGCAAGCCAGCTAAAGGCAACGATGGCAATCGGCGAGGACCGGATAATCGGATAATACACCGAAAGGTTGCCCCGGCGCAGGGCTGAAAGCGTGCCATAGTAATAAAAACTCAACCCCAGGGAAGAAACCAGCACCAGTGGCCAGACCTCGCGGCTGACGGTCAGGGGTTGGCCGACCAGTCGAGCGTGAAGCGCCGCAAGAATGACCCAGGTCAGCGCCACACCGACATAACAGGACACCGGATGCGCCGTGTCTTTCAACAACAGATCCCGCAGCGGATGTGTCGCCGCCGAAATCAGAACCAGAACAATCAGGCCAAATTCCATATCTCAGGTCTGATGAAGCGGATTGCGCTGCAGAAAGGTGTTATAGTGCACAGTCATCTGGTCGTCCGCGATCTGCACAACACCATAGGCTGGCGGTTCATCACAGAATTCCCCGTCAACACTGTCGGCAGTCAGAGGGATTTGGTGATTGAGGCTGGGCAGGCTGGTGAACGGGATGCCACGCCAGTTCACATAGGTCATGCGATGGACATGCCCATAGAAGACGTGGCGAATGTTACGCCCGTGACCGAGTGTTTCAAAAAACACTTCGGCTTCGACCAGGCGGATGTCGTCCACATAGGGAATGCCGATGTCAAAAGGCGGGTGGTGCATGAACAAATAGCAGGGCTTATCCCCCGCCGAGATCAGCTGTTCTTTCAGCCAATTCAAACGCAAGGTGCACAGCTGGCCTTCATGCATATCCGCACCGTCTTTTGTCGTATCCAGAAAGATAAACTTTCCCGCGTCGGTCTCGATGCTGTGCTGAACAAAGCCATTTGAATCCACATGGTCATCCGTAAAGACCGTTCTGAAAACCTGACGATCATCATGGTTGCCGATCATCAGGTGACAAGGAAGCGGGAAACCGTCCAGATGTGACTTGAGCACCTGATAGGCTTCAGCCCTTCCAAACTCGGCCAGGTCGCCGGATATCACGCAAAACGCTGCATCCGAATGCCATTTGGCGATATCCTCAAGGCAACGGGCAAATTGGGTCGAAGGAACGCCGCCATTCAGGTGCCCGTCTTGGTCAACAAGGTGGATATCTGTGATATGTATGAATTTCATCTACCTGCCCACTTGCCTTACATGGTTGTCCAAATATGCTAGGCGGCCGGGTCCCATCCCGATTGGTTACGACAAAGATTATCCCGATTTCGACAGATCAGTTCCGCCCTGATTTGCCCGGGTCTGATAACGGGCTGAAGACTCCAAAACAAGAAACGCCGCAGTGCCCAGGGCAACGCGGCGTTGTCAAATTTCGCTAATTGGAAATTAGCTTTGTTTGGTGACCTGAGTGAAGTCCAGCTCGACCGGGGTTTCCCGACCAAAGATCGAGACCGAGACCTTCAGCTTCTGGTTATCGTCATCCACACCTTCGACCATGCCGTCGAAATCTTCGAACGGACCGTCATTCACCTTGACCTTCTCGCCAATTTCGAACGAGATCATCAGCTTGGGCGCTTCTTCGCCCTCCTGGACACGGTTGAGGATCTGGTTCACCTCGGCATCGCGCATCGGCATCGGCCGGCCTTGCGGACCCAGAAAACCAGTGACCCGGTTGATCGAGTTGACCAGGTGATACCCTTGATCCGACATTTCCATATGCACCAGCACGTAACCCGGCATAAAGCGACGTTCGGTTGTGACTTTCTTGCCCCGGCGCACTTCGATCACCTCTTCGGTGGGCACCAGAACTTCGTCAATGTCATCCTCAAGGCCCTGCTCGGCCACCGACGTGCGGATCTGCTCTGCGATCTTCTTTTCGAAATTCGAAAGAACGCTGACCGAGTACCACCGTTTCGCCATGAACCTGTCGTCCTTGTTTGCCTTCGGCTGCATTCCATGTACCGGAAAAGCCGTTATTGAAAATCTGTCGCGTCACCCGGAATAAAAAGCGGCGCACAGCCCGAATCGCCGCACGCCCATTCCGAATAGTACCGCGTCACCTACTCTGACATCGCAAGCTGTGCAAGGGGGCAGCGACGTTTCCGACCTGCCCGGCCCGGTTTAACCGAACATGCCCAGAATCAGCTGCAGGCCACCACGAATACCAAGATCGACCAGCGCAAAGAACACAGCCGTCAGTGCTGCCATGATGAACACCATGACCGTGGTCAGCAACACCTCGCGGCGGGTTGGCCAGACGACCTTTGAAACCTCGGCACGGACCTGCTGAATAAACTGGATCGGATTCATAGTTGCCATTTGGCTTTGTTCTCTCTGCTAGCGGATGGGCCGGACATAACCGGGCATTGAGGCAATTTCAAGGGGGCCGTCAGGGCTTGGGCTTATCGTCCCATTCGTCGCTTAGAATGCGGCGCGCATCGCCTTCGGGGTCGTCATACTGGTTCGACCGAACGGTATAGATGAACGCAAACAGGCCAACCCCTCCCAAAAGCAGGGAAATCGGTATGAGATAGGCCAGAACTTCCATTCAGATCACCTTAGCCGCAGCGCGTTCAGAGAAACGGTAATGGACGAGGTCGACATTGCCAATGCCGCGATCAGCGGCGTGGCTAGGCCCGCAACCGCCAGTGGCACTGCAATGATATTATAGATTGTTGCAATACGGAAGTTCTCGCGAATCCGTTTCGTTGCCTTAACCGCGGTATCGCAGGCACCCGCAATCGGCGACAGGTCGTTACCCAACAGCACGATATCGGATGCCACGCGCGCAGCATCTAGCGCCGAGGCCGGTGAAATCGACACATGCGCCGCGGCCAGCGCCGCCGTGTCGTTCAGCCCGTCACCAACCATCAGGACGTGGCAGCCTTGATCCCGCAGGCTTTGCACATGGGTTGCCTTGTCCTGCGGCAGGGCCTGCGCAATCCATGTCTCAATCCCCAGCTTACCGGCCAGCATCTCAACCGCGCCTTGCGTATCGCCCGAGATCAAAATGACCTTTTTCCCCTCATCGCGAAACGCCTGAACCGCCTCAGCCGCACCAGCGCGCAATGTGTCCGAGAACAAGAACACTGAAGGCGCCCGCCCTGCTAACGACAGCCAGGCCGCAGTTTGTTCAGCCTCTTGCCCACCGGTCCATTCGGCGCGTCCCAGACGCACGGGATGGTCCTGAAAGATGCCTTCGGTGCCGTACCCCGGAACTTCAGAGATCCCCTCGACATTTGCGGGCGTGACCCCCGCTTGACGGGCAGCCTGCGCCAGCGCAACAGAGAGCGGGTGCGACGAGGCCTCGGCCAGTGCAAGTGCAATTTCCAGATCGCCGGGCGCATGATCCGCAAGATTGGTCAGCTCCGGCGTTCCCGAGGTCAGTGTTCCCGTCTTGTCGAACACAACCGTATCCACCTCGGCCAGGCGTTCCAGCGCTGTGGCGTGTTTGATCAGCATCCCCTTGCGGAACAACCGACCCGAGGCCGCCGTCGTCACCGCCGGTACGGCCAGACCCAGCGCACAGGGGCAGGTGATGATCAGCACCGCTGCTGCGATATTCAGCGCGGTGCGGATATCGCCGGAATAAATATACCAGCCCAGAAAGCTCAGCGCCGACAGGATATGCACGCCCGGTGCATAAAGCTTGGCTGCCTTATCCGCCAGCGAAGTATAACGCGACCGCCCAGATTCCGCGATGGCCACAAGATCGGCCATGCGATGCAGCGAGGTATCCTCACCCACGGCTGTCGCCCGTACGGTCAATGGACCCGTTAGATTTACCTCGCCAGCACTGACCGTCAGACCGGTTTCCGCAAATACCGGCAAGGTTTCACCCGTCAGCAGCGATCGGTCGAGCTCGGATTGCCCGGAAACGATTTCGCCATCCACCGCCATTCGGCCTCCGGGACGTACTAGGATCAGATCACCCACGCTCAGCGTTGCGACGGGCACCTCAACTTCTTGACCATCGGCCAGCCTGATCGCGCGCGGAACTTCCAACGCGGTCAACTCCTCGGCTGCGGATCGGGCGGCGGCGCGGGTACGGTAATCCAGATAGCGACCGGCCAGCAGAAAGAACGTCAGGGTCAGGGCGGCGTCAAAATAGGCGTGCTCACCACTCAGCGCGGTTTCCCACAGCGATGTGGCCAATGCCAACAGGATTGCCAACACGATCGGCACATCCATATTCAGGCGACCGACGCGCAAGGCGCTCCAGGCATTGGCAAAGAAGGGCTGCGCCGAAAACGCGATCGCAGGCAAAGCAATCGCTGCCGAAATCCAGTGGAACATGTCGCGCGTTGCATCGGTTGCCCCTGACCAGACAGAGACAGACAGCAACATTACATTCATCGAGGCAAAACCAGCCACCGCCAACCGCATCAACAGGTCGCGACCAGCTTTGTCGGACTGCGTGGCAGACAGGGATCCAGGGTCCAGCTCGTGCGCCTCAAAGCCTACGCGTTCAAGCACCGGGATCAGATCGGCGGCCCGCAGATCGGGCGCGGCTTTGACCATCGCACGTTTCAAGGTCAGGTTCACGCGCGCGTCCTCGACCCCGGGCTGGGCATTCAATTCACGCTCGACCGTGGAAATACAGGCCGAGCAGTGAATTCCCGGCAATGACAGCGCGATCTGCACATCCTGCGGGATCGGCCTTGCGGGCTCTGCCGGGGCGGCGATACAGCCGGGGCAAGCTGCGGTGCCAGAGGACATCTGCGCAGACATCCCCTAGCCCTTCACATAAAGCGGCACGCGCTGTGCAAACTCGGCCCCGCTGTGATCTTTGGCAACCAGCCGAATGTTCCAGTTGCCCGGACCCAGCGACGCCGGAGTCGCATATGCAGTCCCGTCGAATGTGAAATCAGGAGCAAAATCATCTTTGACATGGGTCGCGCGGCCCACAACGGCCTGCAGGTCAGCCACCTTGACCGGTGCGCCCATCTGATCGGTTATATGCAGGATCAGCAAGCCGCCCGACATCTCGGCGCGGATAAACCAGCCCAGCGCCTGATGTTCCTTCAGGCGTTCGTTGAATTCCTGGCTGGCGACATAAGAATTCTTGACCTCGAGCCCCGGAAAGGTCTTCACCGCGCTATAGGCCAGAACCAGGTTCACCGTGATGATCACGCCAAAGGATGCAACGAACACAGCCAGCGCATGTTTGCCGGTGAATTTACGTTCAGCCATGTTCAGTTCCCTCGTCCGTTAAACGTGGTGTCCTTATAGGCGCGCTCACCGCTCTGCAGGTCTTCGACCCAGATGCGGACCGGCGTCGTATCCAAAGTTGCTGGCCCGGTGTCGCCCGATGCGACGATGTAAACACGGGTCAACTGTGCCGTATCCGCCGTCACATTGACAGTCTCACCTTCAACCCCCTCGATCTGTATCTTCAGGGCCGGATCACCGGACAGGGTCAGTTGGAATGGGCGGTCCTCGCCATGTTTGTTCCGCAGTCGTACATCATAAGTGTTACGAATAGTGCCGTCAGAAAGGGTTACAAATGTCGGGTTTCGCACCGGCGCTACGGTCAGATCAATGTCAGACCGGATGAACAGGGCGAACAAAAGCGCGAAGCCAACCGCAGACCACATACCCGTATACATGATGGTCCTAGGCCGCAGGATGTGTTTCCAGACATTCTTGGGCGGATGACCGGCGCGTTCACTCGATTCGTCGCTCAACGCCATGTAGTCGATCAAGCCACGCGGTTTGCCAATTTTGGCCATCATGTCATCGCAGGCGTCGATGCACAGCGCACAGGTGATACATTCAAGCTGCTGACCGTCGCGGATGTCGATACCGACAGGGCAGACATTCACACAGGCCATGCAATCAATGCAGTCCCCAAGATCGGAATCCGCGGTTCGCTTGCCTTTGCCGCGAGGTTCACCGCGCCATTCGCGATACCCAACCACCAGAGTATCCTCGTCCATCATCGCGGCCTGAATGCGCGGCCAAGGACAGGCGTAAATACAGATCTGCTCGCGTGCGAACCCACCGAACAAAAAGGTCGTCCCCGTCAGGATCAATATGGTTGTATAGGCGACCGGATGTGCATTTCCGGTCACTAGGTCACGGACCAGCGTTGGCGCATCCGCGAAATAGAACACCCACGCACCACCCGTTGCCAGACCAATAAACAGCCAAGCGACCCATTTGGTGACACGCAGCCTTGCTTTGTGGAAATCCATCTTTTTCTGACGATGCAGGCGCAGACGGGCGTTTCGATCACCTTCGATCCAGCGCTCGACCAAGATATACAAATCAGTCCAGACGGTCTGCGGGCAGGCATAGCCGCACCACACGCGCCCCAGCGCCGATGTAAACAGAAACAGGCCCAGACCGGCCATGATCAGCAACCCGGCCACGAAATAGAACTCGTGCGGCCAGATCTCGATCCAGAAAAAGTAAAAGCGCCGGTTGGCCAGATCCAGCAGCACCGCCTGGTCCGGAAGGCTGGGACCGCGATCCCATCTGATCCAGGGTGTGACGTAATAGATCCCCAGCGTTACCGCCATGATGAACCATTTCAGGTTGCGAAACGGGCCGGACACGCGGCGGGGAAAGATCGGTTCGCGCGCTGCGTATAGGCTGGGGGCGGGGTCGGAATCGCTCACGGGCTGGCTCCAGATGTAGCTGTTCTACGGCGTCTTCTTCCAGATCATACGGGCAGCCACTTTGACATGGGTCAAAAGCGCATCGTAAAGACACCTTTTGTCACATCTTACCAGCTTGCCGCCTGAGCCACCTGATAAATATCTTCACCCCAGGACGAAGCGGCATATTACCAGTGACAATATGGTATCCGCGCCCGTCGGGTTCGCGGAACAGTTCGACCAATCGACCCGCAATGATATCCGCTTCGACAAAATGCCGCACGGTGGCCGTCACACCCTGCCCGGCGCGCACTCCCTCAAGCAGCAGGTTTCCCGGCAAGGCGATGCGGCCAGCGACGGGGCTGTGGTCCACGCCGTGACGGGCCAGCCATTGCGTTGCCTCCGTTGTGCCGAACTCCTCAAGCCAGGGCAGACGGCTGAGTGCTTTAGGTGTCACAGGTGCCCGCCCAGTCAACAGGGATGGCGCGGCGACAATCACGATCGGACTTTGCAACAGCAGTTCGGCCGTCACATCGGGCCAATCCCCCGCCCCATATCTGATCGCCAGATCCACGCCGCCGGGGCGCAGATCGACCAACCGGGGCGAGGGATCCAGCGCAAGGTGAATGCCTGGATGCTCGGCCTGAAATGCGGGCAAGCGCGGCATAAGCCACGAAGCTGCGAAAGAGGCCGTCAGCGATACGTGGACCGGGCGATCCTCGGTTGTACGCTTCAGGTCAGTGACCGCCGCACCTATGGCCCCAAATCCCAAATGCAGGGCACGCGCCAGAACCTTGCCCTCGGCCGTCAGGGTCATGGATTTACCGGATCGGTCCAGAAGGGCCAGATCCAGGTGTTTTTCAAGCGCACGCAGTTGTTGGCTGATCGCTGCGTGACTGACATTCAGCGACGCCCCTGCCTGAACAACATTTCCAGTCTCAGCAAAGGCAGAAAAGGCGCGCAAAGCCGCAAGCGGCGGCATATCTATCCAGTTCATCTGTAAGTCCTACTTACATATTGGAATGGTAATTGAGTCGCATTTATCAGGCTAAAGATCAATCCTGATAACAGCGGCAACACAATCCAGGAGGGATCAGATGCTTGCGATACTGGCACGAAGTTTCATGGTAGCCACCAAAACAGAGGCTAACGGCAAAGGCACTGGCACAGATAGCCGCGACCTTGCGCGCAGCAGCTGGCTGCCGGACCATCACTGGTGGATTGAAAAGTCTGGCCCGCGCGAAAAGGCGCATCTGGACTGCACCAATGGGGGCCTGTAGTCTGATAATAGTAGCACCGGCTGTTCAGGAAACGCGCGAACAGAGAGAACAGCCGGTGCCTTAACCTTCGGGCGGCGAACCGTCCGAAGGTATTCTTTTGGCCTTACTGACCGCCACCCAACTGGTGGACATAGGCCGTCACAGCGCGGATCTGCGCGTCGGTAAGGCGGTTTTCCCAAGCAGGCATTACACCGAAACGGCTATTGGTCACGGTCTCAGTCAATGCCTCTGCGTCGCCACCATAGAGCCAGATCGCATCGGTCAGGTTGGGTGCGCCCTGAAAGACGTCACCAGTGCCATCCTCGCCATGACAGGACGAACAGTTATCTTCGAAGACAACCTTGCCTGCCTGCGCAGCTACGTCATCAGTCTGCGCATTGGTCAGGGACATCACGTATTGAACCACTTGGGTGATCTCGTCATGTTCCAGGATTTCGCCAAATGCAGGCATTTCGGAATAGCGCGCATCGTCGCTTTCCTCGTTGCGAATGCCATAGGCGATTGTGGTCTCGATATCCTCAAGCGAACCACCCCACAGCCAGGCGTCATCCAGCAGGTTCGGGAATCCTGGTGCACCCTGCGCGCCTGAGCCGTGGCATTGCGCACACCAGGTACGGAACACCGCGCCCCCGGCATTCGCCGCGTATTGCTGCAGTTCGGGATCTGCCGAGATATCTTCAAGCGATGTTTCCACAAGCTTGGCGTTCCAAGGGGCATTCGCCTCTTCAAACGCAATCATCTCTTCTTGTACCAGAGCGCGAGAGGACCAGCCCAAAACGCCAGCAGTGGCGGATTGAACCAAGGGCCATGCGGGATACATGATCGTATAGATTACCGCCCAGAAGATGGTGGCGTAGAATGTCCACAACCACCAGCGCGGCATCGGGTTTTCGAATTCTTCGATACCATCCCAGCTGTGGCCGGTTGTACTCGGATCACCCGGCTGTTTTTCAGGTGTCTTGCTCATTGCCGCGCCTCCTTGGATGTGGCGGGATTGTCGTCGCCCCGCAGGGGCGCTGGTGCATCATCATGCCGAAACGGGATATTCGCGGTGTCCTTGTATTCCTTGCTGGAACCCGGGCGAAAAACCCAAATTATGATCCCAACAAAGAAAACAAAGAGCAGCAGCAACATCCAGCTATCCGCGAATTGCCGTAAGAGTGTATATTCTTCCATCACACCCTCCTTTACCGGTTCGCGTCTGGGGTGAAGGTCGAGAAATCGACCAGCGTTCCCAGCATCTGCAGATAAGCGACCATCGCATCCGCTTCAGTCAGCTCGGGCTGACCATCGAAGTTCCGCACGCTGACCTTGTCACCATAGCGTTCCAGCAGGCCGTCATAGTCACTGTCGGGATCGGCCTGCGCCCGGAAATCCACCACGGCGTTCTCCAGCATCTCTTCGGTATAGGGCGTGCCTACCAGCGCATTCGCCTTCATGACATCACCGATGTACTTACCGTCAATCTTGCGATGCTCGAGGAAGCCGTATTTCGGCATTACAGATTCAGGTACCACCGACTGCGGGTTGCGCAGGTGATCCACATGCCACTGGTCAGAATAACGACCACCGACACGGGCCAGATCAGGCCCGGTGCGTTTGGACCCCCACTGGAACGGATGATCATACATTGATTCAGCCGCCAGCGAGTAGTGGCCATAGCGCTCGACCTCATCCCGCATCGGGCGGATCATCTGACTGTGGCAGACATAGCAGCCTTCGCGGATATAGATGTCACGGCCCGCCATTTCCAAGGGGGTGTAAGGGCGCATGCCTTCCACCTTTTCGATGGTGTTCTCAAGATAGAACAGCGGGGTGATCTGCACGATGCCACCGATGGTCACGACCAGAAAGCTGAAGATCAGCAGGAGGGTCGCGTTGGTCTCGAGGATCTTATGTTTGTCGAGAATTGCCATTGCTCCGGCCCTCCTTATTCAGCCGGGACCGCGACGGTCAGGCTGGCCTCTTTGGCCGGCGCTTTCCGCACAGTCATCCACAGGTTGTAGCACATGATCAGCGCCCCAGCGAGGAACATGACCCCACCCAGAGCTCGCACCACATACATCGGGAACTTGGCAGCCACGGTGTCGGCGAACGAGTTCACAAGGAAACCGTTGGCATCCACTTCGCGCCACATCAGGCCTTCCATGATACCTGTCACCCACATCGACGCGGCGTAGAGCACGATGCCGATAGTGGCGAGCCAGAAGTGCCAGCTGACCATCTGCAGCGAATACAGACGCTCACGCTTCCACAAGACGGGCACCAGGAAGTACAGCGCACCAAAGGTGATCATGCCGTTCCAACCCAGCGCACCCGAATGCACGTGACCAATGGTCCAGTCGGTATAGTGGCTCAAAGAGTTAACCGCTCGGATCGACATCATCGGGCCCTCAAAAGTGGACATGCCATAGAAGCCGACCGAGATCACCATCATCCGGATCACCGGGTCCGTACGCAGCTTGTCCCACGCACCCGATAGGGTCATCAGGCCGTTGATCATGCCACCCCAGGACGGCATCCACAGCACGATCGAGAACACCATGCCCAGTGTCGAGGCCCAGTCAGGCAGCGCGGTATAGTGCAAATGGTGCGGACCAGCCCAGATATACAGGAAGATCAGCGCCCAGAAGTGGATGATCGACAGCTTGTAACTGAACACCGGACGTTCGGCCTGTTTCGGGATGAAATAGTACATCATGCCCAGGAAACCGGCAGTCAGGAAAAAGCCCACAGCATTGTGGCCGTACCACCACTGGATCATTGCGTCCTGAACGCCTGACCAGACGATGACAGATTTCGAACCCCAGATGCTGACAGGGATAGTCATGTTGTTGACCAGATGCAGCATGGCGACGGTAACGATAAAGGCCAGGTAGAACCAGTTCGCCACATAAATGTGCGGCTCTTTCCGCCTGACAATCGTCCCAAGGAACACAGCCAGATAGGCCACCCAGACGATGGTCAACCACAGGTCAACATACCATTCCGGCTCGGCGTATTCCTTGGACTGGGTTCCACCCAGCACATACCCGGTCGCAGCCAGCACAATGAACAGCTGATAGCCCCAGAAAACGAACCATGCCAGATTGCCGCCCCACAGGCGCGCGGCGCTGGTCCGCTGGACGACGTAGAAGGACGTAGCGATTAGTGCGTTGCCGCCAAAGGCAAAGATAACCGCCGATGTATGCAGCGGACGCAATCGGCCAAAATTCAGATATCCTTGTGCCCATTCAAAGTTCAGCACCGGATAGGCCAGCTGAAAGGCGATGAATGTCCCGGCAAGAAAACCAACCACGCCCCAAAAGGCCGTCGCGATTACGCCGTAACGGACCACATCGTCCATGTATTCGCCTGAACGATCTATGAAGATATCTGGCTCATCCGTGTTTCTAAGCGTCCAGATGAACAATCCCGCGGCGATCAACATCACCAGAATTGCATGCACCTGATACGCCAAATCGCGTGCATAATTGGTCCCGATCGCTGCAAACAGCACGATCAGACCAAGCACGATCAGCTTGATGTAATTTGACATATTGCGTCCCTTTGCCATGCTCCGCGCGATTCTTTTTTGTCGCGGAACCCATTTGACTGGTCGTTGTTTTGTCCGAGGACAGCCCAAACTGCTTTGATCTGTATCAAGACAGAATAGCGAATATTGTGACAAGGCTACAGAAATGATTTGGCCGGAATGTCGCGGACGGAACGGCCCTGGAGGCAAGAGGTCAAGATGGCGTATAAATCCCTTCTCACAGTTCTAACGGAAACGGAACAATCGGCCCCGGCGCTGGCACAGATGGCAGCCCTGGCCACAGCCCAGGATGCGCATGCCGAAGCCCTGTGCCTGGGGGTCGATCGCAGTCAGACCGGTTATTACTATGCTGGCGCCAACGCGCTGATTCTGCAGGAGACCCTGTCCCGCGCCAAAGCAGAGGCGGAGGACACCCTGCACTATGCAGAGACCTATCTGAACAGTTCCGGCGTACGCTGGTCTGCAGAAAGCGGCGTGGCCCAGATTGCCGATATTGGTCGCCACGTTGCCCATCGGGCGCGGTTCTCGGACCTTGTTATTCTGCCGCAACCTTACGGAAAAGACCGCAGCGTCGAAGCAGAGCCTATCGTCGAGGCAGCCATGTTCGAAGGTCACGCTCCGGTTCTGGTCATACCCGAAAACACGACGCCTTTTGACAAGCCCGGTACTGTCTTGGTCGGCTGGAACGAAAGCGTCGAGGCCATGCGCGCCATTCGCTGCGCCCTACCCTTCCTGATCGAGGCCGATCAGGTGCGGATCGTGGTGATCGACCCACCAACGCATGGGCCGGATCGCTCGGACCCCGGTGGGTTGTTGTCCCAGATGCTGTCACGCCACGGAGTTAAGTGCGAAATCGACGTGCTCAGCAAAACAATGTCGCGTGTATCGGACATCCTGAACCGCCATGCGACGGATACCGAAACAGATATGATCGTCATGGGCGCCTATGGGCATTCCCGATTCCGAGAAGCCATCCTGGGCGGCGCGACACGCAATATGCTGGAACAATCGACTGTTCCGGTGTTCATGGCACATTGAAACGGCAGAGCCGCCCAGCGGGCGGCTCTTATCCGCGTTTCACAAGGCCGATCAGGAAAAGCAGAATGATTGCCCCAATGGTGGCGAAAATAATTGACGAGACCAGACCGCCGCCAACGGCAAAACCAAGGGCTGGGAAAATTAGCCCGGCCAGAAATGCCCCGACAACGCCAACGATGATGTTACCAATCAAGCCGAATCCCCGGCCTTCCATGATCTTTCCGGACAACCATCCCGCGATGGCACCAATAAGCAGCATGGCCAAAAGGCTGCTGAATCCCATGACTTACTCCTGACGCAGTTTCACTGGTCCCACTAAACCACGGTTAAGACAACGGGTCACGCCGTATGTGAATCACACCAGATATCCGCCATCGGAATCGTCGCCTGCCTCTTCCATCAACCGGCCCATATCCGGAACAGATACACGGCGCTTGCCTTCTAGCAAGATGATCTCGTCTTTCTTCAAGGCGGATATCTGACGGCTGACGGTTTCCAGTGTAAGGCCAAGGTAGTCTGCCATCGCCTCGCGCGTCAGCGGAAGATCAAAAACGATTGGGCTGGAACTCCCGTTCTGCCCAATCGAAGCATCCCGGCGCGCGATGATAGACAACAGGCTTGCGATTTTTTCGCGCGCAGTCTTGCGCCCCAGCACCAGCATCCATTCACGGGCAGCGTCCAGCTCATCCAATGTCATCTGAAGCAAACGATGCGCGATATGCGGAGTAGCACCCATCAGTTCTTCGAACGGCTTCTTACGGAAACAGCACATGACAATGTCAGTCGTTGCCACGACGTCGTAAGGCGCTGAATCTCGACCGGGACGACCGACGAAATCGCTGGGCAGCAAAAGGCCAACCATCTGCGTGCGCCCATCTTCCATGGTCTGAGTCAAAGAAGCGATCCCCGACACGACCGAGCCCACGAAATTCATCTGATCACCGGACCAGATGATTGTCTGCCCAGCCTCGAAGCTGCGATAATATTTGATGCCTTCAAGAAGCTCCAGCTCATGAACATCGCAATGCGCGCAGACTGCTCTGTGGCGGATTGGACAATCTTCACAGTTTGTATGATCGATTTTGAAAATCTGTGTCATGCGCGTTCCCACTTGATCTCTATCAAGGTTGCTAGGCGTGCCGTCCTCTAACGGTATCGCCATGATAGTTAAACCACAACTTGCAAAGCTTGGACTATTTGACGCGAAAGTACCGCGCTACACAAGCTATCCAACAGCCCCTCACTTCAACAATGATGTGGGGGTAAACCTTTACGAAGACTGGATTACCAGCATTAAACCCGGCAGCTCCGTCTCGTTGTACATACACGTGCCCTTCTGCCGCAGGCTGTGTTGGTTTTGTGCCTGCCGAACACAGGGGACTCAAACTGACAACCCGGTCATCGCCTATGTCGACGTCCTCAAGGCCGAGCTTGATCTGCTAGCCGCGTGCCTGCCTCAAGGCGTCACCCTCTCGCGTCTGCACTGGGGCGGCGGCACACCAACGCTGTTGAATCCCGATCTGATGCGGGATCTGGCCACACGCATTCTGGATGTTGTACCGCTGGGCCCGGGTGCTGAATTCTCGGTCGAAATCGACCCGAACGAGATTGACCAAGCCCGACTGGACGCGTTGGCCGAAGCGGGCATGAACCGTGCCTCGATCGGCGTGCAGGATTTCGACGATGAGATTCAGAAAACTATCGGTCGCGTCCAAAGCTATGACACCACGCGCGCAGCTGTGGACATGATCCGTGCCCGCGGCATTACCAGCCTGAACGCTGATATCCTGTACGGTCTGCCGCATCAGACCAAATCAAGGATGACAGAAAGCGTACAGAAACTGCTGTCACTGAACCCCGACCGCGTTGCGCTGTACGGATACGCCCACGTGCCGTGGATGGCCAAGCGGCAACAGTTGATTCCTTCGGACGCATTGCCCACGCCCGAGCAACGTCTGGAGCTGTTCGAGACGGCGCGTCGACTGTTCCTCTGGGATGATTACGCCGAGATCGGAATTGACCACTTTGCCACGCAGGATGATGGTCTGACACATGCGCTCAGGGCCGGGCGACTGAAACGGAACTTTCAGGGTTATACGGATGATCAGGCCGAGGTGCTGATCGGTGTGGGCGCAAGCTCGATCTCGCGGTTTCCTCAGGGCTACGCCCAGAACGCACCGGCAACATCGGCCTATACGAAAGCCATCCGCGAGGGGCGCTTTTCGACCTCGCGCGGGCATTTGTTCAAAGGGCAGGACATTTTGCGCGCACGTCTGATCGAAGCGCTGATGTGTGATTTTCAGATCAATTCGGCTGAGATTCTGCGTGACCACAACATATCCGCCCAAGAGCTGAACGAGATGTACCAGAGGGCCAATGCCGACTTCAACAATCTGCTACACGTCACCAAGGATGGCCTCTTCATCCCACCCGAGGCCCGGCCGCTGACCCGAATGATTGCCCGCAGCTTTGACGCCTATGACCTAAGCAAGGCAGGCCACAGCTCGGCGATCTGATCGCTTACAGGTGGGCCCGGTTGTGCGGCCCGCCGCTTAGATACCAGTACAGGGGCTTGACGCGAGCCTCTGGTTGTCTTCACACTTGGGCGGAACGATCTCCGAACCCTGAGGCAGGTGAATTCGCAGTCAGTCCTCGCCCACGCAGCCGTGTGGGTCGGCCCTTTTCGTGCAGGTATTACTGCAACCTGAAAAGAGGGACATCACTCATGCGCGTATTCACCGTCCTCGGCCCCAGCCAATCTGGCAAGACAACCCTGGTCGAGGCCATAAGCCGTCTCGACGACCGACCCACCACATTCGATGTCTCCGGAACCGTGCACTTGCACGGTTTTTCTTACTTGGACGAGCCCTGGAGCGCGATCGACGTGGACGGGGGCAGCGACAATCTGGGTTATGTCGGACCAGCCATGGCGATTTCGGATGCGGCGGTTGTGGTTGTCCCGCCGGACCCAGACGCGGCTGTCTTGTGCGCGCCCTATCTGCGGCTGGTTGAAGAGGCGGGCATTCCCTGTTTCCTGTTCATCAATCGGATGGATGCCCCAAATGGCCGTATCCGGGATATCATCGCCGCGCTACAGACCTACTGCACCCACCACATCGCCCTACGTCAGGTCCCTATTCGCGACGGCGAGACAATAGTCGGCGCGGTCGATCTGATCTCGGAGCGGGCTTGGAAATATCAGGAAGGCCAGCCCTCGGCCCTGATCGAACTGCCGCACGCGGTCGAGGACCGCGAACAAGAAGCCCGCACCGAGCTGCTAGAGACGCTGTCGGATTTTGACGATCACCTGTTGGAGCAGCTGATCGAAGACAAACAGCCCGCAAGTGCCGAGATCTACGATCTGGCCGCGCAGGTTTTGCAGAACCACCAGTTGATCCCCGCCTGTCTGGGCGCGGCCAGCCATGGCAATGGCCTGACCCGCCTGATGAAAGCCCTGCGGCACGAAGCCCCTGAGTTCAACATTGCCGCCAACCGCGATGAGGCCACCGAGACTGCCCGCGCCATTGCGGGATTCGCGGACGTGAAGAAACATATCGGCAAGATCATCGTCCTTCGTGGCCTGGGAGATGGCGTGCGTGCGCATGAAGCTTTGGGAGGTGAGACAGTCGGCAATCTGACGACACTTGACGCCAAGACCCAGATTTCCGGGCTGGAGGCAGGTCAGATCGGGCTGGCCGTGAAATCCGATCACCTGATCCCCGGCAATATTTACGACAGCAAATCCGAATCTCCGTTACCGGAATGGGCATCATCACATCCAGCCGCCCAACGTCAGATCGTATCACCCGCGCATGAGCGAGATGACGTGCGCCTGTCGAATGCCCTGACCCGTCTGGTCGAGATCGACCCCGGTCTCCATCTGGAGCAGGATGAGCTGAGCGGCCATGCGGTGCTGGGCTCTCAAGGCCCGCAGCACATGCGCCGGATCACCGCCAAACTGGCCGAAGATTTCGGGATCGAAATCGTGGCCGACCCGATCGAGACCGCCTATCGCGAAACCATCGGTGCGCCCATCGAACACCGCCACCGTCACCGCAAGCAATCCGGTGGTGCGGGTCAGTTTGCAGATGTCGTGATCTCGGTCACGCCCATGCCGCGCGGATCAGGGTTTCAGTTCGAAGAGATCGTGAAAGGCGGTTCGGTGCCGCGCAACTATATTCCCTCAGTTGAACACGGGGCCAAGGACGCGCTGGAGCAGGGACCCGAGGGCTTCCCTGTTGTTGATGTCAAAATCACGCTGAGTGACGGCAAACACCACAATGTGGACAGTTCCGACTATGCTTTCCGAACCGCAGGCAAGAACGCCGTACGCGAGGCGCTGCCTCAGGCCAAACCGGTGGTCCTGCAACCCATTCTGAACGCAGAGATTCACCTGCCATCCGATTTCGTCGGCGACCTTGTCCCCACGATCAGTTCCTTACAGGGTCAAGTGCTGGGATTCGAAGGCAACCCCAACGCTTCGGGCTGGGAGATTTTCAAAGCCCAACTTCCTGCCGTGGCCGAGGATGAGTTGCATCGCACCCTGGCCAGCGCCACGCGCGGCACCGGTTGGGTAAAGTTAAGCTTTGATCACTATGAAGAACTGCGCGGCCCGATACCGAAAGCGGCAACACGGGAAACCGCAAACGCGTGAAAAACACGGCGAGCGGGCTTCAGCCCGCTGCCGCAATCAATTCGCGGGTGTAATCTGTCTGCGCGTTTTCGAACAGGTCTTCGGCAGCGCCCATTTCAATCACGTCACCGTTCCGCATAACGATGACATTATGTGACATCGCCCGGACCACTTTTAGGTCATGGCTGATGAACAGATATGCCAACCCGTATTTCCGCTGCAGATCTCGCAGCAAGTCTACGATCTGCACCTGAACCGTCATGTCCAGCGCGCTTGTCGGCTCATCCAGCACCAGAAGTTTGGGACGTAGCACCATCGCACGTGCGATGGCGATACGCTGCCGCTGCCCGCCCGAGAACTCGTGCGGATACCGGTCCATCGACGCCGGGTCCAACCCCACTTCCGTCATCACATCCGCCACCAGATCGCGCGGGGCGCGGTGTGGATCAACCTTGTGGATTGCCAGACCCTCGGCGATGATTTGCATACAGGTCATGCGCGGGCTCAGGCTGCCAAACGGGTCCTGAAACACAATCTGCATATCCTTGCGCAACCGGCGCAATTCGCGTGTGGACCAACGGCGCACATCCTGGTCGCGAAAGGTGATACCACCCTCGGACGCGATCAGCCGCATGATGGCCAGCGCCAACGTGGTCTTGCCCGACCCGCTTTCGCCCACGATCCCCACGGTTTCGCCGGCGCGCACGCTGAGGCTGGCGTCATTCACCGCCTTAACATGGCCGACAGTTCGCTTGAGAAAGCCGCGCTGGATCGGGAACCAGACTTTCAGATGATCAGTGCGGGCGACCTCTTCTGCATCCGCGGCGACCGGATCGGGTTGGCCCGACGGTTCGGCCGCCAGCAATTTCCGGGTATAGGGATGCTGAGGGTTCTCGAAGATGTCCGCGGTTGCACCGGCTTCGACAATCTCTCCGTCCTTCATGACGCAAACTCGATCGGCGATCCGGCGCACGATGCCAAGGTCATGGGTGATGAACAGCATCCCCATGTTTTCGGCTTTCTGCAGGTCTGCCAGCAACTCGAGTATCTGTGCCTGAATGGTCACGTCCAGCGCCGTGGTCGGTTCATCTGCGATCAGAATGTCCGGCTTATTGGCAAGCGCCATGGCGATCATGACGCGCTGCCGTTGTCCGCCCGAAAGTTGGTGCGGATAGCTGTCCAACCGATCCTTCGGGTCCCGGATACCAACCTTCGTCAGCAACTCGACAATCCGATCACGGGCCGCGTCGCCCACCACCCCCTGATGCAGCGCCAGCGATTCTGCCATCTGCTTCTGGATCGTGTGCAACGGGTTCAACGATGTCATCGGTTCTTGAAAGATGAAACTGATGTCGTTGCCGCGCACATCCATCAGATGTTGCTCGGACGTCCCGATCATCTCTTGCCCGTCATATTTCACCGAACCTTCGACAATCGCGCTGTCTCCCAACAGCGAGACGGTCGACAAGGCGGTCACAGATTTTCCGGACCCGGATTCCCCTACCAAAGCCACGGTTTCCCCACGATCCACCGTGAAGGACACGCCCTTGACCGCCGCACTGACCTGCCCGTCCTGCCGGAACGAAACCTTGAGGTTGTTTACATCCAGCAGGCTCATGAGAAGGTCTTTCTGGGATCAAACGCATCGCGGACGCCTTCGAAAATGAAGACCAGAAGCGACAGCATGATGGCAAAGGTGAAAAAGGCGGTAAAGGCCAGCCAAGGGGCCTGCAAGTTCTGTTTTGCCTGCAAGGTCAGCTCGCCAAGTGACGGAGCCGAGGACGGCAGGCCGAAGCCCAGAAAATCCAGCGAGGCCAGCCCGCCAATCGTTCCGGTGACGATGAAGGGCATGAAGGTCAGCGTGGCGACCATTGCATTGGGCAGCATGTGGCGAAACATGATCGTCCTGTTGCTGACGCCCAACGCCCGTGCCGCCCGGACATATTCAAGGTTTCGCGCCCGCAGGAACTCAGCTCGAACAACGCCAACCAATCCGGTCCAGCTGAACAGGATCATAAGCAACACCAGCAACCAGAAACTGCGCCCTAGAATAGCGAACATGATGATGATCACATAAAGCGATGGGGTGGCCGACCAAATCTCGATGATCCGTTGAAAGATCAAATCCAGCCAGCCGCCAAAAAAGCCCTGAATGGCGCCTGCGAAGATACCGATCAGGCTGGCAACACCTGTGACCATCAGCGTGAACAGAATGGACAGACGGAACCCATAGATCACCCGTGCAAGCACATCGCGCTTGGTGTCATCGGTGCCAAGCAGGTTCTGGCCATTGGGCGGCAGTGGGGCTGCGCCCGGCCGATCAACGCTGGTTTTGAAAGAGTATGGGATCAGCGGCCAGATGGCCCAGCCGCGCTCGAACCCGTCGGCGGCAAAGGATCCGGCCTCGATCTGCTCGATAATGCCGTCAGGATCGTCAAAGCACTGATCCAAACCGCCACTGTCTATCAGACAACGCACTTCGGGGTCGCGATAGATTGCTTCGGTTTGGAAATCACCGCCAAACTCGGTCTCTGGGTAGAAATTGAAGATCGGCGTATAAAGCTCACCGCGGTATTTCACGAGGATCGGTTTGTCATTTGCGATAAATTCAGCAAATAGCGACAGGCCGAACAGGATCGAGAAGATGATAAGCGACCAGAACGCCCGGCCATTGCGACGGAAGTTGCGCCACCGGCGCTGATTCAGGGGGGAAAGCGCCATTTACCCCTCCCGCTTTTCAAAGTCGATGCGCGGATCAACCAACACATACATCAGATCACTGATGATGCCGACCACCAGACCCATTAGGCCAAAGATGAACAGCGTTCCAAAGATAACCGGGTAATCGCGCGCGACCGCCGCCTCGAACCCAAGGCGACCCAATCCATCCAGCGAAAAGATGGTTTCGATGATGATTGACCCTCCGAAAAAAACACCGATGAAGACGGCCGGAAAACCCGCGATTACGATCAGCATCGCATTGCGGAACACGTGGCCGTACAGCACCCGGCTTTCGCTCAGGCCCTTGGCGCGGGCGGTCATGACATATTGCTTTTTAATCTCGTCCAGAAACGAGTTTTTGGTCAGCAAGGTGAGCGTTGCGAAGGCCGAGATGGTCAGCGCCAGGATCGGCAACGCGATATGCCAGAAGTAATCGGCAATCTTGCCAAATACACTCAGACTGTCCCAGTTGTCCGAGGTAAGCCCCCGCAACGGAAAGATCTGCCAATAGGACCCACCGGCAAATAGCACCAACAGCAAAATGGCGAACAGAAATCCCGGGATGGCATAGGCCACGATGATGGCGCCACTGGTCCAGGTGTCAAAGCTTGATCCGTCCCTGATCGCCTTGCGAATACCAAGAGGGATCGACACCAGATAGGCAATCAGCGTCGACCAAAGCCCTAGCGAAATAGACACCGGCATCTTTTCCAGCACCAGATCGGTCACACTGATCGACCGGAAATAGCTCTCGCCAAAATCCAGAGTCAGGTAATTACCCATCATATTCAGAAACCGTTCCAAGGGCGGTTTGTCGAACCCGAATTCTTTTTCCAGTTCTTCGATGAATTCAGGCGGCAAGCCGCGCCCGCCGATATAGCGGTCATTTGTGCCGCCGGTCTGCTGTTCGATATCGCCGCCACCGCCAGCGATACCTTCAAATACATCTCCACCACCCTCCATCTGGGCGATGATCTGTTCAATCGGGCCGCCTGGCACAAACTGCACAAGGGTGAAGTTGACGATCATGATTCCCAGCAGTGTGGGAATGACCAGCAGCAGGCGTCTTAGAATATATGCTCCCATTTGGGCGGATTACCTCAAGGCGCCGGAGGATTTCAACTGGGCTTCCTGCTCGGCGTTGATCCACCACAGGTCTTCGACACCCAATGAATAAGGCGGCAGGTTTTCCGGGTATTCATACATGTCCCAATAGGCAACCCAGTATTTGCCCAAATACCAAGTGGGCACCATGATCCGCTTGGCCCGCAAAACACGGTCCAGGGCGCGAACATTGGCAAACAACTCTTCGCTGTTGGTCGCTGCTACGATGTTGTCGATCAACGGTTCAATATCCGGGCCATACGCACCGGACGGGTTGAATACGGAATACGAGGCCGCCTCGGTTCCGAATTGCTGGTATAGTCCCGTCGAAGGTTGCAGCGAACTTGGGTACCCGCCGAAAATCATGTCGAAATCCCGGTCACGGCGGCGCAGGGTGAATTGCGCATTGTCCACACGATTGTAGGTCGCATCTATGCCCATCGTCCTAAGGTTAGCGACAAATGGCTGGATGATACGATCAAGAGTCGGCTGGTCTGACAGAAATTCTATGGCCAGTACTTCACCGTTTTGATTGCGGCGGATACCGTCTTCGCCCACCTGCCAACCGGCCTCATCCAGCAGCTTCATCGCGGCGCGCAGATTGCGACGATCATTCTGACGCTCGGCGCGGGATTCATGGGCAACGACCGGTTGGTCGGTCAGTACCGCAGGGTCCAGCGCATCGCCCAGGCTTTGCAGAACCTCCAGTTCACGCCCCTCGGGCAGCCCCGTCGCCTCTAGGTGAGTTCCCTGCCAGAATGAGTCGCGCTGCTGAAACAGGCCATATTGCAAGCTTTCATTCGTCCATTCGAAGTTGAACCCTAACTGGACGGCTTCGCGCACCTTGGGATCCTGAAATTGCGGTCGGTCCAGGTTCATGACAAAGCCCGAAGCGTTGGGGACATCCCCGTCTTCCAGCTCTACCCGAACCACTGTTCCGTTTGTTATGGCAGGAAAATCATAGGCCGTTGCCCAGCTTTTTGAATTGTTTTCCTGGCGCAGTGTGAACGTGCCCGCCTTGAACCCTTCCATCGCAGCAATCGAGTCCGCGAAATATTCGATCCGGATGGAGTCATAGTTGTTGCGGCCAACATTCACATTAACGTGGTCGCCCCAATAGTCCGGGTTGCGCTTGTAGACGATGCGCCGGTTGATGTCATAACTGTCCAAAACATAAGGTCCGGATCCGATACCGGGCTCAAGCCGGGATTTGTCGAGCCGCCGGTTTTCGGGGTCTGCTTCAAACCAGGCCTTGGAAAACACAGATGTCCCGGCAACCTGACTTATTAGGCCACGGCGCGGGATATCCGGTGCGAAGTAGAATTTAACCCGATGATCATCCAGCGCTTCGGCACGCGGAATCATCTCGCGGACGGCGTCGGCATAGGATTTTAACCCCTGTTCCAGCAGCAGATTATGCGAAAACACAACATCTTCGGCAGTCACCGGGGTTCCATCGGAAAACCGCGCCTCAGGTCGCATGTTGAAGATGACCCAATCCTGGCTTTCCGGGTATTCAAGGCTTTCTGCCAGCAGACCGTAGTAAGTGGCCGTTTCATCATAGGACGCGACCATCAGGGATTCATACTGATCCGCAGAACGCGCACCCGCGCGGCCCTGCCGCGTGTAGGGGTTGAAACTATCAAATGTCCCTTGCGCTGCATAAGACAACTCTCCGCCGCGCGGCGCATCAGGATTTACATAATCGAAATGGGCAAACCCTTCAGGGTATTTCAAATCGCCAAATTCCGAGAATCCGTGGCTTTTGATGATGGTCTCTTCGGCAAACAGTTGAGAGGTCAAGAGCGTAAGCAGCAAAAAGCCGGTAATCGGTATGGTCAACCAACCTCTGAAATCCAATGCACGTGCCTGAACAATCTGTCGGTTGGATTCCATTTGGCTCATCCCCTGTTGCGTCACTTCTTATAGTCTTGCGCCTGAACGAAGCTAAAGGTCCAGCGTTGACTGATTCAAGTTTAGAATGCGTGAGCGCATTGTGAAGGTTTCTTCATACAAAAAAAGCCGCTGCACGGGGCAGCGGCTTTGAATTTCAGATGTGCCGGTCTGGCATCAGTTGCCGATTGTCTGCAGATAGGCAATCAGATCGGCACGGTCCTGCGGTTTTTTCAGGCCAGCAAAGCTCATGGATGTGCCCGAGATATAGCTGGCTGGCCGGGTCAGGAAGGCATCCAGGGCTTCGGGTGTCCAGTTGCCGCCATGGGCCTGCATCGGCGCCGAGTAGCCGGTAAAACCGTTGGCCGTTGCAACAGGGCGGTCAACGACACCATACAGATAAGGGCCTGTGCCGTTTGCACCGTCTTCCAGCTTGTGACACGCGGTACACTTGCGGAAAACTTTGGCACCTTTCTCAACGTCGGCGGCGGCCAGCAGCTCTTCAAATACTACCTCTTCACCGTTGGCGCTTTCGCCTGCGCTTTCGGATTCGATGATGTACGAAGCCGTCTCGCCATGGGCATCGGCGTGGTAAAGCTCTTCTGCGGCCCATTTGGCCAGAAGCAGCACCAGGAAGGTGCCAAACAGGCCTGCTGCGGCCTTGGTAACTGTCATCGTGTCGAACATTGATCGCGAGTCCATTTCAGCTGTCTGCGGGGTGTCTAAG
Source organism: Ruegeria sp. CDSC081 (assembly GCF_059610485.1). NCBI lineage: Bacteria > Pseudomonadati > Pseudomonadota > Alphaproteobacteria > Rhodobacterales > Roseobacteraceae > Ruegeria > Ruegeria sp. CDSC081. The sequence goes on along the minus strand of NZ_JBXWNS010000007.1, from coordinate 146,461 downwards.
GCTTCCCCTTACAAGAGGCAAGGTATAGACACCGCGACTAAACGCCCAATTCTGGAACTTGTTGCACGGAATCGACCAAATGACAAAACGTATCGCATTTCAGGGAGAACCCGGTGCCTATAGCCACGAGGCATGCCGAAACGCTCGTCCCGATATGGAGGCCCTGCCCTGCCGCACATTTGAGGATGTGATCGAATCAGTTCGGTCCGGCAAAGCAGACCTGGCGATGCTTCCGGTCGAAAATACGACCTATGGGCGGGTGGCCGATATTCACCGCCTGCTGCCCCATAGCGGATTGCATATCATCGATGAAGCTTTTGTTCGCGTACACATCAATTTGTTGGCCGTCCCCGGTGCCAAGCTGAGCGACATCACCGAAGCGCATTCGCATCTGGTACTGCTGCCACAATGCGCTGGGTTCCTGAAGCAGCACGGCATTCACGGACGCGTCAGCCCGGACAATGCCCGCGCCGCGCGCGAGGTTTCCGAGGCTGCCGAACTGCATTCTGCCGCGCTGGCCAGCGAGTTGGCCGGAGAGATCTATAACCTGAACGTCCTGGCCCGCCATATCGAGGACAGCGACGACAACACCACGCGTTTTTTGATCATGTCACGCGATGCGGACCTGTCGCGGCGCGGGGCGCACGGGATGATCACCAGCTTTGTGTTTCAGGTCCGTAACATCCCAGCAGCGCTGTATAAGGCGATGGGCGGGTTCGCCACCAACGGAGTCAACATGACCAAGCTGGAAAGCTATATGGTCGACGGGTCATTTACGGCCACCCAGTTCTATGCGGATATTGTCGGACACCCCGATGACCGCAATGTACAACTGGCCCTGGAAGAGCTGGAACATTTTACCACCAATGTCGAGATTCTGGGCGTCTATCCGGCAGTCCAGCCGCGCGGCTAGCTCAACCCAGCAGGTATTTCTTGCACACCGCTCCTTCATGTGAGCGGTAATCGACAAATCCCATGGCCGCGTAATAGGCAAGGCTTTCGGCATTTTGCGCGCCAATGGTCGCGTCTATTGCAGGCAGACCTGCGGCGCGGGCCGCCAGCAGCGTTTCCTGAAATAGGGCCCGCCCGACCCCCATGCGCGCGGCTGATGGACGTATATGTGTTCCGATGATGCCCCAACCGGCTGTTACGCCATAAGGGTTTCCGTCGACGGCCAGTTTCAGCGCCTGAAAGCCCAATACCTGTGAACCCTGCACCGCCACGGTGCATTGGATGCTGCCGTGGTGGCTGATGTAATGCTCTTTGGCAAAACCCTCATCGCTGGGTTTGGTGCGCTTACCGGCGGTCACGATCTCTTGCAGGACCTCGGAAATACCTTTGGCGTCATCCACAACAGCGCTGCGCAATATCACATCAGACATTCAGGGCCTCTTGTCTCGGAATTCTCAAGAACCGTGCAGATGACGTTCTTCCATTTCCCGCGCGAATTCGCTGAGGCGGGCCTGAAACTGTCGCCGGAACCGCGACTGACCCAATCTGAGCGATTGCAGCAACAGCCGTGCAGGCAGGGATTTGGCCGATAGCGACATATCCACGGTCAGCCGGGTTCTACGTTGCGACAGGGCCAGAAACTCGACCCTGGTTGAGCCATTCATTCCCTTGCTTGCCGCCTCGAACCGCATATGGGTCGGCGGATCACATTCGGCCATATTGATTTCCACGCGCCGAGGCTTTCCGCGCATACGGAACTCGGTCTCCCAGGATGTACCGGGCACAACGCCCATATGCCCTGACAAACGCCGGACCTCGATCCCGCGGCGCATTGCCATCCGCTCGAACCGTTCGAAATCCGCAAACATTTCGAACACTGCGTTGACAGGGGCCTGAATATCTTCACGTGCGGAGAATTGCATGGTGGGTTATCGTTCTCTTGCCTATTCGACCAGTATTTTGTCAGTCGAGCGTATCTGCAAGCCAGTTTTGCAGCAGAAAATGCGCAATCGCGCCTTTGCGCGCTGGCAGAAGGCTGGGATGTTCCCCAGCAAAGACCTGCATCATTTCAGCCTTATTCACCCATATCGCATCTTCGATTTCAACCGGATCTATAGTGATTTCTTGCGACAATGCCTCGCCTGCACAGCCAAACATCAGTGACGCCGGAAAGGGCCAGGGCTGGCTGGAAAGATAGGTTACTTGCCCGACGGGGACACCGGCCTCTTCCATCACCTCTCTGCGCACCGCCGCTTCCAGCGTTTCTCCGGGTTCGACAAATCCGGCCAGTAGCGAATACATGCCTTCAGGCCATCCCGGGGATCGCCCCATCAGCACCGAATTCCCATATGTAATCAACATGATGACGACCGGGTCGGTGCGTGGGAAATGCTGCCCCCCACACGACGGGCAACTGCGTTGCCATCCTGCTTGCGACATCTCGCTGGCGGCGCCGCAACGGGCGCAAAATCTATGGGTTTCATGCCAGGCGATGACCGCCTTGGCGGAAGCCGAAAGTTCGGCATCACGTGGGGAAAGGCGCGCCATGATGCGGCGCAATTCGACAAAAACCTGACCTTCAGGCAAATCCGGGTGCTGTTGCTCTGATCGGTCAAAGAATGCCCCAAGCTCGGACAGATCAACGCCCTCGGGCATCCAATCGGATATATCAAAGGCAAAAACCGGAACCTCATCCGAGAGACCAAGCAATACTGGCGCTGGGACGATCCCACCGGGACCATTTGCGATCAGCTCGTGCAAGACAGGTAACAAGCAGAGTTGATCAAGGGCCTCTCCTTGAACCAGCAGCTTTCCGCGCCACAGCAACAGGCATTTCGCTTTCGGATGTGCTCGCGCTGCTGCCATCGTGTCGACGTCTCCACGAAGATGTGCGGCACGATCCAGCCCTGATCCACCAAACGTTACCTGTTCCGCGTTCTTCATTTAAATTCCTCTGGTTCGCCTGCACAGGGCTGCCATGACAGCGTCGGTGTTGCAACGACAATTCCACGACCGAAAACCGAGGCGATCCCGTCAAATTTTCGCAAGTGCATAAAAAAATTTGCACTTACTATGCTTTTTGTTGAAGTTGTTATTCATAAAACTGCCAAAAGTAGAGTATTGAAAACAATTTCGCATTTGTCTGATCAGTCTGTAGGTATCCGGATTTTGGCGACCACCGATCTGCACATGAACCTGTGCAGTTTTGATTATTACGCGGATCAAGACGAACCTACGATCGGATTGACCCGAACGGCCAGCCTGATCCGGCAGGCGCGGAACGAGGCTGAGGCAGACGGAGATATCGTCTTGCTCTTCGACAACGGAGACGCTCTGCAGGGTACACCGTTGGGGGATTGGGCTGCCGATCCCGCCAATGCGCCGCACATCCTGATGCAGGCCTTCGGCAGCCTGGGATATGACGCGATTGGCCTGGGAAATCACGACTTCGGATTCGGGCTTCAATTCTTACAGCGCGTTATCTCTGACGCCCCCTGCCCTGTGCTCAGCAGCAATGCCTTGCGCACGAATGGGCCAGAGATCTGGCAAGATCATGTCATTTTGCACAAAGAGATCCCTGGCGCGCCGACACCTATAGCCTTGAAAATTGGTGTTTTTTCGGTCCTCCCCCCTCAGACAGCGCAATGGGAGGCGCACAAGCTGCACGACACCCTTACCACTCAGGACATCCTGACTTGTGCGGCAAACAAAGTCAGAAAGCTCCAAGACGAAAATTGCGACCTGATCATCGCGTTGGCCCATACCGGTTTCGGACCGGACACGTCACAACAGAATATGGAAAACGCGATTATTCCGCTGGCCGAAATCGAAGGTATCGACGCAATAATTGCTGGCCATTCCCATTTGACCTATCCCGCCAAGGCCGGCTCTGAAAACACTCTGGTGCATGGCAAACCAGTTGTCTTACCCGGAACGGCCGGATCACATCTGGGGGTGGTCGACCTGAAACTTCACTCGGCAGAGCGCGGCGGCTGGACCGTTGGCGAAGCCCGGGCGGCGCTACGACCGATATCTGCGGGGCGTCCCGACGAAATGGTATCACTGGCGCCCGAAGATCCGGAATTGTTGCATCTGTTTTCCTCTGGTCATGCCGAAACCCGCAGGCGAGCGGGCCAGCCGGTCGGCCGCACCCCGCACCATCTGCACAGCTATTTCAGCTTTTGCACCGAGGACCGTGGGCTGAGGCTGGTCGCCGCCGCCCAGGCTGCCGCGTTACGTCTGTGTATGTCCGATACCGACCTGGCAGATATTCCGATTTTATCGGCGGTTTCACCTTCGAAATTCGGCGGTCGGGCCGGGCCGCGATTCTATACGGATGTTAAGCCTGGCGAGATATTCCTGCGTAACGTGGTTGACCTGCATGTTTTTCCAAACGAATTGCAGGGTGTCATTGTATCCGGTGACCAAATCGTGGACTGGCTTGAGATGTCCGCAGCTGTTTTCAACCAGATTTCGACCGGATCTGCATCCGAACTTATTTGCGAAAATCGGGTGGGTCACAACTTTGATGTGCTATACGGGCTGTCCTGCAGAATTGATCTGACACAACCTCCGCGTTTCGACGATATGGGCACCTTGATCAACGCCGAAAACCGGCGCGTTTCAGAGGTTCTGGTCGGTGCCACCCCCATTGCACCGGATCAGCAATTTGCCGTCGCGCTTAACAATTATCGCGCCAGCGGGGGCGGGCATTTCCCATTTGCGGGTAATGCGCAACGTATCGACATGCCCATCCTGCCGGTCCAGCAAGCCCTGCTGGATTATCTGTCAGGCACCTTGGTCAGCGATCCGCTGGAAGAGGCCCAGGAACCCTTCAGAATCACCAGTAACACTGGTACGCAGGCGATCTTACGCACCGGTCCAAATGCCCACCGACATCTGCAGGACATTAAGGAATTTGATCCACAAGTCCTTGGAACCGACGAAAATGGCTTTTTACGGATTCTTCTGACCTTCTGACGGGTTGTGTTTTTCCGGCCAACTGCCTATATCCACCCTCGAGAGGTTGGCGCGGGCGAGCGCCTCGCCAACCTGGTCAGATCCGGAAGGAAGCAGCCACAACGAGCCCCGCTTGGGTCGATGTCCAACCTCTCACTTACGCGCAACGACTGCCGCAGGAGGGACTTTATGATTGTAGCAATGACCCTTCGGGCAGAGCGTTTCCGGGACTAACCCCCGCTCTTGCCTGAACACGTTACCGATGGGTGCGCGCCTGCCACCCTGATGGTTTCCTGTATCTGAACACAGGCAGAACAATGTCCAAAACACTTTCGGACCTGGGATGGTCCTCTCATTTTGCAGCCCAACATGCTGTGAACCCTACCTGCACACCGCATCGCATCAACGCCGTCCATCGTGATCGCCTGATCGGCCTGAATGCGCTTGGCGGCACATCTGATCTGACCCCTGACCGATCAACCGGCGAATTTGCGGTTGGCGATTGGGTCCTTGCGGATGATCAAAACCGCATTCGGCATCTTTTGGAGCGCAAAAGCCTCTTGCAACGCCGGGCCGCAGGCACCGGTGCGCAGGTTCAGCTGATCGCGGCGAATGTGGACGTGCTGTATATCGTCAGTTCCTGCAATGCCGATTTCAATCTGGCCCGGCTTGAACGTTATCTGGCACTGGCGCATCAGGCCGGATGCTATCCGGTTGTTGTCCTGACCAAGGCCGACAGCTGCCCTGACCCAGAGAGCTATGCCAGTCAGGCCAGTTCGCTGGCTCGGTTTCTGACCGTTCTAACCGTCAACGCGCTGGAGGCGTCAGAGATTGATCCGATCCTGTCCTGGTGCCCTGCCGGGCAAACTGCTGCTTTGGTCGGCTCATCCGGTGTCGGCAAAACCACATTGGCGAACGCCATGACTGGTCAGGCCGGGACAACGGCGGGGATCCGCGAGGATGACGCACGGGGTCGCCACACCACGACCCATCGTGCGCTTCACCCGATGCGAAACGGGGGGTGGCTGATTGATACGCCAGGAATGCGCGCCCTGCGTTTGATGGATGCCCAAGACGGCGTGGATGAGGTTTTCTCCGACCTTCTGGAATTGGCTGCAACGTGCCGGTTCTCAGATTGCCAGCACCAGGCCGAACCCGGTTGTGCTGTGCAGGAGGCGATTGCCAATGGCGTGATTGAGCCCGACCGGTTGGCGCGCTGGCACAAGCTTCGGCGCGAAGATCAGAGGAATTCCGAGACCCTCGCGCAGTCACGGGCACGTGACAAAGCCTTTGGCAAAATGGTGCGATCCGTCATGCACGACAAAAAGTCCCGCAGCAGACACTAAGCGTGACAAAAAGGCGCCTCGTTTTCAGGCAATCAACCGGGGCCAAACCGCCCGGTTTCTGCGGGCAAAAGCGCCAATATGACCGATCTCAGGCGCTCCGAATTCATTCGGAGACAACAGATGTCGCCGCGCCTTCGGCCCATACAGATCGGCAAGCCGCCAGACTGCGTCTGGCGGCACCATCTGGTCGTCCTCGAAGGCGAACAGGTCCACCGGTGTATTCGATTGCGCCCATCTCGCTTCGGGCAGAGCGTCACCGATCTGCGGCACATAATTCTGCGGCGCCGTGCACCAGCTGCGCCATTGCCAATAGACCGGGCCCGGCAAATCGGCACCGATCCCCACAGCTTTGCCCGGCAGATACCCCAGTGCATTCACTGCCAGACGCCCGTGGCCGTGCCAGAACAACCACGCCAGCCCGCGATAGGGCCAGGGATGGTCGGACAGAGTAACCAGCCCCGAACATACACAGATCATCCGGTCGATCTGATCAATATCCGGCTGCACCGGCCCCAGCAAGCCGCCAAGGGAATGACCGATGCTCCACTGCAAAGCCTCCGGGAACCGCCTGCGCATCTCAGCCCGTGCGGCGGGCATGTCGACCAAGGCCCAATCCGCCATGGTCACCTCGGAGGTTTTGAGTTTGTCGCGCAGCGAATGCCCGAAATCGCTGTAGTCATAGGTCAAACAGGCAATACCCTGTTCGGCGGCCAGCCAACGGGCAAAATGCTGGTAATAGTCGCGCGGCACTGCAGTTGCGCTGTGAATCACCACGGCGACCTTCGGCTCGGTTTCAGGCAGATACAGCCGCGCCGACAGGCTGGCAGAGCCTGAGGCAAAATCAAAGTCCTTAGTCTGGACGCAGGGCGTGGTATCAAGCATGGCGCTTCCGACAAATTCTGAACTACTCGGTTCACTCAACAATCGGCCCGATTTCGGCCACCAGAGTCAAGATTTCATCAAGATGACCAAACGTCCGGTTTGCACCCCAACAGGTGGCTTGACTCGGGGTCTGCATAGCCGCTAGCGATGTGGTGATGGTTCTTGCCCCGGAATTGGGGCGGGATGAAAAGGGAACACGGTGCGGTCTGCCCCGGCGATGCCGGAAAGGGCCAACTCCGCGACTGCCCCCGCAACTGTAAGCGGTGAGCAATGCCGAAATACCACTGGCCCCAGGGCTGGGAAGGTCGGCAAAGCGACGACCCGCAAGTCAGGAGACCTGCCATCGTATCGAAACCGAAACTCGGGCGGGGTGTCCGGGCAGGTCGTCAGCGCGCTGTCACACCTGATCCTCACCCTTCGTCCTGCGCGCGGAGGGCGCATTATGATCTGGAAGACAAAAACACACGAATTCACCGCAACCATCTGTCAGAGGACCGGGAAACCCTGCCCCGCCCTTGCCCGAATGGCACGCGCCATGGCCGAGGCGATGGCGACGGCAAGGCCTGCGACATCCAAAACATTCGAGGTCGAAGGCACCAGCGATCTGACCCATTGCACCGAAGGCTGCACGGCCCGCTTTCGGGCCCAGTCAGAACAGATCAGGGTCTATTGCGGCACCAGCACGGACACGCCGACAGAAAAGCTGGACGCCTATGGCGACATGATGTTCGAGCCGGAGTTCATCCAGAAATCCGCTGGTTTTCTGTCAGAACCACCCTGTGCGATGCTCGACGTATCGACCCTGCCGCCGCGCAGCGACAGTATTCCGTATCAAGTGTCTGCCTGATTCAGGGAAGGGTTCGGGCCGGCAACCCCGCCCAGTCCTTTTGCGCGTCGGTTTCCACCGCGCAGGGCCGCACCGCACGCAACCGCCGAAGCGCTTGGCCAGGCGCTTCGCCGCATTCCACCATTAGCCGCATCACAACCATCCCCGAGCGTCCGCACCCACCGCGGCAATGCACCAGCACCTTGCCGCCACTGGCAAGGACATGTTGGGCGGCGGCGCTGGCTTGCGGCCAAAGCGCCTCAACCTCAGGCGTGGGGGCGCCGAAATCGGAGACCGGAAGGTGGACCCAGGCAATCCGTTCGCGCTGCAGGTCCTCCTCGATTGAACGCGCGCCGGAGTGCTGGAACTCATCCGAGGTCGTCATCGAGATGACCAGGTCCGGCGCCCAATCCCGGATTACTGCGAAATCCCCAGCATAATCGCCCGTGACACCCGGCAGTGGGCACAGAGCGATCTGCCCTTTGCCCAATCCAAGAGGGTGAATTGCAAAACTCTCCAACACAGCTCCTTTACCTGCATCACCACATGGGGCTAAAGCCCCTCATGATTTACCGGCTCTGATGCAACTTGCCAAAACGAAATTCCTTTTCGCGCGCGGTGGACGCGGACGGCGGGGGTCTCTACGCTGCAAACCTGACACGAATCCAACAGAGCAGACATGACCGACACGCCCAGCCCCGCCTATCAGGTTCTCGCGCGGAAATACCGCCCGGAAACTTTTGCTGACCTCGTCGGTCAGAACGCAATGGTGCGCACGCTGAAAAACGCGTTCGAGGCCGACCGGATTGCACAAGCCTTCATCATGACTGGCATCCGCGGCACCGGTAAGACGACCACGGCACGGATCATCGCCAAGGGCATGAACTGCATCGGTCCTGATGGGCAAGGCAAGCCCACGACCGAGCCTTGCGGCCAGTGCGAACATTGCGTCGCCATCATGGAAGGTCGCCATGTCGACGTGATGGAAATGGACGCCGCCAGCCGAACCGGCGTGAATGATATCCGCGAAATCATCGACTCGGTCCGATACCGCGCCGCCAGTGCGCGCTATAAGATCTACATCATCGACGAGGTTCACATGCTTTCGACCAGCGCGTTCAACGCGCTGCTCAAGACGTTGGAAGAACCTCCTGCGCATGTGAAGTTCATCTTTGCCACGACCGAAATCCGCAAAGTCCCGGTGACTGTTCTGTCGCGGTGCCAACGATTTGACCTGCGCCGGATCGAACCCGAGGACATGATTGGCCTGCTCAATAAGATCGCAGCGGCTGAGAAGGCACAGATCGCGGATGATGCCCTGGCGCTGATCACCCGCGCGGCCGAAGGGTCGGCGCGCGACGCAACTTCGCTGCTGGATCAGGCAATCAGCCATGGGGCCGGTGAAACCAGCGCCGATCAGGTGCGCGCGATGCTGGGTCTGGCCGACCGGGGCCGGGTATTGGACTTGATGGAAATGATCCTGCGAGGGGATGCAGCAAACGCGCTGACTGAATTGGGCGGGCAATATGCCGAAGGGGCCGATCCGCTATCCGTGCTGCGCGATCTGGCCGAAATCACGCACTGGGTTTCGGTTGTGAAGATCACGCCAGACGCAGCCGAGGACCCGACGGTTTCCCCTGATGAACGTGCTCGTGGTCAGCAAATGGCCGAGGCCCTGCCAATGCGCGTTTTGACCCGGATGTGGCAGATGTTGCTGAAAGCGCTGGAAGAGGTATCGGCCGCGCCAAATGCCATGATGGCTGCTGAAATGGCCGTTATCCGCCTGACCCATGTTGCCGACTTGCCCAGCCCCGAAGAGCTGATCAAGCGCCTGCAGGACAACCCGCCACCGCCTCCGAATGGCGGTCCTGGCGGTGGTATGGCCGTGCCCTCTCAGGCTCCGGTACAAGCGGCATCATCTTCTTACGTGTCCGCAACTAGCAGCCCCGCCGGCGCACCTTCGGCCGCTCTGGCCCATGATATCCAATCGGCGCTGGCACGGTATCCGAGTTTTGACCACGTGGTTGAATTGATCCGCACCAATCGGGATGTGAAACTCCTGGTCGAGGTCGAAAACGGGGTGCGGCTGGTTTCTTACCAACCGGGGCGGATCGAGTTCACCCCGACACAGAACGCACCCACAGATCTGGCAGCGAGACTGGGTTCGTCACTGCAACGATGGACTGGCAACCGCTGGGCTGTGTCGATTGTGGCCGATGGTGAGGTTGCGACCATCGCCGAGATTCGAGACGCCGCCGAGCTGGCGTTGAAAGCAGAGGCTGAGAAACACCCGTTGGTTCAGGCGGTGCTCATGCAATTTCCGAAGGCACGCATCAAGCGGATTGAAACACCGGAAGAACGTGCCGCCAAGGTGGAAACCGAGGCGCTGCCCGAGGTCGAAGACGAATGGGACCCGTTCGAGGAAGACTGAAACCGTCCCATCTTACCCAACTGGAAACCTCCCGGGCCCAACGAGAGGAAAGGTCTTGCCAAAGGCCTTGACGACGGGCGGGAGCCAGCTCGGCCCTTGTGCCGCGCCGACCGCGCCCGTATTTAGGCGTCAAACCGGATATTAGGAGAATACCGATGCTCAAAGGACTCGGCGGCCTGGGTGACATGGCCAAGATGATGAAATCCGCGCAGGATCTACAGACCAAGATGACGGATATGCAGGAAGAGCTGAATACCATCATGGTTGTCGGCGAATCCGGTGCAGGGCTGGTCAAGGCAACAGCCACGGCCAAGGGAGAGCTGAAAGGTCTCGATATCGACCCGTCAATCTTTAACGGCGACGACAAGGAAGTGGTCGAAGATCTGATCCTGGCCGCCGTCAAAGATGCTCAGGCCAAGGCCGCAGAACGGTCGCAGGCTGAGATGGCTAAGCTGACCGAAGGTATGGGCCTGCCCGCAGACATCAAGCTGCCGTTCTGATAGGCACTCCTGACGAAATACCGGCCGGGCCCAACTGCCCGGCCCTTATGCAGGAGCAAGCGCAGTGAGTTCGAACAGCGATATCGACAATCTGATCGACCTGATGGCCAAACTGCCAGGCCTCGGCCCACGTTCGGCCCGTCGCGCAGTGCTGCATTTGATCCGCAAACGCGCCCTTCTGCTGACACCGCTTGCGGACGCGATGCAACAGGTTGCCATCACTGCCCGTGAGTGCCTGAATTGCGGCAATGTAGGCACTTCGGATATCTGCGACATCTGCGATAGCGAAGTCCGCGCGACCGGAGAGCTGTGCGTCGTCGAAGACGTCGCCGACCTTTGGGCGATGGAACGCGCAGCGGTTTTCAAAGGCCGCTATCACGTGCTGGGCGGCACCTTGTCGGCATTAGATGGAGTCGGCCCGGATGAGCTGCGCATTCCTCGCCTCAAGGATCGGGTCACAGCCGAGGGGATCACCGAAGTCATTCTGGCGCTGAACGCCACTGTCGATGGCCAGACCACCGCGCACTATATAGCCGATCAACTGGACGGGCAGGTGCGCCTGACCTCGCTGGCGCAGGGCGTGCCGATTGGCGGCGAGTTGGACTACCTGGATGACGGGACGATTACGGCGGCGCTGAGGGCGCGGAAGGAGTTGTAGTTGAGCTTCGACACTTGGTAGAATTCAAATATCAAGTTTACACAAATACTGTATCCAGCCTAACATTCTACGCATCGATTAAGCAGATTTAGAATGCGTTTTTCATATGTTGAGATATATATTGAAGGCCCTGTTCGGATCATCGCGCAAACGATCTAGGGTGGTGCCCTTCCAACCAACTAAACGACCTGCGATCACCGGAGCACGACCGGTTCCGTCAAAGCAGCCGCCCTCGGCTTATCCAACCACACGGACTCTCAAAGGCAAGTGCCACGTAATCGACGGCGACACGATCGTGATAAGCGGCACCAAGATCAGGGTTGCCGGAATCGATGCGCCCGAGCTTGAGCATCCCTGGGGCAAGAAATCCAAGTTTGCGCTGATCAAGATGTGCAAAGGCATGGTGATCACAGCCGAAATCAAAGAAGAGGTTTCCTACGATCGGATCGTCGCCAAGTGCACGCTTCCAGATGGTACTGATGTCGCCGCAGAATTGGTTAAACTTGGACTGGCTCTGGACTGGCCCAAGTTTTCCGGCGGTGAATACGCGCATTTAGAGCCGGGCGATGCGCGAAAGAAACTCTGGCGGGCAGCCGCACGCCAAAAGGGAAACATGCGCGCGTTCCATTCCGAAGTAAAACCGAAACGCAATTCCGACTAGCTTTATGGTATCGCAGTGGCCCTGAGGACTTTGGAATAGCAAGGTAGGCCTTAGCCTCGGCACGATCTGGCTATTGAACAGGATGCGGTGGCAACAACGTAGAAGTTGCGATTACCCACCATCTCGCCTTTACCGCAAACCCTAACGAATCGGATCAAAAAGCGCGTCTTTGGCCGCGCAGTCCTTGATCACATCCCGGCCACACGGCACCGGATCAAGTTCGCGCGACAGGCACAGGCGCACCTCTTCGATATAGCCTTGTTTGCAGGTGACGGTGATCATGTCGCGCTCCAGGCCCGGATTGGCCTTCAGAAACGCCTCTTCCACGACCGATGCGGGCAGCTTCACAGATGTGTCCAACTGGCGGAACACCTTTGGGCGCTCCACCGACCTATAGGCCTGCCGCGACAAGGTGTAATAGTCCGAAGCGCTGAGGCCCGAGCAGGTGCCGTGCTTCTTCCACTGATGCCAGGCAAGACCGGAACTGCCCTGAATATCTTCCATTTCACGGGTCATGGTCCGCGTCGGCGGGGCCTCGGCCGTGCGGCAATAAGATGGCCAGCCCTGATGGAATTGCGGCCAAAGCCCGTGTAGAATCCAGCCGTGATCATGCCGTACATCGCATTGATCGGACCCACGCGCGTCGCCTTCGCGCGCGCACCAGTTCGGCGACCAGCTAAGTGCCAGGACATAGTAGTCGAACGCGCCCGGTTTTTCACCCTCGGCAAGCGCCGTCATTGCACTGAAAACCCATAGAACCAGCCAGCGCATTCGCCTCTTCCCTTCTTGCCCTGCCGCGACTATATACAGCCCAAGTTCCCCGACAACGGAAACCTGCCCCAAGATCACGGGGCCGCCGAATTCCGGCGACGGGAAAGATGTATGCATAGGAGACGGGCTGATGGCAAAACCGCTTATGGCCAAGGCAACAGCCGTATGGCTAGTAGACAACACAACGATCAGCTTCAAGCAGATCGCGGATTTCGTAGGAATGCACGAGTTGGAAGTGCAGGGCATCGCCGATGGCGACGTGGCCGCTGGCGTCAAAGGGTTCGACCCGATCGCCAACAACCAGCTTACGCAGGAAGAGATTGACGTGGCGCAGGGCAACCCGTTGCACAAGCTGAAGCTCAAGTTCAACCCCGCTGCCAGTGGCGAGGAAAAACGTCGTGGCCCGCGCTATACCCCGCTGTCCAAGCGTCAGGACCGTCCGAACTCGATCCTGTGGCTGGTCAAGTTCCACCCCGAACTCAGCGACGGTCAGATTGCCAAGCTGGTCGGCACCACCAAGCCGACCATCCAGTCGATCCGCGAGCGGACGCACTGGAACATCTCGAACATGCAACCGATTGACCCCGTCGCTCTGGGCTTGTGTAAACAGTCCGAGCTGGACGCAATCGTGCAGAAAGCCGCCGCCAAGAAAGCCGCTGAAGGTGGCGTCATGAGCGATGATGAGCGCCGCAAGCTGGTTTCGACCGAGCAGTCACTGGAAATGGACGCAGCGCCCAAAATTCCAACGGCGATCGAGGGTCTCGAGACCTTCTCGTTGTCTGATGACTCCCCCGAGGAGAAAGAAGAGCCGATCATCGACGCCGACAGTTTCTTCAACTTGCCCAAAGGCGAGGCCGAGGATGAAGACGAAAGCGATCCGCGTTTCTGATACGCAGACAGCCCCGGTCAAACTGGCCGGGGCTTTTTTGACGAGACTCTGATGCTGAACATACTGTCTGCCATTTTTGGCCCACACCGCGCCGTGACAATCTATGCCTTCCTAAGAACCTGGGGCCTGCTCGTGTTCGGTGTCGTAGGCGTTATCGCGGTTGCCGCAGCCCTGCTGTTGCTGAACGACGACGGCACGCATGAACACGAAGCCTTCATGACCGTCCCGGTTCTGTCCGCCACCGCTATCAACGGCGACCTCAAGAACGGGGTGATTGCCTCGGTACGTTTACCCGACGGGTCCGCGACGTCGATCACTTCGACCGAGGCCCCGATTTCCCAGACCGTCGGCCAAAGCGCCTGTGTCGAAAAGCGGGTCTATGTGGAAAGTGGCGAACCAAGGTATCGCTTCAAACTTCCGCGTTATTGCGAAGCAAGCTGACAAAGCAAAACCGCCCGGTGTCCACACCGGGCGGTTTTTCCTTCAGATCATCTGAAAGATGATCCCTGCGATCACTGCGCCGATTATTCCCAGACCCAGATAGGTCGCAAACACTTTCGGCCTGACCAGCGACCATACCGCAGCCATGGCCGGGATCGAGCTGACCGCACCCGCGATCATAAAGGACATTGCTGCCCCGGCGCTCATCCCCTGCTCCATCAGACCTGCCAATAGCGGCGGCGCGACGTATGAGTTCAGATAGGCCGGCATCCCAACAAGTGCTGCGATGATTATGGGCAACACGCCGTCTCCTCCGACCGCGCGTGCGATCAGATCAGCGGGTACATAATTGATCAGCAACGCCTCGAGAACATAGGCAAGCGCCAGCCATTTCAACAAGAACAGGCCGTTTCGAAAGAACTCGCTACGAAATCTATTCCGGCGCGCAGGGTCATGCCAGAATTTCCAGACCGGTTTGTCCTCTTGCTTAGGTCCACAACTGCCGCATCCAGTTGGTTGGTAGTTCCGCAAAGGTTGGGTCAACACACCGCTGCGCGTCATGGTGCGCACGACGAATCCGCCAAACAGGCCAAGTGCCACTGCGGCTACGGCTTTTCCGATAGCAAAGGGCCATCCCAATGCGCCAGCCGTAATCAATAGCGTCGGCGGGTCGATCAGCGGAGAGCTGAGCCAGAACGCCATAACCGCAGACAGTGGCGCCCCAAGCGCCAGTAAACCAGCAATGAACGGGATGACCTCGCAGGAACAGAATGGGGCCAACCCGCCAAACAGGGCAGCCAAAAGGATCATCCGCGTCTCGCGGCCTTCAAAGGCTCGGGCCACCATGACTTCGGCACCGGTGGCCTTGAGGTATGACAACAGCAGCACAGCAAACAGAATATATTGGCCGGTATGGGCCAGTGCCTTACCGGCAAATGTTATCACCTCCGTTAGATTGCCTGGGTCGAGTATCGCCACCGCGATCAGAATGGCGACAATCACCGCCCATGGGGTTTTGATCAGGTCGAAGACGGTTTTGAACGGGGCCCGAGGGCTCTGAGTAAGGTCAGCCATCGTTTGCCGCCTTTCCAGTTTCGTCCGCACAACATTCCGACAGAATGAACTGCGCGAGGTTTCTGAGATGGTCATACCGGGCACGGTTGATCGTGGTGCGCCCGATCTTTTCCTGTTCGACAACATCACCGGCCGCAAGAAACCGGAGGTGATGGGCCAGCGTCGACGGGGCAATGCCGGTTCTCTCCTGGATTTCACCTACGGTGAGCCCGGCCTCTCCGGCGCGAACGAGTGTCTTGAGGACTTTCAGTCGCGCCTCTGACCCCATCGCCGAGAATCCTGCTGCAGCGGTTTCCCACATATCCACAACTCCAATAAACTAGATTTCTAGTTATATAGATATATCGAAAGCTGCCGTCAACAATTTCTGGTCAGAATTCGTGAAAAGATCGTGAGTCCAGATTGCTCAATCAATAAGGCCACTCTATAAGGTCTTATGGGGATTTCAGTAGATACCTTCTTTCTAGAGCTGAATGGGCAAGGCACCTTGCAGGCCCAGATTCAGCAGATGATTGCAGAAGGCATCCTGTCAGGCCGGTTCCATGTCGGAGAAAAACTGCCCTCGTCGCGTAAACTGGCCACGCATCTGGGTGTCAGCCGGATCACCGTGACATTGGCTTATACCGAGCTGTTGGCCAATGACTACCTGACCGCCCGGGGCCGATCTGGGTACTATGTGTCGGAAAATGCGCCAGTACCGCCTAAATACACGCCCATCCAACGGGGCACTGAGACCGTGGATTGGGACAAGGCGCTGGCCCGCCGGTTTGTAGATTCAGATGTGTTGCCCAAGCCCTGGAATTGGCGGGACTATACCTATCCTTTTATCTATGGTCAGGCGGACCGAACCCTGTTCGATCATGCCAACTGGCGGCTATGTGCAGTGCGGGCATTGGGGCACAAGGATTTCGAATCGCTGACCCGCGACTATGTCGATCAGGACGATCCGTTGCTGATCGAGTTCATCGCCCGCCACACTCTGCCCCGCCGTGGAATCTCGGCCCGCCCCGAAGAAATATTGATCACACTGGGGGCGCAGAACGCACTTTGGCTGGCGTCGCGCATTCTGCTGACTCACAATCACACCGCCGTCATCGAAGACCCCTGTTACTATGCGCTGCGCAGCCTGTTGAACCATTGGGACTGCGCGGTCGTACCCATTGGCGTGGACAAGGATGGCCTGCCACCCGAGGCGCTGCCCGATAAAACGGATGTCATTTTCACCACACCCAGCCATCAGAGTCCGACAACCGCAACCATGCCGATCACCCGTCGCCGCCAACTTTTGGATCGTGCCCGGGATCTGGACGCAATGGTGGTCGAGGATGACTATGAATTCGAAATGGCGTTTCTGGGGGCGCCCTCACCCGCGCTGAAGTCCATGGACCGGGATGGACGTGTCATCTATGTGGGCAGCTTCTCAAAATCGCTGTTCCCTGGATTGCGCCTTGGTTACATGGTTGGATCCGAGCCATTTATCCGCGAGGCGCGCGCGCTGCGCTCTTTGGTGCTGCGCCACCCGCCGGGCCACATTCAGCGCACTGCAGCGTATTTTCTGTCTCTGGGTCATTACGATGCTCAGATCAGGCGCATGTCCAAAGAGCTGTCCAAGCGGCGGGATGCAATGGACAAGGCTATCGACGAATACGGGCTGTCGGTGGCGGGGCGCGGTGTGATGGGCGGATCTTCGATGTGGATGTCCGCTCCCGAACATGTCGACATGTCCCAGCTGGCGCGCAGCCTGCAAAACCAAAGCGTTCACATCGAGCCTGGTGCACCGTTTTTCGCAGGGCCGGATAGGCCACAGAACTTCTACCGGCTCGGATACTCATCCATCGCGCCCGACCGCATCGCTCCGGGCGTGAAGCTGATCGCGGATGCCATCCAAACGCAGTAGCCCGCGTCTGGACCTAATCCGCATTTCGTTTTGGACCTAACGCCATTCCGTCCCTTGGGCCACAACCGTACCCAAAGGCTGGGCTGATCGTCCGGCTTCATCCACAAATCCGCGGAGACAAATCAGATGAAAATGACCACCGAAGAGGCCTTTGTTAAAGTTCTGCAGATGCACGGGATCGAGCATGCGTTTGGGATCATCGGTTCGGCGATGATGCCGATCTCGGATATTTTTGGAAAAGCTGGCATTACGTTCTGGGATTGCGCACATGAAGGCTCGGGCGGGATGATGGCTGACGGGTACACACGCGCCACCGGCAAAATGTCGATGATGATCGCGCAGAACGGACCCGGGATCACCAACTTTGTTACTGCCGTCAAAACCGCCTACTGGAACCACACCCCGCTGCTGCTGGTAACCCCGCAGGCCGCAAACAAGACCATGGGTCAGGGCGGTTTCCAGGAGATGGAACAGATGCGCATGTTTGCAGACTGCGTCTGCTACCAGGAAGAAGTACGCGACCCTTCGCGGATGGCCGAAGTTCTGAGTCGCGTTATCACCAAAGCCAAGCGCGCCTCGGCACCGGCACAGATCAATGTTCCACGTGATTTCTTCACTCAGGTTGTGGATATCGAGCTGCCTGCCGTAGTTGAATTTGAACTGCCTTCTGGCGGCGCATCAGCCGTTACCGAAGCCGCCGCGCTGCTGTCGGATGCCAAGAACCCTGTCATCCTGAACGGAGCGGGCACGGTTCTGTCTGCGGGCGGCATCGAAGCCTCGAAAGCACTGGCCGAGCGTCTGGACGCCCCGGTTTGTGTTGGCTACCAGCACAATGACGCCTTCCCGGGCTCGCACCCGCTGTTTGCTGGCCCGTTGGGTTACAATGGCTCGAAAGCCGGTATGGAGCTGATAAAAGAAGCAGACGTGGTTCTGTGTCTCGGCACTCGCCTGAACCCGTTCTCGACTCTTCCTGGCTATGGTATGGAATACTGGCCGGCGAATGCAAAGATCATTCAGGTTGACATTAACCCCGACCGCATTGGCCTGACCAAGAAGGTATCTGTCGGTATTGTTGGCGACGCAGCCACCGTTGCAACCAATATCCTGGCACAGCTGTCAGACACCGCAGGTGACGAAGGACGCGATGCACGCAAAGCGAAAATCGCGGAAACCAAGTCACGCTGGGCGCAGGAATTGACTTCGATGGACCACGAGCAGGACGATCCGGGCACAACCTGGAACGAACGCGCCCGTGCAGCCAAGCCCGACTGGATGAGCCCGCGCATGGCGTGGCGCGCCATTCAGGCAGCCCTGCCGAAAGAGGCGATCATCTCGTCCGACATCGGCAATAACTGTGCCATCGGCAACGCCTACCCATCCTTTGAAGCGGGCCGCAAATATCTGGCCCCCGGGCTGTTCGGCCCCTGTGGATACGGATTGCCATCTGTCATGGGTGCCAAGATCGGTTGCCCGGATGTGCCTGTCGTTGGATTCTCGGGTGACGGCGCCTTTGGTATTGCTGTAACCGAACTGACCGCAATCGGCCGCGATGAATGGCCCGCAGTCACCCAGATCGTTTTCCGCAACTATCAGTGGGGTGCTGAAAAGCGCAACTCGACCCTGTGGTTCGACGACAACTTTGTCGGAACCGAACTGGACACCAAAGTGTCCTATGCCGGTATCGCTCAGGCCTGTGGCCTGAAAGGTGTCGTGGCCCGCACACAGGATGAGCTGACTGCAGCCCTGAATCAGGCCATTGAGGATCAGAAGAATGGGATCACCACGCTGATCGAAGCCATGATCAACCAGGAACTGGGCGAGCCGTTCCGTCGGGACGCAATGAAGAAACCGGTCGCGGTGGCAGGCATCAGCAATGACGACATGGAACCGCAGGCCGGGGTATAATCCGCGTGAAACCGCTGCGCGCCATTCTTGGGACGGCCAGCGCGTCGGACAAGATCATCGCCCTGTCAGAGGGCGATGATCCCCGCGTCGTGGAAGGTGCGGTCAGGGCCGTAAAAGAGGACATTGCACGGATCATCCTGATCGGCGACGGGGCCAAAATTTCGGCCCTTCTGGATGCGCATGAAGGATTTGATCCCACTCGGATAGACATTCTTGACCCGGCGCATTCCTCAATCACCACGGAACTGGCTGAAGCGCTGTTTAATCGCCGCAAGCACAAGGGCATGACCCTTGAAGAGGCAGGGCAACAGATCACCAACCGGCTGACCTTTGCCGCCATGCTGGTGCATCAGGGTATCGCTGACGGCACCGTGGGCGGAGCGGTTGAAACCACCTCTGACACAGTTCGCGCGGCGTTGCAGATCATCGGAACAGCGCCGGGTACAACAATGGTATCCAGTTTTTTTCTCATGCTGTTCTGTCAGGATCATCACGAGGTCAAAGGCGCGCGCATCTTTGCCGATTGTGGCCTGGTGGTGGATCCAAACGCCGAAGAAATGGCGGAAATTGCCCGCGCATCAGCCGCATCCTATTCAGCTTTGACTGGAAACACGGCGCGTGTGGCGATGCTGTCTTTTTCCACCTCGGGAAGCGCCGAACATCCAAAAGTATCCAAGGTCGTCGAGGCAACCCGGATCGCACGCGAAAAAGATCCGAACCTTCTGATCGACGGAGAGCTGCAGTTCGATGCCGCCTTTGTCCCCGAGGTTGCGGCGCAAAAGGCGACGGATTCGCCACTGAAGGGCGAAGCGAATGTCTTTGTCTTCCCCAGCCTGAATGCGGGCAATCTGGGCTATAAGATCGCACAGCGCATCGGAGGGGTTGAGGCAATCGGGCCAGTCCTACAAGGCCTGGCCAAGCCGGCAAATGATCTATCGCGCGGCTGTACGGCAGAGGACATCCTTCACATGATCGCCGTGACTGCTGTTCAAGCGCAACATGGCGAAAACGGAATATAAGTCTCGACAAGTCCGTGAAAAACAAATTTTATTCCGGTTCCCGGCAATGCTCGGGGGAATACCAGTCTGCAAACTACAGGGGCGCCTATGAACCAGCCAGTGATTGACACCTCGCCCAAAGTCTCGGACGAGATCCGGCAGACCACCTGTTACATGTGCGCCTGTCGCTGTGGCATCAACGTTCACATGAAAGACGGCAAGGTCGCCTATATCGAGGGCAACCGAGACCACCCGGTGAACAAAGGCGTTCTGTGCGCCAAGGGCAGCGCAGGCATTATGCAGGTCAACGCGCCGTCGCGCCTACGCAAACCGCTGCGCCGTGTCGGCCCGCGCGGATCGGGCGAGTTCCGCGAGATCGAGTGGGACGAAGCGATCAGCACAGCCGTCGGCTGGATGAATGAGCTGCACGAGACAGCGCCGCAAAAGCTGGCCTTCTTTACCGGTCGCGACCAAAGCCAAAGCTTCACCAGCTTCTGGGCTCAGAATTTCGGCACCCCAAACTATGCGGCCCATGGCGGCTTCTGTTCCGTCAACATGGCCGCAGGCGGCATCTACACCATGGGCGGCGCGTTTTGGGAGTTTGGCCAGCCCGACTGGGACCACACCAAGCTATTCATGCTGTTCGGCGTAGCCGAAGACCACGACAGCAACCCGATCAAGATGGGCATCGGCAAGATCAAGGCACGCGGCGCACGGGTGATCGGTGTGAACCCGATTCGATCAGGCTATAACGCCGTCGCCGATGACTGGGTCGGGATTACGCCCGGCACCGACGGGCTGTTCATCCTGTCGCTGATCCATGTGCTGATGAAGGCCGGCAAGATCGACCTGGATTACCTCAGCCGTTATACCAACGCGCCTGTTCTGGTGAACGCATCCGAAGGCCCCGACAAAGGTCTGTTCTTGCGCGATAGTGACGGCAAACCGCTGGTGATCGACCGGGCCACAGGCGAACTCACTGCGTTCGACAAGCCGGGCGTACGCCCGGACTTGTCGGCTACTTACGAAAAGGACGGCGTCACCCATCGCCCGGTTTTCCACCTGATGGCCGAGAAATACCTAAGCGACGAGCACGCCCCTGAGGCCGTGGCTGACCGCTGTGGCATCCCGGCCAGTCGCATTCGCGCCATCGCGGCGGAAATCGCCCGCGTCGCCTTTGACGAGGCGATCGAGCTGGATCAGGAATGGACCGATTTCCGCGGCGAAACCCATGCTAAGATGATCGGTCGCCCGGTCAGCTTCCACGCCATGCGTGGCATCTC
Organism: Ruegeria sp. CDSC081; assembly: GCF_059610485.1. Taxonomy (NCBI): domain Bacteria; kingdom Pseudomonadati; phylum Pseudomonadota; class Alphaproteobacteria; order Rhodobacterales; family Roseobacteraceae; genus Ruegeria; species Ruegeria sp. CDSC081. The sequence continues at coordinate 124,988 of NZ_JBXWNS010000007.1, read as the reverse complement.
GGCCCATGCCAACGGGTTCCAGACCTGCCGCGCGCTGCACGTGCTGCAGATCATCCTCGGCACCGTCGAAGTTCCAGGCGGTTTCCGCTTCAAACCGCCCTATCCCAAACCAGTCGAGGCACACCCAACCCCGCATGGCGACCGCCGCCCCGGCAGACCGCTGGAAGGCCCCCATCTAGGCTTCCCCCGCGGGCCCGAAGACCTGTTGCTGGACGACTGCGGCACTCCCCAACGGATCGACAAAGCATTCACATGGGAAAACCCGATGTCAGCCCATGGGCTGATGCATATGGTAATCTCAAACGCCGCCGCCGGTGATCCCTACAAGATCGACACGCTGTTCATGTATATGGCGAATATGTCGTGGAACTCCTCCATGAACACCAAAGGTGTGATGGAGATGCTGACCGCCAAGACCGAAGACGGCAAATATGTCATCCCAAACATCATCTATTCCGATGCCTATTCCTCGGAAATGGTGGCCTATGCCGACTTGATCCTGCCCGACACCACCTATCTTGAACGGCACGACTGCATCTCGCTGCTCGACCGCCCGATCTGCGAGGCAGACGCCGCCGCCGACGCAATCCGCTGGCCGGTGATCGAGCCCGACCGCGACGTGCGGGGCTTTCAGTCGGTGCTGGTGGAACTGGCCAACCGCATGAGCTTGCCAGGCTTTACCAACGAAGATGGTACGCCGAAGTGGAAAGACTACGCTGACTATATCGTTAACCATCAGCGAAAGCCCGGTATTGGCCCACTGGCCGGGTTTCGAGGCGAAAATGGCGACAAGGAAGGTCGTGGCGAGGTCAACCCCGACCAGCTGAATCGCTACATCGAAAATGGCGGCTTCTACGTCGCGCATATCCCCGAAGGGGCGGATTACTACAAACCCTGGAACGCTGCCTATCAGGATTGGGCCGTGGGCATGGGAATCTACGACAGCCCGCAACCCTATCTGTTCCAGCTCTACTCAGAACCGATGCGCAAATTCCAACTGGCCGCCGAGGGTCATGGCGACCGCCAGCCCCCGGAAAATCTGCGTCAACGCCTCAAAGACACCATGGACCCGCTGCCGATCTGGTACGAAACCGACCAACAGGGCAACGAAGGCTTCACCATCAACGCCCTGACCCAGCGCCCGATGGCGATGTACCACTCATGGGGCACCCAAAACGCCTGGCTGCGCCAGCTACACGGGCGCAACCCGCTATACGTCCCAACCAAACTGATGCGCGAACACGGGCTGCAGGACGGCGACTGGGCCAAAGTCACCTCTCCGCACGGGGAGATCACCGTGCCGGTCATGGAGATGGCCGCGTTGAACGAAAACACTGTCTGGACCTGGAACGCCATCGGCAAACGCAAAGGCGCATGGGCCCTGCAAGAAGACGCGCCCGAGGCCACCAAAGGCTTTTTGCTGAACCACCTGATCCACGAACTGCTGCCGTCAAAAGGCGATGGAATGCGTTGGGCCAATTCTGATCCGATTACAGGTCAGGCTGCTTGGTTCGACCTGAAGGTCAGGATCGAAAAGGCGGCGCCACCTTCGGATGCAGAAAGCCAGCCCGAATTCAAACCGATCAAATCACCGGTCGGCACCGGACCAAAAGATCTGGCGTGGAAGGTAGGAAAATGACCCAGCTCCCCCAATCCACAGACAAGAAAATGGGTCTGGTCATCGACCTGGACACCTGTGTCGGCTGCCATGCCTGCGTGATTTCCTGCAAAGGTTGGAACACTGAAAACTACGGCGCGCCCCTGTCGGATCAGGACGCTTATGGCGGCAACCCGTCCGGCACCTTCCTGAACCGGGTACATTCCTACGAGGTCCAACCCGAACAGGGTCACGCCCAGCTGATCCACTTCCCCAAATCCTGCCTCCATTGCGAGGACGCGCCCTGCGTCACCGTCTGCCCCACTGGGGCCAGCTATAAGCGGGTCGAGGACGGTATCGTATTGGTCAATGAAAGCGACTGTATCGGCTGCGGGCTTTGCGCCTGGTCCTGCCCTTACGGCGCGCGTGAGATGGATATGGCCGAGGGCGTGATGAAGAAATGCACCCTCTGCGTGGATCGCATCTATAACGAGAACATACCCGAAGTGGACCGCGTGCCATCCTGTGTGCGGACCTGCCCCGCCGGAGCCCGCCATTTCGGTGATCTGGGCGACGCAGATAGCGATGTCAGCAAATTGGTCGCCGAACGTGGTGGCATGGATCTGATGCCTGAAATGGGCACCAAGCCCGTCAACAAATACCTGCCACCTCGCCCTAAAGATCAGATCGAGGACCAGATCGACATTCTCGCGCCCCTTCTGGCCCCGGTAGCCGAAGAGCCCAAGGGCTTTCTGGGTTGGCTCGACAAGACACTGGAGAAGCTCTGATGCATCCGGCCCCATCCGTCATTATCTTCACTACCTTGTCCGGTCTGGGCTTTGGGCTGCTGTTTTTTCTGGGCCTTGGGATGCCGGATGTCACCGGGTGGGTGGCCTTCGTATTCTATGCCATGGCCTTTGGCCTGTCGGTGGGTGGGCTGATGGCCTCGACCTTTCACCTGGGCCATCCTGAACGTGCGTGGAAAGCATTCACCCAATGGCGGTCAAGCTGGCTCAGCCGTGAGGGTTGGTGCGCAGTGATCGCCTTGATTCTTATGGGCTTCTACGCGCTGGGCGCTGTCATCTTTGGTCAGCGTTGGGGTGTTCTGGGCGTCCTTGGCGCGTTGTTTTCGCTGGCAACAGTTTTCACCACCTCAATGATCTACACCCAGCTCAAGACAATCCCACGTTGGAACATGAAACTGACACCAATCATGTTTCTGAGCTTCAGCCTTGCCGGTGGCTCGCTTCTGGCCGGTCAGGTCAGCCTTGCCGTCCCTCTGTTGGTGATCGCTGCCGTTGCGCAGACATTATACTGGTGGCAAGGGGATAAGGCATTTGCGAACTCAGGAACAAACCTTGGCACCGCTACGGGTTTGGGGCAGCGCGGGGCAGTGCGTGCGTTTGAGCCTCCACATACAGGTACAAACTATCTTCTGCGCGAATTTGTCCACGTGGTTGGCAGGAAACATGCGGACAAATTGCGGGTCATCTCGTTTGTGCTGGCCTTCCTATTGCCGGTCATCCTGCTGATCCTGCCGTTCAACCACTTCTTCGCTCTTCTGGCTGCGCTGTCGCATGTGGCCGGCGTTGCAGTTTCGCGTTGGCTGTTCTTTGCGCAGGCCGAGCATGTCGTGGGTCTGTATTACGGCAAACGGTAAAGAAGGGGGCCAGCCCCCTTCTTGGCCCAGACAGGCCAATTCATCCCCCGAGGTATTTTTGGCCAGATGAAGATCGGATCAGGCCAAGAACACCCCTGGTTACAGCAGACCTGCGTGGTTCATGGCTGCGTCGATAGTAGTTTTGGTGCTGTCGTCCAACGTGGTCAGGGGCGAGCGAACTTCTTCGCTGCATAGGCCCAGCTTGCTGAGGGCGTATTTGGCCCCGACCAGACCGGGTTCGATAAAGATCGCCTCATGCAGAGGCATCAGGCGGTCCTGATAAGTCAGCGCTTTGGCATAATCCCCCTGGAGGGTGGCCTGCTGGAATTCGGCACATAGCTTGGGCGCAACATTCGCCGTGACCGAGATACAGCCCACACCACCATGCGCATTGAAACCCAGCGCCGTGGCGTCTTCGCCCGACAGTTGGCAAAACTCAGGCCCGCAAGAGGCGCGCTGTTGGCTGACACGCCCCAAATCTCCGGTTGCGTCTTTAACCCCAACGATCCTTGGCAACTCGGCCAGCTCACCCATCGTCTGGGGCGTCATGTCGATGACGGAACGGCCCGGAATGTTGTAGATGATGATCGGAATATCGGCACAATCATGTAGGGTGCGGAAATGCTGAATTAGGCCCTTCTGGGTCGGCTTGTTGTAATACGGGGTCACCACTAGAGCGGCATTCGCGCCGACTTGCTGCGCAAATTGAACGAATCGGATCGCCTCGACCGTGTTGTTCGAACCCGCACCAGCGATCACCGGGACACGACCGGCTGCGGCACTGACAACTTCTGCCACCACCGTTTCGTGTTCTTCATGGCTGAGGGTGGGGCTTTCACCGGTGGTCCCCACCGGCACCAAACCGGTCGAGCCTTCCTGAATTTGCCATTCCACCAAACGTTTGAGCGTGCCCAGATCCAACTCGCCATTCGAAAACGGGGTAACGAGGGCTGGCATCGAGCCTTTGAACATGACACGCTCCTTGCTGTGCGGTTAGCAATTTTTGCGCCTTGGGCAATCACATTCCTAGCAATGTGTGTTGATCCCGCCGGCGCAAGGTTTATCCTAAATGGCTCTATCCTTGGTTGGTTGGGAAATGCAAGGCATGACACGCGTTCTGGCGCTTTTGACAGCGGTGATTCTGGCATCCTTCGGGCCGGCCCAAGCCGACTCGGTGGGCGATCTGCGCGCTGGCATGTATGAAATGCGCAAGGGCGATTGGAACGCCGCGCTGCAAGAGGCAGGTCCGCGCGGATCTGTGTCACGTGACATCATCGTATGGCATTGGCTGCGCGAGGGGTTCGGAAGCTCGGGCGATGTGCTGGTATTTCTGAACCGCAGGCCGGATTGGCCGGGGCTGGCATGGTTACGGCGCGAAAGCGAACCCGCCTTTACCGGAGCTGACCCGGACCGGGTGTTGAAATTCTACGCCGGCACTGCCCCGCAAACAGCGGAAGGGGCGCTGAATTTCGCCGTAGCGCTGAAGGCTAAAGGGCGACAGGGCGATGCGCAGGCGGATATCGTCACCGCCTGGCGTACGATGCCGATGGGATCGGGCCTGCAGAAAGACTATATCGAGAACTTCGCGACATTGCTGAAACCCCACCACGCGGCGCGGTTAGACCGGATGCTGTGGGACGGTCATCTGATCAGCGCAGGACAAATGCTGCCATTGGTGAATGACGATCAGCGCAAGCTGGCCGAGGCACGGATTGCATTGCAAAAACGTGCGCCGGGTGTTGATGCCAAAGTAGGGGCGGTTCCCGAATCCGTGGCCGGATCGGCAGGGCTTGCCTTTGACCGCTTTGTCTGGCGAGATAAAAAGGAACTGGATGACAGCGCGATTGATCTGATGCTGGCGCGGTCATCCAGCCCGGATGCTCTGGGCGAGCCAGGCAAATGGGCCGAGGGCCGTCGCCGACTGGCACGGCTTGAGATGCGCAACGGTGATGTGAGCCGCGCATACAAGATTGCCTCTAGACACCATATGACGCCGGACATGGGCTATGCTTATGCCGATCTTGAATGGCTTTCCGGATTCCTTGCCCTGCGTCGGTTGAATGATCCGGCAACGGCTGTGCGGCATTTCCAGAACTTCTCGGGCGCGGTGCAGTCACCGATTTCCAAGGGACGCGGCGGGTATTGGCTAGGTCGGGCCTATGCCGCGCAGGGGGATGCGGAAAAGGCTTATGAGGCCTATGCCATGGGTGCTGATCACCAGACCTCGTTCTACGGGCTTCTTGCCGCCGAACGGATAGGGCGCCCCTTCGACAGCGATCTGGCAAACCCGCGAAGGGCACCGCACTGGAAACAAGCGGAGTTTGCCGATTCCAGCGTTCTGGAAGCGGGGCTATTGCTGTTGCGCGCAGGTGAGGCAAACCTATCCGAGCGGTTCCTGACCCATCTGGTTGAGGGGCTCGACCCCGTTCAGGCAAGTCAACTGGGCGATTTGGTCATCGAACTGAACGAACCACATCTGGCGGTGATGATCGCCAAGCGCGCCGCGACCACCGGCGTTGTCCTGCCCGCCGCGTATTACCCGGTTCATCCGGTGGCAGATCTAGGCCTGCCTATGGCAAAGGAAATGACGCTAGCAATCGCCCGGCGCGAAAGCGAGTTTGACCCGGTTGTCATCAGCGGCGCGGGCGCGCGCGGGCTTATGCAGGTGATGCCCGCAACGGCGAAAGTTGTGGCTCGGAATATGGGCATCCTAAGCAGCCACCAAACCGGAAAACTGACCTCGGACTGGCGATATAACGCCAAGCTGGGGGCGAATTACCTGTCCGAGCTGGCAGCAGAATTCAACGGCAATGTGGTGATGATGGCTGCGGGGTATAATGCCGGGCCGGGCAGGCCGATCTCGTGGATGAAACGCAATGGTGACCCGCGCCGGGGTGAGGCCGATATCGTCGACTGGATCGAATTCATACCCTTCAGCGAGACCCGCAACTATGTCATGCGCGTCGCCGAAAGCCTGCCTGTGTATCGCGCACGGTTGGGGCAGCAGGCGTTGCCGGTGCCATTTTCCGAGGAACTGATCGGGTCAACTCTGGCGTCGTTCGCGCCATAAAGTGAACAGTCCGGCGGCAATAACCAATGTGGCCCCTGCAACAACCGCGGGTCGCAAGCTTTCACCAAAGACCGAGATTCCCAGAATGGCGCTCCACATCAGGTGAAAATAGGCAAAGGGCTGCACGGCGCTGGCCTCGGCCATTTCGTAGCACTTAATCAACAACCAATGTCCCAGAACTCCGGTCAGGCAGAGTAGGCCCATCCAAACCCAGTCACCGCCCTGCATAGGTTCCCAAAACCACACGCCCACGGCCGTCATGGCAACCGCCCCGGCGATCCCGGTCCAGAAAAAACTGGTGGCGGTAGTGTCGCGCCGCGCCGCATAGCGGGTCAGCAGGCCATAGACGGCAAACATCAGGGCCGAGATCAGCGGGATCACCGCCCAAGGGTTAAAGACGCCCACTCCCGGCTGCAGGATGATCAGCACGCCGATGCAGCCCACGCCGATGGCGGACCAACGGCGCCAACCGACTTTCTCGCCCAAAACCGGGCCGCTGAGTGCCGCCACCAGCAGCGGGTAGCAGATGAACACGGCCTGGCTTTCGATCAGGCCCAGGATGGTAAAGGCATAGACCGCGACGCAAATCTCTCCGGCCAGAAGCACCCCGCGCAGGATCTGCAGGCCAAGCTGACTGGTGCGGGCCGTGGCCGCGATACCGCCGGGTGCACGCAGCGCCAGAGCGACGACAAATGCTGCGAAGAACCAATAGCGGATCATCACGACCATATAGGTGTTATAAGTCCCGGCCAGATGGCGCGAGATACCGTCCTGCAGCGCAAAAACCACAGTCGCCGCGATCATCAGCGCGATACCGGCGCGAGTGTTGTTCTGTTGGGTCATGGCTTGACCGCCCGCGTCATGTGACGCTTGCGCCCATAGCCCGGCGCGCGGGTGACGTTGAACCCCGCGTCTTGGAGCCCGCGCCGGACGAACCCAGCGGCGGTATAGGTGGCGGCGGTTCCATTGGGCGCCGTGTGATCGGATACCTGTTGCATCAGGTCCGCACCCCAAAGTTCGGGGTTCTTGGCCGGAGAGAACCCGTCCAGAAACCAGGCATCGGCCTGCCCCGACCATGCGGACAGGGTGGACCGCGCGTCGCCCTCGATAACCTCAAGCTGCAGGGTGCCCAGATCGCAGGTACCGCCCTGCCATTGGGACAGGAACCGGTCGGCCCAAGGGGACAACTCAGGAAAGGCGGCCAGAGCACGCGTCATGTCGTCTGGCGCCATTGGATAGGCTTCGAAACTGGTGAATGTCAGCGGGGTCGTTTGGCCAGCCTTTTCCCATTCGGACCAGACAGTCAGCAAGTTCAGGCCGGTGCCAAAACCAAGCTCGGCAATATGAAACCCCGGCGCAAACCGCGCGGGCAGGTCATTGCCCGCCAAAAACACATGCCGCGTCTCCTCCAGCCCGTTCTGCAACGAGAAATAGGGGTCGTCGAAACGGCCTGAGACAGGTATCTGCCCGTCTTTCCAGGTCAGTTCGGCGCGCTGGTCTGCCATCGGGGAATCCTGTAGCTAAGCGGCGCGACACTGAACAAGGAAAAGGGGAATGGCAATGGTCGATGTGACGGTGCGAGGCGCGGGCATTTTTGGCCTTTCGATCGCCTGGGCCTGCGCTAGACGCGGCGCAAAAGTTCAGGTCATAGATCCTTTTGGCCCCGGTGCCGGGTCCAGCGGCGGCCTTGTCGGGGCTTTGGCCCCGCATGTGCCCGAGAATTGGAATGCCAAGAAAGCTTTTCAATTCGAAAGCCTGATCATGGCCGAACCCTTCTGGAAACAGGTTGAGGCGACCGGAGGCGTCTCAGCCGGATATGCCCGGTTGGGTAGGCTGCAGCCCATCGCAGATAGCCGCACGCTGGATCTGGCCCATGCACGTACGGTCACCGCCGCAGAGCTATGGCAGGGGCGGGCCGAATGGCGCGTTGTTGCAATGGATGAGGTCGGGTCGTGGTGTCCTCCCAGCCCTACCGGCTTTGTGATCCACGACACGCTTAGCGCCCGGATGCACCCAAGGCGGGCATGTTCTGCACTGGTTTCGGCGCTGGCGGTGATGGGGGTTGAGGTCAAAACCGATGCGGCCAATCAAGGGCATATCATTCACGCCACCGGGCTTTCTGGCCTGCTAGAACTGAACGACGCCTTTGGCAAAACGGTCGGCAATGGCGTCAAGGGACAGGCGGCTTTGCTGCGGTTCGATGCCGGGGACGTCTCCCAGCTGTTTGCAGATGCCGTTCACATAGTCCCGCATGCAGATGGTACATTGGCCATCGGATCAACCTCGGAACGGGATTATGACAATCCGACCAGCACCGATGCGGCGCTGGATGATGTCCTGGACCGGGCCACACGGGCGGTTCCGGTCCTGCACGGTGCCGAAGTGATCGAACGCTGGGCCGGGGTCCGACCCCGCAGCAAAAGCCGTGCGCCGATGTTGGGTGCACATCCGCTGTACGCCGGAGAATTCATCGCCAATGGAGGGTTCAAGATCGGATTTGGTATGGCGCCCAAAGTGGCAGAAGTCATGGCCGAACTGGTGCTTGAAGGGCGCGATGAAATCCCCGCAGATTTTCAACCCGAGGCTTCTTTGTGACCTCCCTCGACGACACCCCAGTTCGCCTGCAACCGGACGATCCGATATTGCCACAGGTGTTACGCCTGATCCGCCACAGCTTTGCATTCATGGAGGGGCGTATAGACCCGCCCTCGTCAATGCATCGCCTGACCGAGGAAACGCTTAGGCAACAGGCCCGCGACCACGAGGTTTGGATCATAGGCAATCGCCCGGATGCGGTCGTCTTTCTGACACCCAAACAGGACTGTCTGTATCTGAGCAAACTGGCTGTGGACGAAACCCGACGTGGTCAGGGGCTGGCACAGCGTCTGGTCGATCTGGCATCCGCGCGGGCGGCTAAAATAGGTTTTGCGACGCTGGAACTGAAGACACGGGTCGAATTGGTCGAAAACCATGCCTCCTTTGCCCGGATGGGCTTTGTCAAAACGGCGGAAACGGCGCATCCCGGGTTCACCCGGGCGACCTCGATTACCATGCAGAAACATTTAGGCTGAGGCTTCGGCAATCATACATTGGCGCCCGTCTGCCGCACGCACCCACAGGGTATTGCCCCTCCGGCACAGGCTCGCAGTTTCGAAATGCATCAATGCCGAGGTTGCGCGGAAGGAAAACTGCGCCAATGGGCCCATCACATCTTCCGCAAACAACATCAGGTGCTGCGCCAAAAGCGGGCCATGCACGACCAGCCCGGCATATCCTTCGACATCACGGGCATAGTCGATGTCATAGTGAATACGGTGTCCGTTAAATGTCAGGGCCGAGTAGCGAAACAGCATTGTGCTGTCGAAGGACAGCTCGCGATGTTCGGTTTCATCCTGCCTGGCCAGTGGTGCCGGAGGGGTGGCCGTATCTGCCGAGGGGTCTTGGCGGTAAACCAGATCCTGCCATTCGGTCAGGCGCAGCGCACCGCTCTGCCAAACCTCGTGGCGCAACGTGACAAAGCCCAAGGGGCCGGTGCGTCCCGATTTCGAACTCGAACTTTCACATAGCGATCGCCGTTCGGCTAACTGACCTGCTATCAGAGGCGCGAAAAACTCCAAGCGTCCGCCTGCCCACATTCTGCGGGGTAGGCCCATATCGGGGATCAGGCCCCCGACTTTGGGATGTCCGTCGCGCCCAAGTTGGCCGGGTGGCTGCGGAGTCCAGAAATACAGGTGATGAAAAAACGGCGGCAACGCAGTGCCGCCCCTCGCAGTTGCCTGTTTCCCAAGCGTCACCTGCAACGCGCCAGCACGGGCTGCGTCCATCACATCTGTCTGAATTTCCATCGACATAGCGCAAGATTAGGCGGCCTGCCCCATACGGGCAAGCAAACCGGCAGTTTCAAAAACCGGCCTCTGACCGCAAGTTCTGCATCAAGGTCCGAAGGGCGTTTTCATAGCGTTCGTTAACCAGCTTGCCCTGCGCGTCGAATTCGTTCGAACTGTCGGCCAGATGAATTTCCGGCCCTTGCAAGATGCGCGTCTGGAACGGAACCATATAGCTGCGCAGTATCATCTGTGCACGTTCCCCGCCCGCACGACCCGCAGCGGCAGACATCACCGCAACCGGCTTGTTCGCCCAGGGCTTATCCTTGGTGCGACTTACCCAATCCAGCGCATTCTTCAACACGCCGGACGGCGCTTTGTTATATTCCGGCGTCGAAATGATCACCGCATCCGCACGGGCAATCTGATCCGCCAAAACCTGGACGGTCTCGGGAACCCCTTCGCCTTCTTCAAGATCACCGTCATATAATGGCAAGTTCAGATCGGCCTCGATATGAGTGCCCGGCTCAAACAGCCGCGCCGCCTCGCGAAGCAGTTTTCGGTTGGTGGCATTTTGGCGCAGCGAACCTGACAGGCTCAGAAGGATCGGTTCGGACATAAAAGGTCTCCGTTCAGGCGTTTTCCAGAAGGTAGCCCCTGATCACCGCCAGCCAAAGCCCAGTTGACGCGCAGTCAATGTGCAATAACGGACACCTTGACGGTGCCCGGTCACATCAGGTGTTGCCGTTGGGGATGATTTCGATATCAACTCGACGATTCCGCGCCTTCCCTTCGGGTGTGAGATTCGAGGCCGCAGGTCGGTTCTCACCCAATCCGATGGTGCTGATACGGGCCCCGTTCACACCATTGGCTTGCAGAACATCCGCCACGGACCTAGCCCGACGCTCAGATAGGGCCTGATTATAAGAGGCTTCGCCATCACTGTCCGTATGGCCAATGACCTGAACGGCCGAGTTGGGATATCTCACCAAATTCTGACCCACCCGGACCAAATCAGAACGCAATGCAGGCCGCACGGTCGAGCTGTCGGTGTCAAAGGTGATGTCGTTGGGGACAGTAACAATCAGGCGGTCGCCCGCGTTGACGATTGTGATGCCGTCATTTGCCAGCTGCTGGCGCAACTCAGCCGCCTGACGGTCCAGTTGATTGCCGATAAGGCCGCCACCTGCTGCACCGATTGCACCACCAGCCAGCGCACCCAGAAGCGGATCCGAGTCGTTCGCAATGGCCCCGACACCGGCACCAACCAACCCACCCAAAAGCGCACCCTGTTTGGTATTTTGGTTGGGGTCCGAGGGCAAGTTCAGCGTTCCGGGGTCGGTGCAGCCCGCCAAGAACAAGGCCGAGCAAAGCCCAGCAGAAACAACAAGCTTGGAAATCGTCATGATATCACCTTCTGCTCAGAGGCCCGTTTGCCGGGTCCCATTATTTGGCACAGTATATCGCGCTGCCCCCCCGCAGGCTCAAGCAACAATCAGGTGATATCGGCGAATACCCGCCGCTCAATGGGCCTCGGCAGGGGAACCCCATTGGTTCTGCTCCTGCCAGATCTCCCGCAGCGGCTGCCCTTGGCCGCAGAAATGATCGTCAACCATTTCGCAGGCCCAGACGCGATCGGTCCGAAAATGGCGAAAACCGTTGCGCAATTCGCACCACGCAACCAGCATCGTGCACTCGATGTGATAGATCAGGGCAACCGGACGGACGACCCGTTCGGAGCGAACGTCTTGCGAGCTGACATATGTGAGGCGAAGCTTGCGCTCGTCCCGGATGGCTTCGCGGTAATTCACGACCGGGATACAGCCCTTGGCCGGATCATCAACCGGAGCCCCCCAAGGCGCGACCTGCAACCAGTCGGGACTTGCGCGCAGGCCTTCTATTTTCCGGCAAATGCGTTTGGCGGCTTCCTGCAGGGTACTGTCGCCGGTCCGTGCCAGCATTGACAGACCGACCCAAAGCGCCTCGACCTCTTCAGCGTCGAAGTTCAGTGGTGGCAAGTCATAGCCCCGCCGCATCAGATACCCGACGCCGGCTTCGCCCTCGATCGGTGTGCGTTGGGCCTGCAGTGCCGCGATGTCGCGATACACCGTGCGCACCGAGACTTCGAGCTTTTGCGCCAGCATCTCAGCAGTAACCGGAGCGTCGGCGGCACGCAGAATCTGGATGATTTCAAACAGGCGGGACGAACGGCGCATGGCAAACTCCGGTTTCTCTGCTGACACCTTAGCACACCCCCCTGACAACGCGCTGTCAGGAGTGATGTGGGATGCTGGTTCAACAATTCACAGGAGATTACTGATGCCTAGCCTCGACAATCACGTAATGATGACACTGCAACTGGGACGCTGGTCCCAGGACCATACCCTGCGCGCCTTTGAAATCGAACGCGAGATCATGGCCAACCGCCAGCCTTGCGCCCCAAAGAAACGCACCAGACGGTTTTCGCTGGGCAATCTCAAACTGCTTTGGACCAATCCCGCCTGAGCCTAGAACCCGGCCTTGGCGCGAAACTTCATCGACGTCCCGCTATCGGGGCTTTTCAGCCGCAATTCCTCGGAATGCAGCATGAGGCGCGGGAAGGCCCGTGCCTCACCTTTTGCATAGAACGGATCACCCAAAATCGGATGCCCTAGCGCCAGCATGTGAACCCGCAGCTGGTGCGAGCGCCCGGTTTTCGGGAACAGGCGTATGCGGGTAGTGTTACCTTCATATTTGACCACGCGCCAATCCGTCACCGCAGGTTTGCCGGTCTCATGGCACACCATTTGCAGCGGCCTGTTGGGCCAATCCACAATCAACGGCAGATCAACAGTTCCGGTCTTTGACTCTACTATGCCCCAGACGCGGGCAATATAAGTCTTGCGAGTTTGACGCTGTTCGAACTGCATGCTCAGATTGCGCTGCGCATGAGGGGTTTGGGCAAAAACCATCACGCCCGAAGTGTCGCGGTCCAACCGGTGCACAAGCAGGGCCTGCGGGAACGCCGCCTGCACACGGGTCAACAGACAATCGGCCAGATGCTCTCCGCGACCCGGTACGGACAAAAGCCCCGAAGGCTTGTTCACCACAATCAGATGCGCATCTTCGTGCAGCACATCCAGCGGTGTTTTCGGGGGATCGTAGGTCTCGCTCATGCGGGTCTGCCTATCGCAAGCGACAACCTCCCGCAACGTCGTGCTTGCCTGAACTGAATAGTTCAGCAAATCATGCGACAACTCGGAGGAGAAACCATGCACCCGACAATCGAACAACTAAAAGATGTCATCACAAAAGGCGATGAAAGTCTGATTCACGAGTTTCTGGCCGAAGACGTGCGTTTTCTGCCACCGACCTACTACAGCACTTGGGCCGGGCGCGAACCCGTGGCGGCTCTGCTGGGGCATGTGGGGCAGGTATTCTCGGACTTCAGCTATCGTCGGATCATGGGTGAAGGCAAAGACTGGGCGCTGGAATTTCAGTGCAAGGTTGGTGATCTGGATGCGGTTGGTGTGGACTTGATCCGGCTGAATGATGAAGGCTTGATCGAAAAGTTCGAAGTGGTCATGCGCCCACTTAAAACCATTGCAGCCCTGCGCACCGAGATGATGGCACGCGTGGCAAAAGACCCTCGCTTTATCAATTTCAAGGACGCTTTGGGTTGACCAAGCCTGCCCGGATCGGAGCTGATCAGTTTCTGAGATTACCGCTGTTGCCACTATTGGCGGCACAGGGGATTTCAGTTCGACGAAAGGCGCGGTTCCTGCCCGAACCGACCGGGCCGCGCGAAGGCCGTGAAGGGCGCGGCCCGCGTTTGCGGTTGCTAATCGCAGGCGACAGCTCGGCAGCAGGTGTTGGCGCTGGCACCCAGGCGCAGGCTTTGTCCGGGCAGTTGGTCGCACAACTAGCAAAAAGCCACAGTGTCGAATGGCGGCTCGAGGCTACGACAGGGCATACAACGCTGGATACACTGAAACGCCTTGAGGGTCTGACAGATCAATTTGATGCCGTCATTACGGCGCTTGGCGTCAATGACGTCACCCGTGGCGTCACTAAAAAGCGGTTTGTCGAACACCAATCCCGTCTGATGCACCTGATCACCGACCAGCTTGGAGCCCGGCGTGTCATTGTAACGGCCGTTCCCCAGATGGGTCGGTTTCCCGCCTTGCCGCAACCGCTTGCCTGGGTGCTGGGGCGTCAGGCAGCCCGCCTGGACCAAGGCCTGCAACAGATTGCGACCGGCTTCCCGCAAATCCGCCATCTGTCCATTGATTTACCCGATGACCCGGCGTTGGCCGCACCGGACGGCTATCATCCCAGCCCCAAAGCCTATGCGATCTGGGCGCATGAGGCCGCCGAATTGTTGCGTCAGGCCTGAGCGCGTATCTGCCGGATCATCGGGATCGAATAGACCACAAGTGCGGCCCAGATCAGCGGAAACGCAATCATGCGGCCACGGTCAATCTGCTCTCCAAAAACCGCGATGGCAGTCACAAAAATCATGGTCGGCGCGATGTATTGCAGGATACCCATCGTCGACAGGCGCACCAGTTTGGCACCATTGGCATAGATCAGCAACGGCACTGCGGTCACCACCCCTGCCCCGGCCAGCAGCATGGTGTCGGTTGCGACCAGCCCGAAATGCCCCGTCCCGTTGACCCCCAGCCAAGTCACATAAACCAATGCGGGGATCAGCAGGATCAGCACTTCCAGCAAGAACCCCTGATTTGGCCCGATCGGGAGTGAGCGTTTGAAGAAGGCGTAGAACCCCCAGCTGAACATAAGCCCCAGCGCCGCCCAAGGCAGGCTTCCGGCCTCTACAACAAGAACCACCACCCCGGCTGCGGCCAACCCAACAGCAATCAGCTGCGTCCGGTTCAAAGGTTCGCGCAGCAGCACCGCGCCCAGCGCGATACTGAACAGCGGATTTATGTAATAGCCCAGCGCTGCGTCCAGCGCATGCCCACTGGCTATGGCCCAGACATAGATCGCCCAGTTCACCGATATCAATGCAGCCGTCAGACAGGCCATGCCCAGCATCTTGGGATCGCGCAAAGCTGACTTCAGATCCCGCGTCCGCCCCAGTGCGATCAGCAATAGTCCGGCAACGGGTACAGACCAGATGATACGATGCGCCACAACCTCAACCGGCGCGATATGGGCCATCGCCTTCATGTATATGGGCAAGAAGCCCCACAAAACATAGGCCGTAACCGCCAGAACAAGGCCTTTTGGCGTATCGGCATTCTGTGTGGGTGTTGCGTTGGCCATTGCGGGTCTCCGGGGGGTACCGGTCGTCTTTACGGCAACCCGGACATACTTGGGAACCGCGAAAACTGTGAAGCAACCCATCAGGATATTTGATATGTGAGACCAGAACAAAGCCGGAGCGCCGCAGCGCTCCGACAATTTGATTACACTTTGACGCGTTCGGATTTCGGATCGTACATCGGTTTCAACGACGCCTCGGCCATTACCTTCACGCCGCACACGTCGATCTCATAGGTTGACCCCAGAACATCCGCCGCCTTCTCACCCTCGCAGGGCACATAGCCCATACCGATAGCGCCACCCAAAGTATGACCATAATTGCCCGAGCTGAGATAACCGACATATTCCCCGTCCCGCACGATCGGTTCATTATGGAACAACAGCGGTTCCGGGTCGGTCAGGCGGAACTGAACCAGGCGGCTTTTCGGCCCGCTTTCCTTGCGGGCAATCACTGCCTCGCGCCCGATAAAGTCACAGCCTTTGTCCACCTTGACCGCAAAACCAAGCCCGGCATCCACGACGTTGTCCTCGCACGTGATGTCATGACCAAAATGGCGAAAGCCCTTTTCGATCCGGCAACTGTCCATCATGTGCATGCCACAGAGTTTCAGGTCCATGTCCTGACCGGCCTCATGCAGCGTCTCGAACACATGGCCCGCCATATCGGCGGACATGTAGATCTCCCATCCCAGCTCGCCCACATAGGTCACCCGATGAGCGCGGGCCAGGCCCATGCCAATCTCAATCTCTTGTGCGGTGCCAAAGGGGTTGGTCGCGTTCGAGAAATCCGCCGGCGAGACCTTTTCCAGCAAAGCGCGCGCATTGGGGCCCATCACGGCCAAAACGCCTTCGCCAGCGGTGACATCGGTTATGACCACGTTGAAGCTACCCACATGGCGCATCATCCAGGTCTGATCCGCCAGCCGCGTCGCCGCCGGGGTCACGACCAGATAGGCGGTCTCGGTCAGACGGGTCACCGTCACATCCGCCTCGATCCCGCCGGTGCGGTTTAGGAACTGGGTATAGACGATCTTGCCGTTCGGCACCGAATAATCGCCGCCCCCGATATAGTTCATGAACGCCTCGGCATCCGGTCCTTCAACGCGAATCTTGCCAAAAGAAGACATGTCGTACATGCCCACATTCTCGCGCACCGCGCGGTGTTCAGCAGCTGAGTTCTCGAACCAGTTCTGACGTTTCCAACTGTACTGGTATTCGCGCTCCTGCCCCGGATTTGCGTACCAGTTTGCACGCTCCCAGCCCGCCAGTTCACCAAACACCGCGCCCTGCTCTTTCAGATGGTGATGGAACGGGGTGCGCCGAACACCGCGCGCAGTGGCTTTCTGGCGATAGGGGTAGTGGTCGGCGTACAGCAGGCCCAGCGTCTCTTTCGAACGCTCAAACAGATATTGCTTATTGCCCTGAAACGGCTGCATCCGGCTGATATCCACATCGCCCAGATCAAACGGTTTCTCGCCGCTATCCATCCATTCCGCCAGCGCCATGCCCGCACCGCCCGCAGATTGAATGCCGATCGAGTTGAAGCCCGCCGCGACCCAGACATTGTCCATCTCGGGCGCGAGACCCAGATGATAAGCGTCATCCGGAGTAAAGGATTCAGGGCCGTTGAAAAAGGTATGAATGCCCGCCTCGGCCAACATCGGCATCCGGTTACACGCCGCTTCTAGAATGGGCTCAAAATGATCAAAATCTTCGGGCAACTGATCGAATTCGAAACTGTCCGGGATGCCCTTCATCGCCCAAGGTTTGGCATTGGGCTCAAACGCGCCCAGCAGGATTTTACCGGCATCTTCCTTGTAATAGGCGCATTCATCCGGCACTCGCAGAACCGGCAGTTGCGAAAGCCCGTCAATGCCTTCGGTGACGATGTAGAAATGTTCGCAGGCGTGTAGCGGGACGTTCACACCGGCCATCCGGCCGACCTCGTGCCCCCACATGCCGGCGCAGTTCACCACCATATCACATTCGATATGGCCCGAGGCGCTGCCGTCATCGGCAACCCAGTCCACGCCCGTCACGGTACGGCCCTGTTTGGTGATGTCGGTGACCTTCACCCGTTCCTTGGTAATGGCACCGCGTTGCCGTGCGCCCTTGGCCAGGGCCAGCGCGATATTGGCCGGGTCACCCTGCCCGTCCAGCGGAAGATAGACCGCGCCCTTGACGTCTTCGACATTCAGATGCGGATACATTTCCTTGACGCGCTCATTGGAAATCTCTTCGACCTCAACGCCAAAGGCACGTGCCATGGCAGCCAGGCGATAGATCTCTTCACGGCGTTCCTCAGTCAGTGCCACGGTAATCGATCCACAGCGCCTAAGCCCGGTGGACACGCCGGTTTCCTCTTCCAGCGCGCCGTAAAGCTCCTGCGTGTATTTTGCCAGTTTGGTCATGTTGGACGAGGCCCGCAGCTGAGCGATCAGACCCGCCGCATGCCATGTGGTGCCGCTGGTCAACTGCTTGCGTTCAAGCAGCACAACATCACTCCAACCTTTCTTGGTCAGATGATAGGCGACCGAGCATCCGATGACGCCGCCGCCGATGATGACAACTCGGGCTTTGTTTGGAAGATCAACCATCCTGAGGTCTCCGCTGAATCAGGTTTTGGGCACGTTGCCATGGAAGATCGACAATAAATGCACCAAAAGCGTCATGTTATAGGCGATTTTCACCTATGTGACGCAGCCCGTCTTTCGCGCCTCAGAACAAAGGGCGTGACCCCGAAAAAGCTTTTGTAGACCGATGAGAAACCGTTCGGAAAGCCGCAGGCCAGACCTATTTCCCGAACGCTCATCGTGGTGTTCAGCAGCAGGTTGTTAGCCTTCGCCAGCCGCATCTCGCGATAGAAACCGTTTGGACTGGTGCCAAAGAAAGCTTTGAATTTTCGCTCAAGCGATCGGTTCGAAAGATTTAACGCCTCGACAATTTGCTGGATGGGTAAGGGGTCTTCGATATTGGCCTGCATCAGCTTGATACATTGATCCAGCTTGGCGTCCCCAGTTGCTGTCAGTTGCGCCCCCGAGAAAGGCTGCATCGATGAAAAGTCGCGGATGTTTTCGTGCAGCATGATATTGGCCACCGTCATCTTGGCAGGCCCCGAGATGTGGCGTCCGATCACGGACAAAGCAATATCGGTTGTCGCCTCCATCCCTGCGCAGGTCACGACCTGGCCCTGTTCTGTGGCTATCGACAGCTTCGCCTCGAACCGGGCCCCGCGTTCACTCAGGAAAGAGGCGTTTTCCCAATGGGTCGCCATGTCTGCGGAGCCGAATTCGTCAATATAGCGGCTGGCAGCTTCGGCCAGCAAAAAGACCTGAGCGCCTCGGAACGTATAGTCCGATACAACCCGTCCGATGGACAGATCGGGGTGGTCAGGGTCGGAATTTCCGATCACAAACAGATAATCCGCCTTCGGATGGGTTGATACAGGTTCCGTTTGGACCGTCGCATCGCTGCTGCTGGCAACGGGCCCACCTTTCAGAGACCGATAGGTAAAGCTGAAGGGCGGGTTGGGGCAGACGCGGTTGGCCAGCCTCAGAACCTCAATCAATGCGGCAAGCTCCAACAGCACATAGCCCGGCGCGACCAGAACATCGAAATGTGTCTGCGCCTTGTCGGTCAAGCTATCTGGTCGTTGCCGCATCTTTACCCCCTTCAGACGAGGCTGTGGCCAGCAGCGCACAGCCGATCTGCCAGTCGCTGAATGTGATCGGGACCGACTTCGCAGCATCCGCCGATGATAGTTGCACCCTGCGCCACCCACCCCATCGCCTGATCAGCATATTCATCCGGCCCAAGGTCGTGGCGCTGTTGCAGCGCATCAACGGTTGGGACGTCTTGTAGAAATTCCTGGGTAATCCCGGTGAAGCCATTGGCATATGCTCCAAACGGACGCCCGAAGGTGGCGATAATATTCAGCGCAGCGGGCACCGCCTCGGGGCGCGAGCAGTTGATCAGCACGGCCTCAGGCGTAAAGCGATCAACCAAAGATGCTATTCCCGACAATGGCTCACCCGACCGAAGCCGCGTCCCATCATCATCCATCACGGACAGCGCCAGCCAGACCGGTTTGTCTGTCTGCTCCATCCCGCGCAATGCGCCTTCGGCCTCTTGCAGCGACGACACGGTTTCGATCAGGAACAGGTCAACGCGATCTGTCATCATCGTCACCAGTTCGGCGAATTTCTCTGCCGCCTCTTCGACCTCTGGATTCAGGTCCGGCCGGTAAGAGGCGAGAAGCGGACCCAAAGCCCCAGCGATGCGCCTACCCGCGGGGCGCGCACGCTCGGCCTGCGACAGGGCCGACTCGATCAGATCTGGCAGCTGATCACCCAAGCCGACACGGTCCAGACGCGACCGGTGAACAGCATAGGTATTTGTCGTGGCCACAGTTGCACCGCGTGAGAAATAATCCGCATGCACATCCCCGACCAACTCGGGATGGTCCATCATCACCCGGGTCGACCACAAAGGCGTCGGCGCATCACCGCTGCGTTTGACCAGTTCCTGTCCGATAGACCCATCCAGAAGGGTTATGTCTGCCATTGATGAACCTCCTCAGGGAACCAGAACCAGTTTTCCCGGAAACATCTTTGACTGAAAATCCTCTTGCGCCGTCGCAATGTCTTTCAGCGGATAAGTTTTTGAAATCAGGGGCTTGATCCGCCCCGCATTCATCAGTTCGACCAGGCGACCGAAGACCTCAAACGGCTGATGGGTGCTGCCGTGAATGGTAATGTCGCGCAGATAGATATCCCGCAGATCGGCTTGAACAATCGGGCCAGCAATCGCACCCGCAACGGCATAGTGACCGCCCGGTTTCAGCGCCAGGATCAGATCAGCCCATGCAGGCCCGCCCACCACGTCAATGACCACGTCGAACATGTCGGTGGGCAGCGACGCATCCCGTTTGAACGTGGCGGTCGCGCCCTGGCTTTTCACCGCTTCGGCCTTGGCCGCACCGGTCACGCCCCAAACCGAGGCACCGCGCAGCGCCGCCAGTTGCACAGCGGCAAGGCCGACGCCACCGGATGCGCCGGTGATCAGCACCTTTTGCCCGGCAGTCACACCGGATCGGGTCAGCATAGCCTCGGCGGTTCCAAAGGCGCAGGGGATGGCAGCGATTTCAATGTCGGACAGGGGTGAGGCGCTGACATCGTAAAGGTCATCGGCCTGCACCAAACAATATTGCGCAAAGGCGCCGTCAATCTCGGACCCAAGCACGATGAAGCCTGTCGGGTTGCCCGGTCGCGGACGTGGCAGGTTGATCGGACAGGTCACGCGCTGGCCCGAGGTGAACCCAGTCTCGGGCCCCGCGATTTCGACGATGCCGCAAAGGTCGCCGCCCTGAATGCGCGGGAAGTTCAACGCGCCGCCCCAGCCTCCGGCTTCGACCTCTTGATCCACGGCATCTGTGGCGCCGGTCACGTCCGAGGAATACCAGCCGATACGGGTGTTGATATCGGTGTTGTTCACCCCGGCTGCGGCCACACGGACCAGAACCTGCCCCGGCGCAGGGGTTGGGACGGGTATATCGTCACGCCATTCCAGCGCCTCGGGCCCGCCGTGACAGGTCAGGAATACACCGGACATCGTTTTAGGCAGTGTCATGATCAAACCTCGTCATCGGGATGAGGCGGCACAGAGCCCATCGGGACAATGTCATACCGCGCGTTCAATTCGGCCATTTTCACCTCATCGGCGAAGTCCGCCTCGGTCATCTTGGCCAGCTCAGCAAGGAAGCCGTCAAAACCGGCAGGCTGGAAAATCATCAGCATCTTGGCTGGTGCTTTACCAGCAACGCGGCAGGCATGCGGCATACCGGGCGGCACATGCATCGTGCTGCCCGGCCCACAGCGATGCCAGTCGCCATCAACGTAGAAGTCCACTTCGCCTTCCAGAAAATAGAAGCTTTCGGCATGGGTTTCATGGCGATGAAGGCCAAGTGCAAAGCTGGCCTTCAGATTGTCTTCCATGAGCGTATAGGCGCCATCAGTATCCCGGGTCGAAACCTTCACAAATGTGTGGTCATTTTCCCAGTCGTAATTGAGGCCCTCTCCGGGCCCCAGTTTTGAATAACGCGTGCTCATGCAGGTCTCCTTCGGGCGATCAGGCGCGCAGCCGCTCGTTTTCTGGATCCCAGAGCGGTTTATCGTCCTGTACCACGGCGCGCCGCTTTTCACCGAAGATTTCAACCTCAAGCTCGGTACCTGCCACCGCCAATTCGGGACGGATCATGCCCAGCGCAATGGATTGGCCAACGCGATACCCCCAAGCGCCCGAGGTGGTTTCGCCAACGATCTCGCCGTTGTGCCAGATACAGGACATGTAGGGTGCGTCCGCGTCACCAGCATCGACCAGCATGGTGGCAAACGCCTTTTTCACGCCCTGCTGCTTTTCGTTCAGGATCGCGGCCTTGCCGGGGAAGTCCTGCGGTTTGTCAAGTTTGACGAACCGTTCCAACCCGCCTTCCAACAGAGAGTAATCAGTGGACAGATCGCCTTTCCAAGCCCGATAACCCTTTTCAATGCGCAGAGAGTTCAGGGCGTACATCCCGAACGGTTTGGCACCAGCGTCAAGGATCGAGCCATAGATCGCCGGCATATGGTCGTTCAGCGCGTGAACCTCCCAGCCAAGTTCTCCTGCAAACGAGACGCGGATCAGGAAGGCGGGCTGGCCTGCGACGGTAGCGGATTGATGGGTCAGCCAGCCGCTGGACAGGTCCGCATCGCTCAGCCCCGCCAGAATGTCGCGCGATTTTGGACCTGTCACGATCAGCGTGTCACGAGTGGTGGTGACATCCTCGACGGTGACGCCAGTGGGCATTGCCTCGGTCAGGATATCGCGGTCATGCCATTGCGCTGTAGCGGCCGTAATCATGACGAACTCGTCATCGCCGAGGCGGATACAGGACATTTCGGTCAGGATCCGGCCGCGACCATCTGAGATATAGACCAGGTTGATGCGACCCACCTTGGGCAAACCGCCGGTGACCAGCGACCGCAGCGCCTCGGCGGCACCCTCACCTTTTACGATGAAACGCGAAAATCCGGGCAAGTCCAATACGCCGCAATGATCACGGACAGCCTCGCACTCTTCCTTGATCCGCTTCTCCCATGGCCCCGAACGGCCCCAGGTATGGGTCGCTTCTTCAGAGGTATCGTCGCCCGGTTGCGCAAACCAGTTGGCGCGTTCCCAGCCGTTATAGGGCCCCATCACGCCACCCAATTCCTTGACCTTGGTGTGGACAGGCGACAGCTTTTTGTCGCGCGCGGCGGGCCATTCATGGTGCGGGAAATGCATGGCGTATTCGTTGCCATAGACCTCAAGCCCCTTCTGGTTGCAGTAATCCTGATCGGTGTAATCGGTGTAACGGCGCGGATCGACGGCCCACATATCCCACTCAGTTGCACCATCGACGATCCATTCGGCCAGCACCTTGCCGGCACCACCGCCCTGCGCGATGCCGAAGGTAAAAGTATGCGCCTCAAACGCGTTGGCCACGCCCGGCATCGGGCCAACCAGCGGCAGCCCGTCCGGCGCGTAGGGGATGGGCCCGTTGATCACCCGGCCCACTCCCGAGGTCCCCATCAGCGGCACCCGCTCCATCGCGTCGGTGACGATGTCTTCGATCCGGTCCAGATCATCATTCCATAGCTGGAAACTGAAATCCTCGGGCATCGGATCATCCTCGGTCATCCAGTGGCCCTTGCAGTTGGGCTCATAGGGGCCGAGGTTGAATCCGTTCTTCTCCTGCCGAAGGTAATACGAGATATCCACGTCGCGCAGCAGCGGCAGCTTTTTACCGCCATTGGCCTTAGACCATTCCTCGATCTCGGGCACTTCGTCGGTCAGCAGGTACTGGTGGCTCATCACCATGGCCGGAACGGTGCGACCGCCGAAGGGTTTGAACCATTCACCCACACGCTGGGCGTAATACCCGGCGGCATTGACCACGTGGTCCGCTTCGATATCGCCCTTGTCAGTATGCACGATCCAGGTCTTGTCTTCCTTCTGGGTCACACCCGTGGCCGGGCAGAAACGCAGGATCTTCGCCCCCATGTCGCGCGCACCCTTGGCCAGTGCCTGGGTCAGCTGCGCCGGGTCGATATCGCCATCGGTCGGGTCGAACAGAACACCTTCAAGGTCATGAGTTTCCAGGAACGGGTAATGCTCTTTGGCCTGTTCGGGTGACCACATCTCCATCTCGATGCCCTGATAACGGCCCATCGCCATTGCCCGCTCGAACTCCTGCACCCGCTCTTTCGAATGGGCCAACCGGATTGAGCCGGACTGGTGATAGTTCATCGGATAGTCGACCTCTTCACCCAGCCGCGCATAAAGCTCGGTCGAATAGCGCTGCATGTTCATGATCGCCCAAGAGGTCGAAAAGGTCGGCACGTTGCCAGCTGCATGCCAGGTCGACCCGGCGGTCAGCTCGTTTTTCTCCAGCAGAACACAATCGGTCCAGCCCTTTTTGGCCAGATGATACAGGGACGATGTCCCCACCACTCCGCCACCGATAATAACCACGCGGGCTTTTGTCGGAAAATCACTCATGTCTTTCAGTCCCTGTTACTGTGCCTCTTGAGGCAGATCGTCCGTGATGTTGTAATAGTCGCCCTTGTCGGCCACAAAGATATGGCGGGCGAGGGTCAGTCCGGTGGGTGCATCCAGCGCCCCCATAGCAATGGCAATCCGGTCTTCGTCCTTATGCTGCCAGAACAGGTAAGAGCCGCAGGCGTTGCAAAATCCCCGTCGGGCGATGTCGGAAGCACGAAACCAGCTCAGCGTATCGCTGGCGGTGAAGGTGATGTCGTCTTGATGGGCCGAGGTCGAGGCCCAGACATGACCCGACTGTTTGCGGCATTGACCGCAATGGCAGGCCGAGGCGGCAGGAAGATCGCCTTCGATCTTGAACGCAACCGAGCCGCACAGACAGGAACCTGTATGCATTTCGCTTATCCCCTTGCTGCTGGCGCGCTGGTGGTGCCCAGCAACACGCCATAAATGATGAAACAGGTGGCCATGACCCGGCGCACCCAGATGTTGAACACGGCCCCCAGCGCGGCCCGCCCCATAAGCGCACCTAGAAGAGTGAACCCGATGTAGCTGAGCGTTGTGATGATCAGCGCCGTTGGCATGATGACCAACATTTGCTCCCAGATCGGCACATCCGGCTGCACGAATTGCGAGAATGCAGCAAGATAACCCGCGACGCTTTTGGGGTTGATTGTCGCGACGGCCAGCGCGTGCAGATAGACATGCCGTGCAGGGCGTTCGGAAATAGGGGCGGGATTTGCTGCAGCCTTCCAGCCTCGGACACCCAGCCAGATCAGAAACCCTGCGCCCACCAGCTTGGCGATGAAGAATCCAGTGGGTGAGGCCGCGATCAAGGCCGTCACCCCAAGTGCCGACAAAACCAAAAAGGCGCTGGCTTGGGTCAGGATCGCCAAGACACCCAGCATCGCTTTTGCGAAGGGCAGGCTCATCCCGTTCGAGATACAGTTCACCGCGTTAGGCCCCGGTGTAGTTACAAACACCACCCAGAACAGCGCGAATATGGTCCAGGCCTCGAAACTCATCAGTACACCGGAGGTGCGATGACCCAGATGACCACAGCAGGCTCATCATGAGGGTTCGCCCAAATATAGGGTTCGTTCTTGATCCGAAAACTGTCACCGGGCCCAACCGAAAAGCTTTGCGCGCCGATGGTCAGATTCAACTGACCGGAAATCACATAGCCAACCTCTTGCGTGGGGCGGTCCGCCGGGTTCTGCATCTTGGAATGCGGCTTAAAGGTGGAATGCACCATCTCAAAATCGTCAGTCAGATCGGGTGACAGCAGTTCCTCGATCAGACCTTCTTCGCCCGACCCCATAGGGCGGCGCGACCCGGCGCGCACGACATAGCCTTGTTCATTGGCGGGGGCGGCAGAATGGGCGAACAGCATGGACATCGGCACACCCAGACATTCCGCGATCTGACGCAGGTCTGAAATTGACGGTTCGGACTTGTCGCGTTCAACCTGGCTGAGCCATCCGACCGACCGGTTCAACCGCTCTGCGATCTCGGTCAGCGTCAACCCACGCGCCTTACGCAATGCGCGAATGTCGGCTCCGAGCGTTGCACTGTGGGGGGCTTGGCTATTCACCGAACTCTCCGATATCTGGTGAAATTTTCCTCGTGTTTTTCACGATGCCGCGAATCGGTGAAAATTCCAAGCATTTTTTCACTTGGGAAAATCGACGCATTTAGCTATCCGTCAGCTATGTGGATTGCGGTTATATACCTGTGGGTCATCAACGGCCTGACTTTGTTGGCCTTTGGCTGGGACAAACTGCGCGCCAGACGCAGAAAAAGCCGGGTTTCGGAACGCAGGCTATTGTGGCTGGCTGCACTGGGCGGCAGTCCCGGTGCCCTGGTCGGGCGTTGGATTTTCAATCACAAGTCCCGAAAAGGCCGGTTTTCCCTGTCGCTGTTTGCGATCTTTGCGACTCAGGTCGGGCTGGCATATTTCCTAATCACGGAAATTCTGCCTGACATTCTGTAGTTGGCTTGATCCGCAGGCCACGTAAGATCCCGATGGGATCTAGGAAATGTCGCAGACATACATATCGGTATCGTCGGTGGAGTGACCTGAGGATCGCGTGAACCCCGATTTCTGTAGCACACGAGCAGAGGCGGGATTGCTGTGCTCGACCCCGGCCAAAACCCGAATGGCGCGACCCGTGCCGCAGGCCGGGATAAAGCCGGACACAAGTTCGGTTGCATAGCCACAGCCCCAGGCTCGTTCGGCAAACAGATATCCAAGGTGGATGGTTGGTGCGGCCTGATCTTCGGGTTCTGAGGCCAGTATCAGCAGTCCGATCAGCTGATTATTTTGCCTTAGCCGAACAAGAAGAACATCGCTTTCGGTCTTGCGTGCCGCGATCCAGTCGGTCATCCCGCTGGGCGTTTCTTCGACCTGCATCGAAGGCGGCAGGGGCTCAAGAACCGCTGGTGTCAGGACGGCTGCCAACTCGGCCGTCAACGCTGAAAGGCGACCAGCTTCAGAGACTTCCACTTGCCAGTGGCAGACGGCAAGCCGCTCTGTGGTGAATTGGTCCGGGATCATGCCTTGGCCAGTCGCAATTAGTGTCCATTCCAGTCTAACAGACGGGCCGATTTTGCGTCAGGCCCCTCTTTACTCGCCCGAAAACGCCTTTGACAATATGGCAGACAGCTTTTCTGCGTCCTCATCCGTGAACGCATCCGGCTGGTCACTGTCGATGTCAAAAACCGCGATGACCTCGCCCGAGGCATTGCGCACCGGAAGCACCAGTTCGGACTGCGTAGACGAGGCGCAGGCGATGTGACCTGGAAACGCATGCACATCCGCCACCAACTGTACCTTTCCGGTCCGCGCCGCGGCACCACAGACACCGCGCCCGAAGGGAATAACCAGACACCCGTGACCACCCTGATAGGGGCCTATTTTCAAAATGCCCGGATCTGTTACGCGATAGAACCCCGTCCAGTCAAACCGATCATCGGCGTGATGAACTTCACAGGCGATTGTCGCCATCAGAGCAACTTGATCTGTCTCGCCTGCGGTTAGGGCGACGATTGTCTTGGTCAGCGTATCGTAATCAACGGTCATGGGGGGCGGGTCCGGTCAGTGATCTTGTAAACAGGTTCTACAGCACCGGACCTATGGTGGAATCGGCCCCGCGTCAAACGCGCTCAATCGCGATTGCAGTGCCCTCTCCACCACCGATGCAGATCGCCGCCACGCCGCGTTTCAGATCCCGCTTTTCCAACGCGTTCAGCAGGGTGACCATGATACGCGCCCCCGAAGCGCCGATAGGATGACCCAGGGCGCATGCACCACCATTCACATTTACCTTGTCACGCGTCAGACCCATCTCATGCATGAATGCCATCGGCACCACGGCAAAGGCTTCGTTTACCTCCCACAGATCCACATCATCATTGGACCAGCCGATTTTGGCCAAAAGCTTTTGCGCAGCGGGAACTGGCGCAGTCGTGAACAATCCCGGAGCCTGTGCATGGCTGGAATGACCCAGAATGCGCGCCCGAACCGTGAGACCTTGCGCTTCGGCGGCTTTAGCTGACGCCAGAACCAGAGCTGCCGCCCCATCAGAGATCGACGACGCGTTGGCCGCCGTCACCGTTCCACCCTTGCGAAAAGCCGGTTTCAGCGAAGGTATCTTTTCCGGGCGGGCGGTTTTCGGCTGCTCGTCCGCGGACTGCGTGACCTCGCCTTTCCTTGTGCGGACGGTTACCGGAGTGATTTCACCGTCGAACGCGCCGCTGTCCTGCGCGGCCAGCGCGTTAGATAGGGACTGCAGGGCGTACTCGTCCTGCGCTTCGCGGGTGAACTGGAACGCCTCGGCACAGTCTTCTGCGAAAGTGCCCATCAGACGACCTTTGTCGTAGGCGTCCTCCAGCCCGTCCAGAAACATGTGGTCGACGACCTGAGCGTGCCCCAAGCGCGCACCGTCACGCATTTTGGGCAACAGGTAGGGCGCGTTCGTCATACTCTCCATCCCGCCTGCGATCATTGTGTTGGCATGGCCCAATGCGATCTGATCGAAGGCCATCATCGCAGCCTTCATCCCCGATCCGCACATCTTGTTGAGCGTCGTGGCCGGGACCTCTTGGCCCAAACCGGCTGCAAACCCAGCCTGACGTGCAGGGGCCTGACCCTGCCCGGCTGGCAGAACGCAGCCCATCAGCACTTCGTCAACCGTATCAGCACCGGCACCCTGCAGCGCAGCCCGGATCGCGGCTCCGCCCAGATCGGCGGCAGAAACACCATCGAACATTCCTTGAAATCCACCCATCGGGGTACGTGCTGCTCCGGCGATTACAACTTGCTTCATCTGGGCGCTCCTAAATTCTTGTCATTCGATGGATACCGAATGGTAAGAATTCCCGTCTAGCGTATTTCTACGAGCGATTTCAGTTAAAGGACCGTCACGTATGGGCCTGTCCAGTACTACGACCAACAATATTCAAATAATTACTGTACAATCCAACCGGATTGATGCGGCAATGGCCATTCAGTTCAAAGAAAACATGCGCACGGAAACCGAAGGTGGGGCTGTGCGTGTGGTTCTGGACCTCAGCGGCGTCGAATTCATCGATTCCAGTGGTTTGGGCGCCATTGTCGCCGCCATGAAACAACTCGGGGCTGAACGACGCCTGGATCTGGCAGGTCTTCAGCCTTTTGTGGAAAAGGTGTTTCGTCTTACGCGCATGGACACAGTGTTCAAGCTTTACCCAACGATGGATGACGCACTGTCCGGTGCGCCGGATTGAACACAAGGAGAAACTGAACAGGCGCAAGGCTAATGTGTAACGGCATCAGTTTCGATTTGAGCTTCGCTGCGACCGAGGTCGAGGCAAGCTCTGGCATTGCCAAGTTGAGCCAGGCACTGTCGTCTAAAGGGCTGCCTTCACACAAAGCGGCTGATGTCAGAATTGCCCTGGCCGAAGCCATTAACAATGTCGTTGAACACGCCTATGCCGGAACCACGCCCGCCAGCGTAAAGGTACACTGCCGCCTGCATCAGAACTGGTTGGAAATCCTCATCTCGGATACCGGCAATCCCCTTCCTGGCTTTCGCGTACCAGAAGGTGCACCTGCACCTCTGGGGGAAAGACGTGAAGACCTGCCCGAGGGGGGATTTGGATGGTTTCTGATCCACCAATTGACCAGTGAAATCCGCTATGACCGTAGCGAAGGCTGCAACCGGTTGTCACTGCGATTCAGTTTTCTCGACGCGGATTAGGGCTATAAAACGTCACAATAAGGCCCTTTTCGAACCATTGTAGCGCCGCAAACAAAGATCAAAGTCTTAACTGTAGCTCAGATAGCTTCCCTCGGCGTCGTATGTCACAGCCCCCACCCAGTGAACGATGCCGAGGAACTTCCCCTTTGATTTGACTGGACAATACCCGGACGCGCGATACCTTCTGCGCGATCACACGGGAAGGCAGCGCAATGCGGGATTTTCAGGCACCAGGCAGATCCGAAGTTTTTTCGACCGAAGGGATGTGCGCCACATCTCACCCGCTGGCAGCCCAAGCGGCCCTTGGCATCCTACAGCAAGGTGGCAACGCGATGGACGCAGCCATCGCCGGGGCAGTGCTTTTGGGATTTTGCGAACCACAAATGACCGGCCTGGGCGGAGATTGCTTTGTTCTGTACAACCGCGCCGGAGAAGATGAGGTTCGGGCCCTCAACGGCTCTGGCCGGGCACCGGCAGCAGCCAACGCTGGCAGCTTGCGCGATAAGGGACTGACTGCAGTTCCGCTCAATACACCGGATGCGGTCACCATTCCCGGCGCAGTCGAGGCGTTCTGCCAGCTGGCCGAAACCGAGGGCAAACTAGGGCTGGACGCCATCCTACAACCCGCCATCCGCTATGCAGACCAGGGCGTGCCGGTCGCCCCACGTGTGGCTTTTGATTGGGGCCCGGGTGCTAACACGTTGCAGGGGGCAGCCAGGAACCACTATCTGCTGAAAGGAGACGTTCCAAAGACCGGAGACATGTTCCGGTCCGCCGGGCAGGCAGAAGTGCTGCGCAGAATCGCCAAATACGGACGAGAGGCGTTTTACGCGGGCGAGGTCGCTGAAGATATTATCTCGACCCTGACGGCCATGGGCGGGGTACACACAGCCGAAGATCTGGACGCGACCGCTGCCACACCTACAGTTCCGGTCGCAGGGCACTATTGTGGCTTGGACCTGCTGGAACATCCGCCCAATGGCCAAGGTGCAACCGCCCTTTTGCTGCTGAATATCCTCAAGAACTTTGACCTCGGATCCATGGATCCGCTATCCGCAGAGCGTCTGCATATCGAGGCCGAAGCCTCAAAACTCGCCTACGATGCCCGCAACAGATTCATCGCCGATCCGGATCATACGACACACGCAGACAGGTTTTGGGACCAGACAACAGCCGATCGGTTGGCAGAGCTTATCAACCCAAACCAAGCGATGCCCGCTGCTGCCCCACTGACCGAAGCCATCCACAAGGACACTGTTTATATCACGGTGGTCGACAGGGACAGGATGGCGGTATCGCTGATCTATTCGATCTTTCATAGCTTTGGATCCGGTATCGCTTCTGAGAAATTCGGCATTCTGCTGCAAAACCGTGGGTCTGGATTTACGTTGCAATCAGGCCATCCGAACGAGTTTGGCGGCGGCAAACGTCCGATGCACACGATCATTCCCGGCATGTTGAAACAGAAAGGCAAAATCCTGATGCCCTTCGGCGTGATGGGTGGTGCCTTTCAGCCCACAGGACATGCAAAGCTGGTCTCGCTGCTAACTGACGATGAGTTTGCGCTGCAGCAGGCCATAGACGCACCGCGCGCCTTTGCAGACGGACCTGTCTTGAAACTGGAACGCGGAATTCCGCGCAATGTCGCGCAACAATTATCTGAAATCGGCCACAAAGTTCTGATTTCAGAAACACCTCTTGGCGGGGCTCAAGCGATCCGAATCCAGAAGAGCGGCGTTTTGCAAGGCGCAAGCGATCCGCGAAAAGATGGGTGCGCGCTTGGTTATTGACAGTATGGGCCCGGTTTCACCCGCGCTTCCATTTTTAGTTCAAATGGAAATGCAACGGATATGCGCCGTTTTCAAACGGACCAAACATATCGGGGATATCCGGATGCTCGACCGGTTCTCCGGACTGGTCAGCAATCAGATTTTGTTCAGAAACATAAGCAACATAGAAGGATTGGTCATTTTCCGCCAACAGATGATAAAACGGCTGATCTTTGATCGGCCTGCTGTCTTCGGGAATGGCCTGATACCATTCTTCGGTATTTGAAAACTCTGGGTCCACGTCAAAAA
The DNA here is from genome assembly GCF_059610485.1 of Ruegeria sp. CDSC081. Lineage (NCBI taxonomy): Bacteria > Pseudomonadati > Pseudomonadota > Alphaproteobacteria > Rhodobacterales > Roseobacteraceae > Ruegeria > Ruegeria sp. CDSC081. The sequence goes on along the minus strand of NZ_JBXWNS010000007.1, from coordinate 93,674 downwards.
TCACCCCTCGGAAGGGATGTTTTTTGTGGCGGACGACTTGGCCCAGCCGGTACTTTGCTTGTGTCTTTAGCATCACGTTTGCCCCCAAAGGTCTTACTACCCGTTTCCTCATAGGAATGCCAATCATTGATCTAAAATAATGGGAAACAGTCTGTGAACCTCTTACTGACAGTGCTTGAAATCGTGGCCCCGGTCTTCCTCTTGGCGGGGATCGGGTTTGCCTGGGTCAAACTTGGCTTTGAATTCAGGCTGCAATTTGTGACCCGCCTTGCGGTGACGCTCGCCGTGCCCAGCCTGATTTTCGTAGCCCTGATGCAAACCCAGATCCCGCCCGGAGAGCTGACCCGGTTCACTTTGGCCGCCATCACAGGCCATGTCGGGCTGGCGGTCGCATTTGGCGTATTTGTCCGGGCCAGCAAGCTGGAAAGGCGCACCTATCTGGCGCCGCTGATATTCGGCAACACGGGGAATCTGGGCCTGCCTCTGGCCATTTTCGCATTTGGGCAGGCAGGCTTGGGTTTCGCGGTGATATTTCTGGCCGTTACCGCCCTGTTTTCCTTTACTTACGGGATCTACCTGGTGGCGGGAAAAGGCGCTTTCGGCAAGGTAGCACGTGAACCCATGGTTTGGGCTACTCTGCTGGGGGCGCTGTTTCTGTGGCAGGGCTGGCAAACACCTGTCTTCGTGACCAATACGCTGGACCTGCTGGGACAGATGGCGATTCCGATGATGCTGATCACGCTTGGTGTTGCGATTGCGCGGCTGACCACCAGAAAGCTAGGGCAAGCGGTCTGGCTATCGGCGTTGAAACTGGTCGTGTGTTTTGCCCTGGCATGGGCAATCGCAAAAGGGTTTGATCTGGATAACGTCGCGTTCGGCGTTCTGGTGGTGCAGATGTGTACGCCGGTTGCCGTAACCTCATACCTGCTAGCCGAACGGTTCGAGGCGGATTCTGACGCGGTTGCGGGGCTGGTTATGGTCTCAACCCTGATGTCCGTCGGCGCTTTGCCTATAATTCTAGCTATTGTTCTGTAGCGATTGTGATTTCCTAATCGCTCAATCTGCGCTAGAATGAAGAAAAAAGGCACGAGGCACATGAGCAGAATTCTTATCGTACTCTTCGGGGTGCTGCTTTTGGCATCCTGCGGGGGTGGTTCCAACCAGCCACCCAGCAAGCTGAATGATGCATGCAGCATTGCGCGTGAACGGCCCGAATATATCAAGGCGTTCAAAAGCACCGAGCGGAAATGGGGAATCCCCGTTCACGTTCAGATGGCAACGATCTATCAGGAAAGCCGGTATCGCCACGATGCGCGAACGCCCCATCAATATGTTCTGGGTGTGATTCCGATGGGCCGTCAGAGCAGCGCCTATGGCTTCAGCCAGGCGCTGGACGGGACATGGGATGAGTATCAGCGCGAAACCGGCAAACGCCGGGCCAAGCGGGATCGTATTCGGGACGCTTCGGATTTCATCGGCTGGTACATGAACAAAAGCTATGAGCGGAATGGCATCCAGCCAAGCGACACGCGCAATCAGTATCTGGCCTATCATGAAGGCCATACCGGTTATGCCCGCGGCAGCCATTACAGCAAGACGTGGTTGCTGAACGTGGCCAATGATGTGGATGCGCGCGCCCGGATGTACCAGGCGCAACTGTCAGGCTGTCGTTACTGAACAAACAGCGGGTCAGCGATTGCCTGACCCGCTTCTGTTCTTATTCGAGAACAAGTTGCTGCTTAGATTCTTTCCGGTCTCAAGCTGACCCAGCAGAACCGTTGTCTGTCCGCCTGCATTATCGTGGATCACCCATTTTCGCAGCTCAACCGGATCGCCAGTGAACATCAACTCAATTCGACCGGAGTCAGGGTTTTTCGGGTCCTGTGCTGTCACGACAGTGGCCGTTCCGTCAAAGTCATGCCCAACCACCATATTAGCCTGACCCAGATCGACATTCCGTGCCAGAACCAGAGACAGAGGTGTTCGCTTTAACGGATACTGCTCGGGCGGTTGATTGGATTTCGGATCGAATATCTGAACGGTGCCAGCGCGCGCCAACACAACGGCGCTGTCTGGCGGGTCATATTCGAACCGCATCTTTCCAGGCCGTGCGATCCACAGCTTTCCTGTGCTCAGTGAGCTATCATCATTGACCTGTGTAAATGTCGTCTCGACAGTTTTCAGACCATTCAGGTAATTCGATATCTGCGACAGCGGCAACTTGTCCGCAGCCCAGGCGGCGGGTGTGGCCAGTGTCAGTGCAAGGGCAAAAGCAATCTGTTTCATAAGACCCAGATAAGCGCTCTGCCCTTGTTATTAAATATCCTATTGCTCTGGCACCAGGATTTCGCGTTTTCCGACGTGATTTGCCGATGAAACAATGCCTTCGTCCTCCATCTGCTCAACCAGACGCGCAGCTTTGTTATAGCCAATGGCAAGTTTCCGCTGGATATACGAGGTCGAGCATTTGCGATCCTTGATCACAATCGCCACGGCCTGATCGTACAGGGCGTCTTCGCCATTGGTGTTGCCCCCGGTGTTCAAACCCAGAACAGCGTCGATATTATCAGCCTTTTCCTCGGTCGGTCCATCGACCACACCGCTCATATAATCCGGCGGGCCGAATTGCTTCAGATGGTTGACGATTTCCTCGACCTCTTCATCCGAGACAAACGGACCGTGGCAACGGGTGATCTTCGCGCCACCCGCCATATACAGCATGTCACCCTGACCCAGCAGTTGTTCGGCGCCCATTTCACCAAGAATGGTGCGGCTATCGATCTTTGACGTCACCTGGAAGGAAATCCGGGTCGGAAAGTTCGCCTTGATCGTGCCGGTAATCACATCGACCGAGGGGCGCTGCGTGGCCATGATCAGGTGGATACCCGAGGCCCGCGCCATCTGCGCCAGACGTTGGATGCAGGCCTCGATCTCTTTGCCAGCGACCATCATCAGGTCGGCCATCTCGTCGACAATAACAACGATATAGGGCATCGACTCGGGTGCGAATTCCTCGGTCTCGAACATCGGTTCACCCGTTTCGTCGTCAAAACCGGTCTGGACCGTGCGGCTGAACATTTCGCCCTTGGACAGCGCGTCTTTCACGCGGCCGTTATAGCCCGCGATGTTACGCACGCCCATCTTGGACATCTTGCGATAGCGATCCTCCATCTCTCCCACGACCCATTTCAAGGCGACAACCGCCTTCTTCGGGTCGGTCACCACGGGTGAGAGCAGATGCGGGATGCCGTCATAGACCGACAATTCCAGCATCTTGGGGTCGATCATGATCAGGCGGCATTCATCCGGCGTCAGCTTATACAGCAACGACAGGATCATCGTGTTGATCGCCACCGATTTACCGGAACCGGTGGTCCCCGCGATCAGCAGGTGGGGCATCTTGGCCAGATTGGCCACAACGGATTCACCGCCAATATCCTTGCCCAGCGCCAAAGGCAGCGCCTGATTGCCGTCTCCGAAGTCACGGCTCGAAAGGATTTCGCGCAGTACCACCATTTCACGGTTTTCATTGGGCAGTTCGATCCCGATGACCGAGCGGCCCGGCAGGGTCGAAACCCGCGCCGAGAGGGCCGACATCGAGCGGGCAATGTCATCCGACAGACCAATAACACGGCTGGCTTTCAAACCCGGAGCCGGCTCAAGTTCGTACATGGTGACAACCGGACCGGGGCGGACGCTGACGATCTCACCTTTGACGCCATAGTCATCCAGCACATTTTCCAACATCCGCGCATTCTCTTCCAGGGCCTCATCGCTCAGGTGATGGCGCTGAATGCTGGAGGGGTTAGACAGCAGGCCCAGCGGAGGCAGTTCGAAATCGGAGTGCTTTTCTTCGAACGACAACGCGGGCTGGGCCTCGGCCTGGGCCCGGCGCGAGGGTGGCGGGGTGCGGCGCACGGGTTGAGCTACCACCGGCTTGCGCGGCTCGGCCACGGGGATTTTCATCGCCGGGCGGACTTGCGGCATCTCATCGGCGTCATCCTCGAAAACGGCCTCGTCATCGAAATCCGGCTCGGGCGCAAAATCCTGATGCAGCGGTTCCTGCCATTCTGTTTCAGGCTGCGCTGACAGCATCGGCTCGGGCGGCAGCCCGGTTGATGTCACTGGCGGCTCTGGCGGCAGATCGTCCGCAGGCCCTGCGTTCAGGATCAACGGATCAGGTCCACGGCCCCGCCCTTTGGTCAGCGGCAGATCGGGATCGGGCTCAGGATCCATCTCTCCGACTGCAACCTTACGGTTGCGCACAGCGGCAGAAATCTTTGAACGGATTCGGTCCTCGCCCGGCATTTCCTCGTAACCCGCGACAGGTTCACGGTCGATCAGCTCGGGTTCGGGCATGGGGTCCGGGCGACGGATCAGATCAGGAATGCGCGACAGAAGGCCGGTCTTTACCGGTTCGGGCGCTTCCAGAAGCGGCTCGTCATAAACAGGGTCGGCAAAGGCAATCTCGTCGTCGAACACGGCCCCTTCGGCGCGGGCCAACTTGCGTTCGTCCCATTGGGCACGACGTTCGCGCGCAGCCTCCGCTGTTGCAGCAGCCCCACGGCCCAGCAGATTCATCAGTATGTCATAGGACATAACCAGCCCCAGCAGGAAGGCACGGAACCCCTTGCTCACGTCGTCCTTGGTGAAACCAAGAACAAACACGCCCAGCGTCAGCATCCCAATAGCCATCGCCAGAGACATCAGCTTGACAATAAAATGCGAGGATATGGGCAACAAGGTCAGGAAGGCACCCATGACCGTATCCCCAAACAATCCACCCAGACCAAAACTATGCGTTACGCGCCAAGCCTCACCCGGCACTAATGTCGCCGCATAGACCGAGACAATGGCGATCCAGATCGGTGCAAATATCAGGCGGGCGACGGCACGATCTTCACCGAAATGCCCGGCAAAACGCACACCCCAGCCGATCAACACCAACGCGATGCTCCAACTGCCCCAACCGACAATCATGAACAATGGCGCCGCGATCGAGGCACCAACACGCCCCATCCAGTTCTGCACTGGTGCATCCGTCGACACCATCCAGTTCGGGTCATCCGGTGTGTAGGACCAGATCATTGCCGCCGAAGCCAACCCAAGTAGGATCAGGGCGATGCCGATCAACTCTTTGCTGCGCCTTTCGATGGCGGCCTGAGTCGTGCTGTCCAGCAATGGATCGCGGTTGCGCGCGTTATATGATGCCATTTTGCCCTCGTACCTCACGAATAGATGCAGTCGCGGAGCGTGATCAGCCCCTGCCGCATCTCTGTTTTTGGGGCCACCATCGCGACCCGGATAAATTGCTCGCCCGGGTTTTTCCCCGGATCACCTTGAGAAAGATATGCGCCCGGCAGCACCCGAACTCCGGTCTGCTGCCACAGTTTCAATGCGGTTTCCTCGCCATTCTCGACCGGCAGCCACAGAAAGAACCCTGCCTCGGGCGGCATATAGCCCTGGATGCCTGCAAACACCTGGTCTGCGATGGCGTATTTTTCCTGATAGAGCGCGCGATTCTCGTCCACATGCGCCTCATCGGCCCAGAGCCTTGCGGCGGCGGCCTGCAACGGCAGCGGCAATGGCGCGCCTGCATAATTGCGTAACTGCTTGACCCGCTTGATCGTTTCCGGCCCGCCTGCAATCAGGCCAGACCGCAGCCCGGCCACGTTCGACCGCTTTGACAGCGAGTTGAACAGGGTGATCCGTTCAGGATCAGCGCCCAGTTCCTTTGCGACCGTCAGAACACCTGTAGGCGCTGTGTCGCGGTAAATCTCGGAATAGCATTCATCGGCGAAGATGCGGAAATCATATGTTTCAGCCAACCGGATCAGCTCGACCCAGTATTCACGCGTGGCAACTGCGCCCTGCGGGTTGGCCGGTGAGCAGATATAAGCGGCGACAGTGCGGTTCAGCACATCCGCGGGCAATCCCGCATAGTCCGGCAGATGATCTGTGGCCGCCGTGGCCGGGACAAAAACCGGATCAGCCCCGACCGAGATCGAGGCAACCATATAGACCTGATAGAACGGGTTCGGGCACAGAACGACCGGTTTTTGTCCGTATTTCTGTTCGGGGCACAGCGCCATGGCGGCGTTATACAGCCCTTCGCGCGTCCCGTTCAGGGCCATAACCTGCGTGTCCGGATCCATCGTGACGCCATAACGGCGTGCAATCCAGTCAGTGATCGCACCGCGCAGCTCGGCCGAACCCTCATTCGGCGGATATCCCTGAAAACCGGCAGCATTTTCCGCAATCACGTCGCTGACCCAGGCCGGAAAAGCGTGCATCGGCGCGCCAATGGTCATGTGAATCACTTCACCGCCCGGTTGGTGATGATCCAACAGGGTGCGCAGGCGCGGGAATGCGTATTCCGGAAGGTTCGAAAACCGCTCGGGGAAATTCATAACTACTGCCTCAATATCGGGATCATTTCGCCCCGTTTTCAAGCAGGTTACAGGCCGGGCGGGGCTTCGTCCAGACAAAGCGGTGCCGAATCAGGGGATTGTGGCATTCAGGCCAATGCGGCCTCGGCCGCGGAACCAAGCCGCAAAAGCGCCTCTTCGGACCCCGGATAACCCATCATCATCAGCCCGCAGCCCGGTTTTCCGGTCGGCAAGGTCAGCGCTGCCAGCCCCATGAGGTTGCCGATCCGGGTGTTCCGCAAAGCCAGCAGGTTTTCGGTAACGTAATAGTCATGATCGCTCATCAGCCGTTCAAGATTGGGCGGCAGGATCGGTGCAGTTGGGGCCAAAACGGCGTCAAACCCGGCAGTGGCTACGTCCCATGCACCGCGACACGCCTTCAGCCTTGACCAGGCTGCAACATAATCGGGGCCCGAAGCATTTCGTCCGGCACGGAACCGTTCGAGTATTTCGGGATACATCACATCTGGGTTGGCCTCGATCACATCGCGCCACAGGCCATAGGCTTCGGTGGTGTAAAGAACCCCCGACAGCCCCATCGCGTCGGTCAGTTCAGGGACCTCAAGAGGCAGGATATCTGCACCGGCCTCACGCAACCGATCCAGGGCATCCTCGTAAGCGACACGCGGCTCTGCGCGCAAATCATCCTTGGCGACAGTCTGTAAATCCGCGAAACGACGCCCCTTTAGATTGGCTCCGCGCAAATCAGCTGGCGTACCGCCCTCCAGCATGGCCAGCATATGGGCCGCATCTTCGACCGAGCGGGCCAGCGGTCCAACGGTATCAAACCGCAGGCACAACGGGACTGTACCCTCCAGGCTGACCCGCCCGGCGGTGGTTTTCAGCCCAACCAAATTGTTCCAGGCTGACGGTATCCGCACTGACCCACCAGTATCCGAGCCGATCGCGCAAGCCGCCAATCCCCAAGCCACGGATGCCGCAGCCCCCGAAGATGATCCTCCGGGAACCGCATCCTCATCATCTATGCAGGGCGGCGTTCCGGTGATTGGATTCAAACCCAGGCCGGAAAAGGCCAGCTCGCTCATATGGGTTTTGCCAAGGCATACAGCGCCCATGGCACTGGCATTTCGCAGCACGATTGCATCAGTTTTGGGAACCCGGTCTTTCAGCAGTACCGTTCCTGCCTCGGTGGCAGTCCCGGCAGTATCGAACAGGTCTTTCCAACTGATCGGCACCCCATCCAACAATGATCGGCGCAATCCCAGCTTGGCCCGCTCCTGCGCCGCCTCAGCCTCGGCTCGGGCGCGCGTTTCGGTCACGCGAGCATAGATACGGTCGCGATGCGGGTGGGCTGCTATCGCAGTCAGAAAGGTCTCTGTCAGTTCAACCGGGTCAATCTGGCCCATGCCAATGCCCCGACCCAGATCACAAGCCGTCATCGACAACCAATCCTGCATCACTGCCCCCTTCAATTTCTGCATTCCCAGCGACGGTAGCGACAGGACCGCACATGGACAATCCCGAATGGGCGCGCATAGTGCGCAGCATGGAACAGAGCTCGGATATCCTGATCGTCGGCGGCGGCTTGAATGGCCCCGCTTTGGCTTTGGCACTGGCACAAACAGGGCACAGAGTTACCGTCATTGACGCGCTGGCCGAAAAGGTTCGCAAAAATGCGGCTTTTGACGGCAGAGCCTATGCGTTGGCCCTGGCCTCGCAGCGCCTGCTAGAGGCGATTGGGGTTTGGACACGGGTTGCCAAACACGCGCAGCCAATGCTCGAAATCAAGGTCACCGATGGCCATGCAGGCGCTGGCCCGTCGCCGTTTTTCATGCATTTCGACCATGCCGAGATCGAAGAAGGTCCGATGGGCTTTATGGTCGAAGACCGCCACCTGCGCCGTGCCTTTCTGGACGCGATGGCCGCGGAAAAGGCCATTACCCAGATCAGCGGCAAGACGGTAGTGTCACAGCAGACCTCGGGAACAGGCGTCAGCCTGACATTGGATGATGGCGCGGTCGTCAAGGGTGCGCTGCTGATCGGATGCGATGGGCGTCGCAGCGGCACAGCGGAACGTGCCGGGATCAATCGCACAGGATGGGATTACGGGCAGACCGCGCTGGTCTGCGCCATCGAACATGACTTGCCGCATCACGGCATCGCGCATCAGTTCTTCATGCCACCCGGCCCTTTGGCTATTCTGCCTCTGACCGGCAATCGCAGCTCTATCGTCTGGAGCGAGCGAGCAGAAATGGCCAAGCGCATCAACGCCCTGCCCGAGGAGGACTATCTGCAGGTCCTGCGCCCCAGATTCGGCGATTTCCTGGGCGAAATCCGTCTGGCCGGAGATCGGTTTACCTATCCGCTGAACCTGACCATCGCCAACTCTTTCATCGGAGAACGGATGGCACTGGTCGGAGACGCAGCCCATGGAATGCACCCGATTGCAGGCCAAGGCCTGAATGCGGGCCTGCGCGACGTGGGCGCCCTGGCCGAGGTGCTGACCCTGGCCGGACGGCGCGGGGAAGATATTAGTTCGCCACTGGTTTTGGAGCGTTTTCAGGAATGGCGACGGTTTGATACCGCGTCTTTGGCGATGGCGACGGATGTGTTCAACAAGCTGTTTTCCAACGACAATCCTCTACTACGGATCGGACGGGATATCGGGATGGGCGTCGTCGGGTCACTACCCGGCCTGCGTCGCGGTTTCGTGCGCGAGGCCGCTGGCCTGACTGGGGACCTGCCAAAACTACTGCAGGGTCGGGCGATCTAGTCCAGCTCTCGCGCCTCATCCACCAACATGACGGGAATGCCATTGCGGATCGGAAAGGCCAAACCCGCCGCTTTTGACACCAGTTCCTGTTTTTCAGCATCATAATGCAGCGTTGTATGCGTCTTTGGACAAATTAGCGCCTCAAGCATGTGGCGGTCAAAAGCGTGTTCAACGGTGGTCATTGTAGTGTTTCCTCATTCGCTCCGCCGCGCATGGCGAATTCAATCAGTGTCACCAAAGTCTCGCGTCGGGTGCGCAAACAGGGAGCCTCTAGCAAGGCTTGTTTTTCTTCCGGATCAAAATCCAACAACATCGACAGCGAATTCACAAGCAGTTCATCATTCGCGTCTTTCAACATATCCCAATCAGCCGACAACTTTCGCGACGAAAAGAACTTTTCCAACAGCTTCAAAAGCCCCACCCGATCAAAACCCTCGTCGTGCTCGACCTTGCCAAGATCACGGTCAAACCCGCGCCAGGCCACGTTACAACGGCGGTATGGGGTAAATGCATCCAACTCGGCCTGAATACGGAACCGGGAGATGCCGGTCAGAGTGATCAGATAGCGGCCGTCTTCAGTTTCGGAAAACTGCGTCACCCGCCCCGCGCAGCCAATTTGGTGCAGCTTGTTTTCGTTGCTTTGACAGGGGTTCGGTTGGACCAACCCGATCAATCGTTCCTGGGTTTTCAAAGCGTCGTCCAACATCTGCAGATAGCGCGGCTCAAATATATGCAACGGCAAGCGCGATCGGGGCAGCAACAGCGCCCCGGGCAAAGGGAAAACGGATACCGTTTCCGGCAGATCAGCGGGATGCATCATGTACCCGAGTGTAGCCCTGATCCAGAATTAGGCAAATATCATCGAGCTGAGCTTGCGCCGCCCGTTCAGAACAATCGGATCATTGGGTTTGAGCGCATCAAATATCGTGAACAGCTGAGACTTGGCCGCGCCTTCGTTCCATTCACGGTCACGGCGGAACATTTCCAGCAGCTGCGCCACCGCCTCTTCAACCTCGCCATTGGCATGCAGGGCCTGCGCCAGATCGAACCGTGCCTGATGATTGTCAGGATCGGCCTCAACCGCTGCGGTCAATTCGGCCACCGGGCCGGCATCTGCCGCTTGCTTGGCCAGTTCCAACTGTGCGTTTGCCGCTTCAAGCTCTGGCGATGTGGAAATCTCCGCCGGGGCACCGTTCAAAATTGCCTCGGCCTGCTCCAAATCGCCAGTGGCGATATGCGCGCGTACCAGCCCACCATAAGCGATGGCGTGGTTCGGATCCTCACCCAGAATGGCAGCAAAGGTCTGAGCGGCATCCGCTGCGGCACCTTCGGTCAGCATTTCCTCGGCAGCCTCGACAGCATCGTCCAGTTGACCACCCGGGCTTTCGCCACCTGTCGCCTCGATCACGCGATCTACAAATGCTTTGATCTCGGATCCGGGCACTGCGCCCTGAAATCCGTCGATCGGTTGGCCTTTGTGAAAGGCATACACGGTCGGGATAGACTGAACGCGCATCTGTGAGGCGATCATCTGTGCTTCGTCCACATTGACTTTGACCATCTTGACCGCACCCTTGGCGGCGGTCACAGCCTCTTCCAACAGCGGGCCCAACGTTTTGCATGGGCCGCACCACGGTGCCCAGAAATCAACGATTACCGGCACGTCCTGCGAGGCTTCGACCACATCCGCCATAAAAGTGGCTTCGGTCCCGTCCTTGATCAGATCGGTGGCGGGGGTGTCTGCGCCGTTCAGAAGGTCCATGGCTGTCACTCTTTCGATTAAACTTGCGCTCTATATGCAGTCGCTTGACCCGGAAACCAAGGGCAGAGTTTCACGTCAGACGTCAAAGGTCGCAAAGATCGGGGCGTGATCACTGGGCTTTTCCCACCCGCGCGCATTGCGCAGAACGCGGCTGGAATGGCCTGCATTCGAGATATCCGGGGTCGCCCAGACGTGATCCAGCCGCCGCCCCTTGTCGGCCACGTCCCAATCCCGCGCGCGATAGGACCACCAGCTATAAAGCTGCCCTTCGGGGATGTCCTGCCGGGTGACATCGACCCAACCGCCTGCGTCCTGCGTTTCGGCCAAAGCCTCGACCTCGACCGGTGTATGCGAAACGACCTTGAGCAACTGTTTGTGCGACCAGACATCATCCTCACGCGGAGCGATATTCAGATCACCAACCAGAATGGATTTTTCCGGCTTTTCCGCGTGGAACCAGTCACGCATATCGGTCAGGTAATCCAGCTTCTGGCCAAATTTCTCATTCACCTCACGATCCGGCACATCACCGCCCGCAGGGACATAGAAATTGTGAATCGTCACGCCGTTTTCCAGCCGCCCCGCGATATGGCGCGCATGGCCGAGATCTGCGAAATCCATGTCACCCGCCTCGACCATCGGCAGGCGAGACAGGATCGCAACGCCGTTGTAGCCCTTTTGCCCGCGCGCAACCATGTGAGTGTAACCCAGTTCGGCAAACCCTTCGGTGGGGATCTTGTCCACCGGAGACTTGCATTCCTGCAGGCACAGAACATCCGGCGCCTCTTCGCGCAACAATTTCAGCACGATAGGCTCGCGCAGACGGACCGAGTTGATGTTCCATGTGGCAAGAGTAAAAGGCATAGGGAATTCCTCTGTCGCGGTTGGCGCACCCTAACGCGGTGCTTTCACAGGTACCATCGTAAAAGAAATTATCAGGACGGATGCCCTGAGGATTGGGGCGCATCATCGCAAATCTCGTACCAATGCGGTTTCTCAGATACGGATTCGTGAAACTGGACTTTCAGATCAAACGGAGTGTCCAGCGCATTGGCCGCAATCGGAAAACTGTCCGCATCAGCCAGAATTTCACCAAGCGACGTCCCACAGGTATCGCAGAAACACCTGCCATATTTATAGGGCGGTTCAGGCTGGTAAGTGACAACTCGGTCCTTACCGTCCAGCCAAACAACATCATCTTTCTTGACGAAGACAACAGTGCTTGCACCTGCCTTCCGACAACGCGAACAATGGCATGTTCCCATAACCGAAGGTTCACTGGTAAGTTGGAATTTTACGGCGCCACACAGGCAACTTCCATGAATCACTTTCGCCTCCAATTTTGCACTCCAGAAATAGAACATTACATGAACATACACTTTGTCGCAATCCGCTAGGAGCCGCAAAACACTTTGCAGCACAAACAAAAAAGGCCGGGCCATCAGGCCCGGCAGTCCAACAGGGAGGTACATGTCATTACCCGGACATGTACGGGTTGGGAGTAACTTAAAGATGTCTACAGGGTATCACTTTGATCCAAGTCAATCCACATCAAGTTACGATACCAAGCGATATCCACCCGATTCTGTGACCAAAAGGCGCGCGTTGGATGGATCGGGCTCGATCTTCTGACGCAGGCGATAGATATGAGTTTCCAGCGTATGCGTGGTGACACCGGCATTATAGCCCCAGACCTCATGCAGCAGAATGTCACGGGCGACGACACCGTCGGCGGACCGGTACAGGAACTTGAGGATATTGGTTTCCTTCTCGGTAAGGCGAATCTTGCGGTCTTCGTCGGTGATCAGCATCTTCATCGCCGGCTTGAACGTATAAGGCCCGAGCACAAATACCGCGTCTTCTGATTGTTCATGCTGGCGAAGCTGCGCACGGATACGAGCCAGAAGGACCGGAAACTTGAACGGCTTGGGAACATAGTCATTGGCACCGGCATCCAGACCCAGGATGGTGTCCGCGTCACTGTCATGACCGGTCAGCATCAGGATCGGGCTTTTCACACCTTGCTTGCGCATCAGGCGGCACAGCTCGCGCCCATCCGTGTCGGGCAAGCCAACATCCAGAATGACCAGATCGTAAATCGCCTCGCGAGCCCGCTCCATGGCTGATGCCCCGTCCGACGCTTCGAATACATCAAAATCCTCGGTCATCACGAGCTGTTCGCTCAACGCTTCGCGCAGATCCTCATCATCATCCACTAGCAGGATTTTTTTTAGCTGTGCCATATCCGGTCCTCCTAAGCCCTTTTCCACCACTTGCGCGCGAAAGATGCAATCAACAAGGTTTGCTGCAACCGTTTCACGCCCTCGTGTCTCAGGATGAGGAATTGTTTCACATTTCCTTTTGATCAGGCTACATGAAGGGCTGATCGTTACAGGGTAACAATAGATGAGTCTTATCCCGGATATCTCGGAACTGGTTGCTCGGGCACGGGCTGACCTGCGCATGGGCTTGCCGGTCGCCCTGACGGATGACACCGGCTTTAGCGTACTGGCCATTGCGTCGGAAACGCTGAGCGCACAGCGGCTTGCCGACTTGCAAGGTCTGGGTGGCGATCCTGTAGTCGCAGTGACTGTCCGACGGGCCGAGACATTAAAGGCACGGGCCTATGACGGTGACCTGGCGCGTGTGATCGTTCCGGCAGATGCCGATGTTGCCTGGGTGCAGGCGGTGGCCGATCCCTCGGACGATCTGAACGCGCCTATGAAAGGCCCACTGATGACAGAGCGTCAGGGCAACGCCAATCTGCATCGCATTGCCATTGCTTTGACCAAGTCAGCCCACCTTCTGCCGGCGGCAATCGTTGTTCCTGTTCAAGATGGTCGAACCTTCGCTACTGCACATGGCCTGACATGTATTGACCATACCCGCGCCGCGCCACATCTGTCGGATCGAAGCCTTTTGAATGAGGTCGTGGCCGCCCGACTGCCGATGGAGGTATCCGAAGCCGGGCGCCTGCACGTTTTTCGCCCTGAAGATGGCGGCGAGGAACATTACGCAATAGAGATCGGCCGCCCCGACCGCAGCAAACCGGTATTGGCTCGGCTGCATTCGGCCTGCTTCACCGGTGATCTGATGGGCAGCTTGAAATGTGATTGCGGGCCACAACTGCGTGGGGCCCTGGCCCAGATGGGGTCTGAAGGGGCAGGAGTACTTCTGTATCTGAATCAGGAAGGCCGCGGGATTGGCTTGGCCAACAAGATGCGCGCCTATTTCCTGCAGGATCAAGGGTTCGATACAGTCGAGGCCAATCACCGTCTCGGGTTCGAGGATGACGAGCGCGATTTCCGTCTGGGCTCGGACATCCTGAAATTGCTCGGCTTCAGTTCCGTAAGGCTGTTGACCAACAACCCCGCCAAGATCGCGATGATGGAGAAGACCGGCATCGCCGTCACCGAGCGCGTCCCGCTGAAAGTCGGCGAAACTGCCCATAACCGCGACTATCTGGCCACCAAAGCAGCCAAGTCGGGACATTTGCTGTGACACCCGCAGATCTGGTTCTAACCCGACACGGCGTTCGTTTTCGCGGCGGGTATTTCCCCTGTTCGATCGGGAAAGGTGGGTTAAGCAACAGCAAGCGTGAGGGGGACGGCGCCACGCCGACCGGCTGTCTCAACATCGTTGGTATGCTGTACCGGCCCGACCGGCTCGCAAGACCGTCGCCTTGGGCCATCCCAATCGGTCCTCAGGACCTCTGGTCAGATGATGTGCAAGACACGCAGTACAATCATATGGTCAGCGCACCTTATCCTTTCAGCCACGAAAAACTCCGCCGCGCGGACCCGCTTTACGATCTGGTTCTGATCACTGACTGGAACTGGCCCAATGCGGTGGCCGGGCGCGGTTCAGCAATTTTCCTGCATCAATGGCGACGGCCTGGTTTTCCTACAGAAGGCTGCGTTGCCTTTCGGCGCGACCATCTGCGGTGGATCGCACGTCGAATCGAGCCAGGCACGCGGCTGATTATCCCTCAGGCTTAACTCGTTCGCCGAAAATGGCCGAGCCGACGCGCACATGGGTCGCGCCAAGTGCAATGGCCTGCTCGAAATCGCTGCTCATCCCCATGGATAGCCCTTTCAGACCATTGCGTTCAGCTATCTTGGCAAGCAAGGCGAAATGCAGAGATGGCTCTTCCTCGACAGGTGGAATGCACATCAGGCCCTGAATCGGAAGGTCGAGCCCGCGGCAATCGGCAATAAATGCATCCGCCTCGGCGGGCAGAATTCCTGCCTTTTGATCCTCTTCACCGGTATTGACCTGAATGAACAGGTCCGGGCAAGTGCCGACCTCTTGCGCGAGCCGGGCCAGAGTGCTGGCCAGTTTCGGACGATCAACGGAATGGATCGTGCTGAACAGATCCAACGCCTGACGGGCTTTGTTCGTTTGCAACGGCCCAATCAGATGTAAATCGACATCCGGGTACTGCAATTTGAATTCCGGCCATTTTCCGACGGCTTCTTGAACCCTGTTTTCACCGAAACAGCGATGCCCTAAAGCAAGCACTCCCGCTACACGCTCATTCGGCTGAACCTTTGACACGGCGATCAGCTTCACGGCCCCGACGTCCCGCCCCGAGGCAGTTTCGGCTTTGGTTATCCGGGCAGATATTTCTTGCAGCGACATTTGGGTCCTCGATCAGTTATGGGCGAAGAAAAACACTATGCCGGACAAAAAGAAAAGGGCAGGTCCGAAGACCTGCCCTTAAACCTTGCGGCTCAGATCAACTTAGAAGTTGAACTGTGCACCAAAGTCGGCACGTGTGGTCGAGTCGTCGCAGACGTCACAGTCGCTGACACCTACACCACCGCGCAGCGATACACCGCCACCCAGGTCGTAGATGGCGCCGATGCCGTACTGCTGCGTGTCCGCATCAGCGTTACCGTCACCGTAGGCGAAGGTCAGAGTGGTCGCGGCGCCAACATTGTAGGCACCCGATACACCCCAAGCAGTGCCGTCGGTGGCGTCAACTTCGGTTTTATCGTCAGCAACAAACAGCGTACCCGAGAAGTCGCCGAATTCTGCACCCAGGGTGAAGACCAGCAGGCTTGGATCGTCGCCACCAGTGCCCGCGTCAGTTTGACCATAGGCCAGCGCTGCAGTGATGTTGTTGAAGGTGTAAGTCGCGCTTACGTCCCAACGATCCGCGTCGGTTGTGCTGCCACCACCGTTAAAGATAGTTGCTTGGTCGTACGACGCACCAAAGGCGAAGTCACCAACTGCGTACTGGAAGAACACAGCGTTCGAACCCGAACCGGTCGACGAGTAACCCAGGAAGCTATAGTCAACGGCGGAATACTGACCGATGAAGTTTTCCAGGCCAGGCTCGTTACCGTAGTAGTTTGCCAAGTTGTCGAAAGAACCAGCAACGTTGCCGGCGTCAACACGCAGACCACCGTAGATGACCGAGAAGCGCGCGCCGTTCAGGCCAGCCGAGTTGGCTTCGCCGGTGGACGAGTCTTCGTCAGCCTGCAGACGTACACGAGCCGAGAACTCAACGCCGCCATCGGTTTCGGCTGTGCCGTCGATGTTCAAGCGGAAGCGCGAGACCAGGATTGCGTCGTCAGTGTCGTTCGCGAACACGTTAACGTTCTGAACAGTTGCACTACTTGCAGTAGTGGTGGTGGTAGTGGTGGTGGTGGTGGCCGCTGTGCGGTCCTCCTGATAACCAATACCAAAACGGCCGTAGCCGCTGAACTTAACTTCGGCCGCTGCAACACTTGCGGTTGCAATCAGTGCGGTCGATGCGAAGAGAACTTTTTTCATCTTGTTTCCCTCGGTTTCAAAAGTTTTTTAACTCGACACGTGCTTAGGCACATGTCTCAGCACGGGAACCGTTTCGCCCTTTTTGCCCCTGTCACGCAAGCTTGGCATAAAAACTGACGCGCATTGGCCTAGAATTGGTGCAAGGATGCCACAGTCTGATTTGCCCACTGAATCAACCCCGAAGCCTGCTCTGGATGTGACAAGATTAAGCTTGTTGACGAACCAGACCTTGTCTAGGAGTAACGTGAATAACCTAAAACCAACGAAACGGAACCTGTCCAACATGCGCCTGCAGACAATTTTCGGTTTGATCATAGTGACAGCCGCGGTGTCGGCTTGCGGACAGAATCGCAACGCAGAACCCAGTGCAACGCCACTCAATGTGGATGGCGGTCGCTCGGACGAGCGTGAGCTGAACGATCCGAATCGCTCAACGATCTGGGATGTATTCAACACCGCAGACGCCGAGCAGGTTACCAATGTGAACCGCTATCTGTGGGCTGCCTCGCTGGATGTCCTTAACTTTCTGCCCGTGCAGGAAGTCGATCCCTTTACCGGTGTAATCGTAACAGGTTACGGCACGCCTCCTGGTGGTGGGCGGCAATACAGAGCCACGGTTCACATCAGCGATCCCGCCCTGGCGGCACGATCCTTGTCGGTTGCACTGCAGACCAGCGGGGGTGCCCCAGTCAGCGCGGCAACCACACGCGCAATCGAAGATGCAATCCTGTCCCGCGCCCGTCAGCTGCGCATTGCGGACAACAAGCTCTAGCAACCCGCTTCAAATCACAATATTACCACGCCGGGTTCATGCCCGGCGTTTTCATTACGAAGGACCGCACGATGTCGCGCTATTCGGCCACCGAAATCGAAGCAAAATGGCAAGAGGCCTGGGACAAGGCCGGAATCTTCACCGCCAACCACAAGGCGGACAAGCCGAAATACTATGTGCTTGAAATGTTCCCCTACCCGTCTGGCCGCATCCATATGGGACATGTGCGCAACTATACGATGGGCGACGTAATCGCGCGCCACAAGCTTGCGACCGGCCATAACGTGCTGCACCCGATGGGATGGGACGCGTTCGGGATGCCTGCAGAAAACGCTGCGATGGCTATTGGCGGTCACCCGAAAGACTGGACCTATGGCAACATCGCCGACATGCGCAGCCAGATGAAGCCTCTGGGCCTGTCCATCGACTGGTCGCGCGAATTTGCCACCTGCGACCCGGAATATTACGGCCAGCAGCAGGCGCTGTTTCTGGATATGCTCAAGGCCGGTCTGGTTTACCGCAAGAACGCCGTGGTGAACTGGGATCCGGTCGATATGACCGTACTGGCCAATGAACAAGTCGAAGGCGGGCGCGGCTGGCGCTCGGGCGCAATGGTTGAACGGCGCGAGCTGACGCAATGGTTCTTCAAGATCAGCGATTACTCTGAGGAATTGCTGGATGCGCTGGACACGCTGGAGAACTGGCCGGCAAAAGTGCGCCTGATGCAGGAAAACTGGATCGGCAAGTCGCGTGGATTGCAGTTTGGCTTTGAACGCGTCGATAGTGGTGAGCCAATCACCGTCTATACAACGCGCCCCGATACGCTGATGGGGGCGTCTTTCGTCGGCATCTCGCCGGACCATCCGATTGCCAAGCAACTTGAGGCCGAAAACCCCGAAGTTGCTGAGTTCGTTGCCGAATGCCGCAAGGGCGGCACCACGGAAGAGGCCATAGAGACCGCCGAAAAGCTGGGCTATGACACTGGTATCAAGGTCAAACACCCGCTGGATCCGAATTGGGAGCTGCCGGTCTGGATCGCCAATTTCATCCTGATGGATTACGGCACCGGCGCCATCTTTGCCTGCCCGGCCCACGACCAGCGCGACCTGGATTTCTGCCGTAAGTACGGTTTGCCCGTCGTCGACACGTTCTTTGCGCTTGATAATGACACGCCGGTCGACAAAACCGCATTCGTGCCGCCGAAAACCGAGAAAGTCCGCTGGGTAAACCACTTCGCCGGCCTGACCGAGGCCACGGGTGATGACGCAATCAACACCACCGTCGATTTCGCGGAAAAGGCGGGCTGGGGTGAAGGTGTCACCAAATATCGCCTGCGCGATTGGGGTCTGTCCCGTCAGCGCTATTGGGGCTGCCCGATTCCCGTGGTGCATTGCGACTCTTGCGGCGTGGTGCCCGAAAAGAAAGAGAACCTGCCGATCCGCCTGCCCGACGATGTCACTTTTGACAAACCGGGCAATCCTCTGGACCGCCACCCGACCTGGCGCGACTGCGCCTGCCCGTCTTGCGGTGCGCCATCCAAGCGAGAAACCGACACGATGGATACGTTCGTCGATTCGTCGTGGTATTTCGCCCGCTTTACGGCTCCGCACGCGGAAACGCCGACCGATCTGGCCGAGGCTGAATACTGGATGAATGTCGATCAATATATCGGCGGCATCGAACACGCTATCCTGCACTTGCTCTATTCCCGCTTCTTTGCGCGGGCGATGCAGATCACTGGCCATTTGCCGAAAAAGGCCATCGAGCCCTTTGATGCCTTGTTCACCCAAGGCATGGTCACGCACGAGATTTATCAAACCCGCGACGCCAATGGCCGTCCGGTCTATCACCTGCCCGAGGATGTGACCGACGGCAAACTCGCCGATGGCACTGAGGTCGAAATCATCCCCTCCGCCAAGATGTCGAAATCCAAGAAAAACGTGGTCGACCCGGTCAGCATCATCTCGGCCTTCGGCGCGGATACCGCGCGCTGGTTCGTGTTATCCGATTCACCGCCCGAGCGGGATGTGGAGTGGACAGCATCAGGCGCAGAGGCTGCATTCAAGCACCTGAACCGTGTCTGGAACCTCTGCGACAAGATCGGCGCGATGGACCCCGAGGCAAAAGGCGACGGGGATCAAGACCTGCTGCGCGAGATGCACAAAGCCATCCATGACGTGACGCTTGGTGTTGATAGCTTCGGCTTTAATGCCGCCATTGCAAAGCTCTATGCGTTTACCAATACGCTGGCAAAATCCAAAGCGGGTGCAGCGGCCCAAAAGCAGGCGATAAAGACGCTGGCACAGTTGATGTCGCCGATGACACCACATCTGGCCGAAGATATCTGGGCGCATCAGGGCGGCGAAGGTTTGATCGCAACAGCCCCCTGGCCCGTCGCGGACGAAGCTATGCTGGTCGATGACACTGTAACCCTGCCGATCCAGATCAACGGCAAACGCCGCGCGGAAATCAGCGTTCCAAAAGATATGGACAAGGCAGAGGTTGAAAAAATCGCGCTCAGCACCGAAGCTGTGCAAAAGGCGCTGGACGGTGCCGTACCGAAGAAAGTGATCGTTGTCCCGGGTCGGATCGTGAATGTCGTTGTTTAATCGCAGAAGCCTTTTGATGATGCCGCTGGCAGCTTGCTTGCTGGCGACCGCCTGCGGGTTCCAACCCGTCTATGCGCCGGGCGGAACCGGGTCGGCCCTGTATGGCAAAGTTGCCGTATCCGAGCCGAATTCCGTGGAAAGCTATCTGCTTGTCCAGAATCTGGAGCAGCGGCTGGGCCGGGATGCGAGCGCACAAAAGCTTTATGATCTGGATGTCTCGGTTTCGACGGCCACACGATCTGCCGCGATCACCACAACGAACGAGACCAACCGCTACACCATCGAAGGGCGCGCGGAATTTGCCCTCAGATCCACCGAAACCGGGCGGATTGTGGCTTCGGGAAATGTCCATGATTTCGTGGGTTATTCCGCCGCGGGCTCAACCGTTTCGACGCTTGCGGATGAGCGTGACGCGACCGAACGGCTGATGGTCATCCTGTCCGATCAGATCGTGAACCGCCTCTATGCAGCACCGGGCCTGACCCAATGAAGCTCAGCCCGCGCGAGGCTGAGGGGTATTTCGCCAAACCAGACGCGGGCAAGGCAGGGTTGTTGATTTACGGATCCGATGCGATGCGTGTGGCCTTGAAACGGCAACAGGTCTTGTCAGCCCTGCTGGGAGAAGGCGCCGAAGAGGAAATGCGCCTGACCCGAATGCCAGGTGGTGATCTACGCGGGGAACCGGCACTGTTGCTGGACGCGGTCAAGGCTGTCGGGTTCTTCCCCGGCCCACGTGCAGTTTTCGTCGAAGATGCAACTGATGTCGCCGCCCCTGCCATCATTACCGCATTCGAGGATTGGGCAACGGGCGACGCTCAGATCATCGTGACTGCTGGGCAGCTCAAACCCAGCTCAAAGATCCGTAAGGCATTCGAGTCGCATCCCGCAGCCTATGCCGTTGGGGTCTATGACGATCCGCCCTCTAGGGCCGAGGTTGAACGGGTTCTGGCACAGGCCGGAGTCAAAAACATTCCACCGGATGCAATGTCGGCCATCACCGAACTTGCCACGGCCATCAGCCCCGGGGACTTTACGCAAACCATTGAAAAATTGTCTCTTTACAAGCGCGGAGACGATACTGAATTGGCTCTCGAAGATATCGAGGCCTGTGCACCCAGCTCGACCGAGGCCGCCCTGGACGATGTCCTGAACGTGGTCGCCGAAGGCAGAGCCGGAGAGATTAGCCCGCTGATACGACGGCTGCAATCGCAAGGTACAAATGCGGTCAGCCTGTGTATCGGAGCAACCCGGCACTTTCGAACGCTTTACGCCTGTGCCGCTGATCCTGGTGGCGCGGCACAGGGCGTCGGCAAGCTGCGCCCACCCGTCTATGGAAAGCGGCGTGATCGTATTCTGCGACAAGCACAGGGATGGGGGGCACCCAAACTGCAGACCGCTTTGACCGTTCTGACTGATACGGATCTGTCATTGCGGTCAGCTGGGCAAACGGCCCCAGCCATGGCTTTGGTCGAACGTGCCATGATCCGTCTGGCGATGCTGGCAAAGTCGCGTTAAGCGGTCCGCGCCAGCCAGTTTGCAGCTGATCGCCCAGCCCATCGCCCTGTCGCCAGACAGGCAGTTAGCAGATACCCACCAGTCGGAGCTTCCCAATCCAGCATCTCGCCGGCACAGAACATTCCGGGCCTGGATTTCAGCATCAACCCTTCGTCCAAAGCGCCTTGCCGAACACCTCCGACGGTTGAGATTGCCTCATCCATTGGCCGCAACCCCGCGTGGCTGAGGGGCAGAGATTTCAACGTTTCGACACTCAGACCGCTTCCCCTGTTCATCTCGTGATACAGAGCGATCTTTTGCGGAGACAGATGCAGAGATTTCTTCATCCATTGCGACTGCGTCATCTTGGATTTCTTGGCTACAATTTTCTGCTGCAAGGTAGCTGCATCCAGATCGGGAACCAGATCAACACTCAACGGCGCTCCTTCTCGCAAAGCGGGCGTCAGGGAATAGAGCCCTCCGCCTTCAAGGCCTTTGGATGAAATCGTCGCCTCGCCGCGACTGATCACATCCCCGGCAGTCCACCCAACGGATTTGATCGCAGCGCCGAAATGCGGCTGCATATGTGCGCTCCAATCCACTGACAGGGCCGAGTTCGCCGGGGCAAATGGCGACAGGTCGACACCCGCCCCTTGCAACAGTGGGGCCCAAGCTCCATCCGATCCCAATCGCGCCCAGCTTGCGCCGCCCATGGCCAGAATCGTCGTGTCAGCCTCAATCTGCCGGTGACCTTCCGGAGTATCGAATTCCAGAGCATCGCCGTTCCATCCGGTCCACCGCCATCGGGTTTTGATTTGCACACCAGCCGCATCAAGACGCCCCAGCCAAGCCCGCAACAGAGGTGAGGCCTTCATAGCCTTTGGAAACACCCGCCCCGTTGAGCCTGTAAATACCTCTTGTCCCAGATCACGCGCCCAGTCCTGAACGGCGGCGGCATCAAATTCCGCCACCATAGGGCGCAGCCACTCAGCACCGGGGCCATAAGACAACAAGAGCGTTTCGAGCGGTTCATTCTTGGTTAGGTTCAGGCCAGACTTCCCTGCCATCAAGAGTTTTCGGGCAACCGAGGGTTTGGCCTCGGCCACCAGCACATCATGACCTGCGGCGGCAAGTTCACCCGCCGCCATCAGGCCCGCTGGCCCGCCTCCGATCACGACGGCTTGTGCCATTGCTGTCCTCTTGCCTTTCGCGCCCTGCGGCGCGACGTTACGCTGATATGACCGACCGCGACCCGATCTGCCCCCTCTGCGACCGGCCGATCCCCGATGGGAACGGCAGCCTGCACCATCTGATCCCAAAACTGAAAGGGGGCAAGGGCGGCCCCACGGTTTTTCTGCATTTGATCTGCCACAAAGAGATCCACGCCACCCTGACCGAAGCGGAGCTGGCACGGGATTTCAATACGATCGAAGCTTTGCGCGCCCACCCTCGCCTAGAAAGATTTCTGAACTGGATTCGCAAACGGCCCCCTGATTTTCGATCCAAAGTGCCGGGAAAACGGCGTCGTCGGTAATCAGCCCGGCAGGACAGGGTCGCCAAAAGCATCATGGCCGGGCTGGGCCAAGCCCTGCATCTCAAGCCCCCGAAAATCGGGGGCCCGAGCAAACGTAGCACCTGCGCTGTGCTGAAACTCGAGCGTGGTATAGGGGCGTTTCCAAAGCCATTCGCGGTTCTCAACAGACCACAGGTCGGCATTAGGGGGAACCTCGTCGGTGAAAGCATAAAAGTGCAGATCGAACCCATATTGTGCCACATCCTGCACAGATAGCAGCTGCATCCCCTGTGCACGACAAAAGGCATCCTCGACCGCGATATTCCCGGTGCGCAAGGTGATCTGTCCAATACGCGCATCCGCGAAAGGGATCTTGGGATCGGCGATACCGTCCGGGCGATTGCCACGGAAATCCTGTTGTAGCAGTTCGATCACGAAACCCTCGGGATCAGTCAGGTGGCACATATAGCCAATATCCAGAAACTGGTCCGGCTCTGAAACCTCGATGCCTTTTTCGCGCAAATAAGCGGCAGCCAGATCAACATCCGGCAGGGTGATGCCGATCTTCCAATATCTCTGGCCCCGATCATGTGTGTACCCGCCGCCGCCCGGCATCAAAAGCAGATCGGCATCCTGCCCGGCATATCCCAATCGCAGGCTTGCGCCCTGCCGGCGTGCAGTCATACCCATTGCATCCCTGTAAAACTCGGCAAGACGATCCGTGTCAGCCACGCGCAGACGCAGGGCAGACAACCTCATGAACATAACCGCGCGATACCGGTCGCAATTTCAGGATTGGCGGCGACACTGTCAGCCACCAGATCAAGGGAGGTCTGCATCAGGTCTTCAGGTGCAACCACGCGATCGACCAGCCCAAAGGCATAAGCCTCATCCGCAGTGATCTTTTGCCCGGCCATCAAGATCATCTTTGTCCGAGCCGGACCGATCAGGGCCGCCATGCGTGCGGGATCAGAGGGTTGTGGCAGAAAACCCAGCTTCATAACCGGATAAAAGAACTTGGCTTCCGGTACGGCGATGCGGATATCGCAGGCCAGAACCATGCCATTGGCCCCACCAGCCAGCGTTCCATTCAGTGCGGCAACCGTCAGGCAGGGTAACGCGGCGATAGCAGCCGACAACCGCTCCCACAGATCCGAGGTCGCCAGGCCGGCGCGCGCCTCTTCCAGATCGGCGCCGGCGCTGAACACTTTGCCAGCCCCGGTCAGGATCAGCGCACTTGCGTCGGTAGCGGCCTCGGCAATCTCGCACAGCTCGGTCAGCATCGCACAGGTCAGCGCATTTGCCTTGTCGGGGTTGTTGAGTGTGACTGTCCACAGCCCGTCCGCTTTGTTCAATTCAATCACGTCAATCCAACCCTTTGCCGAATATCCTCACGCCGCAGCGAAATTTCGGTGCCTAGAAACTCATCCGCGTCTGACGAACACATCCACAACAGCGCCCGCGCCGGCCAATCGGCGGGGATATGATCGGTCCAATCCAACTGGCTGACGGCGTTGATCCCGCTGGCCTTGATGACCCGCTGCATATCGGTTGCAACCGTGCCGGGCGACAGGCCCATGGCGCGGATCCCATGGGAGGATTCCTCAAGATGCAGACATTCCGTCAGCATCTTGGCCCCTGCCTTCGAGGCGCAATAATGGCTCCAGGCCTCGACTGGGTTCGACGCCGCACCGGAAGAGACCGTCAGGACAGTGCCGCCACCCGCGGCACGCATGACCGGCAGCGCGGCGCGCATTCCATGAAATACGCCCTTGAGGTTGATGTCGATCGCTTGACCCCAGGACGCGACATCGGCGCTGGATAAATGGAAAATCGGGTCAATGACACCAGCATTGCCTATCAGAACATCCAGCCCGCCAAACTTGTTCACACACTCCGCCACGGCCAGCTCGACCTGGGCGAAGTCACTGACGTCGCAGGCCAGTGCAATAGCGTTTTCACCAAGCAACGACGCCAATATCTGAATTTGATCCCGATTACGCGCCACTAGCACGACATTAGCCCCTGCTGCGGCAAATACGCGCCCTGCCTCGGCCCCGATGCCGCGACTGGCCCCAGTGATCAGTACGGTTTTCCCCTGCATAAGGTTCCAGTACCTCCATTGTCCTGAGAATTTATGAACCTCTATCCTGCGAACGGGGAATGGGTCCAGCCCTTCCCCCTTGACGCCCGCCGCCACCGGCATCACCATGCGCGCAAATTTGATCAAGAAGGGTTCTATGATGTCCGTTTTTCTCCGCCGCACCTGCGGCGCAGTTCTGGCCTACACTGTCATTTCGCAGGGGGCGCTTGCCGACGTTACTCCACAGGAAGTCTGGGATGACTGGCAGTCCTATCTGGCGCAGATGGGCTATACTGTATCAGGTGACCAGACAGATACCGGCAATGGTATCACCATCGAAAACCTGACAATGTCGATGGACCTCCCAGAAGAAGAGGGATCGTTCAGCATGGCCATGCCTGAAATGACCCTCACCGACAATGGCGACGGGAGCGTCAATATTGGTGTCCCGGAAAGTTTCCCCATGACCGTCACCGGCAATGTCGATGGTCAGGACGAGTCATTTACAGTCGATATCGAATACGTCCACAGCGGGCTTGTTATGACCGTCTCTGGCGATCCTGATGATGTGACTTACGATTACTCTGCAGACAGCCTTGGAATCAAGCTGGGTAACATCGAAGTCGACGGTGAAACGTTGGCGCCCGAAGTGGTCGGTGGCTACCTTGAAATGGCGGATGTGAGCGGCACCTCGCAAATGAAGATCGGCGAAAACCGCGATGTCGACCAAAGCTTTACGGCATCAGAGATGACCTACAGCTTGGCATTTCAGGATCCCGAAAGCGACGACGCTGGAAAATTCGACGGCACGCTTGGCGATCTGGCCTTCGACGGCACCAGCATTATCCCTTCAGATTTCAATTTCTCTGACCCGCAGGCAT
This sequence comes from Ruegeria sp. CDSC081, assembly GCF_059610485.1. Classification (NCBI taxonomy): domain Bacteria; kingdom Pseudomonadati; phylum Pseudomonadota; class Alphaproteobacteria; order Rhodobacterales; family Roseobacteraceae; genus Ruegeria; species Ruegeria sp. CDSC081. The sequence goes on along the minus strand of NZ_JBXWNS010000007.1, from coordinate 67,617 downwards.
TCTATGACGCTGGCTTTGCCTTCTCGGGTCTCTTTACTTACGGATCGGGCCAGTCTTCGATGGCGGGCAGCAGCGAAGGCGAAGACTTTTCGATGGCCAGCGAATCCGAAGGCGGACGGCTTTCCGGCAGCATCGACGCCAACCGAATTGCTTATGACGTCGAACAAAACAGCGCCAAAATTGCTGTAACAACGGCGGAACTGCCCTTTCCAATCGAAATTGCCATGGAAAGTGGCGGTTTCAAGTTCGAATTCCCGGTACAGGAATCCGAAGAGATTCAACCCTTTGGGCTGGCGATAAACTTGACGGACTTCACTATGTCAGACGTGCTGTGGAGCATTTTTGACCCTGCAGCCGCCCTGCCACGCGATCCGGCCACGATTGCGCTGGACCTTTCCGGTACGGCCAAAGTGCTGACCAACTTCTTTGACCCCGAGGCCGTAGAGGCGCTTGAGTTTGCGGACGAAGCGCCGGGTGAATTGCACTCTCTGACGATCAACGAGTTGCTGGTCTCTATGGTCGGTGCGGAACTGTCCGGCGATGGTGACTTCACCTTCGACAATTCCAACACTGAGGAACTGGGCGGTATGCCGACCCCCGCTGGCGTTGCGAACCTGCAACTGGTTGGTGCGAATGCCCTGATCGACACTCTGATCGGTATGGGTCTGATTGCCGAGCAAGACGCAATGGGCGCGCGAATGATGATGGGTCTCATGGCAGTGCCAGGGGAAGAGCCCGACACGCTGAATTCGACAATCGAGTTCAAGGAAGATGGTCAAATTCTGGCCAATGGACAGCGCATCAAATAAAAGAAACAGGGAAGGCGGCCCGGCTGCCTTCCCTTTTACGACGAGCGCCGGCGAACACGCCGAAACAGCACCGACCCACCGCTGCTGACACGTTGATCGTAGGCAAACCCAAGTGCCGACAGATGATCGAAACAAGCCTTGATCCCATGCAATCCGATCTTACGGGTGTGGACCTCAAGATAGACTTTCTGGACATTCACAAGATCGACCCCGTCGAACAGAAACTTCTCGCCCCCTTCGATATCGACGATCAGCACGTTGGCTTCAAAGTCCCGCAGAATTTCTGACAGAGGGCGTTCCGGCACGCTGACCTCTCTGACATAGTCCGGATCAGGGTCCAGAGATGAGGACCAGAACGGTTCGCGTATGTAAAATCGGGCCGTTCCGGGAACCCGTGTATCGCCGAGGGCAACCGCGTTCACCACCTCGACATTCGCAATGTCATTTGCCTTGTGGACACGGCCGATGAATTCACACAGCGTCGGGTTCGCCTCGATGCACATTGCGTGGCGTACACCAAGTTGCGTCACCAGATAGGATGAGATGAACCCGATCCCAGCGCCCAGCTCTACCACGCGATCCTTCGGGTCGATGAATTTCGGCAGACCGGTCACTTCGTCTTTTTCGTAACGCTCGGCCAGGATTGAACGCTTGACCTTAGGCGTAATGATCTGCGGATCATCGGGGATCGTAACCCCGCGCAGCGATAGATTGTTCTGCATGTTGTGGCCTGCCCGTTCTTCCTGCCCAGTCGTCTCATTCTCATCCACTTGGATCAACTACTAACCTACGGCTACGGACAAAACAGCGGAATTATTGCAGCCACATGCGAAATTCGCCTTTCTGGCCTTTCTGCAAACCCCCGAAAATGACCGCAGGTCTTGCGGGACGGACGGGCGGACGATAGGTCCAAAGAAACAAGACCGGAGGCCACATGATGCGCACACCCGAAGAGATCAGCCAACACCTGCTGGATGCGGCACGTAAGGCCGGGGCCGAGGCCGCGGATGCCATTGTGCTGGACGAGTCTTCGGTCTCGGTCGAGGTACGCTCCGGTGCGCTTGAGGCCGCCGAACGGTCCGAGGGTACCGATCTGGGGCTGCGGGTGTTTCTGGGCCAAAGACAGGCCATCGTCTCTAGTTCCGACAGCCGGTCCGAAACTCTGACAGCCATGGCCGAACGCGCCGTCGCCATGGCCCGCGAAGCCCCCGAAGACCCGTTTACCGGCCTGGCGAATGAGGCTCAGTTGATCCGGGATTGGGACATTCAGGCATTGGAACTGTGCGATCCCGCGCCGGAGCCCACAGCTGAAGATCTTCTGAATGATGCGCTGGCGGCGGAATCCGCGGCGCTTACGGTCGACGGTGTCACACAAGTGTCGGATGCCGCAGCCGCCTATGGCACCCACCGCGTGCATCTGGCCGCCACCAACGGCTTTTCCGGCGGGTATGAGCGCAGCAGCCGGTCGACCTCCTGCGTAGCGATCTCGGGCCAAGGTACCGGAATGGAGCGCGATTATGACGGCGACAGCCGCACATTCCAAAGCGATTTGCGCAACCCGGACCAGATTGGTCGGACCGCAGGCGAACGTGCTGTTGCGCAGGTTGGCGCGCGCAAGCCTGCAACAGGCGTCTATCCGGTTCTGTTCGATGAACGGATTTCATCTTCGTTGATCGGGCATCTTCTGGGCGCCAGCAACGGTATCTCCATCGCGCGCGGCTCGTCCTGGTTGTCGGATTGTCTTGGACAGCAGGTTCTGCCGGAATATCTTTCGCTGATCGAAGACCCACATCGCCCGCGCATGTCCGGGTCGCGCCCCTTTGATGCCGAAGGCCTGCCCACACAACGCCGGGCGATCATCGAAAACGGTGTATTGACGGGCTGGACATTGGACCTGTCCAGCGCACGCAAGCTCAAGATGGCCTCGACAGGAAATGCTACGCGGGGCGTGTCTGGGCCTCCGTCGCCAAGCAACTGGAACCTCAGCCTGACACAGGGCGAGCGCAGCCGTGCAGAGCTGCTGCGCGATATGGGCACCGGACTGTTGGTAACGTCTATGATCGGATCGACCATCAACCCCAATACAGGGGATTACTCTCGTGGGGCTTCGGGCTTTTGGGTCGAAAACGGAGAGATCACCCATCCGGTCAACGAATGCACCATCGCCGGAAATCTGCGCGATATGCTTCTGCGGATTATTCCGGCGAATGACGCCCGCCCCTATTTGTCGCGTGTGGTCCCATCGTTGCTGATCGAGGGAATGACACTTGCCGGCAACTGACCTGCCCCTGCTGATTGACGCCGCGCGCGAGTCTGGAAAGATCGCAACACGGTATTCCGGGTCAAAAGCACAACGCTGGGACAAGCCCGATGGTGCAGGCCCGGTAACCGAGGCTGATCTGGCCGTGAACGCGATGCTCGAACAGCGCTTGCCCTCTGCGAGACCGGGTTACGGCTGGCTCAGCGAAGAGACCGAGGACACCCTGCATCGCCTGTCCCGGGACCGGGTTTTTATCATTGACCCGATCGACGGCACCCGCAGCTTCACCGAAGGTTCCTCGACCTGGGCGCATTCCCTGGCTGTGGCGGAACATGGTCAGGTGACGGCGGCGGTTATTTACCTGCCCTTGCGTGACCTGTTGTATGCGGCGGCCAAGAGCCAAGGGGCCACACTAAACGGCGCGCCGATTGTCGTATCGGACACCCAAGACATCACGACGGCCGAGATCCTGGCCGCGAAACCCAATCTGGACAGCCGGCACTGGTGTCAGGGCCGGGTTCCTCAATTCCGTCGAAACTATCGCCCGTCGCTTGCCTATCGGTTGGCATTGGTCGGGCAGGGTCGCTTTGACGGAATGTTGACACTGCGCCCCAGCTGGGAATGGGACATCGCGGCAGGGGATTTGATCGTCCAAGAGGCAGGTGGCATATGTACGGACCGGCTTGGCGCCCCACTGCGCTTTAACAACCCACATCCGCGCCTGAATGGTGTCATCGCGGCAAACCCGCCATTGCACCGGCAACTGGCGGATCAGATTGACCCAGACAGTGCGGGCATTGCGCCATGAGCAAACCGCGATCCCTTAGTCTGGCGGCCTATCGCGTGCTTTCGTGGGGCGTACCCGGCAACGGGGACCAACCCTATGTGCCCCGACCATCAGGAGATCTGATCTGGATTCACATCGCCAATCCGGGTCGCCTTCGCGCGATGATGGATTTCTGCCACAGGCTGCTGCAGTCGCGCCCGGGCCTGTCGGTTGTCCTGTCGGCCCCACCCGAAGCGGACCTGAGTCAGTGGGACTGCGCGAAATACATACTTGTGAACCTACCTTCGGAACAAACCGGCGCCGCGCGGGTGTTTCTGGACCATTGGCGCCCGAATATTGGCATTTGGGTTGGCGGCGGGCTGATGCCCAATGTGATTACCCGTGCCCACGAGCGCGAAGTGCCGTTGATCCTGATCGAAGCTGAAATCGACCTGAACACCGCGCGTGGGACCCGGTGGCTGCCCGATATCAGCCGGTACACTCTCGATTGCTTTCAACGAATTCTGGCTACCAGCAACGAAACGGCCCGGCAGATCCGCAAACTGGGAATCGCCTTCACCAAGGTCAGCGAGGCGCCTCCTCTGCTGATAAGTCCGAACCCTTCTCCGTGGCCCGAAGACGAACTGATCGAAACCAATCACGCCTTTTCAAGCAGACCCATATGGCTTGCGGCCTGGGTGAAGGATAAAGAGTTCATCTCGGTCCTCAGCGCCCACCGTCAGGCCATGCGGATGCTGCCCCGGTTGACCTTAATCCTGCATGTCGCCGACATACAGGAAGCCGCCCCACTGCATCGGCGGCTCGAAGCCATGGACTTGCGCTGCATCAACTGGGACGATGGCGGCATGATTGAAGATACCACACAGGTCGTCTTGTCCTCGGACCCAGAGGATTTGGGCTTGTGGTACCGTGTTTCGGCAGTGTCCTTTATCGGCAACTCGCTCGAACGGGGCGACGGGGGACAGGATCCGTTTGGTGCGACCGCCCTGGGATCGGCTGTCATACATGGCCCACATGTTGACCAGCATCAGACAGCCTACGATCAGCTGGACCAGGCAGGCGCCGCTTTGACGGTCAGAACCGCAACCGAACTTGGGGATGCCGTGGTAGAGTTACTTGCGCCTGACCGCGCGGCGGATATGGCTTTGGCAGGCTGGCAGATCGTGACCGACGGCGCGCCGCAATCAGATCAGCTGATCGAACTGGTACAGGACTATCTGGACGAACGGAGCACCGACGATGCGGGCACCTGACTTTTGGAACACCGCTCCGGATCAGTTGGACCTCAGGGCCCGGCTGCTGTCCCCGTTGGGACGGGTTTATGCGGCGGCGACAGCCCGCAGGCTGGCCTCGGAAACAGGTTTCAACCCAGGCCTCCCCGTTATCTGCATTGGAAACCTGAATGCAGGCGGGACCGGCAAAACACCAACCGTGATCTGGATGATCGAACAGCTGCGGGACGCGTGGCATCAGACCCATGTTGTCACCCGAGGCCACGGCGGCGCACTGACAGGACCTGTGCGCGTCGATCCTGGCAAACATACGGCGGCAGAAGTCGGGGATGAACCGCTGCTGCTGGCCGCATTTGCGGATGTCTGGGTGGCCAAGGACCGCGCCGCGGGCGCAAAAGCCGCTGCCCAGGCCGGGGCAACGGTAATCCTGTTGGATGACGGGTTTCAGAACCCCTCGGTCGCCAAGGATTTCTCGGTCATCGTAGTGGATGCCGAGCGGGGGTTCGGCAACGGATTGTGCCTGCCTGCGGGTCCACTGCGGGAACCGGTCGATGTGGGGCAGCAACGGGCCGATCTGGTGCTGTCGCTGGGCGGCACAGACGCGCAGACAAGGTTCGCCGCCCGCTGGGGCGACATGCTGACGGTTCCGCATGCCACCGGCGCGGTCGAGCCGCTGCAGACCGGAATGGAATGGACCGAGACGCCAGTTCTGGCCTTTGCCGGTATCGGCCATCCGGAGAAGTTCTTTGCCACCCTGCGCCAACAGGGCGCCACCCTGCTGCGGGCCGAGGCGCTGGACGATCACCAGCCCCTGACACCGGCCCTGATGACACGGCTAGAGAATGAAGCGCGCCTGCTGGGCGCTCAGATGGTCACAACGGAAAAAGATGCGGTTCGTCTGCCAGCCGCGTTTCGCAGCAAGGTCATCACCCTGCCCGTCCGACTAAATATGGACGAGGGCGACCGGGTCAAACAGTTGCTATTGCAGGTCGCGCCTTCGCCCTGAAGGCGGCCGGCCCTGACAGGCCGGTCGTGTTTGGATTTAGCTGCCCAGTTCGGCGTCGATCAGCTTTTTGAATTCTTCATAAGACTGATTGTCGACCTTCTTACCGTTCACAATAAAGGATGGGGTTGCTCTGATGTCGTCGCGTTCTGCGTTCTCCTGATACCAAGCCACCAAGGTCTGCGCACGATTTCCGTCCTGCAGGCAAGCATCAAGCTGGTCATTGGTGATCCCAGCTAAACGTCCGATCTTGCGCAGTTCATCCACGATCTCCGCAGGTCCACCGGCACGGGTCCATTCAGCCTGATCCTTGTAGATCAAGTCGGAGATGCCGAAGAACTTCTCGGGGCCGCCACAGCGCGCGACCATCGAGGCCCAAAGTCCGTATTTGTCAAAATACACTTCGCGGTAGGTAAACTTGACCTTGCCGGTGTCGATGTAGTCTTTTTTGATTTTCTTCAGCGGCCCCTGATGAAAACTCGCGCAATGCGGACAGGTATAGGACGCATATTCGATGATCTCGACGGGCGCGTCCGCGGACCCTTGCACCATTTCGATGATGGTCGAAGTGTCCAGATCGGCCTGTTGCGCCTCGGCGCTGCTGACCAGCGGGTTGGACGGAGAGGAATTTGACAGCGACAGCCAATAGCCACCTGCGGCTATGGCGACAGCCGCGCAGATTCCGATTGCAATACGGCTCATGAATCAGCCCTTTCTCAGCGTTTTTGCTTGGATAAAACGTTACGGCCCAGACGTTCAAGGGCTGTACGCAGATCGCCATCATGGACGCCCTGCGCAGCCCGATCTGCCTCGGCTATGATTTCTGGTTCGATTGTGGGTTTCACCTGTTTCGGCTTGTGGTCGAAGCTGGCCTGCCCCTCGGCAAATCCTGTCGGAGCCGTCTGGGTGATGCGCACCCGGCTGATGGCATTATAGCCATAGACCGCATTCACCTTACCGCGCAGCTGTTCCTTCTGCATTTCCAGCATCGGCGCCTGCGGGCCGGTGGTCAGCACCGTCAGCGTGGCCCCCATACCGCCCTTGCCATAGCCCACGTTAACCGGCCGCGCGATCGAGGCCACATCCTGCCCCACGATCTCGGCCCAATGGGTCAACAGGCGTGAAACGGCGAATCCCCGGCTTTCCCCGGCGCGCCTGATCTGGCCGTTCAGCAATGTCGCAGTACGTTTAAATCCGCGTGTCGAAGAACGTCTGGGCTGCATCTGGTTTCCAACTCCTGTCTCTCTATTGTAAAGGGCAGAACACCGGGCGCCAGCGAAACCCGACAAGGAGATATGTAAAACTTGCGTGACACCCACGAAATTGACTTCAGCGATGAGTTGCTGGCCTGGTACGACCGCAATGCCCGTGAAATGCCATGGCGCATTGGTCCTGCCGATAGGTCTTCCGGAATGCGTCCTGACCCCTATCGGGTTTGGCTGTCCGAAGTCATGCTACAGCAGACAACTGTGGCAGCGGTGCGCGACTATTTCCTGCGGTTCACATCCCGGTGGCCGACAGTTGAATCACTGGCCGCAGCGCCTGACGAGCAGGTCATGGGGGAATGGGCCGGTCTGGGATATTATGCCCGCGCCCGCAATCTGCTGAAATGCGCGCGCGTTGTGGCTGAAAGTCATGATGGCTGTTTTCCCGACTCACACGATGAGCTGCTGAACCTGCCGGGCATAGGCCCGTATACAGCCGCCGCGATTGCAGCCATTGCCTTTGATCGTCCGGAAACCGTGTTGGACGGCAATGTCGAACGTGTCATGGCCCGCCTATACGACATTCACGATCCGCTGCCGGGATCAAAACCACAAATCAAGCAACGGGCAGCTGCATTGACCCCAGCGGTGCGTCCGGGCGACTATGCGCAGGCCGTGATGGATCTGGGTGCGACTGTCTGCACCCCAAGATCCCCGGCATGCGGGATATGTCCAATGCGCACGCGTTGCCGCTCCCACGCTGCGGGTACCCAGGCCGATCTGCCCTGCAAAACACCGAAAAAGCCAAAACCCACACGTTATGGCCATGTCTACATTACCCAGACAGCGGACGGGGCGATGTTGCTTGAACGCCGCCCAGACAAAGGGCTTTTGGGCGGTATGCTGGGATGGCCGGGATCCGAATGGTCCGATGCGCCGTCTGACACCGCGCCGTTTGCGGCGGACTGGCGCGTTCTACCGGGCGAAGTGCGCCACACGTTCACGCATTTCCACCTGATCCTGCAGGTTTGGGCAACCTCTTTACCGCCCGGTGCGGCACCGGAGGACATGATCTTGCTTGATAAACATGCCTTTCGACCCAGCGATCTGCCGACGGTCATGCGCAAGGCATTTGACCTCTGGCGCAACCAGTAACACATTATGCTGAAACACGACCTACGGATAGTCTGTCCAGCGTCGACCGGAGCCTTTGATGATCGCATCTGAAACATTGACCCGCTGGCAATCTACCCTTCCATTCTGGGTCTCGTTTTTGCTGATCCCACTGATCTGGGCCACGGCCTTTGCCGGTGGCTGGTGGGTCCTGCTGGTGCCGCTGTCAACATGGTGGATATTTGCGGCGCTGGATCAGCTCACCGGGCTCGACCTCGAAAATGCGGACCCAGATACGCCGGACAGCATGTTGCGCTGGTATATCCTGCTGACCAAAGCCTGGGTTCCGGTACAGTTCCTGACCCTTTACGGGCTGCTTTGGTATGTGACGCACAGCTCTCACCTGTCTTCACCAGAAAAGATCGGCCTGTTCTTTGGCATGGGTGTGATCTCGGGGACGATTGGAATCAACTACAGCCACGAACTGATGCACCAGCAGGGCCGGCTGGAGCGCGGGCTTGGCGACATCCTGCTGGCCATGGTCTTGTACTCGCACTTCCGGTCCGAACATTTGCTGGTTCACCACCGCTATGTCGGAACCCCGCGCGATCCGGTAACAGCACGGTACAACGAAGGCTTTCATCGCTTCTATCCGCGTGTTCTGTGGCAATGTCTGGCCTCCGCCTTTCATGCCGAGCGCGAGAAACTGGCGCGCAAGGACCGCCCCTGGACGGACCGCACAAACCCGTTCTGGCGGTATTGGATATTACAGGGCGGCTTGCTGGCGTTGGCAGGTTTGATTGGCGGATGGTCCGGCCTTGTCCTGTTTCTGATTCAGGCCGGCGTCGCCATCTGGCAGCTTGAACTGGTGAACTATGTCGAACATTACGGGCTGACCCGAAAATATCTGGGCCAGGGGAAGTACGAACACGCCCTGCCCTGTCATTCGTGGAACGCGTCGCAAAAAGCGTCGAACTGGCTGCTGATCAATCTACAGCGCCACTCGGACCATCACTACAAACCCAACCGTCGATTTCCACTGCTTCAACATCACGATCAGAACACCGCCCCGCAACTGCCCTACGGATACCCAGTGATGACGATCGCCGCGATGATCCCACCGCTCTGGCGGCGTGTCATGAACCCCCGTGTGCGGGATTGGCGGCGCAGGTACTACCCCGAAGTCACAGACTGGCAACCCTACAACAAGTCACAAAACCCGATGCCAGGGTCCTGACCGCAGCGCGCCTCGGCGCGCTGCCCGGCCCAACGACTGGCCCTGCGTCTTTGATGCGTGATCCATCGACGAGAGAGCCTTGAGCTACATCACCCAGATATCCATCGGGTATTCAACACCGCGCACAGGGTGGCCCTTGTTTTCGGTAAATTCGGCTGTCAGTTCGGAGGCACTGCTCCCTTCCTGCTCAAGCTGCAGGCGCACCGCATCACTCAGCACGATCCGGGCCTGCAGCTCGCGGGTCATTGCCTCAAGTTTCGCAGCGACATTTACCGCATCACCGATCACAGCAAATTCCAGACGGTTGGCGCCAATATCCCCCAAAACAACCGAGCCATAATGGACACCGATGCCAACACGAATCTCGGGCTCTCCGGCACGTCTACGTTCTATGTTCCACCGGTCAATCACAGTCACCATGCCGCGCGCGCAGGATACCGCGTTGGTCGCATCCAACGGTGTCGTCACCGGGGTCCCGAAAGTTGCCATAAGACCATCGCCTAAGTACTTGTCCAATGTCCCATGATGGCGGAACACTTCGGTCTCCATCCTGGCGTGAAATCCACGCAGCACCTCGATCACGTCATAAGGATCACGACCCGCCGCATATTTGGTGAACCCCACAATATCGATGAAGAGCACTGCGACATTCTCTTTTCGCACCTGTTTGAGCGGATCATCATTTTGGCTCAGTTCCTCCACCACATTTGGTGAGAAATATCGCGACAGGTTCGCTCGTTCCCGTTCCAACCCAGCATTGGTCATCAGCAGATGATTGAGCCGCCGCATCGACACGCCCAGCGTCACCGCCACCATCAAGAACACAATCACTTGCTGGATTCGGATCGAAGATCTGAAACTATTTGGATCCAACATCTCGGCTACATCCGGATACCCCTGCAAGGCCTCGGCCACTTTCTCACTTATGCCGGGAATCGGAAACGCAACCCACCAGGCGATCACCCATCCGGTAGTCCAGATTATTGCAGTCCATGTGCCTATGGCAATCACCGTGCGCCAGGAATAGGCCATGGTTCCTGCTGCAAGAATGACGAAGAAATACTGAAAGTTGTCAAACCGGAATTGCATCGCCAACGGGCGCACATCATCGCTGAACGGGTTGGGAATGATCATCCCCAAAGTCATAATCAAAAGGTCAACAAAGATTAGTAGCAACTCTGTCCGAGATTGCCCCACACGGCCTGCCCGTCGGATCATCCAACCATTTGCGCAAATCAGCAAAAGGATGAAATGATACCAAAGGACCTCCCAATGCGGGTTCAGGTAGATCAGCAAAAGGCCAGTCAGACCCATTGCGATCCAGCGGGCCCGGACAGCAAGCTCCAGCCCCTCGCGCTTGTGCCGTTCCAGCGCAGCTTCGGTGTATTTATTCTCGATTTCTACTTCGTTCGGACGGGTGAAAAAGAACCACCTAGCCCGAGGTTCGCTGGCTGCTGTGTCCGACATTGCGAAAGCTCCTACACTGCGCCGATTGCTTCAATAGGCTCATATCGGAACTCATCAGGGAAAGAAACAAAAGACCCCGCCGTTGATCGGCGGGGCAAGGCTTAGTGCCTTGTGTCAGGCCACAGGCACCGGCGGTATTGGTCTATCAGTTGTGCATCTCGGACCGGATCTGCTGACGCAAGACGTCGATCGGCACGGTTTTGCCGTCGCGCTTGAAGCACCAGTAGGTCCAGCCGTTGCAGGAGGGCGCATTCTCGAGATGGGCGCCAACCTGATGGATCGAACCCTTGATATTTTGCCCCACCAGTGTCCCATCGGCGCGGACCTTGGCCTTGTGACGCTGGTTCATGGAATAGAGTTCCTCGCCCGGGCGTAGCATGCCGCGTTCGACCAACTGGCCAAAGGGCACGCGTGGCTCGGCGCGTTTGCTGGCGCTGACCTCCAGCGCCTCGCGGTCGAATTTACGCACTTTCGCGATGCGCTTTTCGGCCACTTTGCGATAACTTTCTTCGCGCTCAATCCCGATGAATTCGCGACCCAGCATCTTGGCCACGGCCCCTGTAGTCCCGGTGCCAAAGAACGGGTCCAGAATAACGTCACCCGGATTGGTTGATCCAACCAGCACGCGGTGCAGCAATGATTCCGGTTTCTGCGTCGGATGCGCCTTGTCGCCGTTTTCATCCTTGAGCCGTTCATGGCCAGTGCAGATCGGCAGCACCCAGTCGCTGCGCATCTGGACGCCTTCGTTCAACGCTTTCAGTGCCTCATAGTTGAAGGTGTATTTCGCCCCTTCACGCTTGGAGGCCCAGATCATTGTCTCATGCGCATTTGTGAACCGCTTGCCACGGAAATTCGGCATCGGGTTCGATTTACGCCAAACTACATCGTTGAGGATCCAATACCCAGCATCCTGCAACGCAGACCCAACACGGAAAATGTTGTGATACGATCCAATCACCCAGATCGCGCCATTGGGCTTCAGCAGGCGATGGGCCGCCTTCAGCCATTCCCGCGTGAACTGGTCGTAGACGCCAAAGCTGGAAAACTGGTCCCAGTGATCATCGACTGCATCCACTTGGCTGTTATCGGGGCGGTGCAGTTGCCCTTTCAACTGCAGATTATATGGGGGATCGGCAAAAATCAGGTCAACCGATGCCTCGGGCAGACTGTTCATCACTTCGATGCAGTCCCCGGATAGGATCGTGTTTACAGGGAGCGCTGTCGCGCCCTTTTTGGTGGTCGTTGTCATATCGCTGCCTCAAGTTCCACGGCGCTTATGCGCTCATTTGGTTGAGACAAGGATGAGTCAAAGACGATTCGCCGTCAATTTCTTTTTTGAATCAGCGGCTTACGATTTACTCTTGATACAACATATTGTGGACGGGCTTGAACGAAACTCTATGGTGAGGGGTCACACCAAGATTTCGCAGCGCATCCTTGTGTTGTTTTGACGGATAACCGGCATTTGTCTCCCAGCCGTATCCCGGATGCTGTTGCGCCAAATCCACCATCAGTTGATCGCGCCAGTTTTTGGCAAGGATCGAAGCTGCGGCGATCGACACGGAATGGGCATCGCCTTTGACCACTGCCTGCGCCGGAATGGCCAGTCCGCGCGGAATCATATTTCCGTCGATCAACAGATAATCCGGGGGGGGATCCAGCGCCGCCACCGCGCGCTCCATCGCCAGATGCGAGGCACGCAAGATGTTGTGCTCATCAATCTCGGCCACCGAAGCCTCGGCCACCGCGAATTCGGCGCAGCCACGCAGGGCAGTATCCAATGCGGCCCGGCGCTTGGCCGAGAGTTTCTTTGAATCGTTCAGACCTTGGGGAATTTCCGCAGGATTCAGGATCACTGCAGCAGCCACAACAGGACCGGCCAGCGGCCCCCGCCCAACCTCATCGACGCCGGCAATCCGCAGATATCCCTGCGCAAGCGCGGCTTTTTCAATCTCATAATCTGGTGTGGTCATGTTTTGGGAAAATCCTGTTTTCCCCCATTGCGCAAGAAAAAAGAGAGGACAGCAATCGCTGCCCTCTCCGACGTGATGCTTCTAAGGCACCACTCCTGCTCGAACCGTATTACTTGTAAACGACGCGGTATCCCTGTTGGCGCAGGCAGGCGGGTTCATAGGCCCGCTTGACCTTATTGCCATTCCAGAAACCGACCTTGCACTTTTTGGGCAGGCTATTGGCGTATCTGTAGTGCTTATCTAGGCAGCGCGTCCCCAGAAGCGGGCGCTTTTTGCCATAGCCCTTGAAGGTTTCCAGGCACCGTTGCGGCAGACTATAGCGCGCAACACGCTCGGGCAAGGGACGGATATGGTTCGGCCGATGCCTGGGGGTCCTCTGGATGTGCTGTTTGGGGGCCTGATACACGTGGTTGTAGTTGCGGGTAACCTTTTTGCTGTCGCCTTGCTTGTCAAAATGATGGATGGCAGCGCCAATCAAGGCAATCGCCGCCAGCCCGCCAAGAATATCTTCTGCATCAGCGGCACGGGCCTGGGATGCAGAAACGCCGGTGATTGCGACTGCAGAGGCGATGATCAGAGCGATGAATTTCTTATGCATGGTGCTGTCCTTTCGGGTACTCGGTGGACGTGATGACAGTCCGTAAATTCGATGACCTGACATTGGGGGCGTCCCCTTCAGACAAGCAATAACGCCGTTTTGTTATCCGATATCAGACCGCGAAACCCCTTTGCGTTATTGAATATCAACCAAAGCCATGCGCAGGATGCAGCCTATGAAACAGATCCTCTCTTCTCTGGCCATCGGGGCCCTGATATCGCTTGGCTCCATGGCGTCAGCAGCGGACTGCTATGCCGATTACAAGGCCAAGCAGGACAATCCGTTGCGCCTGCATTATGGCGTCATGCAGGTTTCGTCCTGCGGCAAAGGAAAAGCCAAAAAAGAGGTCGCGCAACGGCTGCGCGGCTCGGGCTGGACCCTGCTGAACGTCATGTCCGTTTTTGGACCGGAAGGGTTGGATAAAAGGAAGGCCAATGCCGGAAAATTCTATCTCCGTTACTGAGGCACGGCGCTCGGGCGTCAGGTTGGTTGGCGCGGGCATCACGGTAATCGTTGTCATACTTGTGGCCTCTGCCGCCTTTCTGTTGTGGACATTGCCAGATGCAAACGCGTTCAATGCCCGCGTCGAACGTCTGTTCGTCGAGAGTGATCTGACCTCGCAGACCGAGATTCGCCTACTCGAGGTTCTGGCCCAGTCCGGCACTGCCTTTGCCGATACATTGTCCAGTTACCGCATGGTTATCTTTGTTTTGCTGGTTTTCGCCACTGCAATGCTGATTGCTGCGCTGGTGTTTCTGGTCATGCTGGTGCTGTTGAACCGACGCATGGCACAGATTGAGCGCACTGGGATTCAGGTCACTTCACTTTTGATCAGCCGGGAAGAGAATACCGTCTATCTCAATAACATGGATTTCAAACTGACTGCGTCGGCGATGGAAACCCTGTCAGTTCTTGCCGAATCCCGGTTGGATGACGAGGTTCTATCCGGCATTCAGATCGAGGCGATGATTTCCGGCAAAAGCACAGCTGATTGTGACGAGGCTGCTGGCGCGACGCGGATCAAGCGCCTGCGCGATGCTTTGGGCAATCAGATGGTCAGCGAGTTGCTGGTCAAGAACATCGCTAAAAAAGGCTATATGTTGTCGATAGAAAAAGACGTCATTCAGATGATTTGATATTGGGAAAATCCTGCTCTGCCCCTTGGAAAACACGGATCAAACGCCCATCCTATAAAGACCCGTGCCAGGGAGGATGATTATGAACGTTCACGTGACTCCAAATATCAAAGGCTATGGGATCTCGGTCGAACCACTTGTCGGCCGTATCGCAATCTACCGGGATGAGATCCTTCTGGCTGAAAGCTTTGATGCCAAGGTAATGTACGAAACTCGGTTGCCGCCGATGATCTACATCCCCCGTCAGGATGTACATGTCGATCTCAGCGATGAGACCGAACTTCAGACATTCTGCCCGTTCAAGGGCACCGCCACTTACCACGATGTCGTTATGGCGGATCAACGATTGACCAACTCCGTCTGGGCTTACGAGAATGCCCTGCCCGAAAGCGCCGCGATCCAGGGCCATATCGGCTTTATGCCCACCGCATATACGCGGATTGAGCTGGGTGAAAACAACCTGCGCAACCCGGAAGACGGCAATATCAGCGGGCCGCTGATCGATTGGCTGATGCGGGGGGCCAGTGATCTCAGCACGCCCGAAGCATTCACCAAAGCGCTGGCCGAGAAGATGCTGGAACATGGAATTGCCATTCAGCGCCTCAGTATCCTTGCCTGGTCCCTACATCCGTTGATCGCGGGCAAACACTATATTTGGGAAAAGGGTGAAGCCGAGATTTCGACCAATGTGCCCACCTATGAAATCCACGACCACCCCGCCTATATCAACAGCCCTCTGCGCCACGTGTCCAACGGTATGGGCGGCGTGCGCCAAAGGCTGAATGACGAGAACCCTCAGCACAGCTTTCCAATCATGGAAGACCTGCGCGCCAAAGGGGCGACTGACTATGTCGCGATGCCCCTGCCATTTTCCGACGGGCGCACCAATGTCTTGACGCTGACTTGCGATCACCCCGACGGGTTCACAACGGCCAATCTTGGGCTGGTGTTCGAATGCTCCTCGGTGATTGCCCGGTTCTACGAAGTCTTCATGCAGCGCGAAAACGCCCAGGTATTGCTGGAAACCTATGTCGGAAAGCGGACCGGCGCGCGTGTCCTGGGCGGAGAAATCCGTCGTGGAGACGGGGATGAGATTGATGCAGCCATCATGTTCTGCGACCTGCGCAATTCTACCCTGTTAGAAGAAAAGCTGGGCCGCGCCGCCTATATCAATCTGCTGAATGACTTCTTTGAAACGGTCTCGGACATCGTCGACGAAAACGGTGGTGAAGTTCTGAAATTCATCGGGGACGCTGTTCTTGCTGTATTCCCGGCAGGCGAAGATTCTGCCTTAGCCCGCGAAAACGCGCAGCGATCAGCAGTTGGAATCGTTGAAAGGTTAGGAGAGCTGCGCAAGTCTGGGTCCGACATGCATTGCGATTGTTCGATTGGCGTCGCCTATGGGCGCGTAACCTATGGCAATATCGGGTCGCGCGAACGGTTAGACTTCACCGTGATCGGACAAGCTGCGAACGTCGCCGCCCGACTTGGGGAATACAGCAAGATCGTGAATCACAGGATTGTTGTGACCAAAGACATCGTGCCGGCCTGCACAGACGCTTTGCCACTTGGAGAGGTCAAGCTGCACAACGTGTCACAACCCGTGTGCTCATACGCGCTCAAAACCTCGGCGGACGCGATCCTGAATAGCTAGTTGTGGTAGAAATTTAGAGCGCCAGCGCTTGATATAGAGGCATCTTGCGATTGACGTAGGACTATCCGCCCAGCAGAAGCAACGCGGTTTGGGCCGGGGAAATTGTGCTTTGAAGCTGCGCGATCTGACTGCGCGCAAGGTATCTGTCGGTCAAATCCCCGATCGCCTCTTCATCCGCGAACTGCGCTAAATCGTCAGATCCAGTCAGGTTCGACAACCTATCCTTGAACACCTCAAGCTGCTTGTCGATGTCCAACTGACCAAAGCTTGAGGGCAACCCAAGCGCCGTCTCCATCATCTTTCGCAACGGCGGAAGGCCCATCAAGTCGAACCATTTCGTGTCACCACTGCTGTCTTGCGATGCCAACTCAGCCAGCGCATGTTTTGCATAGAGGGATATGCGCATTGTCTCGTCCTGTTCACCCACGGCGACCTCAAAGCGCGAGGTCACGTTGTCCCGGGCAATATCCTCCATAAATGTCGAAAGAATGGTTCTTCGAATTTCGCCAGGGCCCAGTCCAAATGCCTCAGAGAATTCACGGTATCTTTTGTCAGATAGGCGATTGGACAAAGCATCATCTGCGCTCGTTCCATCTGACAGGATTTTCTGGATGAAATAGCGGTTGTCGATGTCGCCCTCCAGACCAAATGCGCCCAAGGCAACCTGTAGCAGCCGGCGGTCAGAAACCAGATCTTCAGCCGCTTGAACCTTGCCGATGTTTTCCCGGAAATACGTCGCCTCACGCTCATTGACCGTCGAAGAGGAAAAGCTGTTCAACTGGCCTTCGTAGGTGCGCTGAAGGAACCGCCAGCCAACAATGCCACCTGAGGGTATGACCGGCTGAAAGGTCATTGCTGGTAAGCCATGAGGCGCTCTTCTCGCGGTAGCAGAGCACGCAGGGATTTGAGGCATTTGTAATACTGCTCGGCCAACAAAGCTTCGGTTGCCTCGGCCAAAACTCTGCGGCTGTCCGCATCCGTAAACACTTGGCTCAACTCTTCCACCCGACGTAGCAGTTGTTGGCGGGCGCTTTCAGCTTCCATGTCTCCAGACAGAACCAGTTGCGTCGCATAGCACACTCTGCGAACGGGTGTGTTCACCTCGTTAGGATGTATCGCATCGCGCAAACGCAGGACATTTGCCTGTGGTGTCATGATTGAAAACCGACTTCTACGATCGCCGTTTTCCACAACTACACCATTAATCAGCACCCGTTCTTTTGGGGCAAGCTTCAATACCAAACCCGCCATCAGTTCGCACCCATTTGCCGAAGGCCTTTAAGAACGGCCATGTTTATTTCCAGAAGGGGCTCTACCGAAGCCTTATTGCTGAGTATCTGGCTGCTGTGCTGTTCGGTGAACTCAGCTAGATAGAAAATCCGGGCGCGAAGGTCATTCGGCAAGGCGTTATCGGAATCGGCTACCCCGTTTGCCAACACAGACCAAAGCCTCCGGTTTTCATGCAAAGCCTGAACAAACGCTCCAAAGTCGGTTTTGTGCCGCGCGGCCGCAGCCTTCAACCGATGCGTGATCTTGGAAATCGCCTCATATTCCGTATCACGCGGTGTGCGCGTCGGAGCAGCGGTCTGCGCATAGGCGCGTTGTGCAAGAGTTTGCGGTGTCACTTGAAATCCTTCCAAAAGGCCGTCTTACGGCGGTCAAAGCCGGGGCGCGTTTCCACGCCCCGGCCAGGGTCCTGAACTTAGCGGAACAGCGACAGGATCGACTGCGGCGCCTGGTTGGCAATCGACAACGACTGCGTTGCCAGTTGCTGCTGTACCTGCAGGGCCTGCAGACGGGCTGAGGTTTCTTCCATATCGGCGTCAACCAGCGCTCCGATACCGGACTTGAACGAGTCGGAAAGATTCGAGATGAATTCTTTCTGCGTTTCGATCCGGCCCTGAGACGAACCGAACGCCGCAGATGCATCAATGGACGTGTCGATCAAGGTCTCGATAGTACCCAGCGCCGCCTGAGCACCAGCATCTGTCGATACATCAATCGAAGCCAACGCCCCCAGGCCACCTGCATTGGCATTGGTGAACTGCGCCGAGACAGTAACGTCCCGATCAGCGTCGGCGCCAGCCGTCGCAGCACCGGTTACAAATGTCAAAGTGCCCGGGTTGGCCGAGTCATAGTCGATTGCGACGCCCGTGATCCCCAGGGAATCGATCTGATTTTTCAGGCCAACGGCAACAATGGCATCCGTATAAGCGGCATCATATGTTCCAGATGGGTCCAGATCAGCAGCTTGCACCGTGTAGGACGCAACCTTGTCACCAATAGTGATCGAGATCTTGTCACCAGCAGCAAAGTTGTCCGTTGAACTGTCCACCACGATGTCGCCGGTTCCACCAGCTTTGTCCATCGTGAAGCCCGCGGCGTCATTGTCGGTTGTGACGTTGTCCGAGCCGGCCAGAACACCTTTGCTGGCATACCCACCTGTGGACAGGTTCTGCGAGGCCACCGAAATCGAAGATGCGGTTACGTTGCCACTGGAGTCACGATCCAGAGACGACAGGATCGAGGCTGTACCCGCCGAACCGTCAACCAGGTTAAGCCCGTTAAACTGCGCCGCTCCAACCACCGATGCGATCTGATCTTTAAGAGCAGTCACGTCGTCATTGATTTTGCCGCGGTCAACGTTGTCTTCCTGTGCCGCAACGATCTTCTCTTTCATCTGGGACAGCAAGTCAGTGACTGTCTCGGACGCATTCCGGGCCACCGCAACGGTCGATTCACCCAGTGCCAAACTGTCTTTGATGGCGTTGAACCCCTTAACGTCCGACTCCATGACTTTGGAAATCGCCCAGACGGCTGAATTGTCCTTGGCTGTGGCGACGTCCTTACCAGTTGAAATCGCGTTCTGGGTCTGCGCCAGGTTCTTGTTGACCGATTTCAGAGTTTGCAGCGCAACCATGGCGCCATTGTTGGTCAGAATGCTGGACATAGCTTTCTTCCTTTTCCGTTCGGGCCTTTTCGCCCTTGCTTACCCCGCAACATGTGCGGGCTTTGACGTCTTTCTGATCACTGCGACCCGCCGACGGGCTGTTCGCGCCACCTGAGTTTTCCAGATGCAGGATCACCTTTGGCGCCGATCTCCTAACGGAGTGCTAAGACTCGAAAATCTGAAAGTTCAGATTTGATTCAATCCTCGCGCTAGGCCCGCTTTTCCAGCTTTGCGTGACTGCGAACGGCAAAATCGCTGCGTTGCCCATCCGCTCCATAAGTACTGAATTCCTGACGCACTCGGCGCAGTTCAGCCATGCGCCCGGCAACCGCCCGAATCCCTTCGGCCGCACTGTTCAGCAGAGCCTGATTCCGGTCGACTTTCTTTTGAACCCCGATCAGTTCATCACTATCAATCACCTCAAGATCATTGATCGCACCGATCAGCTTTTCCTTTTCCGGGGCCATGTGATTCAACCGATCCAGATCCCCGGTCACCAAGGCGTTGCGTTCAAGGTCCAGAACTTCTTCAAGAGATTTGATCAGGTCATGTTCAGACTTGTTAGGCATTGGTATTCTCCATCATGGACTGAAACAGGATTTCGGACAGGCCAACACCGCCGGACCTGGCAAGCTGCAGTGCCTGCTGCTGAACAAGAAACGATGAAAACTGGTCTTCACCCGCACCGCCGCCGAACGAATCTCGGGATTCGCCTAGACCTGCGGACTTAAGCATTTCAGACAGGAACGCCGCCTCAAGCTCTACCGAAGCATCTTTCAGCTTTTGCTCAACAGACAAGGGCTGCGGCGCTGGAATACCAGATAGCTTCATAGCTTTCTCCAAAAATTGCATCGAACTTTCTGGATCAAAGATGAAAGCGGTTAAAATAAACGTAACTTCCTGCGGGCAAATTCCTGGTTACGCAAACCGGAGCCGGAGCAAAATGCCCAACCCTCTTATATTGTCCACATCCTCGACCGCCAGCGCCGCAAAATCTGAAACTGCCGCCAAGGGACACCCAATCTCGGAAGGGGCTGACACCTTTGCTGAGGTAATGGAGCAGGAATTGCAGCGTTCCGAAGGTGACAGCTTGAATGAGGACGTGCCCGAACTGACCATTAATGCCGAGGTGCAGGTTGAAGAGGATGTGGTCGAAGAAGACTCTGTTGATCTTGCGACCAGCCTGTCGGGAAAACCTGAAGCTGACCCGCCCGCCCGCGCGTCGGCGCAGGACGAAGAGATGGCACCTGAGGAAACGCCGACATCGCTGCCCGAACCTGACAAGGCCGTAATATTCGCAGCGCCAAACAATGCGACCCCCGATCCTCGGGGGGATGCGCTTGGAAACGCGGCGCAGCGCGCCCGATCTGAGGTTCCGGCTTTGTTGCAGGCGAAAACCTCACAGCAAAAACCGGAACACAATCTGCCGCAAACCACTATTGCAAAGGGCTATCGGACCAAGGCGTCGATACCCTCGGATTCTGCGCCCGGAAAACCCGAAGTGCCAGAACCAAAGCTGGTTTCGCGAGATACACCAGATGCGGCTCAGGCTCCCAAAGCCACCGGTTCACCGCCGACAACACAATCCGGTCCAACATTTGTTCAAATGCAACTGATGGCGTCTGCCAAGGTGCAGGACGTTGATTTGGTATCAGACCCGGACGCCGAGGGGATTCTGCCCGCGCGCGAAAGCCAGCCATTTTCAACGGCGCGGGATACGTCGGCAAGCCATCAGCACTTTTTAACCTCAGCACGGGCAGAAACGGCGCGGGCAATCGCGGGGCAGATGGCCGCTGCGATACATGCAAGACCACAATCCGGCACGATTGAACTGACCTTGAATCCGGAAGAGCTGGGCAAGATCTCAATCGTCATGAATGGCCGGGAAGACGGGTTGCAGATGACGATCGCAGCCGAGCGGCCGGAAACTCTGGAAATGATGAGGCGACATCTTTCGGTTCTTGAGACTGAGTTCAAAAACCTCGGGCTTGGCGATCTGTCTTTCAATCTGGGTGGTTCGTCAGACGGCCAGTCCGAAAGCGCGGATAGACACGCAGATTCCGGTCTGAATACAACCCAGACCGAAATGGATCAGGCCAGCGAGCCGGTCTTAACCCGGATCGGCCATAGTGGCCGCGTTGATATGAGGCTTTGAGCATGATCACACCCGCACAGAATACAAGCTCTACCGCCGCGCAGGCACAGTCTTCGGCGAAATCTGGAACATCCGGCCTGGCCTCGGATTTTGAAACCTTCCTTCTGATGCTGACCGCCCAGGCCCGCAACCAAGACCCGCTGGAGCCGCTGGATTCATCGGAATACGCCTCGCAACTGGCTCAATTCTCGATGGTCGAGCAGCAGGTTCAAACCAACGATCTGCTTACTGCGCTTGCCTATTCACTTGGTAGCGTCAACCTTGAAGAGCTTGCCAGCTGGGTCGGGATGGATGTGCGAACCGCCTCGGCCTTTCATTTCGACGGTTCACCAGAAACGCTGTATGCGCAGGCCGACCCCGGGGCGGACAGCGCCTATATGGTGATCCGCAACGAGTCCGACGAGGTCGTTGAACGCATCGCTGTTTCAACGACGGAATCCGAGTTTGTCTGGGCCGGAACCGATGACGACGGCACCCCGTTACCGACAGGAAATTATACCGCAACAATGGAAAGTTATGAGGGCGATGAACTGCTGTCTGAACGCATCGCCGCAGCTTATAATCAGGTTCTGGAGGCGCAGGTCGGCACTGATGCAGTGTTGCTGACGCTCGCTGGAGGAGAGGTGGTGCCAGCAGGAATAGTCACTGCGGTGCGAACAGGAGCTTGATCTACGGTTAACGACAGGCGAAACCAAGGCAATGCCCGACTCGTTGACTGATTGGTGATCTCCCTGCCTCAAATACCGTCCCCACCGCGCGACCTTGTTGCTCAACTTGTCAGGCTCGGATTTGCCAGCGCTGGGGCACAGTTCGAAACTCTGTATGGTGGCAGGACAAACCGGGTGTGGAAGGTGCTGGGCGACGACAGTGATCAAGTATTGAAACTGTACCGCTCGGACCTGGAAAACCCATTGTTTCGCAACGATCCCGCATTGGAGGCCGCCTGTCTGCGGGCACTGGCTTCTTCTGGGGTTGTGCCGCGATTGCGGGCAACGGGACAACATGACAACGGATATTGGGTGTTCTACGACCACGCACAGGGCACCCCCTGGCGGTCTGACCCGGCCCCAGTGGCCCGGTTGCTGCACCGCCTGCATTCGCTCAACCCAAACATAGAGAACGCACCCGCCGGTAAAAACGGTAGCGCAGATCTGGCCGAACATGGTCAAAGCATTCTGGCGATGTGCACATCGGATCGACGGGCTCAGCTGGAAAAGATGCAACCACAGCATCATATTTTCCGGTCGGATCATACTTGCCTGATTCACGGCGACCCGGTGGCGGGAAACATCCTCGTCGCATCCTCTGGTCTGACGCTGATTGACTGGCAATGCCCAGCCGTTGGTGATCCTTGCGAGGACCTTGCGCTGTTCCTGTCACCCGCCATGCAATATCTTTACAGAGGTGCGGTTTTGACCGTTGAAGAGCAAAAGTCCTTTCTTTCGGCGTATGACCGGCAGGAAACCGTAAACCGCTACCGGTCTTTACGCCGCTGGTACGGGTGGAGGATGGCGGCCTACTGCCTATGGCGCGCAGAACATGGGGCACCAGATTATGAACAAGGGCTCGAGCTGGAACTGGCCGCTTTGTGAATGTCAGAGGTCGGCCAGTGCCATTAGCGCATAGGCTGGCGGCATCAGAGCCCGCCGCCAGGACCCAAGTGGAAAACGCCGCGGGGGTCGGGCCATTGGCTCAGGCAATTCCGCATCCTGTCCAAGCACCATGCGACTAAGCGCCCGCCCACAATAGGTACCCATCGCGACACCGTTTCCATGATAGGCCAGCCCGGCAAACATCCCATTCTGACCCGGAACGGGCCCTGCGAACGGCGTCAGGTCCTGGGTAAGGCACACCATCCCTGACCACATATTGGTCACGTCCACATCGGCCCATGCCGGAAACATGGCCTTGAAATCACGCTGCACCTTTTGGCGGATCGCAGCCTCGGCCTTAGGTGATGAGCGCAGGCCACCGCGCATCCCAAACAGAAACTGTCGATCCGGCATAAGACGAAAATAGTGCAGAAGATTTCGTGTATCGTAAGACATCTGATCCGAGGTCCAGCCCTGCGCCGACACCTCAGCCTCGGTCAATGGGCGGGTCACCAGAACGGTTGATTGCGCTGGCATATAGCGCCCAGACAGCCATTCAGGCATATTTTCACTGGAATATCCGTTGGTGCAGATCAGTACATTCGACGCTTTGATCCGCCCTGACCCGGTTCGAACATCAAAGCTCGCGCTGGTTTTGGTGATGTCTCTGGCCATGGTTTTCTGAAAAAATCGGACCCCAACGGAAGCGGCCGCATTTGCAATGCCGAACAGGTATTTCCGGGGGTTCAGACCAAATCCGACCGGCACGCTATAGCCCCCGAAAAAATCCCCTCCCAACCCGAGCCCGGGCAGGTCGGCCGCCTCATGCAAGCAGCCCCCGTCATCCGCCGAGCGTCGCAATTTCTCCATGGCGCGGGCGGTGTGGGCCAGGGCGGTCTCGCCCTTGGAATGAACGTCCGCTTCGATCTGATGCGCCTCAAGCAGGTCGGCGACAAGATTGACCGCATCCACTTCGGCCCGGGCAAAGCTTTCGGCCCCCTCGACCCCATATCGCCGAGCCATGCCACGATCGCTCAGCTTTGACCCACCTCGGCAGCAAAACCCACCATTGCGACCCGAGGCACCCCACCCCGGCGTCTCCGCCTCGAGAACTGCGACGGATAGGCCTGCCTGCCCCAGGAAAAGCGCGGCTGTAACACCTGTGAACCCGCCGCCGATGATGGCGACATCCACGCTCAGATCATCCTGCAACACCGGCCAGTCCGGTGCTGCGATAGTTTCATCCCACCAGCACCCTGATCGCGGTCCAGATCCATAGGTGAACTCAGGGAACAGGCGTTTCATTCCGCACGCACTGCCGCCATCTCATCCTGTTTCTGCCGGACCATCGCGCGCTTGGTGACCAAAGATGCTGCTATGACACCGACCGTCACGACCGCAATCATGATCGTGGATAGCGCATTGATTTCTGGGCTGACGCCCAACCGCACAGCTGAGAAAATCTTGATCGGCAGAGTCGTGGCTGACGGGCCCGATGTGAATGATGCGATCACCAGATCATCCAGCGACAGCGTAAAAGCCAATAGCCAGCCTGAAATCACCGCCGGGGCGATGATCGGCAGGGTGACAAGACGGAAGGCTTGTGCGGGTGAGCACCCAAGATCCAACGCTGCCTCTTCCAGAGACTGATCAAACGTGACCAGACGTGAGGATACAACAACCGACACGAAGCACATTGAAAAGGTCGTATGTGCCAGCACGATGGTCAAAATACCCCGGTCCAGTCCAATTCCGATGAACAGCAGCAAAAGCGACAGGCCAGTGATCACTTCGGGCATCACAAGAGGCGCATAGATCATGCCCGAAAACAGAGTCCGGCCAAAGAACCGCCCACCGCGTACCAGCACATAGGCCGCCGCCGTACCCAGAATGGTAGCCAGGGTCGACGAGAATACTGCAACCCGCAAGGTGACCCAGGCAGCATCAAGAAACGCTTCGTTCTGGACCAACTCACCATACCATTTGGTCGAAAATCCAGCCCAAACCGTGACCAGTTTGCTTTCGTTAAAAGAGAAGATGATCAAAATGAGCATCGGGATATAGAGAAACGCGAAACCAAGCGTCAACGAGACGACGTTGAACCAGCTTAACCTGTTCATTGCTCAGCCTCCGTCTGTTTCTGCTGGTTGCGCTGGAACAGCACGATGGGAATCACAAGGATCAGCAACAGCACAACTGCCACGGCACCGGCCACCGGCCAGTCGCGGTTCGAGAAGAACTCCTCCCACAATACTTTGCCGATCATCAATGTCCCGGATCCTCCGAGCAATGATGGGATCACAAATTCGCCGATCACCGGAATCATCACCAGGAAACAACCCGCGATGATACCCGGGCGTGACAAGGGGATCGTTATCAGCCAGAAGGCCTGAATACGCGAACAGCCCAAATCCTCTGCGGCCTCGATCAGCGACTCGTCCATTCGTTCAAGCGCGGAATAGATCGGCAGAATCATGAAGGGCAGATAGGTATAGACGATACCGATATAGACAGCTGTGTTGGTGTTCAGAATGGTCAGCGGGGTCGAGATGATGCCCGTCCACAGCAGCAGTTGGTTCAGGTAACCTTCGTTGCTGAGAATACCCATCCAAGCATAGACCCGGATCAGGAACGACGTCCAGAACGGCAGAATTACCAACATCATCAACGTCGGGCGCCACTCAGCCGGTGCGCGGGCCATGCCATACGCGATAGGATACCCCACCAGCAAAGTCAGTATGGTTGAAATCAACGCGATTTTGACACTGGACAGGTAAGCTTTCCAATACAGGTCATCTTCGGTTAGCCAGACGAAATTCTCAAAATCCAGCTGGCTGAAGAAATCCCTGAGCCCGGCCCAGCCCTGAGATAAATCCAGTGTCGGCGTGTAAGGCGGGATGGC
Source organism: Ruegeria sp. CDSC081 (assembly GCF_059610485.1). Classification (NCBI taxonomy): domain Bacteria; kingdom Pseudomonadati; phylum Pseudomonadota; class Alphaproteobacteria; order Rhodobacterales; family Roseobacteraceae; genus Ruegeria; species Ruegeria sp. CDSC081. Next base: position 41,544 of record NZ_JBXWNS010000007.1, on the reverse strand, counting down.
CAGTTCCGTGTCCGAAAGCGAGATTTTCAGAACGATGAAAAATGGCACCAGAAACAGCGCCAAAAGCCAGACATACGGGACGGCGATCAGAAGGGCGCGGCGCATCAATCCGCCAACAGAACCGCGGCGGTGGCTGTCCAGGACAGCCAGACCGGGTCTTCCCATGTAAAGGAACGACGCGAAATGCGACGGGTATTTGCCGTCTGCGCCTTGATAATCGTGCCGTTATTCAGTTCGACGTGATAAGTGGACAGATTGCCCAGATAGGCAATGTCAAGCACCTTGCCCTGCACTGCGTTGATTGCATCCGCAGGACGATCAACCGAGATCGTCACCTTCTCGGGGCGGATCGCCAGATGACATAGCTGGCCGCTCGAAAACTCTGTGGTCGAGGACGCAGTCAAAGGTGCCTGACCTTCAGCCCAGTCAATCTGATAGGTCTCATCGGCGCTTGCCGTGGCTCGGCCCTGGATGATGTTCACGTCGCCAATGAAATCGGCCACATAGACCGAACTGGGATTCTCATAAATCCGGTCGGGTGTCGCCACTTGTATCAGATTACCCTGATCCATTACCGCAACCCGGCTGGCCACGGTCATCGCCTCTTCCTGATCATGGGTCACGATCACAAAGGTGGTGCCGGTCTTTTCCTGAATATCCATCAGCTCGAACTGCGTATCCTGTCGCAGTTTCTTATCCAGCGCCCCCAAAGGTTCGTCCAGCAACAGCAGCTTCGGCGCTTTTGCCAGGGATCGCGCAAGCGCCACGCGCTGACGCTGACCACCAGAGATCTGGTGCGGTTTGCGACGGGCGAATTGTTCAAGCCGGGTCAGGCGCAACATCTCTTCGACACGATCCATAAGATCATGCTTTGGCATATTGTCCCGACGCAGACCAAAGGCGATGTTTTCCCAGATAGATAGATGCGGAAACAGCGCGTAGGATTGGAACATCATGTTCACAGCCCGTTTGTTCGGTGGAATGGGATCTATATCCTGCCCGCCCAGCAGAATATGCCCTTCGGTCGGTTTTTCAAACCCGGCCAACATTCGCATCATCGTGGTCTTGCCGCAGCCCGAGGGCCCTAGCAGAGCAAAGAATTCTTTCTCAAATATATCCAAGGACAGATTGTCGATGGCCGTGAACTCACCAAACCGTTTGGTGACATTCTGGAACTGGATCAGAGGTTTCGCCTGTGGGTCTTCCCACGGCACAAAAACAGTAGAGTTCAAAACGGCCCCCGTTCGGCAATCTGAAAAGAATGGCAGGGCGGTTGGTCCGCCCTGCTGAAACAAGCCGGATCAGGTGCCCGATTTGATTTTGGTCCACAAACGGGTCACGACCCGCTGTATCTTCGACGGGTAAGGCGTCGTGATATAGAGGTTCTGCATGGTCGCATCATCCGGATAAATGGCCGGATCACCGATCACGTCTTCCTCAAGAAGTTCTTGCGAAGCCTTGTTGCCATTGGCGTAGTAAACATAGTTCGAGGCCGCCGCCATATTGTTGGCATCCAGAATGAAATTCAGGAATTTATGCGCACCCTCCGGGTTCGGAGCATCAGCCGGAATCGCCATCTGGTCGAACCACATCAACGACCCTTCAGCAAAGGGATGGTACTCAATTTCAACACCATTATCGGCTTCGGCCGCACGATCGCGGGCCTGCAGGATATCACCCGACCACCCCACGGCGACACAGATGTCGCCATTGGCCAGTGCGTTGATATATTCCGAGCTGTGGAACTTCTGAATGTGCGGTCGAACGCTGGTCAAAACCGCCTCGGCCTTGCCAATAACATCTTTGTCATGGCTGTCCGGGTCTTCACCCAGATATTGCAGAACCATCGGAATGATTTCTGCCGGAGCATCCAGGAAATGTACGCCGCAGGATGCAAGTTTCTCCATATTCTCGGGTTTCAGAACCAGATCCATGCTGTTCAGCGCAACATCCTCGCCCAACGCTTCCTGCACTTTTCCAACATTTACACCAAGCCCGGTTGTGCCCCACATGTAGTTGATAGAATAGGCGTTGTCCGGATCATACCCGGCAGTACGTTCCTGAATCACATCCCACAGATTGCCTGAATTCGACAGCTGTGCAGCGTCAAGCGCCTGAAAGGCTCCAGCCTGGATCTGACGCTGAAGGAAAGTACCCGAAGGCACCACCACGTCATAGCCTGATCCACCGGCCAGCATCTTGGTCTCCAATACCTCGTTGCTGTCAAAAACATCATAAATCAGAGTCAGACCGGTATCTTCCTCGAACTTTGTCAGAAGCTCTTCGTCGATATAGTCGGACCAGTTGTAAACACGCACCTCTTCAGCGAAGGCCGCCGAAGTCCCCAATGCGATGACCGCTGTCATGGTCAGCGTTTTGATTGTCATATTATTCTCCCTGCAAGTGTACGCGCTATTTTCCCGTTTTTTTGGATTTGATCAAGTTTTGCGTTTTCGCACGATCCGTCGTATGGTTTCACGAGGTCAGAAACCTGACAAGTCAACATAGCGGGAAACAGGGCAAACCACTTGGATTTGATCAAAAATAAGGCATCCAGCACTGACGGTGCGCGTGAAAAACGACCTGCGCATGAACAGGTCTATAATACCCTCAGATCACAAATCATGTACGGTGAATTGGTGCCGGGGCAACCCGTCACGATCCAGGGTCTCACTGATTCGCTGGGTGTTGGAATGACCCCTGTGCGGGAGGCTATCAGACGCCTGATATCCGATGGTGCTCTGGTGTTTCAGGGCAACCGCCGAGTGAGTGTTCCTCTTCTGACCGACGGCGACGTCGAACAGATGATTTATTCAAGAATCAAAATAGAATCAGAGCTTTCGAGGCGTGCAACTGCGAATGTGACACCTCAGGACATTGATCATCTTGAGCAGATCGACCAACGTCTGGATCGCACTATCAGCGACGGAGACGTTAGCGGCTATCTGCGCCTCAACCACCGGTTTCACGAAACGCTTTACGGCCATGCAAATGCCCCGATTCTCAATGATCTGGCCGAGCGCCTGTGGCTTAGATTCGGGCCGTCTTTGCGCGTTGTATGCGGTAGATTCGGCACTCAGAGCCTGCCGGACCGCCACAAGGATATCATTTCGGCGTTGCGCAATCAGGACGCGGATATGGCAGCAAAAGCAACCGCACAAGATATCGAACAGGGCATGGAGCTGATGGCAGACGCCTTAGTCAACGCTTAGATCTGTCCGATTCGATTGACAGGAAAAAATTTGATCATATTGTAGCTGCCAATCGCTCTTGCAGGAGATTTTCCGATGTCGACCATCACAAACCATTTGCCCACGGCCCAGCTGCAGGCCTTGGACGCCGCCCACCACATGCACCCTTTTTCGGCCAATGGCGCCCTAGGGAAAGAAGGCGCGCGTGTGATCACCCGTGCGAAGGGCGTCTACCTTACGGACAGCGAGGGTGAAGAAATACTCGATGCAATGGCGGGCCTGTGGTGTGTCAATATCGGCTATGGTCGCGATGAACTGGCCGAGGTCGCAGCCCGCCAGATGCGCGAACTGCCGTATTACAATACCTTTTTCAAAACGACCCACGTCCCTGCCATCGCGCTGGCCGCGAAGATCGCGGAACTTGCGCCAGGCGATCTGAACCATGTGTTCTTTGCAGCCGGCGGGTCTGAGGCGAATGACACAAACATCCGTCTGGTTCGGACCTATTGGGCCGAAAAAGGCCAGCCCGACAAGAACATCATCATCAGCCGACATAACGCCTATCATGGCTCTTCGGTCGGCTCGGCGTCGTTGGGCGGCATGGCAGGGATGCACGCGCAGGGTGGAATCCCGATCCCGAATATCCACCATATCAACCAACCAAACTGGTGGGCTGAAGGTGGTAGCATGTCTCCCGAAGAATTCGGCCTGGCCCGCGCGCGCGAGTTGGAAGAGGCGATTGAGGAACTTGGCGAAAACCGCGTCGCAGCCTTTATCGCCGAACCCGTACAGGGCGCAGGTGGCGTGATTGTTGCACCGGATACCTACTGGCCTGAAATTCAGCGCATCTGTGACAAATACGATATCCTGCTGATTGCGGATGAGGTCATCTGCGGTTTTGGTCGCACAGGCAACTGGTTTGGGTCTCAAACCGTCGGCATTCGCCCCGATATCATGACAATCGCAAAGGGGCTCAGCTCGGGCTATGCGCCTATTGGCGGGTCCATCGTGAGTGACGAGATTGCCGAGGTCATTGGCGGAACCGAGTTCAATCACGGCTACACCTATTCCGGCCATCCGGTCGCTGCAGCCGTGGCACTGGAAAACCTGCGCATCCTTGAAGAAGAAAAGATCGTCGAGCATGTCCGCGACGTAGCCGCCCCCTATCTGAAGAAAAAATGGGAGGCGCTGGCCGATCACCCGCTAGTGGGCGAAGCCAAGATTGTCGGCATGATGGCGTCAATCGCGTTGACACCGGACAAGGCCAGCCGTGCCAAATTCGCGTCCGATCCGGGCACTGTCGGCTATATCTGTCGCGATCGGTGCTTTGCCAACAACCTGGTGATGCGCCATGTGGGCGATCGGATGATCATCTCTCCTCCGCTGGTTCTGACACCCGCGGAAATTGATGAGATGCTCGTACGCATCCTCAAATCGCTGGACGAGGCACAGGTCGAGATCATCGCACAGGGCCTGATGAAAGCGGCTTCCTGACCCGCGCAGCTTCATCTGGCTGAAAATACCTCGGGGGAGGCGCCGTCAGGCGACGGGGGCAGAGCCCCCTCCCCTACCTCAACCGCTCTAACAGCGGCGCGGAGGCATAGCCGTCCGGCAAAAGCCCCTGCGCCAGTTGATAGGCCCGAACCGCCTCAGTGGTATTCGGGCCGGTGCGCCCGTCGATCCCCTGCGTGTCAAACCCGGCCTCGGTCAGCCGGAGCTGCAATTCTTTCTTCTCAGCAAAGCTCAACGCCCGATCACCCCGAGGCCACTCGGCCTGAAACGCCGCGCGGCCCGCCAGACGGTCGGACAAATGCCCAATGCCGATCACATAGGCATCTGCACCGTTGTATTGCTCGATCACGCGGAAATTGTCGAAGATCATCAATGCGACGCCTTCACCGCCTGCTGGCAACAAAATCGCTGCCTGACCATGATCCGCAATGGGCCGCCCATCCCACCCGACCACGCCCAGCGCCGCCCAACCTGACGGCAGCAGCGTGTAATCGCGTCTCGCGGCTGCAAAATCGAACCCGGCGGGCAGGCGCACTTCAACACCCCATGGCTGTCCCTTGGTCCACCCATGACGCGCCAGATAGGCCGCTGCCGAGGCCAGCGCATCGGTCGGGTCATCCGTCCATATATCCCGCCGCCCGTCACCGTCGAAATCCACGGCGTGATCCAGAAACGAGGTCGGCATGAATTGCGTATGCCCCATTGCTCCGGCCCAACTTCCGACCATCGTTGCGGGGCTGACATCGCCTGCCTGAATGATCCGCAAGGCGGCAATCAGTTGCGTTTCAAAGAACTCAGCCCGTCGGGCATCAAAGGCCAGCGTCGCAAGCGAACGGATCGTCTGATCCGACCCCCGAAATGTGCCGAAAGACGTCTCGAGCCCCCAAATCGCGGTCACGACCTCTTTTTCGACGCCATATTGCGCCTCAATCCGGGTCAGCACCGCGGCATGGCGTTCCAACCCCGCGCGTCCGTCTGCGACGCGCCGATCAGAAACGGCCGCATCCAGATAGTCCCAGATCGGCTTGGTGAACTCGGCCTGATTGCGATCGCGCTTGATGATATCCTTGTCATAGGCCAGCCCTGCTAGCGCGTGATCCAGAGTGCCGGGCAAGATACCCTGGGCCTGTGCCCGCGTCCGAAAATCGCCAAGCCACGCCTGAAACCGGGCGCTTCTTTCTTCTGACACGCGATACATCTCCTCCGATGGTCGGACGACCGGTCGGATTGAGACTGTAAGATCAGCCGACGCCAATTGTATCGGCTGTGGCCCTTCCGGGCTTTTGATGGACTCCGCCTGTACGATGGATGCCCATAATGCTGCGGTCATAACGCCGCTTACGCATCTACGCATTCCGAATTTCCTGATAACTGCTCAACCACAGGATAGCGCAAAAACGGCAAATCTCAAAGCGCTCAGCTTTCCGAGTCGCGGTCTCTCGCCTCCCGCTCAGACCGCAGCCGATCCAGGGCTTCGCGCAGCAGGGGGACCCGGTTGGGTCGGAACGAGGCCCCGGTAATCTGCATCTCTTGCATGCGATCCAACCGAAACACGCGGAAATCCTGCCGCAACAGGCACCAGCTGATCAGCACGCTGGCGCGGTCCATGTAAACGATGCTCAACGGATTTACGCAGCGATGGGTCTCGTCGCCTTTGGCATCCCAATAGGAAAATTCGATCGTCTGTTCGTCCCAGGTGGCCCGCCGCAGTTCAGCGACATCCACCGTTGGTTTCGCCGGCCGGTCAAACCGTGTGGCGGTCAGCACCGCATGGCTGAGGCGCTGAGACTGGCGCGGTGGCAAACGACCCTGCAGCTTGCGTAGGACTTCGCTGGCAGCCTCTGAGAGGCCGGGATCACCAATGGATTGTACCTCGCGCAGGCCAAGCACCAGGGCCTCAAGCTCATCATCGGTGAAGCCAAGCGGTGGCAGGGTGGCGTCCTCGATCAGGGTGAACCCGAACCCCGCCTCTCCGTCGATCACGGCGCCGAGGCTGCGCAATGAATCGATGTCTCGGTGAATCGTGCGCGGCGAAACGCCCAGATCCTGAGCCAGCTCAATCGACGTTCTTGGCGACGGGCCAGAGCGCAAGGATTGCATTAATTGGAACAAACGGGCGGTGCGGGTCATAATGCAGGTTACTTTACCTCTAATGACAGAAATTGTCATTAGCTCGGCATACCCATCACCTATACCCATGATGGAGCCCAAGATGCTGACCCTTTTGACCTACCCCTCTGCCTTTGGCCTGTTCAGCGCCAGCCCGTTTTGCGTGAAGACGGCACTAATGCTGCAAACATCGGGCCAACGCTGGCAGCGATCTGACCTCCTTGATCCGCGCAAGATGCCGCATCAGAAGCTGCCGGTTCTGCGCACGCCGCAGCGTCTGATCCCCGACAGCGACCTGATCCGCGACTGGCTTGAGACGCAAGGTAGTGATTTTGATCACGGGCTGAGCGATCTGCAAAAAGCTCAATCGCGCGCATTGATCCGTTTAGCCGAAGAGCATCTGTATTTTCAGATCGTCCAGGACCGTTGGGCGAATGACGAAGTCTGGCCGATTCTGTATAAGACCTTTTTCACTGGCATCCCCGCCCTGATCCGCAAACCAGTTGCCAATTCCGTCCGCAAGAACGTTGTTAAAGGATTGGGGTTTCAGGGCGTCTCTCGATTCTCAGATGCGGAACGTCAGGACAGGCTGGAACGCGATCTTGAGGCGATCTCGGCCTATCTATGGCAGTCGACCTATTTGATGGGAGAAACCCCGACCTCAGTGGATATGAGCGTGGCCCCCATGCTTGCCGCGATGCGCGCGACGCCGGCCAATACACCGCTGACCCAGCGGATCAAACAGGATAAGCTGTTGAGCGACTACATAGACCGGATGGAGCAGGCGATACCGCTGTCATGACACAATTTGACGATCCCGCAGTGGCAGCGGCCTATCATGCCCTGCCCGAAGGCACACGTGCCGGGGCGCTTGCGCTGCGTCAGTTGATCCTGGAAACCGCCACTTCGTTGCCCCGCGCGCAGCCGTTGCAAGAGGCATTGCGCTGGGGGCAGCCCGCCTATCTGGCGCCCAAGGGATCCACGATCCGATTGGGCGGGCACAAAGCGGCCCGCTTTGCCCTGTTCGTGCATTGCCAAAGCCGGTTGATGGGCGATTTCACCTCGGCCTTTCCGGGCGAAGATAGGATAGACGGCAACCGGGCAGTTCTGTTTGATGATCCGGATCAGATCGACGCCACCCGCCATGGCTGGCTGATAGCCCGCGCGTTGACCTATCACCTTCCCGCAAAAGGCTGACCTACATGCGCCTTGTTCCCGAGATGTGAATTCACTTCTGACGGCGTTTGCGTTCCACCTTGCGTTTGATCTTGTCCTTCTTGCGCTTGGTGCTGACTGCCTTGCGTCGCGTTGGGCGCTTGGATGCCCCTCCGCGCCCCGTCGGCAGGGCCTGATCGTCGATCGACAACAGCTCCAACTCCAGCCCGCCCGTCACAGGTGTCGCCTCGGTCAGACGTACGGTGACACGTTGACCGATAGCGATGATCAGACCAGTGTCCGATCCCATCAGCGTTCCGGCCTCGCGGTCGAAATGAAAGAACTCGCGCCCCAAAGACCGCACCGGTACTAGACCATCCGCTCCGGTCTCGTCCATCTTCACAAAGGCGCCGAACCGGGCGATGCCACTGATCCGACCGGTGAACTCATTGCCCACCCGCTCGCTAAGAAAGGCGGCCAAATAGCGATCGGTCGTATCGCGCTCGGCCATCATCGAGCGGCGCTCGGTATCCGAGATATGGGTGGCGGTGTCCTCCAATCGGGCGATCTCATCCTCGGTCAGCCCATCTTTGCCCCAACCATGAGCCGTGATTAACGCACGGTGAACGATCAGGTCGGCATAGCGGCGGATGGGTGAGGTAAAATGGGCATAGTTCCGCAGAGCCAGTCCGAAATGGCCAAAATTTTCAGGGTTGTAATAGGCCTGCGTCATAGACCGCAAAGTCGATAGATTGATCAGTTCTGCGTCTTCAGTTCCAGCGGCAGCATTCAATAAAGCATTCAGATGCCGGGTCTGCAGCACCTGCCCCTTGGCCAGATTCAGCCCCGCCGCTTGCGCCGTTTCCCGCAAGCTTTCCAGCTTTTCCGGCGCGGGTTCTTCGTGCACGCGGAACAATAGCGGGCGTTGTTTGGCGATTAGCGTTTCGGCGGCTGCAACATTGGCGAGGATCATGAATTCCTCGATTAACTTATGCGCATCTAGCCGGTCGCGGAAGGCGACGCTGGTAACCTCTCCGGTATCGCTCAGAACGATCTTGCGTTCAGGCAGATCCAGTTCCAATGGCTGGCGCACCGCGCGCGCCTTTTTCAGCGCGGCATAGGCGCCATAGAGCGGTTTCAGAACCGTCTCCAACAGCGGCCCGGTGCGGTCGTTCGGGTTGCCATCGATGGCCTCTTGCACCTCGCCATAGTGCAGCGAGGCGGCAGACCGCATCAAACCACGCACAAAGCGGTGGTCAATCTTGTTGCCGTCCGCGTCAATCTGCATCCGAACAGCGATACAGGCGCGGGGGACACCCTCGTGCAAAGAACAGAGGTCACCCGACAAACGATCCGGCAGCATCGGAACCACGCGGTCAGGAAAATAGCTGGAATTGCCGCGTTTGCGCGCCTCGCGGTCCAGCGCTGTACCGGGCTGCACATAGGCGGCGACATCCGCGATGGCGACCCAGATCACATGTCCCCCTTTATTCTTCGGGTCATCATCTTCATGCGCGTAACACGCATCGTCGTGGTCGCGCGCATCCGACGGGTCGATGGTCAGCAAGGGTATGTCCCGCAGGTCGTCGCGCCCTTTCAGACCAACGGGTTTGGCCTTGTCAGCCTCTGCAATCACTGTGTCGGGGAAGTCATCGGGAATGCCATGCTGATGAATGGCGATCAGCGACACGGCCTTGGGGGCCGACGGGTCGCCCAGCCGTTCGACAATGCGGGCACGTGGCAGGCCCATGCGGGTTTTGGGTCCGGCCTGTTCGGCCTCGACCAGCTCACCGTCTTTCGCGCCCAGTAAGGCACCGTCATTGACCTGCCATTCGTTTTGGCCAGCCTTGTCGATGGGAACGATCCGCCCACCCTCGGCCCCTTTGCGGAAAATACCGACGATCTTGCGCGGGTTGGTTCCGATCCGACGGATCAGGCGCGCCTCGTAATTATGGTCTTCCTCATGCACGACAGTCAGACGCGCCAGAATGCGGTCGCCTTCACCCAGCGCCGGATCGCTGGCGCGGGTGATCATCAGAACAACCGGCTCGACCCCTTCGCCATGCCATTCCAGCGGGCGCGCGAACAGATCACCATCGGCATTCGGGGCCTTCACCTGCAACACGCTGACAGGCGGCAACCGGTCCGGGTCGCTATAGCTGCGATTGCGCTTTTCCAGATGCCCTTCGGCCTCAAGTTCCTTGAGGATGCGTTTCAGGTCGATCCGATCCGCGCCCTTGATGCCAAAGGCTTTAGCAATGTCGCGTTTCGAGGTCAGGGTGGGGTTCGCCGAGATCCAATCGAGGACCTCTTGCTTGGTAGGGATGCGAGTCATGATTTCGGCCTATCACGGAGATGCGGCGGCGTCATGACCAAAAAAGGGTCAGGCTCGCAGATCGGCAACCGTATCGACATCGCGCAGCTGATCCAGCATCGCCACCCGGCATCCGGGGATCGAGGCCAGCGTGTCGGCCAGCGCATGTTCCGTCGACCAGCGCACGTTTTGGAACAGGCCGTGCGGCAGGGCACCAATGCGTTGCGCCCCGACCAGCCAATATCCGCCATCCGGGGCCGGACCAAACACCATCTGGTTGCGCCCCAATGCCCGGAACGCGCGCGCGATATGCCCCCGTGTAACCCCCGGGATATCCGCACCGATCAGACAGACTGGCCCTGTTGGCATTTTCCGCAGCATCCGCCCCATACGATCGCCCAGATCCCCTCGACCCTGTGGCGCACGTGGCAGATCAGCGGGCCAGATGCGGCTGTTCAGCCCTTCGCGGTCCGGCGAGACCGCCAGCACGATCTGCCAGCGCGGATCGCGCAGGCGCCGGATCAAAGAGCGGGTCTGATGCCGAAACCACCACGCCGCACCGACCATACCGATATCGCGCCCCAACCGGGTTTTGACACGGCCCGGGCGCGGTTCTTTCACCATGATCACCAGGGTGCGCTGCATGAATCAGGAAAAATAGTCGGTCAGGATACGGGTATAGACCGCCTTGAGCTGTTCAATCTGCGCCACCTCAACGCATTCATCCACCTGATGCATGGTTTTGCCGACCAAACCAAATTCGACAACCGGACAATGATCTTTGACGAAACGTGCGTCCGAAGTACCTCCGGTTGTCGACATCTCGGGCGTGAACCCGGTTTCAGCCGCAACCGCTTTGGCCACCAATTCCGACAGAGGGCCAGGAGGGGTCAGAAAGCTTTCGCCCGATATTTTGATCCGCACATCAACATCAACGCCAAACGCGGCGGCTACATCGCGCGCCTGCGCTTGCAGCCAATCGCTGAGGCTGGCGCCGGAATGCAGGTCGTTGAACCGGATGTTCACGGTCCCGCTGCACTGTGCCGGGATGACATTCGTGGCGGAATTACCCGTGTCGATCGCCACAACCGCCAGCGTCGAGGCGTCAAAATGATCAGATCCCCGGTCCAACTCGTGACTGGCCAGCCTGTCCATCAGCCGGGCCATGGCGGGCAGAGGATTCTTTGCCCGGTGCGGATAGGCCGAATGGCCCTGCACACCTGTTACGGTAAACCAGGCGGTCATCGAGCCGCGACGGCCAATCTTCATCATTTCACCCATCCTGTTTGGGCAGGTGGGTTCACCGACCAGGCAGACGCTCATCCGCTCGCCGCATTGATCCATATGGTCAAGCAGGGCGGTGGTGCCATGCAGCGCATCAGCCTCTTCGTCACCCGTGATCGTCAGGATGATCGCCCCGTCGGGCGGCGTATCGCGTACAAAATCCACTGCCGCCGCTGCAAAGGCCGCCACACCCGATTTCATGTCAGTGGTCCCGCGCCCATACATGAACCCTTCCCGGATTTCTGCCCCGAAAGGCGGTGTGGTCCAAGCGGCCTCGTCGCCCACCGGAACAACATCGGTGTGACCGTTGAAACCAAAGCTTCGGGCGTGACCTTTTGCACCCCATCGCGCAAACAGATTGCTGATGCCGGCGCGATCAACACGGGTACAATCAAACCCCGCCTGCGACAGGACATCCTGCAGCAGAACAAGGGCACCACCTTCTTCAGGTGTGACCGATGGGCAACGGATCAGGTCGGCCGTCAACGCAATCGGATCTGTCATGGTGGGCCCTTTCAATAAAATTTCTTTCAGGTTCGTGCACAGATTCAACGAATTGGCCCGATTGCCAACCCCAACAGGCCAGAAACCGCGGGCTTTTTCCACCTTGTATCGAACTGACACCCCCGGAAAACATGGGGCCTTACGCTGCGATTGCCTTGTCTGCCGGTTCGAATATGCGCTAGAGGGCCGCGAAACAGGTGATTTTACGATGACACGTGCTCTTTTCGCATTGATCTGCCTGACTTTCGCCGTTCTCGGCCAGCAAAGCCAGGCCCAGACGCTGACGGTTTCGACTGTGACACGGCCTCCGTTTTCTTTTGTCGAAGATGGAGCCCAAACCGGATTCTCGATGGACCTGCTTGAGGCGTTGGCTGAATCCCTGAATTGGGACTATTCCATCCAACGTTCCGACGCCTTTGGCGACATGCTGGGCGCAGTGCAGGACAGATCCGCCGATCTGGCCATAGCCAATATCTCGATCACTGCCTCGCGAGAAACGCAGATGGACTTCAGCCAGCCGATTTTCGAGGCTGGTTTGCAGATCATGGTGCCATCGGACGCGGTGCGCCGCCCGTCACTGCTACATGCGTTACTGTCGCGCGAGTTGTTCATTGCTATCGGGCTCGCCTTTGCCATCCTTCTTGGCGGCGGCATGCTTATGTGGGTGTTCGAGCGCCGCTCGCAGCCCTATTTCGACCGCAAGCTTGACGAGGCCTGGTTCCCCTCATTCTGGTGGGCCTTGAACCTGGTGGTCAATGGCGGGTTTGAAGAACGAATGCCGCGCACGCCATTTGGTCGAATTCTGGGTGTAGTGCTGGTTGTATCTTCGCTGTTTATCGTCTCGGTCTTCACTGCGCGGATCACCTCGGTCATGACAGTGGATGCAATCAGTGGCAGCGTGAATTCGATAAATGACCTTTACGGCAAAGAGGTCGGAACAATCTCGAATTCAACCGCTGCTAACTTTCTGAACCGCCGCGAGATCGAGTTTACCAACTATGATGGGCTCGACCCCATGCTTGAAGCCTTTCGCAACGAGGAACTGGACGCCATAGTGTTCGACGCGCCGATCCTGTCCTATTTCGCCGCCCATGAAGGACGCCGGATCGCCTCGATGACAGGCGGTATATTCCTGCGCGAGAATTACGGTATTGCCTTCCCTACCGGGTCCCCGCTGGTCGAAGACGTCAACCAGGCGCTGCTGGCGCTGCGCGAAGACGGCACCTATGACGAGATTTATCGCAAGTGGTTTGGGGCGCGGAACTAAGCCGTCTCTTCATCCCCGAAAAACGGGGTCATCTGCGCCACGATCACTGCATTTTCATCCAGCGCGCGCTGCATTAGGGCCCGTTCATCCGGGTCGATCTCGTGACCTTGCGCCTCACGTTCGGCCAAAGTGCCATAGCCTGTGACATCCAAAGGCGCGGTATCTGCCTGTTTCAGGATCGCCACCGTTTCGCGCACGGCCTCGGCCTCGTCGACGCCGCTGGCAAAACACATCAATGCCGCCCCGGTTGCGCCGTCGGGCAGGCCATCGCCATCCTTGCGACCGATCTGTACAAGCAGGGTATAGACCTGCTGACGCGAAGGTTTCTTTTGCTTTTCCATGCAAGGGGCCATAGCCGCGCACCTGCCTGCGGTCAAGCAGCCGGGGAATTGCAGTGGATCGCCTGTGCCGCCATAGTGCCCGCAGTAACCTGACACCGATCACAAAAGGACGTTGCCATGACTTATCCGGATTTCATCACAGGATTCCCAAGCCTCGACGTGCCCTTCCCCGAAGATGTGGTGCAAACGGCCGTGATCAGATCAGACGCGGGGCTGGTGGCGTTTTTTACCTTTCTTCAGGATTTCGAACTGCCCCTTCATTCCCATCTGGCACAATGGGGAACTGTGGTCGAAGGTGAGATTGAGCTGACCATTGGCGATGAAACCAGGAGCTATGGCCCCGGTGACAGCTATTCGATCCCCGCAGGAGTGGAGCATGGCGGCAAGATCAAAGCCGGGTCGCGCGTCATTGATGTGTTCGAAGAACCGGACCGCTATCCGGTCAAAGGGTAAGCGATAACCAAAAAAAGGGCCGCAGCGGATCGCGCTGCAGCCCACTTGTTTGATCCGCGCCCAGTTTAGTCGCGTAGCAATTCGTTGATCCCGGTTTTCGAGCGGGTCTTTTCATCCACCCGCTTCACGATCACAGCGCAATAGAGGTTGATGTTGTTCTTGGACGGCATCGAGCCCGCAACAACCACCGAATAGGGCGGAACCTCACCATAGGTGACCTCACCGGTTTCGCGGTCGACGATCTTGGTCGATTTGCCGATGAACACGCCCATGCCCAGAACCGAGCCTTCGCGCACGATGCAGCCTTCGACCACTTCGGACCGGGCGCCGATAAAGCAGTTGTCTTCGATGATGGTCGGACCCGCCTGCATCGGCTCGAGCACGCCACCGATGCCAACACCGCCCGACAGGTGGACGTTCTTGCCGATCTGCGCACAGGATCCGACGGTGGCCCAAGTATCAACCATTGTGCCCTCGTCCACATAGGCACCCAGGTTCACAAATGACGGCATCAGAACCACGCCGGGCGCAATAAAGGCGGATTTGCGAACGACGCAATTCGGCACCGCGCGAAAGCCAGCGGCCCGCCATTGGTTTTCACCCCAACCCGCGAACTTGCTGTCCACCTTGTCCCACCAGCCGCCGTCCTGAGCGCCGCCGGTCTGGATTTCCATATCCTTGATGCGAAAGCCCAGCAGAACCGCTTTTTTCGCCCACTGGTTCACATGCCAGTCGCCGCTGTTCTGCTTTTCCGCCACCCGCAGCGACCCGCTGTCCAGCGCGTTCAGCGTATCTTCGATCGCTTCGCGAGTCTCGCCGGTGGTGGCGGGGGTGATGGCATCTCGCGCCTCCCAGGCGGCTTCGATGGCGGCTTCCAGTTGCGCGTTGGACATTTGGCGGCTCCCTGCAGATTCTGTTCACGCTTGTGTTGCCTATACGCAAGCGACGGACTGGCTGCAATGCGACGCTGAGCGCGCGCTTTGCGGCTGTTTGTTGCGGTTTCAGCCGTTCAGAGGGTCCGGTGAGATGTTTCCACCACAGATCAGCACCGCCACCCGTTCGCCCGGCTCTGGCGTGTAAGCCCCCGATAGCAGCGCAGCCAAGGCCGTTGCGCCCGCTGGTTCCACCAGAACGCGATGCGCCCGCCACAAGGCCTGCTGCGCTTGAGAAATGGCCTGATCACTGACCAGAACCGATTGCACGCCTTGTGCCAGATCGAAACAAATCGAGCCGATCCGCCGCGCGCCCAGCGCATTTGCCGCAATGCCCGAGACGGACACATCCACCGGTTCTCCGGCCTGCAGGGCTGCATTCAGCGCGCAGGAGGTTTCCGGCTCAACCGCCACGACCTTGCGCGTGCCTTGCAGCCAGGCCAGCGCCCCGGCGATCAGGCCGCCACCGCCCACCGCGATCAATACGGTATCCGCTTTCAGGCCCTGTGCCTCCCATTCGGCAAAGCAGGTTCCCTGCCCGGCGACCGTAGCGGGGGCGTCATAGGCGTGAATCTGCATCGCGCCCGACGCATCCTCATACGCCTGCGCCGCAGCAAGAGCGTTGGCATATTCTCCCGGCACCACGCTCAGATTTGCGCCTGCCTGTTCAATCAGCGCGATCTTGGATGGCCCCGCCAGTTCGGGCACGAAAATCTTGGCCGGATAGCCCAGCGCCTGCGCGGCAAAGGCGGCCGCTGCGCCGTGATTGCCACCCGATGCGGCCACAACCCCGGCCTCGGGCACATCCGAACTGATCAGAGTGTTAAACGCCCCGCGCGCTTTGAAACTGCCGGTGTGCTGCATATGCTCCAGCTTCATTTCCACCGGAAAATCCAGCCCCAGGGCACGGCTTTCCACCACTGGCGTCACCTGCGCATAGCCACTTATGCGGTGTTGCGCCGCCAGTATTTCGCTCTTCCAATTCATTCTCATCTTTCCGTGACTGGCACTCTGCGCCCGAACCCTATAGCTGTTTGGAAAACACGCAAGCAGGGATCGTTACCCCATGAGAGAAGACCGCCTCAGCCCGTTTCGCGACGCGCAGACCGACCGTTCGACCGCAAGCGAGGTACCCGACACCCCGCAAACCCGCTCACCCGCCTATCGCCTTGCCTTTGCCGATGAGGATTTCCTGTGCCGGGATGAGCTGCGCCCGGTGCGCTTGCAGCTGGAACTGCTCAAGCCCGAGATGATCATGACCGAGCGTGAGATCACCTCGACCATCGTCATGTTCGGCGGCGCGCGTATCCCTGAGCCATCACAGAAACACACCGCGCGGACGGAAACGCTGGCCGGGCTGTCGGAATATTACGATGAAGCGCGCGAGTTTGCCCGGTTGATGACCGAGAAATCGAACGAAACCGGCGGGCGAGAGAATGTAATCGTCACCGGCGGTGGCCCCGGCGTGATGGAGGCTGGTAACCGCGGCGCGCAGGATGCGAACGGTTGTTCCATCGGTCTGAACATTGTGCTGCCGCATGAACAGGCACCGAACCTGTACGTTACGCCCGAGCTCAGCTTTAACTTCCACTATTTCGCCATCCGCAAGATGCATTTCCTGATGCGCGCCCGCGCCATCACCATCTTCCCCGGCGGCTTTGGCACCATGGATGAGCTGTTCGAGTCCCTGACCCTGATTCAAACCGGCCGTATGGAGCGTGTGCCCTTCCTGCTATTCGGTCGCGCGTTCTGGGAAAAGGTCATCAACTGGGAGGCGCTGGCCGACGCCGGCACCATCTCGGACGAGGATCTGGACCTGTTCCGGTTCGTCGATACCGCGCAAGAGGCGGCCGACATAATCGAGAAATGGGAACCCACCCCGCCCCGTGACGAAATACCGGGGCGCTAAACGATGGGGCGCAAGACCGGCGAGATGCTGCATCTGCGGGGCAACGCACTGACCAAGGGCGAGCCCGTGGCCCTGCCCCTGACCCAAAGCAGTATGTTCCACCTGCCCGGCGCGCCGGACGGGCATGATTTCTACGGTCGCGTCAACAACCCAACCTGGGAACATCTGGAACAGGTTCTCGCCCATCTTGAAGACGCCCCCTGCCTGGCTTTCCCGTCGGGCATGGCGGCGATCTCGGCCGCGTTGTTTGCCACGGTCAAAGCCGGGTCGCGCATCCTGATCCCGTCGGATGGCTATTACGTCACCCGCGTGCTGGCCGACCGATTTCTGTCTGGTCTGGGTGTCATCGTGACAGAACGACCGACAACCGGCTTTTCCGAAGGCGGGTTCGACGGCTTCGATGTGGTCTTTGTCGAAAGCCCCTCGAACCCTGGTCTGGATATGATGGACCTGCCAGCCATCGCGTCGTCCGTGCGCGCAGCTGGTGGGATCACCATTGCTGACAACACAACCATGACACCACTGGGCCAGCGTCCTTTGGATATAGGCATAGATATCGTCGTGTCCTCGGACACCAAGGCCATGGGTGGGCATTCCGATCTGCTGATGGGCCATGTGGCCAGCCGTAATACAGATGCCATGGAGCGTGTCGAGGAATGGCGGCGTGTCTCTGGCGCGATCCCCGGCCCGCATGAGGCCTGGTTGCTGCATCGCGGGTTGGAAACGTTGGATGTTCGGTTCGACCGGATGTGCAGCTCAGCCCAGGTGTTGGCAGAACGGTTGGCGGCGCATCCGTCTGTGAAAGACATCCGCTATCCCGGCCTGCCAGGTGACCCATCCTACACCTTGGCACAGGCTCAGACCACGCGGTTCGGATTCCTTCTTTCGATCACGTTGGAAACCCAGGCCAAGGCCGAAACCTTCATCAACACCTGTCCAATGCTGCGCCCTGCGACGTCTTTTGGCGGCGTCCATAGCTCGGCCGAGCGCCGCGCCCGTTGGGGCGACGACGTTGACCCCGCTTTTGTCCGTCTGTCCGTGGGATGCGAGCCGGTGGTTGAGCTTTGGCAGGCAATCGATGCCAGCCTGAACGCACTGTAATTACTTTTTGGGCGTGCGCAGCTCGGTGAACACGTAGATCGGCAGCACGACGCTGGCGATCAGCGCGCCCAGCCAGACCAGCAGTGTCGCAGCCAGCAGGTTGGAAATTCCGCCAACCGTCAGCCCATTGGTCACCAGATCGGTCACAAGCAGGCCGACAAAGGTCACGATCAACGCGATCCCGCCTTTCAACGAAGGCGCCCTTTTCTCACCCAACTTCAGGATCAGCGGCTCGGCCACCACCTGCACCAGCGTGAATACGATCACCACAACGATGAATGAAATCGGCTTGATTGCAAAACCGGTCAGTAGCAAAGCGGCCAACATTAACCCAATGGCATTGCCCGCCAGCAAGGCCAGAACCGATTTAAGTCTGCGCGTCATCGGCTAATCTCCGTCAATGAATAATATGAAACAGCCTGATAGTATCAGAGATTACGAAACTTGCGAACCAATTTAGCCACCGGTTCTTTTTGACCTGTTGAAATCACGTGATAAAATACCTTCATCATGATCAGCCCTTCCCCCATCCATGAGAGGTGAGATGAGCGACGATCCCTATGCCGCACTTGGCGTGGCCAAAGATGCCAGCGACGCTGAAATCAAAAAAGCGTATCGGCGCATTGCCAAGGAATGCCACCCGGACTTGAAACCCGGGGACGCCGAGGCCGAAGCCAAGTTCAAGGCCGCCGCCGCGGCCTATGATCTGTTGAAAGATCCTGAGACGCGCAAACGCTATGACAATGGTGAGATTGATGCCTCGGGACAGGAACGCCCGCAACAGCAATACTATCGCGATTACGCCGAAGCCGCCGGCAACCCCTATCGCGGGCAGGCGACGGACCCCGACGACATGTCGGATATCTTTGCCGAATTCATGCGGGGTCGCGGCGGATTTGGTGGGCAAGGCGGCCGCGAGTTTCACGCGCCCGGCCACAATCTGAACTTCACGCTTCAGATCAGCTTTCTGGATGCGGTGTTTGGCGCCAGCCAGAAACTGACCCTGCCGGATGGGGACCGGATCGAGGTCAAGATACCCGCAGGGATCACAAGCGGTCAGACCATTCGCCTGCGGGGCAAGGGTGCCGCTGGCTATGGTGAGGGGCCGCGCGGCGATGCGCTGGTGACAGTATCAGTCGCGGATCATCCGGTATTCGACCGTCAGGGAAATGACATTCACATCACGCTGCCCATCACGATTGATGAGGCGGTGCTGGGCGGCAAAGTGGCGGCGCCCACGATCGATGGGGGTGTAAACGTGACCGTCCCGGCGGGAACCAGCAGCGGCAGAACCCTGCGCTTGCGGGGTAAGGGCGTGAAGAAGCGCGGCTCGGCCGAACGGGGCGACCAGTTGATCGAGCTGACCATTTCAATGCCCGATCAAATCGATGATGAGTTGAGGCAATTTATGGATTCATGGCGAGAAACCCACCGCTATGACCCACGCAAAGGAATGCCGTCATGACCCGCACCCTGACCGAAGAGGAACTGATCACCGCCGTAGCCCGGCTGACTTCGACCCGATTGACAGAATATCTGGCCGCCGAAATCGTGATCCCCGAACAAACAGATCGCGGATTGGTCTATCACAGCCTCGACGTTGCCCGGCTGGAGTTGGCCTGCGAGTTGCACGACCAATACGAAATGGAGGCAGACGCAGTGTCGATGATGATTTCCCTGATCGACCAGATGCATGGGTTGCGCGCAGAACTTCGAGAGGTCCTGAACGCCGTCGCAGCGCAGCCAGATCCGGTTCGTCAGCAACTGATCAAAGTGATCGGCACCGCGAGATTTGGGTGAGAGAGGCCTAATTGTCGACCAGATATTCTTCGGGAACGAAGAATGTGTAATCTCTGTCGGCAACCGCCTCGTGGCAATCGTGGCAATACGCAACTGCGTTGGCGCGATCCCCCATCGTGTCCCCAAACAATGACCCATCCGGCATGACCATGATATAACGCCAATCAGCCGTAGCAGGGTTGGCGCCCTCGGCCAGTTTCTGCATGACGAACATCGCGCCGGGATGGCTTTTCCCCTCATCCGTAACGGTCACGCTGTCCTTGGCCAGCACAGACCCCACCGGAAGCTTTTCGCCTTCCGTCAGGGTTGCATAATTATACGCCATCCGGTTTGCATAGCTGTTCACAAATCGCCGACCATGGGTTTCAGATATATAGGGCGCATCGTTGTACAGCGGCCAGTTTTGGTAATTCAGAAGCAGATCCAACTGCGCTGCGGCATAGCCGCGTGCCATCCGGCGCTGCAACGAGTCATAAATTTCACGCGCGTCGTCCTTGGTCAGATCAGCCGGATTTTCGATAGCCAGATGAGCATCCTCATCATTTGACTGCGCAACAGCATCAGTTACGGCGACGGCCGCACAAGCCAAAACTAAAACAAAATTAAAGTACAGAATTTTCAATCGAAACATCATAGAGATAACCCAACTCGTAACCTGTTATGCCGCAATCGGCACACGGAGCTGAAATACAAGGTAGCCGCCGTGAACGAATTTGCCACATGCCAGCCACCGAACTCACCCTATTGTGCGCAAGTGAGCCTGGTGCATCCACACCTAGCCAATGAAACATATCAAATTTTGCATTCGATAGACAGCGCCCCAAAAATTAATTTTGCGACGCCCTTCTATTCAGCCGCTTATCCGCGGTCGAGACCGGCCTCGGCCTCAATCTGCTTGCGCGATTTACGGGCGCGTTCGGTGGCCGATTTCAGCTGACCGCAGGCCGCCATAATGTCCTCGCCCCGCGTCTTGCGGATGGGCGAGGCATACCCGGCCTGATAGATGATATTGGCAAAAGCCCGAATACGATTGTTTGAGCTGCGCTTATACGGCGCGCCGGGCCATTCGTTGAACGGGATCAGATTGATCTTGGCCGGGATTTGGTGGCGCTTGATATGTTCGATCAAACGATGCGCATCCTCATCGCTGTCATTCACACCATCAAGCATCACGTATTCAAACGTAATCCGTTCCGAATTGGAAACCTTGGGATAGCTGGCCAAAGCCTGCAGCAACTCTTCGATATTCCAGCGTTTGTTGATCGGCACCAGCACATCGCGGACTTCATTGGTCGTCGCGTGGAACGAAATTGCCAGCAGGCAGCCGATTTCCTGCGCGGTACGCGCGATCTCGGGCACCACTCCCGATGTCGACAGGGTAATCCGGCGGCGAGACAGCGAGATACCTTCGGGGTCCATCGCGATTTTCATCGCATCGCGGACATTCTCGAAATTGTAAAGAGGCTCGCCCATACCCATCAGAACGATGTTCGACAGCAGGCGGGTTTCGTCCTTGGGCGCACCCGGTACCGGCCACTCGTCAAGATCATCCCGCGCCATCATCACCTGACCGACAATTTCCGCCGCCGTCAGGTTGCGCACCAGTTTCTGCGTGCCTGTATGGCAGAAGGAACAAGTCAACGTGCAACCGACCTGAGACGAGATACACAGCGTGCCGCGATCGTCCTCGGGAATATAGACCACCTCGACCTCATGGCCGCCAGCAATACGGACCAGATACTTGCGTGTGCCATCCTCGGACACCTGTCGGGTCACAACCTCGGGGATTTCGATCACGAAATGCTCGGCCAGCTGGGTGCGATAGGCTTTGGCCAGATTGGTCATCTCGGCAAAGTCGCGCACACCCCATTGGTAAATCCACTGCCAGATCTGACCCGTGCGCATCTTGGCCTGTTTTTCAGGCGTGCCGTGTTCGATCAGGGTCTCGCGCAGGCGATCCCGGGTCAACCCGACAAGGTTCACCTTCCCCTCCGGCAATTTGCGGGGGATGGTCATGACGTCTTGAGTGATCGGCGCTTTGGGCGACATAGGTGGGTCTCGAAGATTCTGGCTTGGAATGCGCCTCTATATAGGACTGCGCGCAAAGATCAAAAGAATTCGTCGCGCCTAATTTACAAAACGCAGCAATTCGTCAATCCGCAGGCGCCCCAATTCAATCCGGCAAGAGGTGATACCAATGCCGGTTCCCGACCCACCACCAAAAGACGCGCCGACCGCCTCGCACTGCGCATCACGATACCCGACCCACGCGCTTTGCGCCGCCTCCATCGCAGGCGCCGCGCTTGTCCGTCCGGTCACCTCGTCCAACGCGTTGGCTGCATCCATGGCAAAGCCAAAACTATCGGTCAGCGCGGCCTCAACCCCCGCTTCCATACTGGCAACGCAAGATCCGATTTCGACTTGTGAACTTGCGTTCGTGCATTCCATTGCAGGATCCGCCACAGCCAACGTGGGGGTTAAAACAGCCAGTATCACCAAACGCATGACATACTCCTCGAAGGGTCGTTAAACTAACGCGCTCAGCTTAGCATAGCGACGCCAGAGGTTACAAAAAACCGCGGGGATCAACCCCGCGGTCCTTCGAACTCTTATGCCGCCCGGACGTTTCCAGGCCAGCCGTATTGGATCACGCACCTGCTGGTGGAATAAAGCAATCCTCGGCGTCCAGCGTTTTGACCGGATCGTTTGGCCCACATTGCTCTCCCGAAACCGGGTATGTCTCAGCGGATTTATCACAAGCGCTCAGCAATACGACGGCGGTCAGCACAAACAGGCCCAAAACTTTCTTCTGCATCGATGCTCTCCTTTTCTCTCTGCTTGAACCGATTAGTTCAGTATTTCAGAGCGCGGAGCATTGACGCAGATCAAATTTATAGATGACGTTAAGTTAAGCTATGAAGGAGGGCGGTCCTATCCTGCGAAACTGGCACCACTTTGCAAGCCTGGCCACTGCCCGAGCGCTGGCGCGCTCAGTTGGTACAGCGTTTCTCGGCGTCGTCTAAAGCGGCTGTGAAGCCCAGCAATGAGAAAGTATCTTTGGTCTGAGTGCCGCGTTCGGACCGGGCGGTCAGCACTGCTTCGGTACCGCTTTTCATGGCAGCGATTACTTTTTGGTCATCACCCTCTGACGCGGGCCAGGCCCATTCGCCTTCGGTGCTGAATTCGAAGCTGTTTCCGTCGATGGATACAGATACGGTCGATCCCGCGGCAAACGGATAGCCCCCGGTGAATGAAACGCGCCCCTTCACATCGGGATCAGGTCTGAATACGACAAACAGCAGGATGTCGCTGCGCCTCACCGAAACAACGCGCCCGCCGCGCGTGTTGACGGTTTCATCCGGCGTTGCAACGCTCCAGCATTCGGTTGGGTCCTCTTCCACAAACACACTCCAGTCGGTGTTTACGGATACTCTATTGGTGCTGTCTGCCTGCTGAGCGGTAGCAGCCGTTGTCATCCCTGCCACGCACAGGCCCGCGATTACGCGGACGAGCTTTGATCCCATCTGTCCAGCCTCCTAGCTCGACCTAATACCTCATACCCACCGGAATGGCTCGCGAACCCTGACGGTTCGTCTGTAAGTTGCGTCTTCCGGTGATTGCCGACATACACACACTATCGCAAGTTTCGCCATAGGCGAAAGGGCGGTTGGCAGTTTTTTGCGCATGTTTAGGAGGGTCCCGATGACGCAGCCTGTAGCAATGACCGAACTATGGCGGGGGCCTTTACTGGAAAGCCTGCATCTGGGGCATGCGGTTATCTGTGATGACACGGGTCAGATCGTGCGCAGCTGGGGCGACCCGGAGGCGATAATCTACCCCCGGTCTTCGGCCAAGATGATACAGGCCCTGCCGTTGATTACATCGGGGGCGGCCGCGAAATACGGGCTGAACAGCGAGCATCTGGCATTGGCCTGTGCCTCGCATAACGGCGCGCATATTCACACAGACAGGGTAACGTCCTGGCTGGACCATCTGGGCCTGGCTGAACCCGATTTGCGCTGTGGGCCGCAAGAGCCTCAGGATATGGCGGCGCGCGACGGGCTGATACTTGCCGACGACACGCCCTGTCAGATCCACAACAACTGCTCGGGCAAACATTGCGGGTTTTTGACGGTAGCACAGCATATGGGTGCCGGGCCGGAATATCTTGAAATCGACCACCCGGTTCAACAGGCCTGTTTGTCCGCGCTGGAAGAAACTACCGGCGAAACCAGCCCTGGCTATGGCATCGATGGCTGTTCCGCCCCGAACTTTGCCACCTCGCTGGTGGGGATGGCACGGTCGATGGCGTGGTTTGCCTCGGCGGCGGACCGGTCGGACCGGGCCAGCGATGCGGCACAACACCTGACCGCGGCGATGATCAAACATCCCGAGCTGGTGGCCGGAGAGACGCGCGCCTGTACCGAGCTGATGCGCGCCATGAACGGGCGCGCCGCGATCAAGACCGGGGCCGAGGCCGTATTCATCGCCATCATCCCTGAAAAACGCATGGGCGTCGCGCTGAAGATCACCGATGGCACCACCCGTGCCAGCGAATGCGCCATTGCTGCCATTCTGGTCAGCCTCGGCGTACTGGAGGCCGATCACCCGGCCACCCGCACCTTTATGAACGCCACGCAATACAGCCGTCGCGGGCTGGAATGTGGCGTGATCCGACCCGCGCCGGGTTTCCCCGGCTAGGGCCGCTACATCTCAATCTCGTGAATCTCGGCCACCTCGACCGAGCCTGACCCGTTTACGACCATGGGGCATCCCTTGGCCATTTCATTGGCGGCGTCGATGCTGTCGGCCTTGATCACGGTAAAGCCGGATACCGGGTTGGCACCGCCATTGTCGACCACACCGCCCGAGCTGACGGTATAGGACTGGCCCACCGGGTTGCCGGGTATTTCTAGTGACGGGCCCATATTCTGAAACCACGCGCCCCAGGCGGCCATGGTTGCTTCGACTTCGGCCGGGTCCGATGGCGTGGTCCCGCCGTGATAGACAAACAGAAACTGTGGCATTTCTTTCCTCCCAGATGAAAACTTATTGCACCAGACCGGCCAACTTGTTCAGCGTCGAGGTCCAGCCTTTCTCGTGGTTTGCAGCGATCTCGTCATCGCCCAGGTCGCGGTGATCGACCACCAACCGAGCGCCGCCGCCTGCGGCTTCGATCCGTAGCGTTACATGGCTTTCGGCCCCGCGCTGATCCTGATCGTCATGCCAGCCCCAGGTGAAGCCAACCGAATTGGGCGGATCGACATGGGTCACATGGCCCGAGACCTTGAACCGCTGGCCCTCGCCATTCTGCATGACCGAATACCACGGACCAACGCGCGAAAAATCGAGAGTATGTTCGGGCACGTGCACCCCTTCGGGGCCCCACCATTGCAACAGCTGTTCTGCGACACTGATCCACGCAAACAGATCCTCTGGCGGTATCGGGAACGTGCGCTCCAGCTTTAGATCGGCCATGAGGTATCCCTTTCAATAGCATCGCCCAGACGATCCAGACTGCTTTCCCAGAATTGTCGTTTCGAAATGGTCCATTCCGCGATTGCGCGCAGACCTTCGGGGCGGATCGAATACATCCGCTTGGTGCCCTGCACCCGTTGCCGAACCAGCCCGGCCTCACGCAAAACCTTCAGGTGGCGCGAGACCGCAGCACCCGACATGCCGCGCCCTTCGATCAGGTCGCCCGCGGGCTGCTCTCCGTCCTGCATCAACTGTTCAACGATGGAAAACCGCGTGGCGTCGGACAATGCGGAGAATGTGGTCTGCAGCGTATTCATGACCACTGTTTAACATTTTTGTTAAATAAAGGAAAGCCCCGGTTTTCAGGCTTGGGCAAATTCCTGCCGCGCATAGCCCTGCAGATACAAAAGCGCGGTCAAATCGCCATGGTTGACGCGCACTTCGCATTGTTCCGCGACCGAAGGCTTTGCATGCAGCGCAACCCCGGTTCCGGCCCGGCCCAACATGCCCAGATCATTTGCCCCGTCACCCACAGCGATCACATCGTTTTCGGACAGGCCCAGACGCGCGGTGATCTGTTCCAAAGCATCAACTTTGGCCTGTCGTCCCAGAATCGGTCGCTGCACATCGCCGGTCAGTTTGCCGTTTTCGGCCAGCAGAGTGTTGGCACGGTTTTCGTCAAACCCCAATTCACTGCCCACCTTGGCAGTAAACGCCGTGAACCCGCCCGAGACCAGCGCCGCATAGCCGCCATTGGCGCGCATCGTCGCGACCAGCTCCTTGCCGCCGGGCATCAGGGTGATGCGTTCGGCCAGAACCTTGCCGATCACAGCCTCATCCAACCCTTTCAGCAACCCGACCCGTTCGGTCAGCGCGCCTTCGAAATCCAATTCGCCATTCATTGCGCGGGCTGTGATGTCCTTGACGCGGTCGCCGACACCGGCCTCATCCGCCAATTCGTCGATGCATTCCTGCTGGATCATGGTGCTGTCCATATCCGCCAACAGCATCTTTTTGCACCGCCCCTCGGCGGGCTGCACGATCAGGTCAACGCCAAGCTTCTGCAAATCACCCCAGACATCCCACTGGTTGCCCGGAAGTTCCTGCAGCGCGAACTCTGCCGCCTCATCCGGGCTGAGCCAGATGATCTCGGCCCCGCCCCAGGCATTCCGCAGCGACTCGACCAGCGCCAAATCCAGCGCGCGCGTTTCGGGATTGGTCAACAGGGTGGCAACATACATAGTCTATCTCCGGCGAATTCACCTGCGATTAACGCAGATAGCCCCCGATCGCCAGAAGACAGTTTGTCCGCAGCAACCTCTGGCACATCGTGCGGACAGAACGGCGACCGATTGCGCCTTTCAGGGCTTTACCAGCACGCCATTCCAAGACAGATTCGCCAGGACTGGACAGAAAGGAACTCGGTAAATGGGCAACCCGCTTTACGATCGCTTGTTTGGCATTCACGCGGGCAAAGAGACGCCTTTCCTGCATCTGCCCAACGGTCAGGTGCTGACCCATTCTGATTTCCTGGACATGGCATCTCGGTTGGCCAATACCCTAATCGGCTTTGAGCTCGAACCCGGACAACGCGTTGCGGTTCAGGTGGAAAAGTCGCCCGAAGCGCTTGCGCTGTTTGCTGCTTGTGTGCAGACCGGTCTGGTTTTTCTGCCACTCAACACTGCCTATACGGTCAGCGAACTGAGCTATTTCATCGAAAACAGCGGCGCTGCGCTGGTGGTCTGCGATGATGTAAATAAGGCTGGACTGGCACCCGTCGCCGCCGCCCAGAAGGCACGACTTGAAACGCTAAACGCTGATGGATCCGGCAGCCTGATGCGGCGTGCTCTGGGTATGCTGCCTGCTTTCGAGCCGGTCAACCGCACCGAGGATGATCTGGCCGCCTTCCTGTACACGTCCGGCACGACCGGCCGATCCAAGGGCGCGATGTTGTCACAGGCCAATCTGCTGTCGAATGCCGAAACATTGGTACGGGAATGGCGGTTTACCGACGATGACGTGTTGCTGCATGCTCTGCCAATCTTTCACACTCATGGGCTGTTCGTGGCAACCAACGTGGTGCTGGCTTCGGGCGGGTCGATGATCTTTCTGCCAAAATTCGATCTGGATGAGGTACTGCGGCATTTGCCTGATGCAACCGCGATGATGGGGGTTCCGACCTTCTACACCCGTCTGTTGGATGACGACCGGTTCACCGGCGATCTGGCACGTCATATGCGGCTGTTCATCTCGGGCTCGGCCCCAATGCTGGCCGAAACGCATCAGCAGTTTGAGGCCCGCACCGGGCACCGCATTCTTGAACGCTACGGTATGACCGAGACCAACATGAACACCTCGAACCCCTATGACGGTGAACGCCGCGCCGGATCCGTGGGGTTCCCCTTGCCGGGCATTGAGCTGAAAGTGACCGACTCTGAGACGGGTGAGACCTTGCCACAGGGCGAAATCGGCATGATCGAAGTGCGTGGTCCCAACGTCTTTGAGGGCTATTGGGAAATGCCCGAGAAGACCGCAGCAGAGTTGCGCGAGGACGGGTTCTTTATCACCGGCGACCTTGGACGTGTGGACGTGGACGGCTATGTCCATATCGTCGGACGCGGCAAGGACCTGATCATCTCGGGCGGGTACAACATCTATCCCAAAGAAGTCGAACTGGTGCTGGACGACCAGCTCGGTGTTCTGGAAAGCGCAGTTATCGGCGTGCCCCATCCGGATTTCGGCGAAACCGTGTTGGGCCTGTTGGTAGCCGAACCAAACAAGTCGCCCGACCTCGAGGCCATCATGGCAAGCGCACAGACCCAACTGGCGCGATTCAAACATCCCCGCAAGCTGATCGTGCTGAACGAATTGCCGCGCAATACGATGGGCAAAGTGCAAAAAAACGCGCTACGCGAAGCTTACAAAGACCTGTTTACCGAAGACTAGGTCTCAGCGGCGCGCGCCCCTGTGCGGTCAGCAACCAGCAATCACGGCCCTCGAACACGGCAGTGGCCAACGGATGACCATAGCCCGCACCCGCATCCAAATTGATCCGATTGCCGCAATGTTCCGCCGCATCCACAGGGGTGTGACCATGCACGATCAGCCAGGGGTGCGGGCCAGATTCAACCAAAAATTCCTGCCGTATCCAAACCAGGTCATCTTCGGATTGCTGCAACAGTGGAAGACCGGGCCTGATGCCAGCGTGGACGAACAGCAGCTCATCCTCTTGATGGTAAACTGGCAAAGCGTTGATGAAATCCAGATGTGCTGGCGGTACGGCGGCACAGGCCCGTTCATGGACCTGATAGATGCGGTCATTGTCCGTGACTTCCACCCCGTAGGAGGCCAGCGTTTCCCCGCCACCCAGCCGAGGGTTCAGCCAGTTCAGCGTGATGGGCAGCTGCTTGTCCGCGATTTCTCGGTCCTGCACAAAGCGGGCCATCATGCGGTCGTGGTTGCCCTTGACCATGACCCAGTTGCGCCCCGCTTTTTGGCCTTCGATCAGCAGGTCCAGCACAGCGCGGCTGTCCGGGCCCCGGTCGACATAGTCACCCAGAAACACGATCTTTGCATCTGGCCCGCCATCGGCCTCGATCCGCGACAGCGCAACCTGCAGCATGCCGAGCTGGCCGTGGATGTCACCGATTGCATAAATTGGCGAGGACATGGAAAACCCTAAATCAACAGGAACACCCTGCTTGTGACGCGTCTTGGCGGCCGGGAAAAGAAAATACCCACGCCTTGGAAGACGCGGGTATGAAGTGTCTCAGATATTCAACACCGCCTCAGGCAACGTCGAACTCCAGCGGTTTGATTTGCGTGAACAGGCCGGTTTCAGCCAGCTTTGCCCGCGCCTCGGCTGGTACGGGTTCATCAACATAAAGCAAGGCGATCGCCTCCCCCCCTGCCTCGGCGCGTCCGAGGGTGAAGTTCGCGATATTGACGCTGTGCTCACCCATGGCCTGGCCCAACGCACCG
Source organism: Ruegeria sp. CDSC081 (assembly GCF_059610485.1). Classification (NCBI taxonomy): domain Bacteria; kingdom Pseudomonadati; phylum Pseudomonadota; class Alphaproteobacteria; order Rhodobacterales; family Roseobacteraceae; genus Ruegeria; species Ruegeria sp. CDSC081. The sequence goes on along the minus strand of NZ_JBXWNS010000007.1, from coordinate 12,213 downwards.
ATGATACCCGGCACATCTTCGTTTGTGGTATAAAGCATGTGCGCGCCCACCTCGGCGTCGATATTGATGCCTTTGATCTGAATGAAGCGCGGCTTGCCATCACTGAACACGGTTCCGCCGATCGAACGCTCGCGTTTCTCGGTCACGACAGTCACCTTGATATAGCCCTCGAAGGCGCCAGACTTGTCCTGATTGGTGGTCGAAATCTGAATACCACGTTCCTTGGCCACAACCGGGGCCGAAACCATGTTCACCTCGGGATTGAACTTCTTCATGATCCCGGCAACAGCCGAGCAGTTCAAAGCGGCAAGATTCATCTCTGACGCAACACCATCATACAGGATGTTGATCGCTTTGATCGGCTCATCCGTCATCTGACCAATGAATCCGCCCAGATGCCCGGCCAATTTGATCCACGGGCCCATGACCTTGGCCTCTTCGGCGGTGACGGACGGCATGTTCAGCGCGTTCTCAACCGCGCCGGTCAGCAGGTAGTTCGAGATCTGCTCAGCCACCTGCAGCGCCACGTTTTCCTGCGCCTCGGTCGTTGCGGCCCCCAGATGCGGCGTGCAGACGACGTTGGGCAGGTTGAACAGCGCGTTTTCCTTGGCAGGTTCCTCGCTGAACACGTCAAAGGCGGCCCCGGCGACATGGCCGGATTGCAACATCTCGGCCAGCGCCTCTTCGTCGACCAGACCACCACGGGCACAGTTGACGATGCGCACGCCGGGCTTGGTCTTGGCCAGATTTTCGCGGCTGAGGATGTTGCGAGTCTGATCGGTCAGCGGCACATGCAAGGTGATAAAATCGGCACGCGACAGCAGCTCATCCAGTTCAACCTTTTCAACACCCATCTTGGCGGCTTTCTCTTCGCCCAGATAGGGATCATAGGCGACAACCTTCATTTTCAGGCCCAGGGCGCGTTCGCAGACGATCCCGCCGATATTGCCCGCACCAATGACGCCCAAGGTCTTGTTGGTCAGCTCGATCCCCATGAACTTAGACTTTTCCCATTTGCCTGCATGGGTCGAAGTGCTGGCCTCGGGGATTTGCCGCGCCACGGCGAACATCATCGCAATCGCGTGCTCGGCTGTGGTGATCATGTTGCCAAAGGGCGTGTTCATCACGATGACGCCCTTCTTGCTGGCGGCATCCTTGTCGACATTGTCGGTGCCGATGCCGGCGCGACCTATGACTTTCAGCTTGTCCGCATGTTCCAGCAAGGTCGGCGTGACCTTGGTGGCCGAGCGGATGGCAAGGCCGTCATATTGGCCAATCACTTCGGCCAGCTTGTCTTTGTCCTTGCCCAGGTCGGGCATGAAATCCACGTCGATGCCGCGGTCGCGGAAAATCTGAACAGCGGTTTCACTGAGTTTGTCAGAAACGAGTACTTTGGGAGCCATGTCTGTGGTCCTTGAATGTAATGAGATGTCCGGGCCTGAGGCGGCCCGGTGAAGATTGGGAAAGATCAGGCGGCTTCAGTTTGTGCTGCGAGCTCAGCCTCGAAGGCCCAGGCTAGCCAGGGCAACATCGCTTCGATATCCGAAGTTTCGACCGTGCCGCCGCACCAGATACGCAGACCCGCAGGTGCGTCGCGATAAGCCCCGATATCCAACGCGATATTCTCGGCCTCCAACCGTTTTGCAACGGCCTTGGCGAAGGCTGCGCCGTCCCGAATGCGCGCATCGGTGAATTTCAGACAGACAGACGTATTCGACTGCGTCGCCGGGTCGTCAGCCAGGTTGGCGATCCAGTCATTCTGCTCGCAGAACGCATGCACCTCACCGGCATTGGCATCGGCCCGGCCAATCAATCCCTGCAGACCACCAACTGAGCGCGCCCAGTCCAATGCCAACAGATAGTCCTCAACCGCCAGCATCGACGGGGTGTTGATCGTGGCGCCAGTAAAGATACCATCGATCAGCTTACCGCCCTTGGTCAGGCGGAAAATCTTGGGCAATGGCCATGCGGGGGTATAGCTTTCAAGCCGCTCCACAGCGCGCGGGGAAAGTATCAGCATCCCATGCGCCGCCTCTCCGCCCAGAACTTTCTGCCAGCTAAACGTGGTCACATCCAACTTGTCCCACGGCAGGTCCATCGCGAAGGCCGCCGAAGTCGCATCGCAGATCGTCAAACCCTGACGGTCATCCGCAATCCAATCACCGTTTGGCACCCGCACGCCCGAAGTCGTGCCGTTCCATGTAAAGACCACGTCATGGAAGAAGTCGACCGAGGCCAGATCGATGATCTGCCCATAATCGGCTGTTTTCACTTCGGCGTCGATTTTTAGCTGCTTGACCACATCCGTGATCCATCCCGCGCCAAAACTTTCCCAGGCCAGCATCTCGACCTTGCGTTCGCCCAACAGCGACCACAGCGCCATCTCAACCGCGCCGGTGTCAGACGCGGGAACGATGCCGATCTTGTAATCTGCTGGAATGTCCAGCACTTCACGCGTACCTTCGATGGCCGCTTTCAGCTTGTCCTTGCCAACAGCAGCGCGATGCGAACGGCCAAGTGCTGCGTCAGCCAGTTTGGTCAGGTCAAATGTGGGGGGTTTGGCGCAGGGCCCCGAGGAAAAGCGCGGATTTGCCGGCCGCGTTTCAGGTTTGCGCACGGCGTCATTCGATGCCGGTTGTTCGATAGTCATGTGTATTACCCTTCCAGATACACGCCCCTCGTTGGGGAGGGGTGTCCCACGGACAGAGCTAGGGTGCAGACGCAGCATCAACAAGCGAAAAAGACCCATCAGAAATCAAAAACGACAGGTTTTTATGCGCAAGTTGGGGGAGTGCGTTTCCGATAGGCGCAATTTCGTCACCGGCACAGCGCATCGTCCTTGTTGCCTATCAGGTCAACCGAACGGCTTCACCCGTTGCCAGCGCCTGTTGTGCCGCCAACCCCATACGAACGGACCACAGCCCATCCTGTAGCGTCACATCCGGCGCAGCCCGCTCGCCTCGAACAAGCGCAAGGAACCCCTGATGCTGGTAATAGGTCGATCCATTGTGGTCCCCGGCGGCCAGCAGGCGCGGATCGACGGGGATGTCCTGTGACACCGGCCCCTTCGGATTACGCGGGCTGACAATCACCTGCGGCACCGGCGGCTCACCCAGATGATCGGGCCAAAAGCGCCCCGGCCCCGGCACCAGCGCCTCGATCTTGGCCAGTTGTCCTGTGGCCGAGATTTCCTCTTGGTACCGCGATCCTTCGGCGAACATGCACAGTTCCAGCATCGCCCGCGTGCCGTTGGCGAAATCAACCAGAACATAACCGTGATCCAGAATATCCGGCGTTTCCCCATCATAGCTTTCGTCCAGATGGTTTACCGCCTGCCCACCGCTGGCGGTGATCCGCACCGGATCGGACCCAAGGATCAGCCGCATCAGGTCGAAGAAATGGCAGCATTTCTCGACAAATGTGCCGCCGGTATTGCGGTTGAACCGGTTCCAGTTGCCGACCTTTTCCAGAAAGGGAAATCGATGTTCTCGGATCGTCAGCATCTGCACCCCGCCGGTGGATTGGAGCCCTTTGATCAAAGCGGCAATCGGAGGCATATAGCGATATTCCATCGCCACCCAGATTGGATGGGGATAGTCACGCTGCACCGTTTCCAGCCGCGCCGCATCCTGCGGATCGGTAAAAAGCGGCTTTTCCACCAACAGGGGCAGTGGGCGCATCGCCGCGATGTCGCAGATCTGATCCACATGCAGGTGGTTCGGGCTGGCGATGACCAGGCAATCCAGATCCTCGACCGCCAGAAGGTCAGCCACCGACCCCACCATCACAGCCTCGGGCGCGATCTCTTGCGCGGCGTGGGCCATCTGCGGGTCGGGCTCATAGATTGCCGCCACGCGCGTGCCATCCAGCAGAGCGATATTATGCAGGTGCTCCTGCCCCATCATGCCGCATCCGATCAGCCCGTAATTGATGGTCCGGGTCATGCGCGTTTCCTTTTACTTCAAGCGTTGAACATAGGTGGCCCGATCCGGATCGAACCAAGTTTTAGAGAATTCGACGGGTTCGACCTGTTCTGACCAGCTGAACCGCTCGATATACCCGACCGTCTGCCCGAAGGGCTTGGTAAAGCCCGTCGGTGTCCAATCGGGCAGCGCGGCGATTGAAACCCTGTCTACGGCCCGCGTGATCCAGAACCCCAACTGCTGCTGATAATAGCGATACAGCGAGTCAGACAGCAGGTTGCCGTCGATCAAACCCACTGATTCGTCGAGCCATATCTCTTCGACCGCGATGATTGTGTCATTCAAATAGCGCATCCGGCGCACGCGCGACCCCGTGGCCGCGGCTCCGAACCCGGGCAGATTGGCAGGCTTTTCCAGATGATCGACCGACAGGATATCCGCGCTTGGCAAACCGCCCCCTTCGGGCAGCTCAAGCCGGAACATCGCATAGACGCTGTTCTGCGTTCCGGTCTCACGGATGTAATTGCCCGAGCCCTGAATGCGTTCCAACATCCCTTTTTTCTCAAGCTCGGACAGCGATTTTCGCAGGGTCCCGACCGAGACATTCAGGTCCGCCGCCATGTCCCGTTCGGGCGGCAGGCGCTCACCGTCAATCAGACGGCCGGCCGCAATATCGCGGATCAGCAGTTCTGCAATCTGAACATATATCGGAAGGGCATTGGGGTTTCGGCTTGTGGGGGGCACGTCGGGGCGCTTCGATTGGTCACAGGAAAAATTGATACACTATTGATCTACATCAATGTGATTGGTACGCAAGAGAAAAAGCAAATCCATTGCGGAGACCGACTCAGATGACGATCGTCCCAATCACCTCCCCCGATCTGAACGCGGCCGAGGTCTCGTGGTTTTCGGCTCTGTGTTCGGATGACTATCAGTTTCTGGGGATGCCCGATGGCGATCTGCGGTCCAGCTGGGACCACTGTTCCGCCATCGTGAAAGAGGCCGAGGCACAGGGGTTTCGCAACATCCTGTGCCCGTCATCCTATCAGGTCGGTCAGGACACGCTCAGCTTTGTTGCTGGATGCGCACCGATCACCGACAAGATCAACCTGCTGGCCGCGGTGCGTTGCGGTGAAATGCAGCCCATCATGCTGGCCCGCACCATCGCGACGCTGGATCACATGTTGCGGGGGCGTTTGACGGTCAACATCATCTCGTCCGATTTCCCTGGTGAAAAGGCAGACAGCGCGTTCCGTTATCAACGCTCGCGCGAAGTCGTCGAAATCCTGAAACAGGCTTGGACGCGGGATGAGATCAACCATGCGGGCGAGGTCTATAATTTCTCGGGCCTGACCACCGATCCAGCCAAGCCCTATCAGACAGGCGGGCCGTTGTTGTATTTCGGCGGGTACTCTCCCTCCGCGCTGAACCTGTGTGGCGAGCATTGCGATGTCTATCTGATGTGGCCCGAAACCAAAGACCAACTGGCCGAGCGGATGAAGGCGGTTCATGCGGTGGCCGAGAATTATAACCGGACGCTGGATTACGGCTTGCGCGTTCACATGATCGTTCGCGACACCGAGGCCGAAGCGCAAGAATACGCGGATTACATCGTATCCAAGCTGGACGACGAATACGGTCGCGCCATCCGCGAACGGGCGCTGGATTCCACCTCGCTGGGTGTGGCGCATCAGGCCAAAAACCGCGATCTGGCGGATGAATACGGCTATGTCGAACCTGGTCTCTGGACAGGCGTGGGCCGGGCGCGGTCTGGCTGCGGCGCAGCGCTTGTGGGCTCCACCGATCAAGTCATGACCAAGATTGAAGACTATCAAAAGATGGGCATCCGCGCCTTCATCTTCTCGGGCTATCCACATCTGGACGAGGCCCGCCATTTCGGTGCCCGCGTGATGCCCAACCTGAAAACCTGCTCGCTGCCCGAGGAATACGGACGCGTGCCCAAAACCACCCCGGCCACCCCGCTGGGCAACGGAGTTCGCCGCTAATGCAACGTGTAAAGCTTTCAGACACGCTGGAAATGAGCCGCCTGGTATACGGAATGTGGCGCTTGGGTGATGACAGTGACACCTCGGCGGATCATGTCGAAGCCAAGATACAAGCCTGCCTGGATCAGGGCATCACCACATTCGATCAGGCCGACATCTATGGCGGTTACGCGGCCGAGGCGGTTTTGGGCAACGCCTTGCGCGCCAACCCGGCGCTGCGCGCGCGGATGGAGATCGTCACCAAATGCGACATCGTTGCGCCGATGGGCCGATACGCGGATGCGAAGGTAAAATATTATGACACATCGCGCGCGCATATCCTGAAATCGGTTGAAACCTCTCTGACCGAGATGGCAATCGACCATGTCGACCTGCTACTGATCCACCGCCCTGATCCCTTCATGGACCACCATGAGACCGGCGCAGCGCTGGACGAGGTCGTGGCCAGCGGCAAGGTGGGCGCGGTTGGCGTATCGAATTTCCGCCCGTGGGACTGGACCCTTCTGCAATCAGCTATGAAGACCCAACTGGTCACCAACCAGATCGAGATCTCGCTGGGCGAAATCCGCCCCTTCACCAATGGCGACTTGGCGTTTCATCAACAGCATGGGCAGCCGGTGATGGCGTGGTCGCCGCTGGGCGGCGGACTGCTGATGGCCGGGAACCCTCCGGTCGGCGTGGTCGCGGATGAGATCGCCGCCGAATTCGGAGTGGACCGGGCCGCAGTGGCCGTGGCCTTCCTTCTGGCACATCCTGCAGGCATCCTGCCGGTGCTGGGCACCAACAATCTGGGTCGGATCAAACAGATTTCGGACGCCTTGAAAGTCAATCTGGATCGCGAGAGTTGGTACCGCCTTTATGAGGCGGCACTGGGCCATGAGGTACCATGATGAATGCAATGTCACAGGACATGAACCATACTTTCATCCCACACAAGGATGACACCCGAACCCTGCGCGATGCGTTTGGCCGCTTTGCCACCGGAGTTACCATCGTCACCTGCAACAGCACGGACGGTCCGGTCTGCATCACTGCCAACAGTTTTTCGTCCCTGTCGCTGGACCCGCCCCTGATCATGTGGGCCGGCGACCGCAACTCGCGCCGCTTCCCCTATTTCCACAAGGCGCGCCATTTCAGCGTTCATGTACTGTCCTCTGAACAGGCCGAGCTGTGTTTCGGCTGCTCGAAAAACGCCTTTGCGTTGCGGGACATCGCCCATGGGCATTGCTCGAATGGCACCCCTCTGCTGCCGGATTGTCTGGCACGGTTTGAATGTGAACAACACGCTTATCACGACGCAGGCGATCATGTGATCGTGGTGGGCAAAGTCCTGAAGGCCAGCATAAGCGATGGAGACGCGCTGACCTTCTATGCCGGAAAACTCGGCCAATTCGCGCAGTCCTAAGCGCGCTCTGACGACTGCGGGACAAACCCGCGGCTGACATAGGGAGGAAACGCATGGGCGGACTGGCAACGATGCTGGCGCCGATTGCATTCGTGAACGAAACCGTGCTGCGATTGGGCCGCGCGGTTGGCGTCGTTGCGATTGCATTCATGGTGACCGCAATCCTGATTCAGGTATTCTTCCGATATGTGCTAGGCAACGCACTGCCCTGGCCGGATGAGGCCGCCCGGTTCTGCATGCTCTGGATGACGGGTCTGATGGCCCCGACCGCATTTCGCCGCGGCGGGTTCGTGGCCATCGACATGGTGCCCCTGATGCTTCCGCGCGTATTGGGACAGATACTGATGCTCGCGCTGCTGTTCGTGTCACTGGCGGTGCTGCTGGTGGCGGTTAAGATCGGCTGGTCCGAAGTGACCGGGTTCGGGGGCAAATTCGCAACCGCCGCCTTGTATATTCCCACCTCATTTGGCTTTGACGAATGGTACCGCGTCCCGCGCAGCTGGATGATGGCCTCGCTGCTGGTGGGGGTGGCCCTTCTGATCGTAGTAAATGTCGAGCTGATCCTGCGCGCGATTGTCTCGCTATTGGGTGGCGCAGACCTGCTGCCTGAAATTGCCGACGCACCGGTGGGGGCTGAATAGATGTTGATTTGGTTCCTGCCCACCTTCCTTGTCTTTCTGATGATCGGCCTGCCGGTCTTTTTCGCCCTTTTGGCCGCCCCGGGTATCCTGCTGTGGCTGAATGGCCAATCCAATGACATCACCCTGCTGTACCGCAATGTCTATAACGGCATGGACAGCTTTCCCCTGATGGCAATCCCTTTCTTCATGCTGGCCGGAGAGCTAATGAACCGCGGCGGGATAACCATCCGTCTGGTGGAATTCAGCCAAGCCTTGATGGGCCATTTTCGCGGCGGGTTGGCGCATGTGAACGTGCTCAGCTCGATCCTGTTTGCGGGACTTTCAGGCTCTGCCGTGGCGGATACATCAGCGCTGGGTTCAATGCTGATCCCGGCGATGGAGAAGCAGGGCTATACCCGCAAATTTGCCGCGGCAATCACGGCGGCCAGTTCCGTCATAGGCCCGATCATCCCGCCTTCGGGCATCATGATCATCTACGCTTATGTGATGGGAGAAAGCGTTGCGGCGCTGTTTCTGGCCGGAATCGTGCCGGGCGTAATGGTTGGCGTTGGCCTGATGCTGATGATCAAATTCATGGCCGACAAGTATGATTTTCCCGTTGCCAGCCGCAAATACACATGGAGTGAACGGGGTCAGGCCAGCCTCAAGGCGTTCTTTCCACTGCTGACTCCGGTGATCATTCTGGGTGGTATTCTGGGCGGTATCTTTACACCTACCGAAGCCGCAGCTGTGGCCGTCGGCTATGCCTTTCTGATCGGCTTTTTCATCCTGCGCACCCTGACGCTCAAAGAAGTGCCCGAGATCCTCAGCAATGCCGGCCTGACCTCCGCCGTCGTTCTGCTGCTGGTGGGGGCGGCGATGGCGTTCAAAACCGTGGTCAGCCTCAGCCATGCGCCAGAACAGCTGGCCTCGCTGATCCTCAGCCTGTCGGAAAACCCGCTGATCCTGCTGTTTCTGATCAACCTGCTCTTGTTCGTTGTCGGCATGTTTCTGGATGCCGGGCCTGCGATCATCATTCTTGGGCCGATCCTGGGACCGATCTTTACCAGCCTCGGCGTCGACCCGATCCACTTTGCCATCATCATGAGCGTCAATTTGACCGTTGGTCTGGCCACACCGCCCATGGGGCTGGTGCTGTTCGTGGCCGCCGCCGTGTCGCGCGAAAAGGTTGAAACCATTGCCAAAGCGATCCTGCCGTTTCTGGCCGTTGAAATCATCGTGATCTTTCTGATCACTTACATCCCCGCATTATCCATGACGATCCCGAGGATAACGGGATTTGCCAACTAACTGAGTTCCACAGGGAGGAAACGCATGCTCAGAACCTTTATCAAAACCGCAGCGGTGGCCACGTCGCTGGTCGCCGCATCAGCCATCGTGGCCACGGCAGCAGATTATACGCTGCGCGCCACGGCCAACTCGAACGAAAATGACGAGGATTATGACGGTCTGATCGTTTTCAAAAACTATGTCGAAGCCGCTTCGAACGGCGCGATCGAGGTCGAGCTGTTCATCGGTACGCAGCTGTGTTCGAACGGCGCGGAATGCCTGCAGGGCGTGGCTGATGGCACCATCGACATCTATATCTCGACCTCAGGCGGGGCGTCGGGCATCTTTCCCTATGTTCAGGTCCTCGACCTGCCTTACCTGATGGCGGATGACCGGATTGCCGAGCATGTTCTGTCCGGTGATTTCACCCGACAGATGCGCGACATGGCGCTTGAGGATTCCGGTGGCGCGATCCGTCTGATGACCATCGGCAATACCGGCGGCTGGCGCAACTTTGCCAACACCCAACGTCGCGTGGCCGAGCCTGCCGATATGGAAGGGTTGAAAATCCGCACCGTGGTTGCCGACCTGCCGCAAGAACTGGTCAAAGCCCTGGGTGCATCGCCCACCCCGATCCCGTGGCCGGAACTGTTCACCAGCTTTCAGACCGGCGTGGTTGAGGGCTCCAAGAACGGCATCACCGACATCATGGGCATGAAATTCCCCGATGCTGGCCTGCAATATGTCACGCTGGACGGTCACGCCTATATGGGCGCGCTGTGGTGGATGAATAACGCCAAGTTCCAGGAGATGCCCGAAGACATGCGCCGCGTGGTGGTCGACGGGTTCTATGCGCTGCAGCAGGCCACGTTCGCGTCGCCCAAGCGCAAGTCGATCCAGGCCTATGAGGATTTCGTCGCCGGTGGCGGCGACCTCTATGTGCCGACACCCGATCAGAAAGCCGCGTTCAAAGAGGCCGCGACCCCGGTTTATGCCTGGTTCCAGTCCAACGTGGCGCGCGGGGACGAAGTGTTCACCGCCCTGACCGAGGCTGTTGCCGCAGCTGAGGCGGATGTGAACGCATCCCGCGATGCGGACCTGAACTAAGCCATGGTGCCGGGCTTTCGAGCCCGGCCCTTACCGAAACGGGTACATCCACCCCTTGTAGTCGTTGACCAGAACATGCGCTTTTTCGATCTGCTCCGGCGACATTTTCTTGACTACTTCCTCAAGGCTGATTGCCGCATCGGGATCGCCACCAATAGCGCTGAGCGTGTACCACATATACGCCCGCACCAGATCGGGCGCGGGCATTCCCAGACCCAACTCATAATACCAGCCGATCCCCGATTGTGCCCCCGGATGCCCCTTCATCGAGGCGCGCAGATACCACTCAAACGCGCGCTCGTAATCCTGCTCAACCCCCAGACCCAGCCCGTACATTACCCCGATCAGCTCTTCAGCCTCGGCATTGCCCGACCGTGCGGCGGGCATCAGTTCCTCGCGCGCAGCCTGAAACTCCCCGGCTTCCATCAGATCGCGCGCCTGTTCCAGCTCGGCCAGCGCCGGGGCCGCAAACAGGCAAAGGGCAAATACAAACTGGCGCATGGGATTGCTTTCCTTTTCGCCGGTGCGGCCGCAGCGCAAGAGCTGCCACGCCCGCTGACCGATGATGATTTCCTGTCCTTTGATATGGAACAGGCCGCCATTGGTCATCAACTGTTTTACGATCCGATCCTGTCGGGCAATCAAAACATCGCCTGTGCCCATTGCCACCACCCGGATTTCGGCACATCCGATGGGCTGTCACTGGGCATCGGCGAAGGCGGTCAGGGGTTAGGCCCCGATCGCACGCCGGGCACTGGGTCCGACAAAATCCGCAAGCGTATTCCCCGAAATTCGCCCGGCCTTTGGAACCTCGGGGCGAAGAACATCCATACTGTTTTCCATGACGGACGACTGAGTATCTCGGATGTCTATGGCAACGGCTTCAACTCTCCGGCGCAGGAATGGTTGCCCGCGGGATTGAATTCTCTGCTGGCCGCGCAGGCGCTGTTTCCAATGACATCCCAGTTTGAGATGGCAGGAAATGTGGCTGAAAACGAAGTAACCGGCGCGGTACATGACCGGATAGACAAGGGCTGGCCGATCCTTGCCAAGCGTGTGCGCACCGACCCCGCCTACGGTCCGGCCATGATCGCAGCCTTTCCTGAAGTCAAGACATCCGAAGACATAACGATCACCCAGATCGCCAATGCTCTGGCCGCTTTCATGGCCATCGAATGGCGCAGCATCGACAGCCCGTTTGATCAATATCTGGCTGGGAACACCGATGCTCTGACACCAACCCAAAAGTCCGGGATGGCCCTGTTCTACGGCAAGGCGCGCTGTGCCACCTGTCACTCCGGCCCGCTAATGTCGGATCAGAAGTTCCACGCGCTGGCCTTGCCGCCCTTTGGCCCGGGTCGCACCCGGCAATGGGATCCCAATGTCCGCGATGTTGGCCGCATGGGCGAAAGTGATCGGCTTGAGGATGCCTACCGCTTTCGAACGCCGATGCTGCGCAATGTCGCTCTAACCGCACCATACGGCCATAACGGGGCCTTTCCCGATCTCGACAGCGTGATCCGCCATCACCTCAACCCTGAACGCAGCCTGTCGCGTTGGACCCGTGACATGGCCACCCTGCCCGAAATTCCGTGGCTGGAACAGATTGATTTCGCGGTATGGGACGATCAGTTCGAAATGGCGCGCCAACGCAGCCGGATCGACATCCCAGAGATTGACCTGACAGATGCAGAAATCGCCAGTCTTGTGGAATTTCTGCATGGTCTGACCGGGACCAGAATCAAGACGCCGCCATTTGGGGTTCCTGGCAATTTCATCCCATAAGATCAGCCCCTGGCCAGTGCGGGGGCTGATCTGGTTGTCGTCTGTTTACTCAGCTGCGTCTTCGTATTCGGACATTG